>NZ_BPER01000001.1:0-695295 GCF_020521355.1 Leifsonia sp. LS1
CCGGGGGCCCCCCCCCCGCCCCCCCCCCGGGGGGGGGCCGGCGAGGGCGTCGTCCACCACGGCGAGCGCGCGCCACTTGTCGAAGGTGGTGCAGGGGTGCGAGAGGCCGAAGCGGATCACGTCGCCGACCTCCACGGTGGCGTGCGCAGGAAGGCGCACGAACGCGTGCTGGTCGTTGAGGGCGGTGACCACGGCGCCATCGAGCGGGAGGTCGCGGTCGGCGCCGCGCGGCCGCACGGCCTGCGGGACCGGCAGCCCCTCGTCGTACGGGAAGTCCCGCTTGCCCGCGTCGACGAGGGCGAGCCCCGGTTCCGGTCGCGAGACGACCGTCGCCCAGCCGTGGATGGCCGACCGGAAGGGGCCGCCTCCCACCCGGCCGAGCGGGGTGATGACGCTGTAGAACCCGTCGTCGTGCGTGACGTAGGCGCCGGAGCGCAGCAGGACGTCGACGACGCGGCCGCGGGATCCTGCCAGGTCGCGACGCGGCGCGAGGACGTCCGCCACCACGTCGAAGTAGGCGCTGCCGCCCGCGGTGAGGACGACGGGTGCGCCCTCCGGGTACAGTCCCGCCTCCTCGAACGCGTCGTGCAGGGCCGCGAGCGTCTCGAGATACGCCCGCACGGTCGCGAGACTCTCGGCGCTGCCGTCGTGCGCGAGGGCTCCTTCGTATCCGGCGACGCCCGCCAGCCGCAGCACCGGAGAGTCCGCGACGGCGCGTCCGACGGCGAGCGCCTCCTGCACGGTGCGGGCGCCCGTGCGCCCGCCGGGAGCGCCGAGCTCGACCAGCACGGCGAGCGGCTCCGCCGCGGTGGCAGCGGCGTCGGTCAGCGCGTCGGACATGATCTCGACGGCGCGCACCGAGTCCGCCCAGACGGTGAGCCGGGAGGTGTGGGGGGCGAAGGCGCGCACCGCAGCGGGCTGCACCAGCGCGTTGGCGAGCAGCACCCGCGGGATGCCCCAGCCCAGCGCGACGGACGCCTGCCACGGCGTCGCGACGGTGATGCCCCACGCACCGGCGTCCAGCTGGCGCTGCCAGAGCTCCCGGCTCATCGTCGTCTTGCCGTGGGGTGCCAGCGAGACGCCCGTGCTGCGGCACCACTCGGCCATCGTCGCGAGGTTGTGTGCGACGGCGCTCTCACTGAGGGTCACGAGCGGAGTGGGGAACTCGCGCAGCGGGGGCCGCGCGGTGCCGAGCGCGGCGACATCGGCGAGCGCGTAGCCCAGCGGAACGGCCTTGTACTCTCTCACGTCGGTCCTTCGAACGGGGATCAGGAGCCGCGCGTTGCGTATGTTGCAACGCTCGTTGCACGTCGTGCTCCGTCTGTTCTAGCATGCCCCTGGACGTCCGCCAAGAGCACTCGGAGAGGAGGCGCGATGCCGTCGCCCCTGCTCGTCACCCTCGGCGAAGCCCTCATCGCGCTCTACCCGGAGGCGCATCGCCCGCTCGCCGAGGCTCAGACCTTCGGCTCCGACGTGGGCGGCGCCGAGTTCAACGTCGCCACCTCCCTCGCCCGCCTCGGCCTGCCCACCGCCTGGGTCTCCCGGCTGGGAGCGGACGGCTTCGGCGAGCGAATCCTCCGCGTCGCCGACGACGCCGGCCTGGACGTCTCGGCCGTCGAGCGCGACGAGTCACGCCCCACCGGGCTGTACATCAAGGAGTCCACGGTCGCGCCGGAGGGCGTCCGCACCCGGATGCACTACCACCGCCGCGACTCGGCCGCAGCGGCGATCGACGCCGACCTGCTGCGCCGCGGGAACGCGGCGTCGCTCCTGCAGCGCGCCACGCACGTGCATACCAGCGGGATCACGGCCGCCCTCTCGTCGACCGCGGCCGCGGCGACCGGTGGCCTGCGCGACGCCGTCGGCCCGGACGCCATGATCAGCGTCGATCTGAACCACCGGCCGCGCCTCTGGGAGGGCCGCGACACCGCACCGCTTGACGCCCTCGTCGCCCAGGCCGACCTCCTCTTCGCCGGACACGACGAGGCGGGCACGTACTTCGGCCACGCCGACCCGGCGCAGCTCTTCGCCTCGTTCCCGCAGCTGACTGCGATCGTGCTCAAGCACGACGCCCACCGCGCCTCGGTGCACCGTCGCGACGGCCAGGAGACCCACGTGCCGTGCCTGAGCGTGGAGGTCGTGGAGCCGGTCGGCGCGGGCGACGCGTTCGCCGCCGGGTTCCTCGCCGGCCTCGCCGAGGGCCGCGACGACGAGGCCTGCCTGCGGCTCGGCCACGCCCTCGCCGCGGCGACGCTCATCGGCCACGGCGACCGTCCGCTCACCGTCCCGACGGTGGCGGAGCGCGAGACGATCGCGCGCGCCGCGGGGGCGTGGTCCGGGTGGCGGGTGCACCCCGGAGAGCTCCCGTGGAGGTCCGCATGAGCCAGTCCCTCGCCCGCGCACTCGACGTGCTCGACCTCGTCTCGCGCGGCACCGCCACCCTCGATGCGCTGGCCGACCAGGTCGGAGTGCACAAGAGCACCGTGCTGCGCCTCCTGCAGACGCTGGAGCAGCGCGGCTTCGTCGGGCGCGACAGCGGGCACCGGTACCACCTCGGCCCGGCGGTCTTCGCTCTCGCCGAGAGCGCCCTCGACACCCGCGACGTGCGCACTGCGGCCTCCCCCGCCCTCCGCTCGCTCGCCGCCGAGACCGGGCAGACGGTGCACTTGGCGACCTACCAGGACGGCGTCGTCACCTATATCGACAAGGTCGAGTCGCGGCAGCCGCTGCGCATGTACTCACGTGTCGGGCTGCCCGCCGCCCTCCACGCGACCGCCGTCGGCAAGGTGCTGCTCGGCGCGCTCGACGACGCCGAGCTCGATCGCGTCGTCTCCACCGTGGTGTTCGAGCACTACACGGACCGCACGATCAGCGGCGCCGCCGACCTGGTCGCCGAGGTCCGTCGGAGCGCCGACCGCGGCTGGGCCGAAGACCACGAGGAGCACGAGACCTTCATGAACTGCGTGGGAGCACCGGTGTTCGGCGCCGACGGCCGGGTCGCCGCCGCGGTGTCGGTGTCGGTCCCGAACGTCGTGCTGCCGTACGAGGGCGTGCTCGCGCTGCTCCCCGCGCTGCTCGCCGCGACCGCCCGCATCTCCGCCGAGCTGGGGGCGCCCGCGAGGTCGATCCCCCTGGCGGTGCTCCCGGAGGCCGCCCACGCCTCATCCTCCACCGCATCCCCCTTCCCCACCGACGCGGGCGCACCCGTGTCCGCCGCACCGAAAGGCACCGCATGACCGACCGCCTCGCCGTCTCCACCGCCGACGCACCGCCGCCCGCGCACACCTTCTCGCAGGGCGTCCGCCGCGGACCCTTCCTGCAGGTGTCGGGCCAGGGCCCGGTCGACCCCGCCACCAGCGAATACCTGCACCCGGGCGATGTGAAGGCGCAGACCATCCGCACCCTGCAGAACGTGGAGGCGATCCTCGCCGCCGGAGGAGCGACCTTCGACGACGTGATGATGCTGCGCGTCTACCTGACCACGCGCGACGACTTCGGCCCGATGAACGAGGCCTACGGCGAGTTCGTCGGCGCCCGCGTCGCCTCCGGCGTGCTGCCGGCCCGCACCACCGTGTTCACCGGGCTGCCCCGGGCGGAGATGCTCGTGGAGATCGACGCGCTGGCCGTGCTCGCCTGAGCGGCACACATGTGGACCGAATGTCGCGAATCGCGCACTGGAAGCCGACATTCGGTCCAAATGTGAGGCGGCCGTGAGCCGTCGTCGCGGGGCGTGCGCCGGGTGTACGTTGCGCGTGTGAGCCGAATCGTGTCGGTGGCGCCGGTGCTCCCGGCCCGCAGCTACCCCCAGCAGGAGATCACGACCGCGCTGCTGGGGATGATCACCCCGGACCCGCAGCGCCAGGCCGTCATGCGGCGCATCCACGCGGCCAGCGGGGTCGAGACGCGCAGCCTGGTCATGCCGCTGGAGCGGTACAGCTCGCTCGCCTCGTTCCAGGAGTCCAACGACTTCTTCATCGCCGAGGGGACGACGCTGGCCGAGCGGGCGGTGACCGGCGCGCTGGTCTCGGCGGGGCTGCAGCCGGCCGATGTCGACTTCCTGCTCTTCACCTCGGTCACCGGTATCGCGGCCCCGTCGATCGACGCCCAGCTGGTCGCGCGTCTGGGGCTGCGGCCCGATGTCAAGCGCCTGCCGAGCTTCGGACTGGGCTGCGTCGCCGGAGCCGCCGGCATCGCGCGCGTGCACGACTACCTGGCCGGGCATCCGGGGGAGGTCGCGGTGCTGCTCTCGGTCGAGCTCTGCTCGCTGACCGTGCAGGCGGCCGACGACTCGATGGCCAACATCGTCGCCAGCGGCCTCTTCGGCGACGGTGCGGCCGCGGTCGTGATGGTCGGAGACGAGCGGGCCCTGACGCTCGGGATCGCCGGGCCGGAGGTCGTCGACACCCGCAGCCGCATCTACCCCGACACCGCCGACGTGATCGGCTGGGACATCGGAGGCACGGGGTTCCGCATCGTGCTGAGCGCGGGCGTGCCCGACGTGATCGAGCGGAACTTCGCCGGGGACGCCCGCGGGATCCTCGCCGCGCACGACCTCGAGGTGAGCGACGTGGGCGCGTGGGCCGCGCATCCCGGCGGCCCGAAGGTGCTGGAGGCGTTCGCCCAGGCGCTCGACCTGCCCGAGGGGGCGCTCGACGCAAGCTGGCGGTCGCTGGCACGGGTGGGCAACCTCTCGTCGGCCGCGGTGCTGCACGTTCTCGCCGAGCAGCTGGATGCGCACGGCCCCGGCACGGTCGGCCTCCTGTTCGCGCTCGGACCGGGGGTGACGAGCGAGCTCGTCCTGCTCCGCTGGGCGGACGGCGCCCCGCGTGTCCCCGAGCCCCTCGGTGTCGCAGCGTGATCTGGTACACGGTGCTCGTGCTCGCCACCGGTGGCGAGCGCATCGCCGAGCTGGTCGTCTCCGCACGCAACGCGCGCTGGTCGTTCGCGCGCGGCGGTGTGGAGTTCGGGCGCGGCCACTTCCCCCCGATGGTGGCGCTGCACACCGGCCTCCTGCTCGCCTGCCTCGCAGAGGTCTGGTTCGGCGACCGCCCCTTCCTGCCCGGGCTGGGCTGGCCGATGCTCGCGCTGGTGCTGGCCAGCCAGGCGCTGCGCTGGTGGTGCATCGCCGCGCTGGGGCCCCGCTGGAACACGCGCGTGATCATCGTGCGCGACCTGCCGCTCGTGGCGAGCGGACCGTACCGGTGGCTGAAGCACCCGAACTACGTCGCCGTCGTGGTCGAGGGTTTCGCCCTGCCGCTGGTGCACACCGCGTGGATCACGGCGATCGCCTTCACCGTCCTGAACGCCGTGCTCCTGCTCGCCGTGCGCATCCCGTGCGAGGACCGCGCGCTGGCGACCGTCCTGCCCGCTCGCGCATGAGCGGCGCCCCGCGGGGCGATGCCGACCTGATCGTCGTCGGCGGCGGACCCGTGGGGCTCGCCTGCGCCATCGAGGCGCGCCTCCACGGCATGGAGGTGCTGGTGATCGAGCCGCGCGACGGCCCGATCGACAAGGCGTGCGGCGAAGGGCTGATGCCCGGCGCACTGGCGGCCCTGGACCGCATCGGCGTCGACCCGCCGGGCAGCCCGCTCGCCGGCATCGCGTACGTCCGCGGCGACGCACGCGTGGAGCACCGCTTCGCCGCGCGTCCCGGCCGCGGGGTGCGGCGCACGGTGCTGCACGACGCCCTCGCGCTCCGTGCGGACGAACGAGGCGCGCGGAGGCTGAGGGGCCGTGTCAGCGCACTCGCGCAGCGGCGCGACGGCGTGCGCCTCGAACTGGCCGGCGGCGGCGCGGTCGAGGCGCCGTGGGTGATCGCAGCCGACGGCCTCCACTCCCCCGTGCGGCGCCTGCTCGGCCTCGACCACCGGCCGCAGGCGGAGAGCCGGCGCCGGTTCGGGGTGCGCCGCCACTACGCCGTCGAGCCCTGGACGGACCTCGTCGAGGTGCACTGGTCTCCGGAGGCGGAGGCGTACGTGACCCCCGTCGACGCCGGGACCGTCGGCGTCGCCGTGCTCGGTCGGCGGCCCCTCGACCAGGACGCCGTGCTCGCCTCGCTCCCGGATCTCGCCGCGCGACTGGAGGGCGCCCTGCAGCTGGGACCGACGCGCGGGGCGGGGCCGCTGCTGCAGCGCGCCCGGTCGCGTGCGTCGGGGCGGGTGCTGCTGGCGGGAGACGCCTCCGGCTACGTCGACGCACTCACCGGGGAGGGGATGCGCGTCGGGTTCGCGCAGGCGCGCGCCGCGGTCGCCGCCGTGCGCGCGGGCGACACCACTCAGTACGAACGAGCCTGGCGCGCGACGACGAGGGACTTCCGGATGCTGACCTCCGCGCTCGTCCTCGCCGCGCGGTCGCCCTTCCGCCCCCGCATCGTGCCGACGGCCGTCGCGCGACCCGAGCTGTTCGGCTCCATCGTCGAGCGCCTCTCTCGCTGACGACAGGCCCCGGCCGGTGACTGCGGCGCGGGTATTGCATGCATAGGAAGGCCTAAATGATGCGCGCTTGGGGTCGGCAGCGTTAGCATTTGGAAGATCCGTTGTAACCGTGTGATATTCCAGGAGGTCGGGAATGAGCAAGCCGTCCGAGGCATCAGGCTTCCGGTCTCCATCCACGACCGTCACGCCGGCGACGACCAAACGGCAGCGCACCACGATCACGTTCTATCTGTCTGACGCGCTGCGCAACCGCGCACGAGCGGTCTACCGCGCCACGTCGTTCGCGGAGCGCGACAGCAGCTGGTCCGAGATGCTCACGAAGGCACTGCTCGCCGAGGTGGAGCGCCGAGAGCTCGAGCACAACGACGGCAAGCCCTTCTCGGCGAGCGAGGAACCACTGACTCCCGGTCGACCCATCGGGTTCTGATCGGGACGAGGGGGCGTCGTGCAGCTGATCCCCCAAGGCACATGCACGGCGCCCTCTCACTCACAGGATCGGCACGCTCAGCCCTTGGCGAGCGTGCCGATCTTGCCTCCGCCGTTCTTGTAGACGACCAGCTCATCGCCCGACACCTTCGCCGTGACAGCGATGTTCAGCCACGGGTTGACGCCTTCGCAGGCCTTCAGCGTCGACGCGAACGGGCCGAACGTGAACGTGTCGCCGCTCACCGTCCCCTTGCCCGACAGGTCGTTGCAGCCGTCGTTGCCGCTGAACGTCCCGTCGTCCTGGATCGTCAGATGAGGCTGCCCCGCGGCCGTCGAGCCCCACGTCCCCGTGAAGGACGACGCCGAGGAGGAGCATCCGCTCAGCGCGATCACCGCAGCGACCGCGGCGAAGGCGAGAGCGGCACGGACGGGGCGGGTGGCGCGGACGCGGCGCAGGCTGTTCATGGCTCACACCGTAGCGGGTGGGCGGGTGCGCAGGGAATGGGGCAAAACGCCGTCGCGGGCGGGCAGGGCGAAGCGGGCCGCCGGCCGGGTGCCGACGGCCCGCAGGCCGAACGCACGCCTACCGCGTGCGGTGGTGCCGACGCTCGCGGCTGGCCGCCGTGAAGAGCGCCATCACTCCGAGAAGGGCGAGCAGCGCCGCGAGGGCGCCGAGGGCCAGTTCGTTGGTTCCCGTCGACGCGAGCATCGCCGAGCCGCCGGTGCCGAGGGCGACCACCGCGCCGGCCGAGGCGGGCATCGTTCCCACCGCGCCGATGACGGTGCCGTCACCCGGGGTGGCCGGGGTCGAGGGTGTCGTCGGGGTGGTGGGAGTGGTCGGCGTCGTCGGGGTGGTGGGAGTGGTCGGGGTCGAGGTCGATCCCGTCGTCCCGCTGTCGCCGATCACGCTGATCGCGTTGCCGCCGATGGTCACCGGCACCTCCAGTCCGACCGGCGCCTCGACGGGGAGCAGGCCGCCGAGCAGCCCCGTACCCGGGTCGGTGCCCCCTCCCGTCGCCGTAGTGCCGCCCGTCGCCGGGGCCACCACGGTGGAGGAGTCGCTGGACGAGTCGCCCACGACGCTCACTGCGTTGCCGCCGGCCGTCACCGGAACTCCCGCATCGATCGGAAGCTGGATGCCGCTGCCGAGCAGGCCGCCGTCGGAGCCGTTCCCGGTGGCCGTCGTGCCGCCGGTCGCCGGCGCGGTGGTCGAGGAACCGGTCGACGTCGAGTCGCCCACGACGCTGATCGCGTTGCCGCCCGCCGTCACCGGGACCGCCGCATCCACCGGGGCCTGGATGGCGCCGAGCAGGCCGCCGTCCGAGGAGCCGGCGCCCGTCGCCGATGCCGACGGCCCGGACCCGGAGGCAGCCGGAACCGACGCCGCCGAGCCTGTCGACGACGAGTCACCCAGCACGCTGATCGCGTTGCCGCCCGCCGTCACGGGAGCGTCCGCGCCCACGACCGCCTGCACGTCACCGAGCAGACCCGAGCCGGTCCCGCCGGAGGCGGAACCTGCGGTGGCTGACGCGCCCGAGCCGGACCCGGCCGGAGCCGAGGTGGCCGCACCCGTCGACGACGAGTCACCCAGCACACTGATCGCGTTGCCGCCCGCCGTCACCGGGACCGCCGCATCCACCGGGGCCTGGATGGCGCCGAGCAGGCCGCCGTCCGAGGAGCCGGCGCCCGTCGCCGATGCCGACGGCCCGGACCCGGAGGCAGCCGGAACCGACGCCGCCGAGCCCGTCGACGACGAGTCACCCAGCACACTGATCGCGTTGCCGCCGACGGTGACGGGCACCGCGGCGGAGACGGGGGCCTGCACGTCGCCGAGCAGGCCGTCGCCGGAGTCGCCGGCTGCGGTGGCCGTCGCGGCGGGAGCCGGAGCAGCCGCGGGGGCCGTGGCTGCCGAGTCCGCGCTGCCCGCGTCACCGACCACGCTGACCGCGTTGCCCGTGACCGTGACGGGGACGGACACATCGGCCACCGCCTGCGTGCCGCCGAGGATGCCGCCGACAGCGGACGGGTCGATCGTGGCGGACGGCGCCGGGGCGGGAGCCGGGGCGCTGGAGGCGGACGACGCGGACGAGGAGTCGCCCACGACCGAGATGCCGTCGCCGGAGAGAGTGACCGGCACGGAGAGCCCGACGAGCGCCTGGGCGCCGCCGGAGCCGGCGCTGTCTGCGGACGGGGCCTCAGCGGCGTTCGCCGCCGCAGTGCCCGCCAGCCACAGGCCGCCGGCGCAGAGGGTGATCCACAACCCTCGCGAAACGTACTTGTTCATGATTCAGCCTTTCGAATGAGTGTCGATGCGCCTCCGCTCGGGAGGCATGGTCGCGTTCTGCCCGCAGGCAGACGAGACCCACTCAGTCGGGGCTGGTGTCGTGGTCGGCGACGGGGGACGCCGGAATTCGGTCGTCCGAAGAAGACGCGGCGGCGACCCCGAGAGCACGCCCGGGCAGGGCCGAGCCGTCCGCGATTGCCGCGACCGCGGGACCGGGTGTGCCGGATCCGCCTCCCGCGCTGCCCGAGGGCACGCCGGGAGGAGCCTGGCCGTCTGGCCGCGGATCGCCGGGCGCGACCGGTCCAGGAGCGGACGCCCCGCCGGCGGAAGACGCACCGGTGGCGCCCGCGTGACCGGAGAGCAGGGGAAGGCCGGACAGACCAGTGACAGAGCGGCCGTCGGTCGCATCGGAGGCCGCCGCAGCGAGGGCCGCTTCAGCCGCCCCGGAGATGGTCGGGACGGCCTGGCCTCCCGCTCCCGGAAGACCGGGGAGGGAGACGACCGGAGGGGTCGAGGTACCCGGCGCCAGCGGCGCGACGGAGTCGGTCACGACGCCCGCGACGCCGGTCACCGTCTGGTCCACGAGGCCGGTGACGGGCGCGGTGACCGACTGGACCGGTGTGCCGCTCCCGACGAGCCCGGTCACGACGTCGCCGACGACCGGGGTGGAGGAGACGGCCGTGTCGACCGCCGAGGCGACGGGCTGGACCACGGTGGACACGGGGTCCGCTGCGGCCACGTCCGAGACGGCGGAGGCGACCGGGGTCACGACCGCCGAGACGGCTTGCTGCACGGGCTCCGGGAGCACCGGAGCGACACTCGACGTCGCAGCATCGGCCGTCTGGCCGAGCCCGCTCGTCACGCCGGAGACCGCGTCACCGAGTCCGCTCGTCAGGCCGGAGACGACCCCGCCCAGCCCGGACGACGCGGCGGCGGGAGGCGGAGGGGGCGTCGCATCGTCGGCGTGCGCGGAGCCTCCGCCGAACAACAGCCCGAGGGCGACCAGACCGGCTCCGCCGAGGAGCGAACCGAGGATCACCCGGAGGACAGGAGGCCGCGATGGGAGCAGGTCCTCTGCTGCTGCATCCATCACGATCACCCCCTGATCGTCAGGTTCCGAGCACTTCCGGTTGGTCTGGTCCGTTCGAGACGAGGTCGAGTGTACGCCGTCGTCTACTAGACCGGAAGCGATTCTTCCGAGGTCGTGAGTGATGACCGGCGGGAGGCCCGGTTCGCCGCTCCGGCCGCCACTGCGACGACCAGGAGTGCGGCGACGGTCATCCCGGCGCCGACCCACAGCGGCGAGGTGTACCCCAGGCCGGCCGCGATGGTGAGCCCGCCGAGCCAGGCGCCGAGCGCGTTGCCCACGTTGAAGGCGGCGATGTTGGCGCCCGAGGCGAGGGTGGGCGCGTGATCGGCGTAGGTCAGCACCCGCAGCTGCAGGGCGGGCACGGTCGCGAAGCCCGCGGCACCCATGAGCACGAGGGCGATCACCGCCGGGACGGGCATCCCGGCGACGAGCGCGAAGGCGATGAGCACCAGGGCGAGCACGGCGAGGAGCACCAGCAGGGTCCGATCGATGGAGCGGTCCGCGAGCCGCCCACCGACCGCATTGCCGGCGAAGAGCCCGAGTCCGAACAGGATGAGCAGCCACGGGACCGCGCCGGACGCGAAGCCCGAGACACCGGTGAGTGTGTACGCGATGTAGGTGAAGGCGCCGAACATCCCGCCGAAGCCCAGCACCGTCGCGGCGAGCGAGAGCCAGACCTGCCCGGAGCGGAACGCGCCGAGCTCGCGCCGGAGGCCGGGTGCCGCAGTGTCGGCGTCCTCCCGCGGGACGAGCACGGCCACGCCGATCAGGGCGAGCACGCCGATGCCCGTGATCGCCCAGAAGGTGGATCGCCAGCCGGCCGCCTGGCCGAGCAGGGTGCCCAGCGGCACGCCGAGGACGTTCGCCGCGGTGAGCCCGGTGAACATGATCGCGATGGCGCTCGCGCGCTTCTCCGGTGCGACGAGACCGGCCGCGACGACCGATCCGATGCCGAAGAAGGCACCGTGGCAGAGGGCGGCGACGATGCGGCCGCCGAGCATGACACCGTAGGTCGGGGCGAGCGCCGACATCAGATTGCCCGCGATGAAGAGCACCATGAGGCCGAGCAGAGCGGCTTTGCGCGGGACCCGGGTCGCTGCGGCCGTGAGCGCGATCGCGCCGACCGCGACCGCGAGCGCGTAGCCGGAGATGAGCCATCCGGCGGTGGCCTCGTCGACGTGGAAATCGGCGGCGACCTCGGGCAGCAGCCCGGCGATGACGAACTCGGTGAGGCCGATGCCGAAACCCCCGAGTGCGAGGGCGATCAGGCCAGCGGGCATGTGAAGACTCCGTGAAGTGTGAGGGGTGGATGCGCGGGGCGCGTAGTCTGTTAGTTGCAGACGCGCCATAAATAGTTGCACGTGCAATTACTTTGCGCAACCCCGAGCACTCGAACCGACCAGAGGAGACCCCGTGGGGATCGGAGACGACGCCGTCGAGGTGCGGGCCCAGGGCTGGCGCACGCTCGCCGCGCTGCACAACTTCATCGAGACCGGGCTCGAGCGCGCCCTCTCTCGCCAAGCCGGGCTCTCGGTCGTCGAATACACGGTGCTCGACGCCCTCAACCGGCAGGACGGCTGGCACATGCGCATGCAGCAGCTGGCCCGCGCGAGCGCGCTCAGCCCGAGCGCGACCACGCGCCTGGTCAACCGGTTGGAGGAGCGCGGCCTCCTCACCCGGGTCGACTGTCTCGACGACCGTCGCGGCATCTACACCGAGCTCACCCGCCCCGGGCACGAGCTCCTCGACCGCGCCCGGCCCGTGCACGACGCCGCCCTCGAACGTGCGCTGGCGGAGGCGACCGACGTTCCCGAGCTCGCCGCGCTCGTCGCCGCCCTCCCGCAGCTCACCCTCGCCCTCCGCTGAGAGAAGACCATGCTCCGCACCATGTTCAAGTCCAAGCTCCACCGCGCGACCGTCACGCACGCCGACCTGCACTACGTCGGCTCCTTGACGGTCGACCTCGACCTCCTCGACGCGGCCGACCTCCTCCCGGGCGAGCAGGTCGCCGTCGTCGACATCGCCAACGGCAACCGCTTCGAGACCTACCTCATCCCCGGCGAGCGCGGCAGTGGCGTGATCGGCGTCAACGGCGCGGCCGCGCACCTCGCCGGGGTCGGCGACCTCGTGATCGTCATGTCGTACGCACAGCTCGACGACGCGGAGGCACGCACGTTCGTGCCGAGCGTCGTACACGTCGATGAGCGCAACCGCATCGTCGAGGTCGGCTCCGATCCGGCCGAAGCCCTCACACCCGGAGTGGAGGAACCGCCCTTCGCGCTGCGCTGAACCCCGTGCGCTGCGCCGAATCCCGTGCGCTGCGCTGAGGCCGGAGGGCGGACTACCTCAGCACCTCCACCAGGGCGATCCACGAGAACAGCACGGTGCCGACGATCGCGAGGATGGTGCCGATCGCGACGAGCACCATCCCGAGCAGGCCGATCGCCCCGATGAGGAGCACGCCGCCCGCCAGGAAGAAGACGAGCGGGAGCGCGAACGGCAGGATGTTGCCCAGGTCGTAGCGTCGGTACTCCCGGTTGGTGCCGTCACCGCGGATGGCGCGGATGGCGAGGACCGCCAGCACAGCGCACAGGAGGGTGCCCACCAGCACCTGCACGCCGAAGCCGATCTGCTGCTGGCCCGGGATGAGCCCCAGGCAGCACAGCACGACCCCGAGGATCAGCGCGGCGATGGAGGCGCCCGCCCGCGCGGCGAGCCCGCGCGACTCGGCGATCTGCCTGATGTTGACCGACAAGGCGACGATGAGGAGGCCGCCGAGGGCCGCCCCCGCGCCGGCGACGGCCGTGTTGAACGCCGCCCAGTCCTCGAACTCCGGAGTCATGGCGCATATCGTATCGGCGGCCGCTGCACCAGGCTGGCGGGTCGACGCGGGCAGGGCGTATAACGGGGGCATGGCCGACGCGATCACCAGCTGGATCGACGATTACCGACGGGCGTGGGAGTCGAACGACCCCGACGACATCCGGGCGCTCTTCACCGAGGACGCGAGCTACCGCACCGAACCGTTCGCGGAGCCGTGGGACGGCCACATCGAGATCGTGGAGGGCTGGCTCGACGCGCGCGACGAGCCCGGCGCCGCCTCGTTCGAGTGGCGGTTGCTCGGCCAGGACGGCCCGCAGTATTTCGTCGAGGGCGTCACCGACTACGTCGATGGGCCCACATACAGCAACCTGTGGGTGATCCTGCTGGCCCCGGACGGCCGCGCCGAGGAGTTCACCGAGTGGTGGATGGAGCAGGACGGCGGCGAGGACTGACCGCCCTCACAACTGGCCGAGCCACAGGCCGAGTCCGGCCGCGGCGAGCGCGAGCAACAGCATCCCGACGCCGTTGAACAACGCGGCCCGGTGGCGTCGCTGCTGCGCGAGGCGCACGGTCTCGTAGCTGGCGGTGCTGAACGTCGTGTAGCCGCCGAGGAAGCCGGTGCCGAGGATGGCACGCCACTCGGCCGGGAGCCCGTTCGCCAGGGCGAGCCCGGTCACGAGCCCCAGCAGGAATGAGCCGGTCACGTTGATGACGGTCGTCCCGAGCGGGAAGTTCACGCGCACGAGGCTGCGCGTCACGCCATCGAGGACGAGCCGGGCGACGGCGCCGAGACCGCCCGCCACGGCGACGGCGAGCACCAGCACGGGTGTCACGAGCCCTCCCCCTCCTGCTGCTCACGCTTCGCCCGTCGACGACCGATCGCCGCGCCGACCGCGATGCCGGCGACGGAGGCCAGCGCGCCGACCGCCACGGTGGCGACGGCGTAGACGATGCTCCCGCCGACGTTCTGTGCGACGATCAGCCCGTCCGTGTCGACGGCGAACGCCGAGTAGGTGGTGAAACCACCCAGGATGCCGGTGCCCACGAAGAGACGGACGGCACGACGACGGCCTTCGTCCGGCCCGCGCAGAGCGAGAGCCTCCAGCAGCCAGCCCAGCACGAAAGCGCCGACGACGTTGATGCCGAGGGTCGCGAGCGGCAGGCCGAGGACAGGTGGCACGGCCGCCGAGATCAAGTAGCGCACGGTCGTGCCGAGGGCACCGCCCACGAAGACGAGCAGCAGGGAGCTCCCGTGCAGGTGCACCGGGACAGTTCGGCGGGCCGTCACTTCTGCGGCGGCTCTTCCCACGGCAGCGATTCGGCTCCGGGGACGGGTGCGAGGGGCACGACGATCACCGGCCGGTGCTGGCGATGCGCCAGGTGCACCGCGACCGATCCGTTGAAGAACTCGCGGAGGCTGCCGCGCAGGCCTGCCTCCCGGGTGCCGACGACGATGTACCGCGCGTCCAGTTCGTCCGCGAGACGGGTGAGCGCCCACGCCGGGTCGCCTGCGAGCTGCCGCAGCGTGTAGGGCACTCCCCGCCCGGCGAGCACCGAGCGGATGCGCTCCTCCAGCTCGGCGTCGAACTCCTCGTCCTCCGCCTCCGGGAGATCCGGGTCGTACGGGAGCGCGACCACGGTCCCGTCGACATAGTTGGACACGAGGTACCGGTTGGGGTCGACCGTCGCGCAGATCAATGGGACGTCGAGGTCGTCGGCCAACCGGGCTGCCTGTTCGAGCACGGCCACCGGCTGTCCGGCGACGACCGCCACCAGGATTCCGCCCCGCCCGAGGGAGTCGTCACCGCTCATGTCCCTAGTGTGCACCATCCCATCGGGGTACGGTCACGGTACGGGTGAAGGGAGAATGACCACACGATGTCACAGGACAGCACGCGTACGGGCCGCCCCACGGCAGGGTCCGCTCTCCCCAGGGAGCGGCGGCGCACGACGCGCGGTCTCAGACCGCTGCCGGAATTGACGCGCGATCTGGTCGCCCAAGTGAAGCGCCTGGTCTCGGCCGAACTCGCCCTCTTCAAGGCGGAGATGTCGGCGAAGGCCAAGGCGGCGGGCATCGGGGCCGGGCTGCTCGTCGGCGCGTTGGTCTTCGTGTTCTTCGCGCTCGGAGTGCTCGTGACCGCGGCCGTCCTCGCCTTCGCGCTCGTCGTCCCCGCGTGGCTCGCCGCGCTCATCGTGGCGGGCATCCTGATCCTGCTCGCCCTGCTGGCGGCGCTGATCGGCCGCGCGAGCCTCAAGCGCGGCGTCCCGCCCCTCCCCGACGATCTCGGCTCCGAGCTGAAGGCCGACGCGCACGCACTGAAGGGACAGCAGCCGTGACCGCTCCGACGACCGCCCGTGGGACGACCGCCGCAGGCTCCCGCCCGCCGCTGCCGAAGAACGCCGGCATGAACACCATCCAGCTCGACCTCGAGCTCACACGCAGCGAGCTGGCGAGCACGCTCGACGACATCTTCGCGACGTTCAACCCGCGCGTGCAGATCCGCTCGCACCCGGTCGCCGCGGCCGGGATCCTTCTGGCTGTGGCCGCTGCCGCCGCCGGTGCGGTCGCGCTGCTGATCGGGAAGCGCCGGCGTGACGGCTGACCGCCCGCTCGTGCCCTGGTACCGGCTGCCCTGGGGCTTCGTCCTGAAGGGCACGCTCCGCGGCTTCTCCCGCGACGCCTGCACCGATCTGGCGGCCGGGCTCACCTATTTCGGCGTGCTGTCGCTCTTCCCGGCGATGATCGCCCTCGTCAGCATCCTGGGCCTCGTCGGCCAGAGCAGGTCGGGCATCGACGCACTGTTCGGGATGGTCAATGAGGTGGCGCCGGGGATGCTCGATGTCGTCCGCGGCCCGATCGAAGACCTGGCCGGCTCCCCCGCGACCGGCCTCGCGCTCGCGATCGGAATCGTCGGCTCGGTGTGGTCGGCCTCCGGCTACGTCGGCGGCTTCGGCCGCGCTCTCAATCGCGTGTACGGCGTGCAGGAGGGTCGCACGGCGTTCGCCCTGCGTCCGGCGCAGCTGCTCGTCACCATCGCGGTGCTCGCCCTGGTGGCCGTCGTCGCCATCCTGCTCGTGGTGTCCGGGCCCATCGCGCAGGCGATCGGCGGCGCGATCGGCCTCGGGGACGAGGCGCAGACGGCGTGGTCCATCCTGCGCTGGCCCGTCGTGGTCCTCGCGCTCGTCGTCCTGGTCGCACTGCTCTACGGGGTCGCGCCGAACGTGAAGTATCCGCGCTTCCGCTGGGTGACGCTCGGCTCGATCACGGCGATCCTGGTCATCGGCGTCGCGTCGGCCGGGCTCGCGTTCTACGTCTCCAACTTCGGCAGCTACGACAAGACCTACGGCGCCCTCGCGGGCATCATCGTCTTCCTGCTCTGGATCTGGATCGCGAACAACGCGCTCCTGCTGGGCGGCGAGCTGGACAAGGAGGTCGAGCGCACGCGCGAGATCCTCGCCGGCGCGGAGGCCGAGTACGGTCTCGGCCTCCCCCTCAAGTCCGAGACCGCCATCGTGAAGGCCCGCGACGCCGAGGCCGGAGCGGTGCTCGCCGCCCGCGCGCTCCGCAAGCAGCACGCGGCCCCGGACCCTCGAGACGGCGAATAGTCGGCCGCGTCGGCGGTCCGGTGGGCATTTCGCGGCGCTTCGGCGCAGCGGGATAGGCTCGCCAGCGTGAATGGACAGGATGCGCGGCCCGGGCACGATCTCCCCGACGGCCGCGGACGCACGGGGCTCCAGCAGACCGGACGCGACCTGGCGGCGAACCCGGACGTCCGCGTGCGCGACGTGGAGGTCACGTCCGACGGCTGGCATGTGCTGCGCCGCACCACCTTCGACTACCGCGGGCGCGACGGCTCCTGGACCACCCAATCTCGCGAGACGTACGATCGCGGGAACGGCGCGACCGTGCTGCTCTACGACCCCGACGCGCGCACCGTGCTGCTCACGCGCCAGTTCCGCTTTCCCGCGTATGTGAACGGACATCCCGACGGCATGCTCGTCGAGGCGGCGGCCGGGCTGCTCGACGGCGACGCGCCGGAGGAGGCCATCCGGCGGGAGGCCGCCGAAGAGCTCGGGGTGCGCATCGGCGAGCTCGAGCACCTCTTCGACCTCTTCATGAGCCCCGGCTCGGTCACCGAACGCGTGCACTTCTACGCCGCGCCCTACCGCCCGGCGGAGGTCGCCGGCGGCGGGGGTGTGGAGGCCGAAGGCGAGGAGATCGAGCCCGTGGTCGTGCCCTATGACGAGGCCCTCGCGATGATCGCGGATGGCCGCATCGCCGACGGCAAGACGGTGATCCTGCTGCAATGGGCGGCGCTGAACCTGTTCCACCGCCTCGCTGAGCAGCGGTAGACAGCGACACGCCCGGGCGTGTATGGTCGGTCTCCTGCGCCGACCGGCGCAGACGCCCCGATTCCACGGAATCAGCCGACCGGTGAGGAGATGCAGTCATGGCGAGCAAGCTCAGCCTGCAGCTGCAGCGCGAACAGCGCGCTTACCGGACGCTCGAGACCGCTCGGGGACTGTAGAGACCGCATCCGCCCGGATGCCGCAGCCCCCGTCCCCTCGAGGACCGGGGCTTCTTCTCTGTGTGCCGTCACCGTGCGGGATGCGTGAGCCGCCCCGGCCGCACCCTTCACGAGAGACGAAAGGACCATGGAGAGAATCTCGAACCGCCTGCTGAGCTGGGCCTCCCTGCTGGAGGACTCCACGCGCGCACAGGCGGTCACCACCTCGACAATGCCGTTCATCCACCCGCACCTTGCCCTCATGCCCGACGCCCACCTGGGGCTCGGCGCGACGGTCGGCTCCGTCATCCCCACCCTCGGCGCGGTCATGCCCGCCGCCGTGGGTGTGGACATCGGCTGCGGGATGATCGCGGTGAAGACCCAGTTCACCCGGGAGGACGTCGCCGCACGCGCCTCCACCACGCCCCTGAGCGAACTGCGTCGGCAGATCGAGCGCACCATCCCGCTGTCGGCGGGAGGCCGTAACAACAAGGTGGTCGCGACGGCGCAGCCGCGTGTGGAGGAGCTGACCCGGATGGCCGACGCGATCGGCCTCGAGCCGGGTGCCTACGCGAAGGCGTGGGAGCTGCAGCTGGGCTCGCTCGGCTCGGGCAACCACTTCATCGAGGTGAGCCTGGACGAGGAGGATGCCGTCTGGCTGTTCCTGCACTCGGGCTCCCGCGGCGTGGGCAACCGCATCGCAGGGCACCACATCCGCGTGGCGCAGGAGCTGATGTCGACGTGGTGGATCGATCTGCCCGACCGCGACCTCGCCTACCTGGTGGAGGGAACGGCCGAGTTCGACGCGTACATCGCCGAGCTGCGGTGGGCGCAGCACTTCGCGCTGCTCAACCGCGAGGAGATGATGGACCGCGTCATCCGCCAGGTCGCCGAGCACTTCGGCATGGCCGTGGAGGAGCGCGAGCGGATCAACTGCCACCACAACTTCACGGAGCGCGAGAGGCACTTCGGCAAGGATGTCTGGCTCTCCCGCAAGGGCGCGATCTCGGCGCGGCCGGGCCAGCCGGGACTCATCCCCGGGTCGATGGGCACGGCATCGTACGTGGTGTCGGGCCTCGGCAACCCGCTCGCGCTGCACTCGTCGCCGCACGGAGCCGGTCGCCGGTTCTCGAGATCGGCGGCGCGCAAGCGCTTCACGATCGAGGAGCTGCGGGAGGCGATGACAGGGATCGAGTTCCGTGACACCGACGCTTTCCTCGACGAGATCCCGCAGGCCTACAAGCCGATCGACCAGGTGATGGCGGACGCGGCCGATCTGGTGGAGGTGCGCCACACGCTGCGTCAGATCGTCAACGTGAAGGGCGACTGACCGGCCGGGGCTCGGCGATCAGTACTTGATCGTCGAGCCCTGCGCGTTGAGGAAGTCGATGTGCACGTGGTTGCAGGTGTCGTCGAACGGCTTGAAGTTGTCGAGGCTGATCGAGCCGCGGCAGCCGAGCTGGCCGAGTCCGGTGCCGTTCGGGACGATCGGGTCGAGCAGCCGGATGAGCTCCAGGGACTTGGCGTCTCCGCCGGTGAGCGGGCTGCCGTTCAGCAGGTAGAAGTCGAGCGCGTGACCGCCGCCGTCGGCGTAGTGCGCCGAGGCGGTGCCTGCGCCTTCGATCTGGCCCGTGCAGCGCCGGTTGATGTCGGAGACGCCGACCTGGCTGTAGTGCGCGAGAGCGAAGGAGATCGTCTGCAGGACGCGGTAGTCCACGCCGCAGCCCTGCACCGCCTTGCCCTCGGCGAGGTTGGCGATCTCGGGGATGTGGTTCGGCGTCGAGCCGACAAGGCGACCGGAGGCGACGGCGCCCATCAGCTGGATGGCGAGGGCCTGCACGGTCGGAGAGACGGTGGAGTTGGTGGTGGAGTCGAGCGCCTGCGGGCTCTCCTCGATCCCGAGTCCGTCGCGCGAGACGACCTGGGCGGCGTCCTCCTTGCCACCCGTGAGAGTCTGCACGGCGAGGGCGGTGCGCGCGGTTCCGACGGGGGAACCCTCGGTCGTCGTCGCGTAGGCGGGCAGAGCGGCGGTGCCGAAGAACGCGGTGAGCGCGAGCATGACGACGACGTGGAATCCGCGGCGGCGGTGCTCGCCGGGGCGCCGCGACCGGTGGCGGTTCGAGCGGTCGGCCGTCGAGCGACGCACTCGGGGGGCGCGCGCCTCGGCCGTCGCGATGGCGGCCGGGTCGACGGTCGGCGTGACGACCACGCGTTCCCGCTTACGGGGCTGCGAGCGCTCGGCTTCGAGCCGGGCGCGGCGGCTGCCGTAGACCGGCTGCGTCGTCTCGGCAGCGGTCAAGTGCTCGCCGTGGGTGAAGTCCTCGACGGGGTCGGCCGTCAGCTCGGTCTGCCGTTCCACATCCACCACGAGGGGTGCACGAGACCCGCGGCGAGGCCGCGGTGAGGCAGAGGAACGGGACAAGCTGATCTTCCTGAGGGGGCAGGGGCGGGCACGTACCCGATCTTTTCTACCCCATTTCGCCTGAACGTTCTATCAATGCAGACGAATAGATCATCGATGCCTTCGCAGGGAGGCCTCCACGGGGCGCATCCCGCGTGTTCGGGTCACGCAGAAGCGCCCCAGCTGGGACAGTGCACGGATGCGGGGTCCGGCCGACCGAATCTAGCTCCGCCGCGGGGGTTCCGAACCAACGGGTACGGTTGTTACGACAGGCGTCTCACGGCACGACGACCGCGAGTTCCACCCGACCTTCCGACTCTCTCAGATCGACGTCGGCGTGCTCCGCCAACTGCCGCAGCCCGATGCCCGGCGCGGCCGACGAGAGCGCGCCGCCCGAGGTGACGACCACCGACACGCCGGACTCGTCCGTGGAGCGGACATCCAGTGTCACCGGACTCCCGTCGCCGTGCCGCACCGCGTTCGCGAGGCCCTCCGAGATCGCGTCGACGACGGCCTCGCAACGCGCGGGCTCGCGCAGACGGTGCCACGCGTCCGCGGCGATGCTCGACTGCAGGGCGATCGCCGACCGCCAGCTCTCCACGAGAGCGCCGACCCGCGCTTCGGGGTCCGGCTCGTCGGCGGGGGCGAGCAACTCGACGCGGATGCGGTCGACCACGCGGCGCAACTCGCCCGAGGCGTCCTCGCCACCTCCGGCGCTGAGTGCGAGCGCGGCGGCGATCAACTCCGACTGCACGCCCGAGTGGAGCATGCGGGCGAGTGCGGCGCGCTGGTGATCGTAGTCGGCGCGGAGGCGGGCGGCATCGAAGACGCTCGCCTGCACGGCCGCCTCGAGGCCGTGCTGGTCGAGGCGGATGCGTGAGGAGAGAGAGACGACGAGCGCCAGGGCGAGGGCGATCAACGGGTACGTGCCGGCCTCGAACCAGATGAAGTGCGGGTGGACGCCCACCCAGCGGATCGCCGCATCGGTCGTGAGGGAGAGCAGGATGCCGACGACCCCGTAGCCGACGACGAGGACGAGCGCCCGGTATCGCTGCGGGGAGCGCGCGGCGAGGCTGGACACGCCGACGTTGCCGGCGGCGACGACGATCAGGCCTCCGACGACGGCGGGAAGACTCAGTAGGAACCCGTATTGCGACAGGCCGAACGGCGTCACCAGGGCGGCGAAGAGCACGGCGAGCAGGATCGGCGGGGCGGGCTGCATCCCCCCGAGCACCGACACGACCCAGTCGCGCCTGCTCACCCGCGCGTCCTCCGCTGCGCCGGAGGCCTCCGCATCCTCACGTTCGTAGAGCCAGTGGCTCACCGGGCGGACGACGTCGGACGCGAGCCCGCGCAGCACACGGGCGGCCTCGCTCGGCCGCAGCGGCGCATCCGCCACGACGGCGGCGCGCTCGATCTCGGCGAGCACATCGTCGACCGCTGCGTGCCGCATGGCGCTGACCCGCAGCGCCGCCCGCTCGGCGTCGAGCTCCGAGGCCCGCTGGGCAGCCCGCAGGCGCCGGTAGACGCCCAGGTGGTCGCGCACGAGATCCACGCCGACCGCGATCAGGGTGAAGATGGTGACCGTGGTCACGACGTTGATCGCGATGCGGCCGACGAGGTCGCCGGTCTCGACGCCGATTCCCAGCACCTCCCCGACCGCGAGGAACAGCAGCGGGCGCAGCACCCCGATGCCGGCGAACAGCGTGAACACCGCGGCGACCCGGATGCGCGCGGGTGTGACCCGCAACACCGCCCAGGCGAGCACGAGAAGCACCCCGACGACGAGGTGCTGCGTGATCGAGAGCGCGAGCACCGCGACCGGTCCGCCTTGGATGTACTGCAGCCCCGACATGACAGTGAGCGCGAACGGAGCCGTGATCACCCAGGTCCACACGGTGATCGCCGAGCGGCCGGTCGCGCGGGCGATCAGGCGCTGCGTGCGTGCCCGCGCGATGCTGGTCATAGGCCGCTGCGGGGATCGCCGAAAGTGGTGACGTACAGGGTGGCGGCGGCGACGCGCGGGGTGGTGCCCTCCTCCGCCGACAGGCCGAGGGCGTGGAAGACGCGCTCGACGCTCTTCTCCACCGCACGCACCGAGATACCGCGCCGTCGGGCGATCTCGGCATTGGTGAGACCGGCCGCGAGCAGCCGTGCGGTCTCGAGCTGCGCCTCGCTGAGCCGGAGCAGCGCATCCCGCTGCCCGCTCGCTTCCGCGTCGCGCGCGATGGGCCGGTCGGCGAGCACCGCCTCGGCGGCGTCGACCAGGTCGTCGACCGACTCGACAGCGGACTTGTTGACGTAGGACGCGTCGGCGACCGTGTCCTTCGCCCTCGCCGCGGCGGCCTCCCGGGACAGGTTGCTCAGAAACAGCACCGCCACGTGCGGCGCACGCTCCCGCACGATGGTGGCGAGCTCCACCCCGTTGGGCCGCTGGCCGAGGTCGATGTCGGTGACGAGGAGGTCGGGGTCGGCCGTCTCGAGGGCTCCCAGCGCCTCGGGCGCGGACGCGGCGGACGTCACCTCGAATCCACGCTGGCGGAAGGCGTCGGCGACCAGGGAGCGCATGAGGGCGTGGTCCTCCACCACGAGCACCCTCCTGCTCCACGTTCCGCCGTCCACCTGGCTCATCCTGCACAGGATAACCGCCTGCGGGACGCGCGCATGCCCGCATCCCGCCCCTATAAGAGGAGCACGGCGAGGATGCGCGACGGCGCTGTCAGGAGCCGAGCTCCTTCAGGACCGCGGCGACCCGGCGCGCGCGGGTCTCAGCGGCCTTCGCGCCCTCCTCAGTCTCGGTCTCGCGGGCGTCCGGTCGCACTGTACCGCCGGCCGGCGCCGGCCCACCAGGGTGCCCGGGAGGCGGCATCCGTTCCGTAGACTGACTCCGAACCCTCGTCGACACCGTGAGGGCGACGAGTGAGGACGGACCGATGGGATCGAGGCCGGCGCGCGCGATGCGCGGCACCCTCGCGTCCGCCGTCGCCATCTTCGTCGCCGCCCTGTTCCATGTCGCGGGCGGCGGAGCGGTGCCCGGCGTCGTCCCCCTGGCGCTGAGCCTGGCGTTCGCGACCCTCGCCTCCATCGCGCTCACGTCTCGCCGGCTGTCGCTCTGGAGGCTGGCCGCCTCCGTCGTGCTGAGCCAGTTCCTGTTCCACGCGCTGTTCAGCCTGGGCGACGGCACGGCGCGGTTCGTCTCCGCCGACGGCACGAGCGCGTCCGCCGTCCACCTGCACACCGGGTCGCACCTCACGATGACCGGGGCGGCGATGCCGGCCGGGCACACCGACTACACGGCGCCGTCGATGTGGCTGACGCACGCCACCGCGGCGCTCATCACGGTCATCGCGCTGCGCTTCGGCGAGCGCGCCTTCTGGAGCCTGTTCGAGACCGCCCGGCTCGGTGTGCTGCGTTTCGCGCGTCTCGTCGCCGGCGCCTCTCCGATTCCGGTGCGGGTCGTCGCTGTGGTCGCCACGGTCGCCGCGGCCGAGCCGGCGCACGTGCGCGATCTGGGCCTTCCTCTCGCACGGCTCCGGCATCGTGGGCCTCCGGCCGTCGCCGGCGCGTTCTGACGGCATCCCCTCGCTCTTCGCGGTCGGGGCCGTCCGGCGCGCGCACGCGTTCGACGACCCTGAAGAGACCAAGGACCCTCATGAAGAAGACGACCTTCGCCGCCTCCATCGCGGCGACCACCACCGCCCTGCTGCTCCTCGCCGCACCGCTCGCGGCCAGCGCCCACGTGCACGTCACGCCGGACTCGGCGACGCCCGGCAGCTACGCCACCCTCACGTTCAAGGTGCCCACCGAGTCCGCCACGGCGGGGACGGTGAAGCTCGTGGTCGACCTGCCCACCGCGACACCGTTCACCTCCGTCAGCTACCAGCCGATCCCGGGGTGGACGGCCTCCGTCGACACCGAGACCCTCGCCACGCCGGTCAAGACCGACGACGGCACCATCACCGAAGCGCCGGTGCGCATCACCTGGACGGCCGACAACGGCACCCAGATCGCTCCCGGGCAGTTCCAGGAGTTCACGATCTCCGCCGGCGCCGTGCCCGACACCGGGTCCATCCTGCTGCCGACGCACCAGTACTACTCCGACGGCAGCGTCGTCGACTGGGCGGACAAGACTCCCGCCTCCGGCAAGGAGCCCGAGCACCCCGCCCCCACGCTCTACGTGAACGACCCGGCTCCGGCCGAGGAGGGCGGCACCATGACGACGCAGGTCGAGACCACCGGCACCACGCCCGCCTCCACCTCCGCGGGGACCGCCGCGACGGCCGTGTCGATCGGGCTCGGGATCGGCGGACTCGCCCTCGGGGCCATCGCCCTCGTGATCTCGGTGCTGGCGCTCGTGCGCCGGGGTAAGGTGCGGGCATGATGCGTCGTGCCCTCGCGGCGGCGGCCGGCCTGGCCGCCGCCCTCGCCCTCGCCGTTCTGCCCGCTGTCGCCGCGTCCGCCCACGACTACCTGGTGAGCAGCGACCCGGCGGCCGATTCGACGGTCACCGCCCCGCTGAGCACGGTGACGCTGACGTTCAACGATCGCGTGCTCGACCTGGCGGGCGACGGCTCCAGCACCCTGCTGACCGTCACCGGCCCCGACGCGGCGACGCGCCACTTCGAAACGGGATGCGCGACCGTCGCCGACCGCAACGTCAGCGCGCCCGTCGCGCTCGGAGCAGCCGGCTCGTACACGGTCACGTATCAGATCGTCTCGGCGGACGGCCACACCGTCTCGAACTCGTACACGTTCGCCTACCAGCCGCCGGCGGGCACTCCGGAGGCGGCCGGCAGCGAGACCACCGGCTGCGGGGCGGCGACCGCTCCCGCCACCGCGACGCCCGCGGCGTCCGACCCGGGCTCGCCCGCGCCGACGGCCGGAGGCTCGGAGCCGCTCGTGACGGCCTCCACGCCGCAGCCGACGCAGGCCGCGAACGACTCCGGGCTCGGTCTGGTGATCGGCATCGCGATCGCGATCGTCGTGCTGGCGATCGCGGGCGTGGTCATCGTCGTCCTAACCGCCCGGCGCAGGCCGCCGGCGGCAGCGGGCACCCCTTCGGGCCCCGAGCAGGGGGACGCCCCGAGGAAGGACGACGCCGGGAAGGACGACGCCGGGAAGGACGACACCGCAGGGAGCTGACCGGACCCCGTTGTCGCGGGGCCTCCGCGGGCGTACCGTCCACGCATGGCCTCAACGAAGCGCGACCAGCCGGACATCGTTCCCGACGAGCAGATGGATCCGGACATCGTCCCGGCGCCGCAACCGGCGCCCGAGTCGATCGACGATGGAGACGAGGAGGACGGCCGGACCTGATCCGGCCGTCCTCCGTCGTCGACGCGCCTCAGTCCGGCGCACCACCCGAAGCGGTGTCCTCCTCGGTCTCGGCATCGTGGTGATCCTGCTGCGAGGGCTCGTTCCCGTGCGCGGCGTCGTGCGCCGTCAAGTCGGCACTGGTCATCTCCCGCTCGCCGGGATCGAGGTCTCCGCGCTGCTCGTCGCTCATGGTCTGCTCCTTCCCCGGCCGCCTGATCCTTCTCGGACCGGACCACGGACGGTAGCCCCGGGGTCGCTCGGAGACAAGGGCCAGAGGATGCTCACCCGGGGTTGAGGCTGCGCCCAGCCTGGTGCGGCATCGTAAGGCCCGTGGAGATCGTGGTCGACGTCGTGCTGCTGGTGCTCGGCGTGCTGGCCGTGGTCGCCGGCTACACCAACGGCGCCATCCGCGCCGCCGGTTCGCTCGTCGGTCTCGGCTGCGGCATCGCGCTCGGCCTGTTCCTGGCACCGACCGTCGTCGGCTGGGGCGTCTCCTACGGCTGGACCGGAGTCACCCAGCGCTCGATCGTCGCCGGCGTCGTCATCCTCGTGTGCGCCGGTGTGGTCTACGCCATCGCCGGCGGGATCGCCGCACTGCTCGGCAAGGTGCTGCGCCGCGGCCCGATCCGCTGGCTCGACTCCCTGATCGGCGCGGTCCTCGGCCTCGCGACCTGGGCCGTCGTGGTGTGGCTCGTCGCCGGCTTCGCCATGTCGACCAGCCTGGCGACCGTGGTGCAGGCGGCCGACTCCTCCCGCGTCGTCGCCGCACTCAACGGGATCGCCCCGCTGCCCGCCTCGACCGTGCTGGGCGCGATGGACGATGCGCTCGCCAGCGCCGGCTTGCCCAAGGTCTTCGAGGGCGACGAGTCGATCAAGACGATCTCGGCCCCGGACCCGTCGGTTCCGGCCGACGTCACGAGGTCGGAGCAGTCCGTCGTCACCGTTCTCGCCTCCAAGCCCGCCTGCGGCGTCGACTCCGAGGGCAGCGGCTGGGTGGTGCAGCGCGGGCGCGTGGTGACCAATGCGCACGTGGTCGCGGGCGCATCCTCGATCGTGGTCCGCGAGTCCGGCAGCGGCACCCTCGATCGGGCGACCCTGGTGGCCTTCGACCCGTCGCGCGACCTCGCGGTGCTCGATGTGACCGGCCTCGGTGCGCCCGCGCTCGACATCGGGCAGGACCTCGCGTCGGGTGCGCAGGCCTACGCGGTCGGCTACCCCGGGAACGGCCCCTTCACGGTGAGCCCCCAGCGCGTGCGTGACCAGCTCACGGCGCGCGGCACCGACATCTATCAGAGCGGCTCCGTCGAGCGCGAGATCTACTCGCTGCGCGGAACCATCCGGCCGGGCAACTCGGGCGGGCCGCTCCTCGACTCGTCGGGGGATGTCGTCGGCGTGGTCTTCGCCCGCTCCACCGTCGACCCGGACACCGGATACGCGCTCACCCTGTCCGAGCTGCGCCCCGTGCTCTCCTCGGTCGGGAGCGCCCCGATCAGCTCGGGGGCGTGCTCCGCGGGCTGACACGTGGTTGGCTGGGGTCATGCAGGCTGTCACGTACTCCTCCACCGGCGACTCCGACGTGCTCGTGCTCGGTGAGCGGGAAGAACCGCACGCCGGTCCCGGTCAGGTGCGCGTGCGCATCCACGTCTCCGGGGTCAATCCGACGGACTGGAAGTCGCGTCGCGGCGGCGGGGATCCCGCACCGCTCGCGCGCCCACAGGTGCCGAACCAGGACGGCGCGGGCGTCGTCGACGAGGTCGGGGAGGGAGTGACCCGCCTCCGGGCGGGCGATCGGGTGTGGGTGTGGGATGCGGCCTATCAGCGCCCCGACGGCACCGCGCAGGAGCTCGTGGTGCTTCCCGAACGGCAGGTCGTCCCGCTGCCCGACGAGGTCGGGTTCGACGTCGGGGCGAGCCTCGGCATCCCGGCGCTGACCGCCCACCGCGCGCTGACATCGTACGAGCACGCGCCGGCCGAACTCGCTCCCGGCAGCCTGGCGGGCCGCACCGTGCTCGTCGCGGGCGGCGCCGGGGCCGTCGGCCACGCGGCCATCCAGCTGGCCGTCTGGGCCGGGGCGACCGTCGTCTCGACCGTGAGCAGCCACGAGAAGGCGGAGCTCGCGCGGGCGGCGGGCGCGCACCATGTCGTCGACTACACCGACCCCGACACCGCGCAGGCCATCGGGGCGCTGGCTCCGCGCGGCGTCGACATCGTGGTGGAGGTCAACCCCGCGGCGAATGCCGAACTCGACGTGCGGGTCGCCGCGACCGGCGCCACCATCGCGATCTACGCGGACACCCCGGGCGAGGCCGAGGTGAGCGTGCCGGTCCGGCCCAGCATGTCGAAGAACCTGCGCTGGCAGTTCGTGCTCACGTACACGACCGCCGCGTCGGTGAAGGATGCCGCGGTGCGCGCGGTGTCGGCCGCGGTCGCGGACGGCGCCCTGCCCGTGGGGGCCGAGCACGGCCTCCCGCTCACGCGATACCCCCTCGCGGAGACCGCCGCCGCCCACGACGCCGTCGAGGGCGGCATCGTGGGCAAGGTGCTCATCGACCTGGTGTGAGCCGCCGGGCGCGCAGCGTCTGCACGATCAGCGCGACGACGGCCGCGGCCCCGATCGCCACCGCGTAGCCGAGGACGGTCGGCAGCAGCCCCACGGAGGCGATCAGCTCTCCGGCGACGAGTGCGGGCACGCCGTAGGCGAGGTAGCTGATCAGGAAGATGCCGGCGAAGAGCTCGGCCCGCTTGTCGTTCGGAGCGAGCGGGGCCAGGATGCGCAGCATCGCCGAGAACCCGGCGCCGAAACCCGCACCGGCCACGGTCGCACCGGCGAACAGAAGCGGGAGGACCGCGGCGGCGATGCCGATCCCGGCGAGGACGACGCCGACGACGATCGCCACCATCCCCCACTGCGTGCTGAACCGGGCGGGCGCACGGGTCAGGAGGAGGCCGGCTGCGGCGCCCACGGCCGGAGGCACCGCGACGATCGCGCCGTTGAGCAGCCCGCTGTCGAGGTGGAAGACACCGTGGAGGATGGACGGCGACAGCCCGATGAACAGTCCGGCCAGCATCCAGGTCGCGAGGAAGAGCGGGATCGCACCGACGAACTCGCCACGGGCGGCCCGAGGGATCACCAGCCGGGGCACCAGCGAGCGGAGCGCTCCGGGTCGCCGCTCCACGGTCTCCGGCGATGCAGCGACGACCACGACCCCGGCCGCGAAGAGCACGGCGAGGGCGACGAAGACGAGCGTGGTCGGCGCGTTCGTGAACTGCACCGCGAGGCCTGTGAAGAACGCACCGAGGGCGATCCCGCCCACCGGTGCGGTGCTTCCGATGGTCGCGCCGAGCTTCTTGTGCTTCTCGGGAGCCAGTTCGACGAGGGCGGCGGTGAAGGTGCTCATGGCGGCACCGGTCGCGACGCCCTGCACGGCCCGCGCGGCGATGATCCAGCCGATGTCGGTCGCGAACAGGAACATCAGCATCGCGACGATCTGCAGGGCCAGCGCTCCGATCAGCACCGGTCGCCGGCCGATGTGGTCGGAGAGCGACCCGGCGACGAGCAGAGTGATGAGGAGCGTCACGGCGTAGATCGCGAAGGCGACCGTGAGCAGCCACGGGGCGAAGCCCCACTCCTGCTCGTAGAGCACGAAGAGCGGGCTCGGCGCGCCGACCGCGAGGGCCACCGCGACGAAGGCGAGTGCCGTTCCGGCGAAGGCGGCGACCGGACGCAGCCGCAGGGAGCGACGGGCGGGTCGCGGAGCGACGTGCAGCGCCGCGGTGGCGCCGGTCGGGCAGATCTCGTCGGCTGTGGTCATGACGGCCTCCTTAAAGCAAATCGGGTTGCTTTAGTGGACTCTAAACGCTCGAACCAGTTAAAGCAACAGAATTTGCTTTAAGCTGTTGCCATGTCCGAAACACCGATCGACGAGGGCGCCGCCAAGCGCACGGGGGGCCGCAGCGCCGCGGTCATCCACAACGTGCGCACCGCGGTCGAGGACCTCGTCAAGGAGAAAGGGAGCGAGCGCGTCACGGTGCCGATGATCGCCGAGCGCGCCGGCGTCAACCCGACCAGCATCTACCGCCGCTGGGGCGACCTCCCCACCCTCATCAACGACATCGCGACCTATCGGCTCGAACCCGACCGGCCGATCCCACGGGCGGACAGCCTGCGGGACGACCTCGCCGGCTGGGCCCGCGAACTCGTCGCCCACTACCGCAAGCCGGTCAACGCCGCACTCCTGCGCGGCGGGGCGTCGAGCGCCGGCGAACGCCAGTCCGACTGCCTCCGCAACCGGCGCACCGAGGCCGGGATGCTGCTCGAACGGCACCCCGAATCCAGCCTCACCGTCGACGAGATCATCGACATCGTCATTGCACCGATCATCTACCGGGTCATCTTCCTGCCGTGGACGCTCGACGACACGACGGCCGACGGGCTCGTCGGGCGCCTGTTCCGCTAGCGACCACCGCGCCCGCGGCGGCGCGTGCCGCCGCGCCGCGCTAGTCTCGCAGGATGGCCGACGACCGTTCTCCCGAGGTCCGCACCGCCGCGCGCTCGGGCTGGGCCGTGGGGCTCGCGACAGCGGCCTACGGGATCTCGTTCGGCGCACTGGCGACCGCGTCGGGCCTGGACGTCTGGCAGGCGTGCGTGCTCAGCCTGCTGATGTTCAGCGGGGGCTCGCAGTTCGCGCTGATCGGAGTGCTCGCCTCGGGCGGTGCGGCCGCCGGCGGCACCGCGATCGCGAGCGCCGCGCTGCTGGGGGTGCGCAACTCGTTCTACGCCCTCCGGCTCTCGCGCATCATCGGCCATGGGTTCTGGCGGAGGTCGGCGGCCGTGCAGCTGACGATCGACGAGTCGACGGCCGTCGCCACCGCTCAGACCGAACCCCGCGCGCAGCGGACGGGCTTCTGGGTCACCGGGCTCGTGGTCTACGTCGGCTGGAACTTCATGACCTTGGCCGGCGCCCTGCTGGGCAACCTCATCGGCGACGTGCGCGCCTACGGTCTCGACGCCGCGGCGGCGGCCGCCTTCCTCGGGCTGCTGTGGCCCCGCCTCAAGGCCCGCCAGACGCAAGCGGTAGCCGTCGCCGCCGCGTTCGTCGCGACCCTGCTGACACCGTTCCTGATGCCGGGGCTCCCGGTGCTCGCGGCCGCGCTCGTCGCCATCGTGGTCGGAGCGCTCAACCTGTTCGGCGCGCGCGACGATCCGCCGCATCCGGAGGCCATCCCGATGGAGCGGGAGGTGGAGCCGTGACGACCTGGAACATCATCCTGCTGGGCTCCATCGCCGTGCTCGCCCTCAAGGCGGTCGGCTGGCTGGTGCCGCCGAAGGCGCTCGACCATCCCACCGTCGCCCGGATCAGCGACCTGCTCACGGCCGCCCTGCTCGCCGCCCTGATCGCGGTTCAGACCTTCGGGGCCGGGCAGTCGCTGGAGCTGGACGCGCGCCTCCCCGCCCTGGCGATCGCCGCCGGGCTCTACGCGCTCCGGGTGCCGTTCATCGTGGTGGTGCCGGCGGCCGCGGTGGTGGCGGCACTCATCCGGCTCCTCCCCTGACGACACGGTGTCGGGGGCCCTTCGTACAGTTTCGCCGTGACCGCATCCTGGCATCCCGTGGCGAACGCCCACCCGACGGAGTGGGTGCTGTGCCAGGGTGCCGCCGGGCCCGCATACGCGGTCGTGCGCCGGTTCGCGTTCGGCGACCCCGGCCGGCCCGACATCTGGTTCCGGGTCGTCACCTGGTCCGCCGCCTCCGTGGAGCGCGAACTCATCGGCTGGTGCCGCACCCTGGATGCCGCCGCGAAGGTCGCCTGGGACTACCGCTGCGCCGCCGAGTCGTGGCGGCATCACATGGCCTCACGGAGGGTGGACTCCACCACCATGGAGGCGCAACGCCCCAGCGCGTCGGAGCTGGTGCGCTTCTACCGGGCCTCCCTGCGTCGTCCAGCGGCCGTTCCCCCGGTCAGCGCAGGCTGAGGGCGCGGGAGCCCACGGCGACGTCGGCATCGTCCAGCACCTGCTCCACCATGCGCACGGACCGCGGATCGTGCGCCCGCAATGCCGCCGCGAACGCGAGGACCCGCTGGCGCGGGAGCACGCTCGCCGCACCGGGCTCCAGTCGCAGATGGCGCAGCACGCGCAGGTGCACGGCGACCACCGTCTCGGCGAGCACCGCGTTGCGCAGCGAGGCGAGCACCACGTGCATCACGCGCAGGAACACCTCGACCGCGTTCTGGTCGTCGTCGCGTTCCAGACGGCCGGCGAGCAGGCCGACTTCCAGATCGGCGTCGGCGTCGAGAGCGGGAAGGGACTGCCGCACCGCGTCGGGGTAGAGCCGGCGGAGCACGGCGATCGCGTCGACGACGTCTACGGGCGAGAGCGGCGCGACGATCGTGAACCGGTTCGGCGCCGTCTCGACCAGGCCGACCGCCGAGAGGCGCGCGATCGCCTCGCGCACCGGCGTGCGGGAGACCTGCAGCCAGGAGGTCAGGTCGGAATCCTTGAGCCGCGCGCCCGGCTCGAGCGAACCGTCGAGGATGCGTTCGAGCAGGAGCTCGAAGACGTCGTTGCGCAGAAGCCGGCGATCGGATCGGATGGCGACCGGGCGGGTGGGTGTCTCGGTGTCGCGGGGCATGTGCGTTCTTTCGGCCGGGTGAGGCGGATGAAGGATGCGGGTACCCTGATATATGTCTACTTCATGTTGGCGTCCCGTCGCAAAACAAACCATCCGGTAGGGGATCCCACGGTGCCGAGAATCCGTGGAGACCCCGATGTCCCGTCCGGCACCCCGCTCATAGGGTTGTCACAGGTTTTCGGCCAGGGGGACAACCAGGGGGACACCGGAAAGGGCCGGAGCGACATCGTCGCTCCGGCCCTTTCGCCGTCCGCCCGAGGGCGGGAGGCTGGTGCTACTTGGTCAGCGGCTCCAGGGTCGGGTCGTTGGCGTACGCCTCCGCCGCGTTCTCCTTGGTCACGATGACCGGCTTCAGCAGGTAGGCCGGGACGACCTTCGCGCCGTTGTTGTAGGAGGTCGGGTCGTTGATCTCCGGCTTGTCGCCCTTCTGGAGGGACGAGACCATCGCGACGGCCTGCTTCACCAGGTTGCGGGTGTCCTTGTTGATGGTCGAGTACTGCTCGCCGGCCATGATCGACTTGACCGACTCGGCCTCCGAGTCCTGACCGGTGACGATCGGCACCGGCTTGCCTGCGCCCTTCACCGAGGTGATGATGGCGCGGGCGAGGGTGTCGTTCGGGGAGAGGACGCCGTCGAGCTCGGTCGACGCGTAGTTGGCCGCGAGGAGGGTGTCCATGCGGGTCTGCGCGTTGGCCGGCAGCCAGCCCTGAGTGGCGGTCTGCTTGATGTCGGTCTGGCCGGAGACGACCTTCAGCGTGCCGTCATCGATCTTCGGCTGGAGGATCTTCATGGCGCCGTCGAAGAAGACCTTCGAGTTGGCGTCGTCCGGCGAACCGGAGAAGAGCTCGATGTTGTAGGTCTTCTTGTCCGGGTACTTGGCCTTCATGCCGTCGAGGAGGGCCTGGCCCTGCAGCTCGCCGACCTTCTCGTTGTCGTACGCGACGTAGTAGTCGACGTCCTTCGTGTTGAGGATGAGGCGGTCGTACGCGATGACCACGGCGCCCGCGTCGTGGGCCGCCTTGGCCTGTGCGGCGAGCTGGCCGCCGTCGACGGCGCCGATGATGATGACCTTGGCGCCGTTGGTGATCATCGACTGGATCTGCGACTGCTGGTCGGAGACGCCGGAGCCGCCGGCGTACTGCACGTCGGCCTTGAAGCCGGCGTCCTTGAGGTCCTTCTCGAACAGGCCACCGGCGAGCACCCAGTTCTCCGACGTCTTGGTCGGGAGGGCGACTCCGATGGTCGAGTCCTTGGGGAAGCCGGCCGCGGTCGACGAGCCGGACGAGCCGTCACGGCTCGAGCAGCCCGTGAGGGCGAGCGCGGCGGCAGCTGCGACAGCCACTGTCGCGAGTGCGAATTTGCGCATGGCGTTTCTACTTTCTGTGTGTTGGATGGTGCAGGTGTGAGGTGAAGTCAGTTCGTCAGTGAACGGGACGAGGCCTCGGCGGAGTCGTCCGCGGGGACCACGGCGGGCTGGTCGGCGCCGACCGCGTCGGCCTCCTGCTTCTTGCCGCCGCCGAACATCCGGCCGATCAGCGAGGGGCCGCCGCGACGCTTCGAGTAGACATCGATGCCGACCGCGATGAGCAGGACGAGCCCCTTGATGATCTGCACCTTGTCGCTCGTGACTCCCAGCAGCTGGAGGCCGTTGTTGAGGACCGCGATGACCAGACCACCGACGATGGAGCCGGCGACGGTGCCGATGCCGCCCGAGACGGCCGCGCCGCCGATGAAGACGGCCGCGATGGCGTCGAGCTCCCAGCCGAGACCGTCCTGCGGGCCGGAGGAGACCGAGCGGGCCACGGCGATCATGCCCGCAAGCGCGGCGAGCACCGACATGTTCATCATGACGAAGAAGTTGATGCGCTTGATCTTCACGCCCGAGAGCTCCGCCGCGTGCCAGTTGCCGCCGACCGCGTAGATGTGACGGCCGAAGATCGTGCTGCGGGTGACGAACGAGTACACGATGATCAGGACGCCGAGGATGACACCGGCGACCGGGAAGGAGGTGCCGACGCGGCCGCTCGCGAACAGGAAGGTGAAGTACACGACGACGGCGCCCAGGACCAGGACCTTGAACACGCTCACCCAGAGCGGCGCCTTCTCGGAGCCCATCTTGGTCTGGTTGTGGCGCGTGCGGACCTCGAGCAGCACGATCGCGACGACCACGATCAGGCCGAGCAGCAGCGTCGAGTTGTTGAAGCCCGTGTCGGGGCCCCACTCGGGGAGGAAGCCGCCGCCGATGAAGGTGAAGCCGTCCGGCACCGGGATCGTGTTCGCGTTGCCGATGAACTGGTTGAGACCGCGGAAGATGAGCATGCCCGCCAGCGTCACGATGAACGCCGGGACGCCGACGTAGGCGACCCACCAGCCCTGCCAGGCGCCGATCACGGCGCCGATCACGAGCCCGAGGATGATGGCGAGGGGCCACGGCATGTGCCATTGCGTCATCGCCTGGGCGACCACGATGCCGACGACGGCCGCGACGGATCCGACCGACAGGTCGATGTGCCCCGCGATGATCACCATCACCATGCCGATCGCGAGGACCAGCACGTAGGCATTCTGGTTGACCAGGTTGATGAGGTTCACCGGGTCGAGCGTCTTGCCGCCCGTGACGATCTGGAAGAACACCACGATGACGACGAGCGCGCCCAGGATGCCGAACTGGCGCCCGGTGGACTGGCCGCTGCCGAACATCTTGCCGAGGTCGCGGATACCCCCGGACTTCTTCTTCTCGGAAATCTGTGTGGTCATGGTTATGCCGTCACCCTCTTCTTGGCGGATGTCATGCTCTTCAGGAGCGCTTCGGGGGTCGCTTCCGCGATCGGGAACTCGTTCGTGATCTGACCTTCGAAGATCGTGTAGATCCGGTCGGAGATGCCGAGGAGCTCGGGGAGCTCCGAGGAGATGACGATGACGCCCTTCCCCTGCGCGGCCAGCTGCTGGATGATGCCGTAGATCTCGTACTTGGCGCCGACGTCGATGCCGCGGGTCGGCTCGTCGAGGATGAGGAGGTCCGGGTCCGTGAACATCCACCTGGCCAGGACGACCTTCTGCTGGTTGCCGCCCGAGAGCGTGCTGACCCCGCGGTCGACGTCCGGCGTCTTGATGCGCAGGCTCTTGCGGTACTCCTCGGCGACCGCGTACTCCTTCAGGTCGTCGACGACGCCGTGCTTCGCGATCTTCGTCAGCTTGGCCGCGACGATCGACTGCTTGATGTCGTCGATGAGGTTGAGGCCGAGCACCTTGCGGTCCTCGCTGACGTAGGCCATGCCGTTCGCGATCGCCTCGGAGACGTTGCGCACCTGGATCTGCCGGCCGTCCTTGTAGATCTCACCGGAGATGAAGTTGCCGTAGGAGCGGCCGAAGACGCTCATCGCGAGCTCGGTGCGGCCGGCGCCCATGAGGCCGGCGAAGCCGACGATCTCGCCGCGGCGGACGGTGAAGCTGGAGTTCTTGACGACCAGGCGGTCCGGCACCTGCGGGTGCTGGACGACCCAGTCGCGCACCTCGAAGAAGACCTCGCCGATCTTCGGCGTGTGCTCCGGGAAGCGGCTCTCGAGCGTGCGCCCGACCATCCCGCGGATGATGCGGTCCTCGTCCACGCCGTCGGCCTTGACGTTGAGCGTCTCGATGCTGCGGCCGTCGCGGATGATCGTGATCTCGTCGGCCACGCGCTCGATCTCATTGAGCTTGTGGCTGATGATGATGGAGCTGATGCCCTTGCTCTTCAGACCCAGGATGAGGTCGAGCAGGTGGGCCGACTCGGCCTCGTTCAGCGCGGCGGTGGGCTCGTCGAGGATGAGCAGCTTCACCGACTTGTTGAGCGCCTTCGCGATCTCGACCAGCTGCTGCTTGCCGACGCCGATGTTCTTGATCTGCGTGTCCGGGTCGTCGGAGAGGCCGACGCGCGCGAGAAGCTCGACGGCGCGGGACTTGGCCTCGTTCCAGTTGATGACGCCGCCGCGACCGGGCTCGTTGCCCAGGAAGATGTTCTCGGTGATCGAGAGCTCCGGGATGAGGGCGAGCTCCTGGTGGATGATCACGATGCCCTGCTGCTCGCTGGACTTGATGTCCTTGAACCGCATGACCTCGCCCTGGTAGACGATGTCGCCCGAGTAGGTCCCGTACGGGTACACGCCCGAGAGGACCTTCATGAGAGTGGACTTGCCCGCACCGTTCTCGCCGCAGATCGCGTGGATCTCATCGGCCTTGACGGTCAGGGACACATCCTCCAGCGCCTTGACACCGGGGAACTCCTTGGTGATCGCGCGCATCTCGAGGATGACTGCGTTCGACGACATCGTCGCTCCTTGGTTTCGGATTGTTGCCACGCATGTTCGGTCATGCGCCTAAGTAGTAAACGCTATGTCTGGTCTTGGCGTCAAATAGTGAAGACAACGAGACGGTAACGGTTTGCGTGACGTGCACGGTACGCCTTCGCGGAGGGCGGGGCTACTCCGCGCCCGCGAGGGCGTTCTGGATGACGAGGGCCGCGGCGCCCAGCGACTCGGCGCGATCGCCCAGCGACGACACGCTCACGGTCGTCGTGTCGGCGATGATCGGGATCGCGTTGTGCTGGATCCCGCGCCGGATCGGCTCCAGCAGGGCGTCGCCCAGGCCCACCAGGGGACCGCCGATCAGCACCAGCTCGGGGTTGATGACGTTGGCGATGCTCCCGATCGCCTGGCCGATCGCCTGCCCGGCGTCGCCCACGACGCGCAGCGCCGCCGGATCGCGCTCGAGGCCGCGGCGCAGGATGTCCGCGGTCGTCACCGGCTCCGTCCCGCTCCGGCCGAGGGACTCGATCATGACCGTCGTCGAGGCCACCGTCTCCAGGCACCCGCGGTTGCCGCACCGGCAGATGACGCCGGGGTCCACGACGGGCGTGTGCCCCAGCTCCCCCGTGATGCCGAGGTAGCCGTAGTAGGTGAGGCCGTTGATGATCAGCCCGGCGCCGATGCCCGAGCCGATCTTGACGAAGATGATGTTGCGCACGCCGCGATGGGCACCCCAAGTGACCTCGCCCAGCGCACCGAGGTTGGCGTCGTTGTCGAGCACGACCGGGAAGCGGAAGGCGTTCTCGAGGTCGCGGAGGTTGACCCCGACCCACTCCGGCAGGATCGCGCCCTGCAGCACCGTGCCGGTGCGCCGGTCGATGGGACCGGGGATGCCGATGCCGACCGAGAGCACCGACTCGCGGTCGTGGCCGCCGTCGGCGAGCATGCGATCGAGCAGGTCGGAGGCGTCGGCCACCGCCCCGGTGACGTCGTAGCCGAGCGGGAGGGCGAGCTCCTGCTCCGCCAGCACCTCGTACCCGAGCGTGCAGAGCACGATGCGCACGTGGCGGCGGCCGAAGTCGACGCCGACCGCGATGTCTCCGGTGTCGCTCAGCTGAACGAGCAGCGCCCGCCGACCGCTGGAGGTGACAGGTGTCGTGGTGACGACGCCTTTGACCGCCATGTCCCGGACGATGTTCGAGACGGTGGCGGTGGACAGCCCCGTCCCGCGCGCCAGCTCAGCCTGGGTGGAGGGGCCGTTCGCCAGGAGGAACTCGACGAGGCGCTCCTGGTTCAGGTGCCTCAGTGCGCCCTGCGACCCGGGATTGCGAGCGCCACGGGGCACGAGGCCCGGAGTGGCGGTCATAGGGATAAGCGTGAATCATCCTCGGGTTGGAGTCAAGCTGTGAACGTAACGGTCAGCTGTCACGCTGCTGAGAGAGCTCCCACACGAGCGGGAGCTCCTGGCCGTCCACTCCGCTGCCGAGCCGCTCGAAGTGGTCGACGTGCCGGTTGATGGACTCCTGCCAGCGCCGATTGGCCGGATCGTCCTCCAGCGCCGCCATCGCGGCGGCGAAGTCCTCGCACTCCACGAGGTGGAACAGGTGCCGCCCGCTCCGCCAGATCGCCCAGTCGCGGATGCCGAGGCGGCCGAACGACGCGACCAGGTCGTCCGGGATGGCGGCGTGGGCCTCGTCGTAGGCGAGCTCGTGTCCTTCGCGGAGCACGGAGTGGAGGGCGACGCGCATGCGGGTGCTCCTTCGGTGGGTCGTCGTCAGTCGACGAGGGTCGGCAGGAACTCGTGTGCGCGGAGCGACTCCGGGATCATCTCCATCCCGATCCCGGGGGCGAGCGGCGCACGGTAGCGCCCGCGGTGCAGCTCGACCGGGGTGACGAAGTGCTCGTGCAGGTGCTTCGTGTATTCGATCATGCGCCCCTCCTGCGAGCCCGACACGGCGACGTAGTCGAACATCGAGAAGTGCTGCACCGCCTCGCAGAGGCCGACGCCTCCGGCATGCGGGCAGACCGGGACGCCGAACGCGGCCGCCAGGAGCAGGATCGCGATGTTCTCGTTGACCCCGGCGACGCGGGTGGAGTCGATCTGGACGATGGAGGCCGCGCCGGCCTGGAGCAGCTGCTTGAACAGCACCCGGCTCATGCCGTGCTCGCCGGTGGCGATCGGCACGGGGGCCACCGCCCGGGCGATGGCCGCGTGCGCGAGCACGTCGTCGGGACTCGTCGGCTCTTCGACCCAGGCCAGGCCGAACGGCTCGAGGGCGCGGATCCATTCGATCGCCTGGTCGCGGTCCCAGCGCTGGTTCGCGTCGATCGCGATGCGGATGCCCGGCCCGACCGTCTCACGGGCGATGCCGAGGCGGCGGATGTCGTCGCCGAGGTCGTCCCCCACCTTGAGCTTGATCTGTTCGAAGCCGTCGTCGACCGCCTCACGGGCGAGCCTCCGGAGCTTGTCGTCGGAGTATCCGAGCCAGCCCGGCGTCGTCGTGTAGCCGGGGTAGCCGAGAGCGATCAGGTCGGCCTCGCGCTCCGCGCGGCCCGGTTCGGCGCGGCGGAGGATCTCCAGCGCCTGCTGCGGCGTCAGCGCGTCGCTGAGGTAGCGGAAGTCGACCAGGTCGACGAGCTCCTCCGGCGTCATCCGCGCGAGCAGCTGCCAGAGCGGGAGCCCCGCGCGCTTGGCCTTGAGGTCCCAGAACGCGTTCACGACGGCGCCGATGGCCATGTGCATGACGCCCTTCTCCGGGCCCAGCCAGCGCAGCTGCGAATCGTGCACGAACTCGCGCCAGAAGCCGCCGAGATCGCTGAGGACGCTCTCCACGTCGCGCCCGATGACCCGGTGCGCGACCGCGTCGATGGCGGCGACCTGCACGTCGTTGCCGCGGCCGATGGTGAACACGAAGGCGTGACCCTCGTGCCCGTCGCCGGCATCCGTGGTCACGCGCAGGTAGGCGGCCGAGTAGTCGGGGTCGGGGTTCATCGCGTCCGACCCGTCGAGCAGGGCGGACGTCTCGAACCGCACGTCCAAGGTCTCGAAGCCGGTGACGATGCTCACGCCGTTGTCCTTTCGTTCGGCTGTCGGCAACATCCTATTGGATATAGGTGAAGGATGCCAGCATTATCGATGACGTTGAATTCCTATAGGAAATAGCAATAGGATGGGCTCGACCCCGCGTCAGCGAGCGAAAGGACCCTCGATGCGATTCATGCGACTCGGAGCGCCCGGAGCGGAGATCCCCGCCGTGAGCGACGGGACGACGACGTGGGACCTGCGCCCGCTCACCGCGGACATCGACGGGGCGTTCCTCGCCTCGGACGGCCTGGCTCGCGCGAGCGCGGCCGCGAACGGCGGGACGCTGCCGGTCCTCGACGCGGCCGGCCTCCGCTTCGGCGCGCCCATCGCACGCCCGCAGGCCGTCATCTGCATCGGCATGAACTATGCGGCGCACGCACGGGAATCGGGTGCCGAGCCGCCGAAGGACATCGTCGTGTTCTACAAGCACCCCAACACGGTGGTCGGGCCGAACGACGACATCCTGCTGCCACCCGGCTCCACCACGACGGACTGGGAGGTCGAGCTCGCCGCCGTCATCGGCGCGCGCGCCCGCTACCTCTCCTCCGCCGAGGAGGCCCTGGACCACATCGCCGGATTCGCCGTGGCGAACGACGTCTCGGAGCGCGAGTACCAGCTCGAACGCTCCCTCGGGCAGTGGAGCAAGGGCAAGAGCTTCGAGACCTTCAACCCGCTCGGACCGTGGCTCGTGCCGGCCGCGGAGGTCGGCGACGGCTCCGGCCTGCGGCTCTGGTCACGCGTCGGCGGCGAGACCCGCCAGGACTCGAGTACGAGCGACCTGATCTTCGGGGTCGCCGAGATCGTCTACCGCCTCAGCCAGTTCACCGTGCTCGAGCCCGGAGACCTGATCAACACGGGCACGCCTGAGGGCGTCGCGCTCTCCGGCCGCTTCCCGTATCTCGCGGCCGGCGACGTGGTCGAGGTCGGCATCGAGGGGCTGGGCGCGCAGCACAGCACCGTCGTCCCCGCCTGAGCCGCCCCGATCGCATCCCTCCCGCACATACGAAGGAGACACCGATGTCCCAGCACTTCGACGGCCTGGTGGCCGCGGTCACCGGCGGCGCCTCCGGCCTCGGCCGGGCGATCGCCGACGAGCTCGCGGCGCAGGGCGCCCGCGTGTACGCGCTCGACCTCGACCCCTCGGGCGTCACCGCGCCGCACACCGGCATCCGGTGCGACATCGGCGACGATGCCTCCGTGCGTGAAGCCGTCGCCGCGGTGGTCGGCGACGCCGGACGGCTCGACGTGGTGGTCGCCAACGCCGGCATCGGCGCGCAGGGAGACGTCACGGCGAACGACGACGACGAGTGGGCGCGTGTGCTCAACGTGAACGTCGTCGGCTCGGCCCGCACCGTCCGCCACGCGCTCCCCCACCTCCAGGAGTCACCGGCGCCCGCCATCGTGTTCACCAGCTCCATCGCGGCGTGGGCGGGGCTGCCGCAGCGTGTGCTGTACTCGGCGTCGAAGGGCGCGATCTCGGCCATGACGCTGGCGATTGCTGCCGACTGCCTCCCGCTCGGCATCCGCGTCAACGCGGTCGCCCCCGGCACGGCCGACACTCCGTGGGTCGGCCGGCTGCTCGATTCCGCCACCGATCCCGACGCCGAGCGTGCGGCGCTCGAGGCGCGGCAGCCGAGCGGCCGCCTGGTCCAGCCGCAGGAGGTCGCGGAGGCCGTCGCCTACCTCGCGTCGCCCACCTCGGGCTCCACCAACGGCGTCATCCTGGCGGTCGACGGCGGCATGTACTCGCTGCGGCCGCGCCGCTGAACACGCCTCGCTGCGGCCGCGCCACTGAAACGTCCGCAGCCTATTCGTGTTCGGCCGACTCCAGGCTCGCCGCGATGCGGTGATACGACCGCGTGATGTGGTCGAGCATCGCGGCCTCGGCGGCCGCGGCATCCCCGCTTCGCAGCGCCTCCAGTACGGCCTCGTGCTCGCCGGAGGTCTCGTCGACCACCCCGTGCTTGAAGTAGATGCGGTACTGGTGCATGTGCGAACGGAGGCGCGAGATCGCGTCGGCCAGGAGCACGTTGCCGGAGTGCTCCGCGATGATGCGGTGGAACTCGGAGTCCTGGTTGGCGAAGTCCTTGTAGTCCTTGAAGCGGTCCTCGCCGGTCTGCGATGCCTCGCCGCTGCGGTGCATCTCCTCGCAGAGCTGCTCGAGCTGGTCGAGAGTCTGCTCGTCGAGCTCACCGGCGGCGTTGCGCGTCGCATACGGCTCCAGCAGCCGCCGCATCTCGAACAGCTCCCGCAGGCCGTCGCTGTCGAGCAGAGGAGCCGCCGTGTATCCCTTGAGGGCCTTCTTGACCACGAGCCCCTCGGACTCGAGGCGGGCGAGCGCCTCGCGCACGGGGGTCGGCGAGACGCCGAGCTGCCGGGCGATGCCGTCGATGCTGGCGCGGCTCCCCGGCTCGATCACCTGGTCCATGAGCAGCCCGAGCACGGCGTCGTACACGTCGTCGGCGAGAGCTCGTCGTGCGGGCAGGAAATGCTCGCCTCTCACCTCGTTCGAGGTGTCGGATTCGATGCTCATGTGCACATCCTAGGTCGCGTGGTGGGTTCCGAGAGGATAGAGGATCGACGATCGTCCGTCACAGTACCCCGCTCGCGGCGAGCTCGCCCCACAGCTCCTCGGGCACCGACGCGTCGGCGAGCGAGGCGTTGCGGACGATCTGCTCCGGCGCGTCCGCCCCCATGACCACGGTCGCGACGGCCGGGTGCCGCAGCGGGAACTGCACGGCCAGCTGCGGCACGGTGACGCCGTAGGGCGCCGCGATGTCGGCGATGCGGTTCGTGCGCTCCACCACGGAGGCCGGCGCCGAGCTGTAGTCGAACTTCGCTGCAGCGACCGGACGATCGGTCGCGAGGATCCCCGAGTTGAAGACCGCGGCGACGGCGACGGAGACGCCCCGCTCGAGGGCGGCGGGCAGCAGGTCCTCCTCCGCGGCGTGGTCGAGCAGGGTGTAGCGCCCGGCGCACATCACGATGTCGAGGTCGGTCTGCTGGACGAAGCGGGTCAGCATCGCCGACTGGTTCATCCCGGCGCCGTAGGACCGGATGACGCCCTGCGACCGCAGCTCCTCCAGTGCGGGGAACGCACCCTCCAGCGCCTCCCGCTCGTGCTCGTCGGGATCGTGCACGAACAGCACATCGATGCGGTCGACGCCGAGCCGCCGCAGGGAGTCCTCGACCGAGCGCAGGACGCCGTCGCGGGAGTAGTCGAACCGGCGGCGGAGGGTCGCGGGCACCGCGAAGAGGTTCGCGATGTCCGTGTCTCCGGCGCGGTAGTCGGGGTTCGGCTCCAGCAGCCGCCCGACCTTCGTGGAGAGCACATAGTCGTCGCGCGGGCGGCCGCGCAGCCCCTCCCCGAGCCGCTCCTCCGACCGCCCCAGTCCGTAATGCGGGGCCGTGTCGAAGTAGCGGACGCCGGCGTCCCAGCCGGCGGGCACGATGCGCGGCCACTCCTCGTCGCGCCGCGGTGCGTACAGATCTCCCAGGGCGGCCGCCCCGTAGCCGATCGGACCGACCGTGAGGCCGCCGCGACCGAAATCCCGCGTGCCCCTGTTCGTCGTCGCCTGCGCCATCGTCACGCCACCCGCCTGTCCTCGATCGCGTCGAGATCCCACCGTATGCCGAGACCCGGCTCGTCCGACGGCACGCCGTGCCCGTCGCGGACGGTCATCTCGGCCGTTGTGATCGCGCGCAGCTGCGGGATGTGCTCCAGGTAGAGCGCGTTGGGCACCGCGCAGCACAGCGAGACGTGCAGCTCCATCAGGAAGTGCGGGGCGACCGCGACGTTGAACGCCTCCGCGAGGTGCGCGACCTTGAGCCACGGCGTGATGCCGCCGACGCGCGCCACGTCGACCTGCACGATCCCGGCGGCGCCGCGCTGCAGGTACTCCCGGAAGTGCCCGACGGAGTACATCGATTCGCCTACGGCGATCGGCACGCTGGTGGACTCGGCGAGCCGCCCGTGGCCGGCGACGTCTTCCGCCGGCAGCGGCTCCTCGAACCAGAAGATGTCCAGCTTCTCGAACAGGGCTGCGCGACGGATCGCCTCCGCGGCCGTCAGCGACTGGTTGGCGTCGACCATGATGTCGAGGTCGTCGCCCACGGCGTCCCGCACGGCGGCGAGCCGCTCGTAGTCCTCGTGCCCGCGCGCCTTGCCGACCTTGATCTTCACGCCGCCGAGCCCGCGTGCACGCGACTCCAGGGCCTGCGCGACGAGCTCCTCCGTCGAGAAGTGCAGCCAGCCACCCTCGGTGTCGTAGAGCGGGATGCTCGGCTGCGCCCCGCCCGCGGCGACCCACAGCGGCACACCCGCCGTCCTGGTGCGTGCATCCCACACGGCGGTGTCGACCGCAGCGAGGGCCAGCGAGGTGATCGGCCCGACCGTCGTGGCGCGCGTCGCGTTGAACATCGCCCGCCACACCTCCTCCGGCCGGTTGACGTCGAGTCCGGTCACGACCTCCAGCAGGGTGGTGCGCAGGAGGCTGAGCACGGCCGGGCCGCCGGTGCCGATCGTGTAGCTGTAGCCGAGGCCGTCCACGCCGCCGGCCGTCCGCAGGCGCACGAAGATCGTCTCCTGCTTGAGGAACGATTGCACGGCGTCCGTGCGCACGGTCTCGACGGCGAGGTCGCTGAGCCACGCGTCGGCTCCGACGATCGTGCCGGCCGCGGTGCGCGTGTCGGGCGGGGCGAGGGTCATGGTCGTTCTGCTTTCTCTGGAGGGCGGGATCAGCGGCCGCCGAAGCCGCCCAGCGCGACGCCCTTGATGAGCTGGCGCTGGAGCACGGCGACGATGATCAGCGACGGGATGATCGCGAGCGTGGAGGCCGCCATCATCAGGCTCCACTGCGTGCCGTGCTCGCCGGTGAACATCGAGAGACCGAGGGGCACGGTCGCGAGGTCCTGGCTGTTGATGATGATCAGCGGCCACAGGTAGGAGTTGTAGTAGCCGACGAACGAGAAGACGCCGAGCACCGACAGCGGAGCCGCGAGCTGCGGGAGCAGCACCGACCACAGCGTGCGGAAGCGGGAGGCCCCGTCGATGATCGCGGCCTCTTCGAACTCGATCGGGATGGTGAGGAAGAACTGCCGCAGCAGGAAGGTCCCGAACGCGGTGAACGCGAACGGCACGATCAGGGCGACGTAGGTGTCGACCAGGCCCAGCTGGTTCATCATGATGAACAGCGGGACCACCAGCACCTCCTGCGGGAGCACGAGGGTGAACACGTACAGCAGGAAGATGCGGTCGCGGTACTTGAACCGCAGGCGTGAGAACGCGTACGCGCTCAGCACCGCGACGATCACCGACAGCAGGGCGCCGCACACCGCGACGAAGAACCCGTTGAAGATGAACCGGCCGAACGGCACGAGCGTCCACGCGTCCACGAAGTTGGACCACTTCACCTCCGACCCGATGAACGACGGCGTGGGCGAGAACACCTCGCTCTCCGGCTTGAGGGCCGAGAAGAACATCCAGATGAACGGAAAGGTGAAGAGCAGCGCGACGACGGCGAGCACCAGGGTGTTGAGCCAGGTCTTCGCGACGACGGCCTTCTGGGCGCGGCGCATGCGCGGCTTCGGGCGCATCCGCTCCGGGGTGCGGACGGACTCACTTGTCATAGTTGACCCACCTCTTCTGTCCCGCGAACTGGAGCGCGGTGATGAGCATGACGACGATGAAGAGCATCCACGCGAGCGCCGACGCGTAGCCGAGCCGGTCGAAGACGAAGCCGTTGCGGTACAGGTAGAGCACGAAGGTGTTCGTGGACTCGCCCGGACCGCCCTGCGTCAGGATCTGCGGCTGCACGAACACCTGGAACGCGCCGATCATGGTCATCGTCATGGTGAAGAACAGCGACGGCGACAGCATCGGCAGGATGATCCCCTTGAGCCGCTGCCAGGCATTGGTGCCGTCCATCCGCGACGCCTCGAGGATCTCCTTCGGGATGCCGCCGAGCCCGGCCGAGAGCACGATCACGTTGTAGCCGAACGACTGCCAGACCGACATCGCGATGACGGAGGCGAGGGCGAAGCGGGAGTCGGAGAGCCAGCTGGGGCCGTCGACCCCGATGCCCGCCAGCGCGGAGTTGACGATGCCGTTGTCACTGAGGAGGAGTCGCCAGACGAGCGCGTTGGCGACCATCGGCGTGATGGCGGGGAGGAAGAAGATGACCCGCCAGAACCCCGCGAACTTGACCCGCGTGTTCAGCCACAGCGACACCGCGAGCGCGAGGACGAGGTTCAGGGCGGTGTAGACGAAAGCGAAGATCACCGTGTTGAAGAGGACGGTGTAGAACGTCGGGTCCGAGAAGAGCTTCTGGTAGTTCGCGATGCCGACGAAGGTCGGCGAGCCGAAGAGGGGCCACTCGAAGAGGCTGATCACCAGCGAGCCGACGAGCGGCACGACGATGAAGAAGACGAAGCCCGCGAGCCCCGGCCACAGGTACGCCAGCGCGGTGAGACCGTCGCCGCGGCGCTTCTTGCCGCCCGCGCGAGGCGGCGAGGGATGGGGGACGTGGAACGGGCGCGTCGGGGGCGCGGCGGGCGCCGCCGTCTCGTCGGAGACGGCGGCGCCCGTGATCAGCGGAGAGGACATGCTGCCTACTGCCCCACCGAGTTCTGGATCGTGCTCAGCACGTCCTTTGCGGTCTTGTCACCCCGGTAGCCCTCGACGCCGTACTGGGTGAACAGGGTCTCCACCTGGTTCCAGGTGGGCGTGGTGAGCTGTGCGGTGGCGTTCTTCAGGAGCGCCTGCACGGCCGCATACGCCTCCGGCGACTTGCCCTCCGCCCAGGCGGACTGCGCGTCGGCGCGGGAGGGGACGATGCCGCGCTTCTCGGCCTGGCCCTTGAGCACGCTCGTGTCGGTCATCGCGACGATGGCCTTGAACGCGGCGTCCGGGTTCTTGCAGTTCTTCGCGATGCCGAAGCCGGAGCCGGCCGTCATGCCGTGCGCGTCTCCCGACGTGCTCGGGACGATGGTGACGCCCATGTCGAACTTCGCCGCATCCGCGAAGGTGCCGTACATCCACGGGCCCTCGATGAGCATGTCGACGGCACCGGAGGTGAAGGCCGCCTGCGACGCGTCGGAAGCGTCGGCCGCCTCGGGGGCCTTGGCGATGCCGTCCTTGTTCACCAGGTCGAAGTACGACTGCACCTGGTCGACGAGCTTCGAGTTCGTCAGGTCGAGCTTGCCGCCCTTGACCGCCTCCGCGCCGTCGGCGATGGCCCAGGCGTTCGGGATGAAGAAGCCCGGCGCGATCGCGAGCGCCTTGTGGTCGCCCGTGGTCAGCTTCTTGGCGTCGGAGAGGAACTGCTCACGCGTGTAGGTCGTGCTGGGCAGGTCGAGGCCAGCGGCCGTGAAGGCGTCCTTGTTGTAGTAGAGGACGATCGGCTCGGCGTCGTAGGGGATGGCGCGGATGGTGCCGTCGACCGTCATGCCCTTGAGCATCGAGGAATCGAATGCCGACGTGTCGAGCTTGTACTTCTTGATGAGGTCGTCGAGCGGCATGAGCAGCCCCGAGAGCTCCTGGGCGCGCGCGGCCTGCGTGGTGAGCAGGCACGGCGGGTTGGAGCCGCTAAGACGGGTCTTGACCTTGGTCCAGTAGTCGTTGAAGCTCGGGCCCTCGATCGTGACATCGAGCGAGGGGTCGACCTTCTTGCCCAGGTCGATGAAGCCCTGCCACTGGTCGCGGTCGCTCTGGCTGCTGACCCAGGTGTACATGGCGATGGGGCCCTTGGCGTCTGCTCCGCCATTGCCGCCGGAGCATCCGGCCAGGGCGGCGAGCGCGCCGGCCATCAGGACGGCGGTTCCGAGACGGACCGCCTTGCGCGTGCTTCGTGGTGTCACTTGCTGTGCCTCCTTCATTGGATTCATCACTGTGATCGTGCGGGGGGTCACGCGAAGTCGATCGCGATGACGTCGATGGGGGCGCCGGATGCGTCCGGCGCCGGGATGTGAAGCTCGCCGAGCGGGTCCTGCCCGGGGGCGGGCTGCTCGTGCACCTCGAGGTTGACCTCGTACGGGAGGTGCTCGCCCGTCGCGAGCAGGCGGACCCCGCTCACCCGGCCGACCGGGATGCCGCGCACGACGACCTCCTCGATCGGGCGCAGCACGAGATGCAGGTAGAGCGTGCCGGGTCGCGCGGTCGAGGGGCCGTAGAAGTCGACGCCCTGCGTGGGCGACACGTCCACCACGCTCTCGGAGTGCACGTCCATCCACACGCCGATCTCCTCGAGCGTCGCCACCTGCGATTCGTTGAGGCTCCCGTCGCCCTTCGGGCCGATGTTGAGGAGGAGGTTGCCGCCGCGGCTCGCGACCTCGATCAGCGTCGTGATCAGCGACGTCGTGCTCTTGCTCTTGGTGTCGCCCGGCCGCCATGCCCACATCTGGCCGATCGTGAGGCAGAGCTCCCACGGGCCCGACGGGGCGGTGACGGGGAACCCCTGCTCGGGCGTCGAGTAGTCGCCCTGGCCGAGCAGACGGTCGTTGATGACCACGTCGGGCTGGAGGGACTTGATCAGGGCGCGCAGTCCCGCGCTGTCCCACTCCTCCTCCGACCGCTCCCATTCGCCGTCGAACCAGAGCAGATCGATCGTGCCGTAGTCCGTCAGGAGCTCGGTGAGCTGGCGGCGCAGGTACCGCTGGTAGCGCGCCCACTGCTCGGGCGTCGATCGGCGGTGCGTGTCGTCGGCGATCGGGCGGCCCGCGTTCGCGGGATACCCGGCGGCCGGCCAGTGTTCCTCGGCGTAGGGTCGGTCGGCCATCGTGAAGGCCGGGTAGTCCGGGTGGTTCCAGTCCGGAAGGCTGTAGTAGATCCCGACGCGGATGCCCTCTGCGCGGATGGCCTCGACGAATTCCCGCGTCACGTCGCGCCCGAACGGCGAGTGCTCGATGCCGAAGTCCGACTCCGCCGTGTGGAACATGGAGTATCCGGCGTGGTGGCGGGCCGTGAAGACGACGTAGCGGGCGCCCGCCCGCTTGGCGAGACGGGCGAGCGCGACGGCATCCCATTCGACCGGGTTGAACGTGGGGGCGCTCGACTGGTACCCCTCGACCGAGACGGAGTCCTCGACTCCGTCGGAACCGGGGATGATGGAACGGCCCACCAGCGGCCAGGAGATCTCGATCCCCTGCTGACTCGCGTGGTCCCAGTGGACGAACAGGCCGAAGCCCGCGCCGATGAACCACTCCCCGCCGGGCAGCGTGAAGTCGGTCGGGCGCACGAAGGACGCGGGCGGTGCGGCGAGTGCGGTAGTCACAGCGTGGCTCTCCTTTGAGTCGTATGGCTATTGCCTATAGGATATGTGAAGACAGCAATCCTCACAATGCATTCAATGAAGAAGGAGCATCAGAGCGTGGCAATGTTCAAAGACGACCCCGTCCGCCCCGAGAACTACCGCCGCTTCGAACGGGACGTGCCGGAATGGTTCACGGACGCCAAGCTCGGTGTCTTCGTGCACTGGGGCCCCTACTCCGTGCCCGCCTGGGCGGAACCGATCGGCGAGCTCGGCACCATCGAGAAGCAGTACTGGTTCACGCACAACCCGTACGCCGAGTGGTACTTCAACACCATCCGCATCGAGGACAGCCCCGCGGCCGAGCACCAGCGCGAGGTCTACGGTGGCGCGCCCTACGACGACTTCCTCGACCAGTGGAACCCCGACGAGTTCGACCCCGAGGAGTTCCTCGCCCTGGTCAAGAGCACCGGTGCCGGCTACTTCGTCCCCACCACCAAGCATCACGACGGCGTCACCCTGTGGGACGCGCCCGGCACCGACGGCCGCAACACGGTGGCCCGCGGCCCCAAGCGCGACCTGATCGGCGCCTTCGAGAAGGCCACGCGCGACGCCGGACTGCGCTTCGGCGTCTACTACTCGGGCGGGCTCGACTGGCACTTCTCGCAGCTGCCTCCGATCACCGACGAGGGCCAGGAGTTCGGCCGCCCGGTCGACGCCGCCTACGCCGAGTACGCCTACGATCACGTCGTGGACCTCATCGACCGCTACTCCCCCGACGTGCTCTGGGGAGACATCGAGTGGCCCGACGCCGGCAAGCCCTCGGGCCCGTTCAGCATGGAGAACCTGTTCGAGAAGTTCTACGCCGCGAGCCCCGAGGGCGTCGCGAACGACCGCTGGGGGGAGACGCACTGGGACTTCCGCACCAGCGAGTACCAGAACGGGACCAGTGTGGAGGGCACCGGCGCGTGGGAGAACTGCCGCGGCATCGGGTTCTCGTTCGGCCACAACACACAGGAGGACGAGCGTCACCTGCTCAGCGGCCCGGCCGCAGTCGCCACGTTCGTCGACATCGTCTCGCGCGGCGGCAACCTGCTGCTGAACGTGGGCCTCACCGCGCGCGGCACCGTGCCCGATCTCCAGCGCCGCACGCTCGAGCACCTCGCCGCCTGGAACGCGGCGAACGGCGACGCCGTCTTCGGCAGCCGCCCGCTCGATGCCGGCATCGCGGGCCCGTCGGACGAGCCGTGGGTGCGGTGGACGCGCACGGGCGGCATCGCGAACGCGTTCGTGGACGCGACCGGCGACGTGCGCCTGACCGGCGTCTCGGAGGCGGTGGATGCGGCGAGCGCCCGCCTCGCCGACGGCACGCCTCTGGCGGTGACCCGCGACGGAGACGCCCTCGTGGCGCGCCTCCCGGAACCCGCCGTCGCCGGCCCGGTCCTCGTCCGCTTCGAGCTGGCCGACTGAGATGGCGGTCGACGCCCACCTGCACCTCTGGGACCTCGAACGGGTCGAGTATCCCTGGCTGACCTCCGCGCTCGCACCGATCGACCGGACGTTCACGTTCGCCGAGGTGGAGCCGCTGCTGGCGCAGGCGGGCGTCGACCGCGTCGTTCTCGTCCAGGCCGCGAACTCCGTGGACGACTCCGCGGCGATGTTCGCGGTCGACTCCCCGCGGGTGGCCGGGGTGGTCGCCTGGGTCGACCTTCTCGTCCCCTCCGTCGCCGCGCGGCAGGTCGAGGAGTGGAGCGCGCATCCGACGTTCGTCGGCGTCCGGCACCTGATCCACGACGAGCCCGACCCGGACTGGCTCGGCCGGCCGCCGGTGCGCCGCTCCCTGGCGCTGCTCGCCGAGCGCGGCCTCTCCTTCGACGTGATCGGTGTGCTCCCCCGCCACCTGGAGCACGCCCTCGCGATCGCGGACGAGCTGCCCGGGCTGCAGCTCGTGATCGACCACCTGGGCACCCCGCCGGTCGGAGCCACATCCCGCGAGCCGTGGGCGGGCCTCCTCTCGGCGCTCGCGGAGCGTCCCAACGTCGCCGTCAAGCTCTCCGGCCTCACCACTCTCGGCGCCGCCGGGCAGGCGTCGGCCGCCGACCTGCGCCCGTTCGCGGACCACGCTCTGGCGGCCTTCGGTGCGGAGCGGGTGCTGTACGGCGGCGACTGGCCGGTCTCCACCCTCGCGGGGCCGTACGCCGCGACCTGGGAGACGGCCGCCGAGCTGATCTCCGGACTCAGCACGACCGAGCGCGCGCAGATCCTGGGAGGGACGGCGGAGCGCGTCTACCGTCTCGGCGGCCGCTGAGCCGCTCCGGGAGCCCACCTCTCCGGGATACTGGACGGGTGAACGATCGCCTGGTCCGCAACATCCCCGTCCAGACCGCGCTGGAGGCGTGGGCCGACCGCAAGGAGGCCCGCACCTTCTCGAACGTGCTCCGGCAGTGCGTCGCGGGTGAGCTGCTGCTCGACATCAGCGCCTCCGTCTTCGCCGACCCGTCCGCGGGGTTCCGGCCCGGCGACACCCTGGCGCTCGCCAAGCAGACGGACGCCGCAGGCAAAGACCTCCTCGTCGCCTTCACGAGCAATGAACGCCTCGCCGCCTACCGCCGCGGTGCCGAGTTCCGGTCGCTCGCCCAGCCGGCCTGGTCGGTACTCGCCGAAGCGATGTCCCGCGCCGACGGCCTCGCCCTCGACCCGGGCGACGACGCCCTCCTCATCGCCTACGCCGACGAGCTGCGAGGCCAGGTGACCGACGAGCCGGGTCGCAACGCCGCCCTGAAGAACGCCCTCGTCGACCGCGATCTCCCCTGGCCCGCGTTCCTCCAGCTGGTCACCGCCGCACCGGTCGTCTACGTCGGCCTCGACGAGGGCCCCGGCGCCATCCCCTCCGCCGTCGGGCAGGACGGCGACCTCTTGCACCCGGTCTTCACCTCCCCCGCCGAGGTCTTCGCCTGGTCCCCCGGCCTCACCGCCCGCGGCACCACCGTCGCCGCGGTCGCCCGCGTCGCCCGCGAAGACGGCTACGCGGGCCTCCTCCTCGACCCTGCCGGCCCGTCTGCGGTGCTGCGGCTCGACGAGGTGGACGCCGCGAGCTGACCACCCCCTAAGATCGTCGCATGACGGCGCTCTCGATCCTGGCGTTCGCCGGGCTCTGCCTGGTGCTCGCGCTCACGCCCGGCCCCGACACGTTCCTCGTACTGCGGTACAGCATGGGTCGAGCGCGCGACGGGTTCGCGGCCGCGGCCGGGTGCGCCGCCGGATCGCTCGTCTGGGCGGCGCTGGTGGCGGTCGGGCTCGCGACGCTGCTGGAGCAGTCCGCCGAGCTGTTCCGGGTCGTGAAGATCGTGGGCGGCCTCTACCTCATCTACCTCGGCGTGTCCGCGTTCCTGGCGACCCGCCGCAGCGCCCGCGCCGCCGCGGCCGGGCCGGTCGGCGACGCGGCCGCGGAGGATGTCGGGGGCGGTGCCGCTCCCGCGGTGCGCCGCCGCGGCTCCACCCCGAGCCTCCTCGCCGGTCTGCTCTCCACCCTCCTGAACCCCAAGGTCGGCTTGTTCTTCCTCGCCGTCGTGCCCCAGTTCGTCTCGGCCCACGCCGGCTTCGGCGAGACCATGCTGCTCGGTGCCGTCGACGCAACGATCGGCGGCCTCTACCTCGTCGCCATCACCCTGCTCGCCTCCCGCATGGTCGCCTGGCTCAAGCGCCCGCGGGTGACCCGCGTGCTCGAGCGCGTCTCCGCCGGCATCCTCGCGGCGCTCGGGATCGGCACGGTGGTCGCCGGCGCCGAGGGGTGAGGCGCCGAGGGAACGGTCAGCCTGCGCGTTCCTGCGGTCATCGTGCACGCGCTGAGTCGAGCCGACGATAGAGATCGTACGTCCCTTCCCAATCCATGTGCTCGGCCGTCTCCCGGTCGGCGACACGCGCGTCGCCGCTCCATAAGCCCTGGTCCGACTGAACGACGGTGGGGGCGCCCTCCGGCACACGCCGCCAGTCGCGGTGATCGTGAACGAGCCAGATGCTGTCGGATCCGAAGTGGCTGCGCAGAGCGACCAGAAGGTAGCGCTCGGCGATGGTGGCGCGTCGGAGGAGGACGAGTGCAACGGTATGTCCGGCGGTGAGCGCGCACACGCAGTGACGACGCACGAGAGCCTCTGGAACGTTCGGGCCGGCGACGAGCACAAGTGTGGCCTGCGCCGCCGAGGAGCGTCGTGTCGCCTTCGCGGACGACACGGGCGGTCCGGTGATGAGCATGGTCGTCTCCTCTGATCGCATCGGTTCACCGGTGGACTGCGCCGGCGGGTGGCCGTGACTGTTCCGCGGTCGGTGTCGCGCGGACGAGCGTTCCGCTTGCGAGGCGGGCAGCCTCCTCGATGTGGTCGAGGGCGGCGATCACAGCGGTGTGGCCGGTGGCGTCCACGTATCGGCATGCCGCCTGGGCTTTCGGCCCCATCGACCCGGAAGGCAGCGTCAGCGACTCGAGCTCATCTGGAGTGATCTGGTGGATCAGCTCGCGTTCGGTGCCCGGATAGTCGCGGTACACGCCGGGAACATCGGTGGCGATGACGAAGCGATCCGCGGCGAGGTCGATCGCGACCCGGGCGGCGGTGAGGTCTTTGTCGATGACGGCGTCGACCGGGTGGGGGTGACCTCCCGGGCCGATGGCCAGCGGTATGCCGCCGCCGCCTGCCAGGATGACGACAGTTCCCCGCTCGGCGAGAAGCTCTGCGGCGTTCAAGCCGAGGATCTCTGCGGGCTCCGGGGACGGCACCACTCGCCGCCAGTCGTCCCCGTCGCGGTGGAACGTCCAGCCGAATCGGTCGGTGAGGCGCTCGGCCTCCGATTCGGCGCATACGGGGCCGACGAATTTCGTCGGGCTCCCGAAGGCGGGATCGTCCGCAGCGACGCGGGTGTGTGTGATCAACGCGGTCGCGGCGCATCCTTCGCCGGCGAGCGCGGCTTGGATCCACCCGCCGATGAGACCCTGCGTCTCGGCGACCATGTCGGAGAGCGGGTAGGGCGAGGCGAGAGTGCGGTCGGTCTGGTTCTCGGTGGCGAGGAGGCCGACTTGGGGGCCGTTCCCGTGCACGATGATCACCTGCCAGGAGTGGGCCATTCGGGCGATGGCGGGAGCGATCCGGCCGAGCCGCTCGACTTGGATACGCTCATCGGGGGGATCACCGCGGCGGAGGAGTGCGTTCCCGCCCAGGGCGAGCACGATCCTGGGCATCAGCCGATTCCCCGGACACGGCGGGCGGCGTCGACCAAGACCGCTTTGATGGTGTGCATACGGTTCTCCGCTTGGTCGAACACCAGGGACCGCGAGGAACGGAACACATCGTCGCTGACCTCCGCGCCGACGAGCTCGAATTCGTCTGCGATCCGGGCGCCGACCCGGGTACTGCCGTCGTGGATGCTGGGCAGGCAATGCAGGAACTTCGTCGCCGGATTGCCGGTGCCCTCCATCACGGCTCGATCCACCCGGTATGGGAGGAGCTGGTGCACGCGGTCGCCCCAGATTCCCTCTGGCTCGCCCATGCTCACCCATACGTCGGTGTAGATGAAATCGACCCCGGCCGTCGCCTCGCGCAGGTCCGTCGTGACAGTCGGCCGCCTGCCGCCGACCGCGTCGGCGCGCTCGTTCGCCTCCCGGAGGGTGTCGGCGTCGGGCCACAGTGGCTCGGGTGCGGCGATGCGTACATCGACGCCGAGTGATGCTCCGGACACGAGCAGGCTGGCAGCCACATTGTCGTTTCCGTCGCCCGCGAAGCAGACGCTGGATGCGGAGAGGGGGCGCAGGGAGTGCTCCCGAATCGTGAGCAGGTCGGCCAGCGCCTGCGTCGGATGCCAGCGGTCGGTCAGGGCGTTGAAGACGGGGACGGCAGCAGCGGCAGCGAGACTCTCCGCGCGGGACTGCTGATATCCACGGTAGGCGATGCCGTCGTACAGGCGGCTGAGGACCTGAGCGGTGTCAGCGACCGATTCGGTGTCGCCGAGATGGCTGGAGTGCGAATCGATGTACGTGCTGGTGCCGCCCTGCTGGTAGGCGGCGATCTCGAACGCGGATCGGGTTCGAGTGGATGGCTTCTCGAAGATGAGCGCGAAGGCCCGGCCGGACAACTCCTGCCTCTCGGTGCCCGACCGATGGTGCTGCTTGAGGTCCGCGGCCAGATCGAGCAGGCGGAGAATGCGGGCCGGGGTGAGGTCTGAGTCTTTGAGCAGGTGGGGGACGGTCGCCTGCGGTGTGATCGTCATGCGATCGCATCCCTCGCGATCGGGCAGCTCATGCACCGCGATCCGCCCCTGCCGCGGCCCAGTTCGCTGCCGGCCACAGTGATCACCTCGATGCCGTGCTTGCGAAGCATGGTGTTGGTGACCACATTCCGGTCGTAGCCGATGACGACACCGGGGGCGATGGCGAGGTAGTTGTTGGCATCGTCCCACTGCTCTCGCGCGGCGGCGGGCTCGTCCGCGTCCGCGGTCAGGATCCGCAACCGTTCCGCACCCATCACGTCGGCCAGAAGGGAGAAGAGCGGTCTCTCCGGCCCGACCTGCGTCGTGTCGGTGTCGGAGCCTGGGTGGAGTTCCCAGGCGCGAAGAGATCGCCGGTTCAGATACGGGTAGAGGACGAAGGTGTTCCGGTCGACGTTGGTCATCACCGTGTCCAGATGCATCATCGCGTGGGATCGCGGGAGGCGGACGGCCACCACGGAGCGCGCTTGCCCGGCGCTGAAGAGAGCAGTGGCGAGCTTCTCCACGGCGGCCGCGGTGGTGCGTTCTCCCATGCCGACCAGCACGACACCTTCGCCGAGGACATGGATGTCGCCGCCCTCGATCGTCGGTGCGTCGCCGAGTGCATGATCGTAGCGGAGGAAGGTCTGGCCGGCGAAGCGAGGGTGGAACTCATAGATCAGCCGGGCCAGCACGGTCTCTCCGCGACGAGCCGCTTTCGCCATGCTGCTGATGTTCACTCCGCCATAGATCCAGGCCGAGCTGTCCCGGGGGAACAGGATGTTCGGCAGCGGCGGCAGCAAGAACTCATCGGGGTCGGCTGACTGCCACATAAGGCTCGGATAGCTGCCGGTGATCTCCTGGCGGGTGATCCCACCGGCCAGGATGTCGGCGAGTTGCTCGGGATCCTGATCCTCCAGGATGCTGCGCACCGCGTCGGCGAGGACGGATCCGAGGGCGGACTCGGTGCAGGTCTGGTCGAGGACGGCGTTGCGAGCTGCCGGATCGGCCAGGGTCTCGACGAGGAGCCGGCGGAAGTGGATGACTTCGACGTCGTGCGCGGCCATCGCGTCGGCGAACGTCTCGTGCTCGGATCGGGCGCGGGCGGGCCAGAGGACATCGTCGAACAACAGTGAATCGTGGTTGCCGGGAGTGAGGCGGGCCAGCTCGACCCCTGGCCGGTGGACGATCACGGTGCGCAGCACACCGATCTCGGAGTGCACACCGAACGCGGTCGCGCCGACGGTTCGATCCATCGTCCGGGTCGTCTCGGTCATTCTGCTGCCTGCCGGTGTGCCGCGGCCGCATCCGGGGCGGGAGGGATGGCGGAAGCCGTGGATGCCGCACTGTCCACCTCGGACGGGGTGGCGAGCATGGCCTCCACCCCCGGGTCTCGATGTTGCGAGATGCGCAGCCAGATGTAGAGGGGGACGCCCAGCAGCAGGCAGAAGGCTCCGTAGTAGCAGGCTTGGGCACCCGCCCCGGCCAGCGCCCAGAAGGTGAACACCAAGGCGGCTATCGAGATGATGAGGTCCTTGGTCAGGGCTGCCGGGTGCACGTTTCCGCGTTGGGTGAGTAGCCAGTACACCTGCGCTCCGGCGGAGAACATGTAGGGCACCACCGACGTGAACACGGTCAGCAGTACGACCGTCGTGAACACCTGGCTGAAGCTGGTGTACGCGGTGATGGTCAGCAGAGACGCCAGGACGGTGGAGGCGATGATGCCGAAGGTGGGCATGTTGCGGGATTCGCGCAGGAAGACGCGGGGGAACATGCCGTCCTTCGCGGCGGCCTGAGGCATCTCGCCGACCACGAAGGTCCAACCGATCAAGCAGCCGAGGCCGGACACGACCGCGGCCACCGCGACGATCTGACCGGCCAGCTGGCCGCCGAAGATCGCATCGGCCGCGTCGCTGAACGGCGCGGAGGAAGCACGCAACGCCTTGTTGCCCACCGTCCCGAACACGGCGAGGGTGCCGAGGATGTAGACCAGCGCGCAGAGGATCGTGCCGTAGACGGTCGCACGGCTGACGTTCTTGCCAGGATTGCGCACCCGGCCGGCGGCCACGGACGCGGTCTCGATTCCGAGGAAGGCGAACAGAGCGATCGCACTGGCGCCGCCGAGGGCCGCCCACGCGTTGGTCCCGGAGGAGTTGAACGCTCCGAAGTTCGCGGGGTCGATGAAGAACAGCCCCACGATGGCGATGAACACCAGCGGGATGATCTTGAGGATGGTGAACACTGTCTGGGCGCCACCCATCGAGCGCAACCCGAGCAGGTTGATGACGACGGGGACCCACAGCCCGAGCAGGGCGATGACGATGGACCAGAGGACCGTGTGTCCGGTGTTGACGAACACTTCGACGTAGCCGACGAGCGCGACGACGATGGCGGCGTTGCCTGCCCAGGCGGTCACCCAGTAGGACCACGCGTTGAGGAACCCGGCGAAATCGCCGAAGCCGGCCCGCGCGTACAGGTAGGGACCACCGGAGCCCGGGATGCGTCGGGCCAGCCAGCCGAACACCACGGCCAATGCCAGGGACCCGACGCTCACCAGGACGAACGCGATCAGGCTGATCGGCCCGAATGCCGCCAGCGCGCTCGGCAACCCGAATACACCGGTTCCGATGACGGAGCCGACCACCAGCGCAGAAGCGCCGGTCAGCCCGAGGAGCTTCTTCGGCTGCGCCGCTGACGGAGCAACCGGAACATCGATCTGCTGTGTCATGGCAGCAGAATGGCCCCCGCGCAGATGCTGCGCAGGGGCCAAAGGTCCCGCTCGATTGCCGCGGCCGTGGAGCGCTTCGCACGGGACCGCCCTGTCGGGCTCTCGGCCCCGTCCCGTATGGCCGAACTACTCGACAGCGCTTCCGCGGATGCGGACCGCGGTCATGAGCGGGCGAGCGGTCGGGGCGAGACCAGGATCTTCACGTGGTTCTCGTTGTGGTGGATGAGCTGCTCGAACCCGCCGTCGACGAGGTCGTCGAGGCCGATTCGGCCGGTGATGAAGGGCGCCAGGTCGATCTTGCCGGCCCGTACGAGCTCGATCACCCGGGCGTGGTCGTGCGCGTAGGCGATGGTGCCGCGCAGGTCGATCTCCTTGAGGACAAGCTTCTGCATGTCGACGGTCGCGGGGTGTCCCCAGATGGAGACGTTGACCACCACGCCGGTCGGGCGTACGGCATCCAGAAGGGTGTCGAGTACGGCGTTCACGCTCGAGCACTCGAACGCCACGTCCGCCCCGACGCCGCCCGTGAGGTCGCGGACACGGTCGGCGACGCTGCCGTCGGACGGATCGAGGACGTGGTCGGCCACTCCCGTCTCGGCCGCTTTCGCCTTCCGTGCCGCGGAGAGTTCGGAGATGACGACCGTGAGTCCGTACGCCTTGCAGATCGCGGCCGTGAGCAGCCCGATCGGTCCGGCGCCGCCCACGAGCGCGACCTGCCCTGCTTTCGCGCCGGACCGCATGAACGCGTGATGCCCGACGGAGAGCGGCTCGATGAGCGCCGCCTCGTCCAGAGGCAGGTCGGGTCCGATCGGATGCACCCACCTCCGCTGGACGACGATGTGCTCGGAGAGGCCCCCGCCTCGTCCGGCGAGGCCGATGAAGTTCATGTCGGGCGTCAACTGGTACTCCGCGTCCCCGGTCACGGGCACGTCGTCATGGATGATGTAGGGCTCCACCACGACGTGGTCTCCGATCGCCAGGTCGGAGACCCCTTCTCCCAGAGCGGTGACCACGCCGGAGAACTCGTGACCGAGCGTGATGGGCGCGGCCTCCCCGGAGATCGGATGCGGATGCCCCGCCGGCGGGATGAAGATGGGCCCTTCCAGGTATTCGTGCAGGTCCGTCCCGCAGATCCCGCACCAGGCCACGTCGATCCCGACGGTGCCCGGCTCCAGCTTCTGCTCGGGAACGTCCTCGATCCGGATGTCCTTCTGGCCGTGCCAACGCGCTGCGCGCATGTTCGTTCTCCTGTGTCTACTCGTGTCGGTGTGGTGCTAGGCGAAGAGGCCGAGCGGCTTCTGATCGTGGTTGGCCAGGACGTTCTTGACCTGCTGGTAGTTGTGGAGCGTCTGCTGGTCGGTCTCGCGGCCGTAGCCCGACTCCTTGTAACCGCCGAACGCGGCCCCGGCCGGGTAGAGGTGGTAGGTGTTGACCCAGACCCGGCCGGCGCGGATGTCCTGGCTCGCCTCGTAGGTGAGGTCGCCATTGCGGCTCCAGACCGCTGACCCCAGGCCGTAGGCGGTGTCGTTGGCGATGGCGATCGCGTCGTCGTAGCCGGTGAACGGAGCGACGGTGAGCACGGGTCCGAAGATCTCCTCCTGGAAGACCCGCATCGTGTTGGTGCCCCGGAAGACGGTGGGCTGCACGTAGTACCCGCCCGCGAGGTCGCCGGAGAGGTCGGCACGGCTGCCGCCGGCGAGTACCTCGCAGCCTTCCTGCGGGCCCAGCTCCAGGTAGGCGCCGATCTTCTCGAGCTGCTCGGCGCTGTTCTGCGGGCCCATCTCGGTCCGGGTGTCCAGCGGGTCGCCGACCACGATGCGGTTCACGCGATCGAGCGCGTCCTCGAGGAAGCCGTTCGTCATGAGCGGCTGCTGGAGCAGTGCTCGGGAGGGGCACGAGCAGACTTCGCCCTTGTTGAGGGCGAACATCGTGAAGCCCTCGATCGCCTTGCGGTAGAAGTCGTCCTTCGCGGAGGCCACGTCCTCGAAGAAGACGTTCGGCGATTTCCCGCCGAGCTCCATCGTCGAGGGGATGATGTGCTTGATCGCGTACTGCATGATCTGGCGACCGGTCGCCGTCGACCCGGTGAACGCCACTTTCGCGATGTCGTCGTGCTCGACCAGGGCCTTGCCGAGTTCGGATCCGGAACCGTTCACGACGTTGATCACTCCGGCCGGCAGCAGATCGCCGATCAGGTCCATGACGTACACGATGGACACCGGTGTGGCGCTCGCGGGCTTGAGCACGACCGTGTCGCCCGCAGCGAGAGCCGGTGCGAGCTTCCATGCGGCCATGAGGAGGGGGAAGTTCCACGGGATGATCTGGGCGACGACCCCGATCGGCTCGTAGAAGTGGTACGAGACCAGGTCGCCGGACAGCTTCTTGATGTTGCCCTGCTGCGTGCGGATCGCGGCTGCGAAGTATCGGAAGTGATCGATCATCAGGGGGATGTCCGCGCCGAGGGTCTCGCGTACGGGCTTGCCGTTCTCGTACGACTCCAGCACCGCGATCTCCTCGAGGTGCTGTTCGAGTCGGTCGGCGATGCGGAGGAGGACCGCCGATCGCTCCCCCACGCTGGTACGGGCCCAGGCGGGGAACGCCTTGACGGCCGCGGCCACAGCGCGGTCGACGTCCTGAGCGGTCGAGCGGGCGTACTCCGCGAACGGCCTGCCCGTGACCGGCGTGAGGTCTTCGCCGTATTCGCCGCCTGCCGGAGCCACCCATTCGCCTCCGATGAAGTTGTCGTAGCGGTCGCGGAGCTTCACCAGGCTCCCCGGCAGCCCGGGCCGGGTGTAGACCGTTCCGACCTTCGCGAGCGGCGATTCGGTCTGCTGTTCAGCGGTGGTGGTCATGATGTTCCTTCCTGTCGTTGTTCCGCGCAGCGGTCAGGTCGTGACGTACTGTTTGACCGCCGTGATGATCTGGGTGAGACCCTGACGGGCGTCCGCGAAGAACATTCCGCTCTTGGGGTCGGTGAAGAGCTCGTTGGGGATCCCGGCGTAGCCGGGGGACATGCTGCGCTTGAGGACGACGATGGCCTTGGCGTGGTCGACGTCGAGGATGGGCATGCCGGAGACCGGGTTGCCCGGCCGGCGGGCCGCCGGGTTCGTGACATCGTTGGCGCCGACCACGAGTGCGACGTCGCAGGTATCGAAGGCGCGGTTCGCGTCATCGAGCTGGAGGAGGTCGTCGTAGGGGACATTGACCTCCGCGAGCAGGACGTTCATGTGGCCCGGCATACGACCCGCCACCGGGTGGATCGCGTACTTCACGTCGACGCCGTGCTGCTCCAGGAGGGATGCCAGCTCGGCGACGGCATGCTGGGCCTGAGCCGCGGCGAGCCCGTACCCCGGGACGATGATCACGTGTTGCGCGTACGCCAGCTGGATGGCGACGTCGTCAGCGCTGAGTGCGCGGACATCCTCCGTTTCGGTGGACGGCTGCGCGGAGGTCGCGGTGTCGGCAGCGGCGAAACCGCCGATGATGATGCTGGCGACCGATCGGTTCATCGCGGCGGCCATCTGCAGGGTGAGGATCGTTCCGGCCGCACCGACCAGTGCGCCCGCGATGATCATCGCGAGGTTGCCGATCACGAAGCCGGCCATGGCGACGGCGAGTCCGGTGAACGCGTTGAGCAGAGACACGACCACTGGCGCGTCCGCACCCCCGATGGGCAGCACCATCAGGACACCGAATCCGAGTGCCGCGACCAGGAGCAGGAGCACCGTGGTGACTCCGACAGGGAACAGGATCGTGGCAAGGGCGGCGACCACGGCGACGAGCGCGACGATGACGTTCACGGCCCGTGAGCCGGGGAAGCGGATGGACCGCGAGGCCACGATCCCTTGGAGCTTCCCGGCCGCGATCAGCGACCCGGAGAACGTGACCGAGCCGATGAGGATGTCGAGCACGATCGGGACCGAGAGGCTGAGGGCGATCGGATGGGCCGGTGATGCGTGGAGCAGGTCGGCGAGCGCGATCGCGGCCGCGGCCCCGCCTCCGACCGCGTTGAACAGGCTCACAAGCTGGGGGACGGACGTCATCTGCACACGCCGCGCGCCCAGGATGCCCGCGGCGCTGCCGACGACCGCTCCTGCGAGGAGGACGATCCAGCCGGCGAGCGATCCGTTCCGGCTGATCGCGTCGACCAGAGTGGCTGCGACCGCCAGGACCATCCCGCTTGCGGACATCAGATTGCCCCGGCGCGCCGTCGACGGCGTCCGCATCATGTGGAGGCCGACGACGAACCCGACCGCCGCGACCAGGTAGGCGACGCCGGTCGTGATCTGCAGGGCGCTCATCGCTTGTCGCCCTTCGCGGGCTGCGGGCGCGGCGCGCGGAACATCTGCAGCATCCGGTCGGTGAGCAGGTAACCGCCGACCACATTGGCCGCAGCGAATGCGGCGGCGATCGCCGCGAGGATGTATCCGACCGGAGTGTCCACGGCCGCCGCGGTCAGGACGGCTCCGCAGATCACGACTCCATGGATGGCGTTCGCACCCGACATCATCGGGGTGTGCAACGTCGAGGGGATCTTGCTGATCACTTCGAATCCGACCAGGAGTGCCAGGACGAAGACGGTGATGCCGGTGAAGAGTTCGCTGCTCATGAGTTCACGTCGACCTTCTTCGGACTTTCGTCCGATTCGCGCGTGGGCGAGGAGGGGTGGAGGAGGCCCGCCAGCTGCTCGTTGACGATGGCGCCGGCATGGCAGACCACAACGGTGCGATGCAGTTCGTCCGACGGATCGATCGCGATGCGGCCCGCTTCTGTCAGGGTGGCGATGAGCGCCTGGACGTTCTTGGCGTACATGCTGGACGCCGAGGTGGGAAGGCTCGCTGCGAGATTCCCGTCTCCGATGACGTGGACGCCGGAGGAGGTGATCGTCCGGCCTCCGTCGACCGACCCGGAGACATTCCCGCCTGCAGGCCCGGCGGCGAGATCGACGCACACCGAGCCGGGCCGCAGCCGGGCGATCGCAGTCGGGGGCACCAGCAGCGGCGGTTTGGCTCCCGGGACCTTCGCGGTCGTGATCACGACGTCCGACATACCGATCAACGCCGAGAGCTCCTCCTGCTGAGCGACGAGTTCGTCGACGGTCATCGCCCGTGCGTAGCCGCCCGATCCGGTGCCTTCGGCCACCGATGATGTCGCGAAGGTCGCTCCCACGGACTCGACCTCCTGCCTCGACTCCGGCCGGACGTCATAGCCTGTGACCACTGCACCGAGTCGACGCGCCGTGCTCAACGCCTGCAGTCCGGCGACCCCGGCGCCGATCACCAGCACCCGTGCGGGACGAGCGGTCCCAGCGGCCGTGATCATCATCGGGAAGAATCCCCCGAACCCCTCCGCGGCCACGATCGCCGCACGGTAGCCGGCCGCAGCGGCTTGCGAGGACAACGCGTCCATCGACTGGGCCCGGCTGAGGAGCCGCGGGACCAGTTCGAAAGCAGCGGCCGTGACACCGCGATCGCACAGTTCGCGGACCATCTCCAGGTGCTGCAACGGCTCGAGGAGTCCGATGAGGAGCTGACCGGACCGCAAGGCGGCGATCGTCTCGTCCGGTGGCCTGCGAACGGTGGCGACGATGTCCGCCGTGACGACGTCCTCCCGCGGGGCGATCCGGGCGCCGGCGTCGCTGTACTGCGAATCGGGGAACGCTGCTCCGGCTCCTGCTCCTGCTTCCACCGCGACCGCGAATCCCTTGCCCGTCAGGCTGGCTGCCACCTCCGGATCAAGGGCCACCCGTCGTTCGCCGGGAGACGTCTCGGCCAGAACACCGATCGTGAGCGATGGGCCCGCCTGGACGTCGTTCGATGTCATAGGACGAGTGTCGGCGACCCCGGGCCGGCCATCCCGGGACGAAGGTCCCGTCGAGTCGGAATCTGGTCGGGTTCTCAGAGGAACAGGACCTTCGACCCTGCACCTCGGGCGTGGGTTCCGATGATCATGCTCTGGTCGAGCGAATGCGGAGGGTGAGGGTCATGGGCCAGAGCAGCGATCTTCCGGAGTGGTCGGCGCAGGGACCCGTCATCGAGCTCGCCGAGGAACGCTGCTGGCATTTGGTGCAGGGCGTGGGGGTAGGAAGGCTCGGACTGAGTCACGACGACGTGCCGGAGATCTTCCCGGTCGACTACTTCACCGCAGGGCACAGCGTTCTCTTCCGCACCAGCGACGGCTCGAAACTCCGCCATCTCCTTCACAATGCGAGCGTCGTCTTCGAGGTCGACTCTCTGAACCCTCGGGATACGTGGAGCGTGTCCATGCACGGCGTCGCGCGCGTGAAGGACGACGACTACGAGAACCGCGACGCCGATGACGCACTGCCCGCGTGGAGCCCGGTGAAGACCTTTCGCTATGTCGAGCTGCAGCCGACGTCGATCACCGGGCGGTACTTCGAGCATCACGTCCGACCGGCGCGCATCGACGAGAACGGTCGGATCATCGCCAGCTGAGGAGGCTGAACAGTCCTGGTCTCGGATCCGGTGGCCCCCCGCACGCCTGCGACAATGAACGCATGCCCATCCTGAACAAGGACATGCAGGTCTGCATCTCGCTGGCCGCCCGTCCGAGCAATATCGGCACCCGGTTCCACAACTACCTCTACGACGAGCTGGGCCTCAACTTCATCTACAAGGCGTTCACGACGAGCGACCTGGAGGGCGCGGTGCGCGGGATCCGTGCGCTCGGCTTCCGCGGCTGCTCGGTCTCGATGCCGTTCAAGGAGGCGATCATCCCGCTGGTCGACAACCTGGAGCCGTCGGCGGTCGCCATCGAGTCGGTGAACACCGTCGTCAACGAGGACGGCCTCCTGACCGCCTCCAACACCGACTACGAAGCGGTCGCCCAGTTGCTCACCGAGCACGCGGTCGACCCGGCGCAGCGGGTACTGCTGCGCGGATCGGGCGGCATGGCCAAGGCGGTCGTCGCGGCGTTCCGCGGCGCCGGCTTCGACGACCTGACCGTCCTCGCCCGCAATGCGGAGGCGGGAACGGCGCTGGCCGAGCGCTACGACTACTCCTGGACCGCCGACGAGCCGGCCGCCGACTTCGATGTGATCGTCAACGTCACCCCGCTCGGGATGCGCGGCGACCACGAGACGGCGCTGGCCTTCGGCGAGGAGCACATCGAGCGCGCCTCGACGGTGTTCGACGTCGTGGCGTTCCCCTCCGAGACACCGCTCGTGCGGGCGGGACGCGCGGCCGGCAAGACCCTCATCACGGGTGCGGAAGTCATCGCCCTGCAGGCCGCGCGCCAGTTCGAGCGCTACACCGGCGTACGGCTCACGGCCGACCAGGTCGCGCGCGCCTCGGAGTTCTCGCGCGCCGAGTGACGGCGACGGTCGCCAAGACCGCCCCCAGACCGAGCAGGGTCCCCGCCACGATCAGCGCCGGTGCGACGTCGGCACCGGTGCTCGCCAGACGGTTCATGGCCTCGACCGCGGTCTGCTCGCCGCTCGCGGCGACGGACGTGTCACCGGCCGCGCCGCCGCCCGCACCCGCCCCCTCCGACGGGGTCGACGGCCCACCCGGCTGGACCGGGCCGCCGGGCTCGGTCGGCGCGAAGGCGATGCGCACCGTCTCGTTCATCGCCCGGTCCAGAGCGGCCACGCTGACGACCCCTCCCGCACGTGCGGCGGGCGCCGCGGCGGATGCGGTGGACACCGAGTACTCAGCGGATCCGTCGGCGTAGCGCACCGACTGCAGCCGGTCGTCGACGTAGACCGCGAAGGCCCTCGTGGCGCCTGGTGAGCCGTCCGTCCAGGTGATCCCGTTCGCGTCACCGGCCGTGACGACCGGAGCCTGGAGTCCCGGCTCCCGCTTCGACGGGTCGGCCGGCGGCAGCACGCGGTCGGTGAGGAGGTCGCCGAAGATGCGGTCGAGCGAGCCGTTCTTGGCCTCCATCGCCGTCAGGGCGGCACCGGTCAGCCCCGTGGTCGACCCCGGCACGATGTCGTTGTAGCCGTAGAAGACCTCGCCGGAGACGCTCGGGAGGGTCTGGTCGTAGAGCAGCTGGTTCGGGACCTCGTCGGGGTTGGCCCACGCGGCCTCCGTCGCCGAGCTCTGCAAGTGCTTGTAGTCCGCGTGCCCGATGTAGAGACGCACGTCCGTTCCGCTCACCGTGTCGTTCCACCAGCGCGCGATCTCGCCGTACGGGGCCGCCGCCTGATCGAAGCTCCAGTAGACCTGCGGGACGATGTAGTCCACGAGCTCGTCCTCCACCCACGCGCGCGTGTCGGCGAAGACGGAGCGGGAGTAGGTCGAGGACGACGACGCGGGAGTGTTCGAGCCGCGCGGATCGACGGAGGCGTGCTCCCAGATCCCGAACGGACTCACCCCGAACTGCACGGCCGTCCCGTGCTCGGCGTTCACCCGGTCGAGCACGTCGTGCACGCCGGAGACGAGCGCGGTGACGTTGTCGCGCCGCCACTGGGCGATTCCGTCGGCGGTGTCCGCATACCCTGCCGGGAGCCCGTACTCCTCGAACGTTGCACGGTCCTCCCCGGCGTCGCCGAAGTAGACGGTCGTGCGATACGGGTAGAAGTAGTCGTCGAAGTGGATGCCGTCGATGTCGTAGTTCGTGGCCAGCTCGGCCACGGTGTCGATCACGTGCTGGCGCACCGCCGGCTCACCCGGATTCAGGAAGAGCGTCCCGTTGAACATCAGCACCTGCTCCGGATGCTCGACCGCGTAGTTGCCGGCCGAGAGCAGGCCGGCCGCGGCGAGCGCCCGGACCGCGTCCGGCGCGCTCAGAGCCCGGGCCTCGTCCGCGCTCAGGCCGAGTGCGGCCAGGACGGCCGCGGAGGTGATCGACGTCGTCGTGACCCGGTAGGGGTTGAGCCAGGCGTGGTACTCCATCCCGCGCGCGTGCGTCTGCTCCACCATCCACGCGAGCGGGTCGTAGCCGGGATCGACGCCCTGTGTGCCACTGAGGAACTGCGACCACGGGTTGAGCGGGGACGGGTACCAGGCGTCCTGTGCCGGGCGCACCTGGAAGATCATCGCGTTGAGCCTCGCCTCGGAGAACCGGTCGAGGATGCGCGTGTACTGCGTGTGGAAGTCGGCCTCGCTGGTGGGTCTCGCGATGTTGAGGTTGCTGACGGTCGCGACCCAGGACGAGCGGAACTGGCGTTCGGGCTGCGCGTACTCGGTCGGGATCCGGACCTGCTGGTCCGACCCCGGGTAGAGCATCACGGGCTGCGCCGGGTCGTAGCCGTACCCGTCCGCCGTCCTCACCCACTTCGTCAGCGGCGTCGTGTCCGCGGCCGCGCCCGCCGACGCTCCCCCGATCGCACCGGCGCTCGCCACCGCGACGGCGAGCGCGACGGCACTCCAGCGTGAAACCGACTTCCTTGCTCTGGTCATTCGATGAAACTAACATTCACACGGGAGGAGGACAACACCGATCCGACACCGGCTCGCGCCTAGACTGGCCCCGTGTCCGATGACCTGCTCGCCCTGGAGAACCAGGTCTGCTTCGGCCTCGCCGTGGCGGCCCGCAGCGTGATCGCGCTGTATCGCCCGGTGCTCGAGCCGCTCTCGCTGACCCACCCGCAGTACCTCGTGATGCTGGCCCTCTGGGAACGGGAGCCGCGATCGGTGAAAGACCTCGGCGAGGCGCTCCAGCTGGAGCCCGCGACGCTCTCCCCTCTGCTGAAGCGGCTGGAGGCGACCGGGTACATCGAACGCAAGCGCAGCACCGCCGACGAGCGGGCCCTCGACGTGCGCCTGACCCCGGCGGGCCGGGCGCTGCGGGCCGAAGCGGAGAAGATCCCGCACCGCATCGTCGAGCGCCTCGGCCTGCCGGTCAGCGAGCTCGAGAGCCTGCGCGGCAGCCTGCACGGGATCATCGCCGCGGCCACGCGCGCGCCCTAGCGCCGGCGCGCGCGACGGTTCAGGCGGCGCCCTGCGCCTCCGGGCACACGAGACGCGTCGCGTCGCGCTGACCGCCCGGGCGCAGGACGGTGTGCTCCGTCATCGGCCGCCCGCACATCGGGCAGGGCGCGGCGGGCGAGCGGCGGTCGGGACCCTCGGGATGGCCGGCGCCGAGCTGCGCGGGGCCGGCGACGCGGATGAGCTTCTCGTTCCACCGCGCGTACCAGCGCGCAAAGCCTCCGGACATGTCTCCTCGATTCGTTAGGGCACTAACTAATAGTGTAGCGCGCTTGACCCTGCCCCCGGGGTCGGGGTTTACGCTGTGGGCGGAGGCTCCCATGCAGATCAGCGAGCTCGCCGGGCGAGCAGGCGTGACGGTGAAAGCCGTGCGGTACTACGAGCAGCTGGGCCTGGTCGCGCCCGACCGCCTCCCGAACGGCTACCGCGACTACGACGACGAGCAGCTGCGCGCGGTGCTCGAGATCCGCGACCTCGCCGAGACGGGCATCCCACCGGGCAAGGCGGCTCCGTTCATCGACTGCCTCGGCTCGGGACACGCTCGCAGCGACGAGTGCCCGGCCTCCGTCGCCGCCTACCGCGAGGGCATCGCGGAGCTGGACGCCGCGATCGCCGAGCTGGAGCGCCGACGCGCCCAGCTCGCGCACCGCCTCGCCGAACGCGACGAGAGCATCCCGTCACCCGCGCTCGGCTGCGGGTGCGACGTCAACCCCACGTGATCGACTGGAACTCGGCCCCCGCCGGCCCGATCGACAGGATGGAGCCCTGCACGTCGATGTCGCCCGGAGTCGTCGAGTAGATCTCGCCCGTCTCCCCGCTCGCGGCGACACGGTAGTCGGCGTGGAAGTCGGCGGACCCCTTCGTCGACGTGGTCACCGGCCAGCAGCCCGCGGTCAGGATGGTGCCCTGTGCGCAGTCGAAGTCCCACGCGGAGAAGGTGACGGCGGGCGCGGCGGTCATCTCCCAGCGGACATTGGTCCAGGTCTCGCCGTCGGGCTGACCGGAGTCGAGCCCGAACGAACACCCCTTCGGCTGCGGCCCTCCTGCCAGGCAGGCGTTCACCCAGGCGTTCGTGGCGGCCGTCGCCGCGTCGACCCCCGCCGGCGTCAGGGTGCTGGAGGCGCGCAGGTTCACGCCCTGCCCGAAACCGGTCACGGTCGCGTCGGCCCCGGCGATCGAGTACCAGGCGCCGGCGGCCGGAGCAGCGAGCGCGTATCGCCCGGGGAAGGCGAGGAGCTGGCGCACCTTGCCGTCCCAGTGCAGCTTCGCGCCGGCGATGGTCACGTCGACGGCGTCGTGCGTCCCGACGGCCACGGTGACCGTCGAGAGCGCCACGGGCTGGAGCTTCCACGCGTGCACGCCGAGCCAGCCGACGGGGCCGTCGTCGCCATGCGTCAGCGTGAAGGACACCGCCTCCTTCGCACCGCCGGCCACGGTCTGCGCATCCACGCGCACGCGGTCGGAGGCGACCGGGCGGACGCGTTCGATGCGGAACGACGACAGTTGCTGAGACACCTTCGCGTAGGCCGCGTCGGTCAGCAGCACCTGGGCGGGGTCGGCCTTCCTGCCCTCCAGCTTCATCGCCGCCTCGATCTGCCCGTGCTGCACGTGGGACAGGTAGCGCGAGACCAGGGCCTCCGGACGCGCGGCGTCGCGTGCCGTGAAGTACAGCACGAGCGTCGTCGCCCCCAGGCCGAGGACGAGCACCGTCCCGATCGCGATGACGGCGATCCACAGCGGCTTGCGTGACCTCATCGACGTCCCCCTCGCACTGGAGTCTCCTGCATCGGCGCGTGGCCGCCTCGGAGCTGAAGGAATCATACCGAGGGATGACCTGGTCCCGACCCCGGGAGGATGTCACGGCGCCCGCGCCCGGCTTGACTTGTCTCATCGGTCGGGCCGAGGGGGTCCGTCCGACTCAGGGGGACGCAGGGAGAGAATGATGACGACGCTGGACCACCGCATCACGGCGACCGCACCTGTCACACAGGTCGGAGCGCCGGTCCGCCGGGCACGAGGGGTGCTCACGGCGATCGCGGAGAACGCCTACCTCCGGCTGTTCGCGGTCCTCGTCGTCGTCGCGGCCGGCGCCGCGCTGCTCACCGTCGGGATCTGGCTCGCGATCGATCTGGTCGTGCCGCTGATCTTCGGCGACGAGCTCAGCGCGCTGGCCGCGCTCTTCCCGGGCATCAGCGGCTAGGGGTAGTCGCAGGCGGCCCGGCGTCCTAGGGTCGGCGCATGGGCCGCCTCCTCTTCTCCGCGATCGCGTCGCTCGACGGATACACCGCCGACGCCGAAGGAACGTTCGGCTGGGCGGCGCCCGACGAAGAAGTCCACGCGTTCATCAACGACCGCGAGCGCGAGACCGGGACCGCCCTCTACGGTCGGCGCATGTACGAGACGATGCGCGTCTGGCAGGAACTGCCCGGCCCGGACGATCCCCCCGTCATCGCCGACTACGCCCGGATCTGGCGCGACACCGACAAAGTCGTCTTCTCCTCCACCCTCGACGCGGTCACCACCCCGCGCACCCGGCTGGAGCCCGTCTTCGATCCGGTCGCCGTGCGCAGCCTGGTCGACGATTCCAGCGCCGACGTCTCGATCGGCGGCCCGACGCTCGCGGCGGCCGCCCTCCGCGCCGGACTCGTCGACGAAGTCTCGCTGTTCGTGGTGCCGGTCAGCGTCGGCGGTGGAACCCCGGCACTGCCCCGCGCGACGTTCCTGCGGCTCGACCTGGTGGAGGAGCGCACCTTCACCTCCTCCGTCGTGCTGCTGCGCTACAGGGTCAGCGGATCCGCACGGTGACGCTCGGCCGGTCGAGCGCGCGTTCGAGCTCGTCCAGCGTCACGCCGTGCTCGCCGAGGATGGCCACCGGGTAGAAGAAGGGGTCGAGCCCTGTCGGCCCTCCCGCATCCAGCGCGCCGTCGCGCTCGAAGGGCAGCGGATCGCCCGCGGTGCGCGCGACGAGGTCGCCGTCGTCCCCGAGTTCCAGCGAGACCGTCCTCACCGGGATGCCGCCCTCCAGGAACGACCAGCTCATCACGGGCAGGCGCACATCGATCATGGCGCGATAGACGTCGCGTCGCTCGCTGAGCTCGGCGGCCACGGCACCGACAGTCTCGGTCGCGCCCTGGAGCAGCATCCACCCGTTCATCGGGGAGGTGAGCACCAGCACACGACCGCCCTCGCCGAGGTGGGGGTTCTCGCTCCAGGAGAACTGGTCGTCGAGGACCTCTGCGGCGAGCTCGGCCACGACCGTTCTCGCGGGGACCGCCGGAAGGAGCACCCAGCTGCTCTGCCCGAGCAGGTCGAACAGGGCCTCGTTCGACCCCGGGATGCCGTCGACCACCCTCAGAGTCTACGGGCGGTCCCTCGTGTGAACACTGTGTGAACGATCGTTTCATCAGCAGGATTTTCATGAACGGAACGTTCATCGCGACCTATGCTGCTGAACGTGATCGACCGACGTTCTTCCCACAGGCCCGTGCTCGTCCTCGACTTCGACGGGACGGTGTGCGTCGGCGACGCACCCGTGTGGGCGTACGCGGAGGCCGTGATCGCCGGCATCCTCGATCGCGACGACTCCGCGGGCGGGCGGCTCGACTCCGACCTCCGCGCCCGGCTCGGAGCGTTCCTCGACGGCGAGCCGGGATCCCCCGCGTACGCCGACGGCTATGCCGCCGTGGCCCAGCTCGCCGCGGGCCACGCGGACGAGGAGCTGCTCCAGCGCGCCTACCAGCGCAGCCGCCGCGAGCTCGCCGACGGCCGGCTCGACGTCACTGCGCCCGACGGTCTCGCCACGTTCCTGGACGGGCTCGCCGGCTCGGTGGATCGGGTGCTCGTGACGAACGCCCCCCTCGGTGGCGTCGTCGAGACCCTGGCGGGGCTCGGCCTCGCCGACTCGATCGACCGGGTGCACGCCGAGGCGCGCAAGCCGGCGGGCTGGACGACGCTGCTGCCCGCCCTGCTGGACGGACGCGACCCGCGCTCGCTGCTCTCGGTCGGCGACATCTGGGGCAACGACCTCGCCGCCCCGGCCGCTGCGGGATGTGCGACCGCGCTCATCGACCGGTTCGGCCACCGTGCCGGGCCGGCGAACCTCGTGGCGGCGTCGTTCCCGGAGCTCTACCCGGGCATCGCGGCCTGGGTCGCCGACCCCGTCGCATTCGCCGACGCTCACCCCGTCGGGAGCACGATCTCGTCCACTCCCGCCTCCGCCTGACGACTTCTCCACCGATCCACCGCATCCGCATCGCACGACCCCACCACCCGCACAGAATGGGAACGCAATGAAACTCCGCAAGACCGCCGCCGCGAGCGCCACCGGCCTCGCGCTCCTCACCACCTTGGCTCTCAGCGGCTGCGGCGTGCAGCAGCAGACCGCCTCGGCCGAATCGTCCACCGCACCGGCCGCCGCGTGCACCGGCACCGCGGACGATTCGGCGTCCGACCCCACCCAGCTCACGCTCGCCCTCGTGCCGTCCGGTGACGCCAGCAAGCTCGTCGAGACGGTCAAGCCGCTCGAGGAGGCCCTCACCCAGCGTCTCGGCATCCCGGTCAAGGGCGTCATCACGCAGGACTACCAGGCCGCGGTCGAGGCGATCGGCAGCAACCAGGCCCAGATCGGCATGCTCCCCAGCCTCCAGATGAGCCAGGCGTGCGACAAGTACGGCGCCGTCCCGGCCCTGCAGACGCAGCGCAACGGCAAGAGCACGTACGCCGCCCAGTTCTTCACGAACGACCCCGACAAGTACTGCTCCGACAAGCCCGTCGCCGGCGCCAACGGCATGCTCTACTGCAACGGCACCGAGAAAGGCACCGGGCCCGCCGGACTCGACAGCATCACCAAGATCAAGGGCGCGACCGTCTCGCTCCTCCAGGCCGCCTCGCCGGCCGGCTACATCTTCCCGGTCGCGGCCATGAAGAAGGCCGGGCTCGACGTCGACAAGGACATCAAGACCGTCCAGGTCACGGCCAACGACGCCAGCGTCCTCGCGGTCTACAACGGCGACGCGGAGGTCGGCACCAGTTACTGGGACGCCCGCAGCGTCGTCGCGAAGGACACCCCGGACGTCGGCAAGAAGGTCGTCGTCTTCGCTCTGACCGACGAGATCCCGAACGACGGTGTCTCGATCACCGGCAAGATCAGCGCGAAGTGGCAGACCAAGATCGCCGACGCGATGAAGGACTACGCGAGCACGGAGGAGGGCGTGAAGGCGCTCACCGCGATCTACCAGATCACCGGCCTCGTCGACGCCGACCCGGCCAGCCTGAAGAAGACGCAGGACGCCGCCGCCAGCATCGGCCTCGGCTGATCCGACCCACCACCGCGGCCCCGTCGACGCAACGCGCGTCGGCGGGGCCCGCACGACGAAGCAGAGAGGGAGAGAAGTGACCGCATCCACCGCATCCGCGGGCGCCGGCGTCCGGTTCGAGAACGTCGGGGTCACCTACCCCAACGGCTCCGCGGGGCTCCGCGACGTCAGCCTCGACATCGCCCCGGGCGAGATGGCCGCCGTCGTCGGGCTCTCGGGCGCGGGCAAGTCGACCTTGATCCGCACGATCAACGGTCTGGTGCCGATCACCGCGGGCGAGATCACGGTCGGCGATCGCCGGCTGAACGGCCTGCGCGGGCGCAGGCTGCGCGAGCTCCGCAGCGACGTCGGGATGGTCTTCCAGAGCTTCAACCTCGCCAAGCGCACCACGGTTCTCAACAACGTCCTGATGGGCCGGCTCTACCACACGTCCGCCTGGCGGGCGCTGCTCGGCGCCTGGGCCAAGGACGATGTCGAGCTGGCCATGCAAGCACTGGAGCGCGTCGAGATCGTGCCGAAGGCGTACGCCAGCGCATCCGAGCTCTCGGGCGGACAGCAGCAGCGCGTCGCCATCGCGCGCACGCTCGCTCAGCGGCCGAAGGTCATCCTCGCCGACGAGCCGGTGGCCTCCCTCGACCCGCCGACCTCGCATGTCGTCATGCGCGACCTGCAGCGCATCAACGCGGAGCTCGGCATCACGGTCGTGGTCAACCTCCACTTCCTCGACCTGGCACGCCGCTACGGCTCGCGCCTGATCGGGCTCCGCAGCGGCGAGATCGTCTTCGACGGCACCGGTGCCGACGCCGACGAGGCCGTGTTCGAGTCGATCTACGGCCGGTCGCTGACCGCGGACGACGTGCTCGACGCGCCGGCGGTGCAACTGTGACCACCGCTCCGGGGTCGCTGCGGCCGGTGCGGCCGCGCACGGGCTGGAAGGCGGCGATCGCCGTCCTGATCGTCGCGGCCATCACCGTCTGGTCGGCCGTCGCCGTGCAGGTCGACATCGGCGCGCTGTTCGCCAACGCGCAGAACGCGTCGAACACCTTCATCCAGCTGTTCCAACCGGACTACACGTTCTTCCCCGAGACGCTGCCGGCCCTCCTCCAGACCGTCCAGATGGCCGTCATCGCCACCGCAGTGAGCGTCGTCGTCGCGCTCCCGCTCTCGTTCCTCGCCTCCCGGGCGACGAACCCTCACGGCGTCGTGCTCGGCGTCGTACGGTTCGTGATGAACGTCGTGCGCAGCGTGCCCGACCTCCTCTACGCGTCGCTCTTCGTGACCGTGGTCGGAACAGGCGCCCTTTCCGGCATCCTCGCGCTCGTCCTCTTCAACGTCGGGATTCTGGTCAAGCTCGTCTCCGAGGCCCTCGACGGCCTCGACCGCGGCGGTCAGGAGGCCGCCCTCGCCTCGGGGGCCACCTGGTTCCGCGCCAACCGCGCCGCAATGGTCCCGGAGGTCGCCCCCACCTTCCTGTCGCAGACCATCTACGTGCTCGAGCTCAACATCCGCGCCTCGACCGTCATCGGCCTCGTGGGCGCGGGCGGCCTCGGCATGCTCATCGACAAGGTGAGGACCTTCTACCAGTACCACTACCTGAGCATGATCATCCTGGAGGTCCTGGTGCTGGTCGTCCTGCTCGAGCTCCTCAGCTCCATCGCCCGCAGGAAGCTGCTCCGATGACCGCGCTCACCGGCACCACCGCCTCGCACGTCGCCGGTGCGGCCGCGGGCGGGGGATCCCCGGAGCGCCCTGGTCGGGAGCGCCCTGGCGGGGAGCGCCCGAAGCGCCCGCTGCGCGTCGGCCGCGCGATCGTCTGGGCTGTCGTGACCGCCGTCGTGGTCGCCGCCTTCTGGGGCGTCGACATCTCGTGGGACGCCCTTCTGCAGCTACCCCAGAAGCTCACCCACTATCTCGGGCTGATGTTCCTGCCGCCGGCGTGGGACAAGCTCCCCGACGCCCTCTCGGCCACGATGCTGTCGGTCGCCATGGCATGGTTCGGCACCGTGCTCGGCATCATCGTGTCGTTCCCGCTCAGTCTGCTCGCGACGCGCGGGCTCACCCCGGCGGTCGTGCACTGGCCGCTGCGCGCGGTGTTCGCCGTGCTGCGGGCCGTGCCCGAGGTCGTCATCGCCGTGCTGATGCTGTCGGTCACCGGGCTCACGGCCTACACCGGCGCCCTCGCCATCGCGATCGGCTCCATCGGGACCCTCGGCAAGTGGGGCTACGAGAGCTTCGAGTCCGTGGACCGCGGCCCGATCGAGGCGGCGACCGCGGCCGGCGCCTCCCGCGTACGGATCATGCGCTGGGGCGTGTGGCCGAGCGCCAAGCCCGATGTGCTCGCGTTCTGGCTCTACCGCTTCGAGATCAACGTGCGCGCCTCGGCCATCCTGGGCCTCATCGGGGCCGGGGGAATCGGCAAGATGCTGGTCGACAACATCCAGTTCCGCGTCTGGGACGTCGTCGGGATGCTCATGCTCGTGGTCGTCGTGGTCACCATGGTCATCGACCAGCTGTCGGGCATGGTGCGGCACCGCATCATCGCCGGCCGGTGGGAGCTCCCGGTCGTCTCCGCGCTTCGCCGTCGAGCCAGTAGGGTGACCTCGTGACCCTCGCCGAGACACCCGCCGGCCTCCGCATCCTGCACCTGAGCGACACCCATCTGTTCGGCGACGGACGCCTCCACTACGGGCAGGTGGACACGCTCGCCGCCCTGGATCGGACACTCGCCCGCGCCGGGTCGCTCGACACGCTCGACCTCGTGGCCGCCACCGGCGACCTCTCCGACGACGGAGGAGAGCAGAGCTACCGGCTCCTGGCCTCGCGCCTCGCGCGGTTCGCCTCCGACCGCGGCGCCGACCTCGTCTACGCGATGGGCAATCACGACCTCCGCGCCGGATTCGAGGCCGTGCTCGGCGCGCGGGAGACGGTGACCCTGCGCCACGGATTCCGCATCGTCACGCTGGACACCTCCGTCCCCGGCGCGGGCTACGGCTCGCTCGATGCCGATCAGCTCGACCGTCTCGCCGGGATCCTCGCGGTACCGGCTCCGCACGGCACCATCGTGGCCCTGCACCACCCTCCCGTGCCCGCGTCGAGCGCTCTGCTCGCCGCGCTCGAGCTCAGCAACCCGGAGGCGCTCCTCGACGTGTGCGCCGCCGGCGATGTGCGCCTCATCCTCGGCGGCCACTACCATCACGCTCTCGCGGCGCAGGCGCGGGGGATCCCTGTCGTGGTCGCCCCGGGCGTCGCGAACAGCTCGGACCCCCTCGCGGCCGCAGGAACCGAGCGCGCCGTCGTCGGCTCGGGCTTCGCCGTCGTCGAGCTGCCCGCCGAGGGGGAGCCGCGCGTCGTGTTCCTCCCGGCTCCGGGTCCGGACGACGGGTCGGAGATCTTCGACCTCGACGCCACCGAGGTCGCCCGCATCGCCGACGCGGCGGGAAGCGGCGCATGAGCGAGCCACGACAGAGCGAGCAGCGGCCCGGCGAGCAGCGGCCCGGCGCCGTCATCGCGACCATCCGCAGCCTCCTGCCGTCACTGCTCCCCACGGAGCGTGCCGTCGCCGCTGTGCTCCTGGAGCGCTCGGCCGAGATCGTGGAGCTCAGCTCGCAACAGGTCGCCGACCTCTCGGGCGCGTCCCGGGCGACGGTCGTGCGCACCTGCCAGAGCCTCGGTTTCACCGGCTACCAGCAGCTGCGGGTGCTCCTGGCCCGGGATGCCGCGGCTCTGCCGGCGACGACCGCCGCTTCGCCCACCGGCGCGGCCGGCATCGTCGCGCACACCTTCACCCAGCTCGCCGACCGCGTCTCCGACATGCTCGCCCTGCTCGACGCCGACTCGATCGAGCGCGCCGTCTCCCTACTCGCCGCCGCCGGCCGCGTCGTCGTCGTCGGCAACGGCCTCTCCGCCCCGCTCGCGTCGGACGCCGCCGCCCGCCTCACCAGCATCGGCCGCGCCGCGGAGGCCCAGTCCGACGTCATCGGCCAGCAGATCACGGCCCGCCTGCTCGAACCCGGCGATCTCCTCCTGGTCGTCAGCGGCAGCGGCTCCAACGCCGTCACCCTGCGCACCGTCGCCGCCGCGAAAGCCGCCGGCGCCGACGTCGTCGCCGTCACCGCGTTCGGCCGCAGCCCCATCGCGCAGGCCGCCACGCTGACGCTGGTCGTCACCATGCCCGACCTCACCTTCCGCGACGAGATCACGCTCGCCTCCCGACTCCCCCAGGCCATCCTCATCGAGGGCCTCGTCGCTGCCACGACCGACCGCCTCGGCGACGCCGCCACCCGCGCGAAGAGCCTCGCTCTCGACGCGATCAGCACGAACCTGGCGGAGTAGGAGTCGAGGTGTTCATCCCGCCACGGCCTCCCGGACGCCCGGCGGGATGAGGGCGGCGCCCCGCTCGAGTCGCGGCACAGGCACCCCGAGCCTCCGCGCTTCGGCGAGCGCGTCCAGCACCACCCGCACGGGTTCGGCAGCGAGCGCGTCCGTGTGCGCCGCGAGACTCACCTGCGCGAGCGGCACCTGACTCGTGGCCAGCGCCACCCCTGCGGCGATCAGCCATGACGGTCTCCGCAGCAGCGTCAACGCGGCCCTCTGCCCGCGCAGGTCGACCCCCCTCCGCCTCAGGACCGGCAGCAGCTCCCGGCTGATCAGGAACGCCTCGCGGAAGCTCCGCGGCTTTCCGATCATCGCCGAGAGCGATCCGACCCGCAGCGCCTCCGCGTGCATCCCGACGTCCGCCACGAAGTGGGCGAAGAGCCAGCCCCGGATGTCCTGCTGCTCGCCCACCGTCAGTCCGGCGCTCGCGAAGAGGTCCCGCACGGCACGCTCGCGATCGCTCGGGCGGCCCCTGTCGAGGGGGCCGAAGACGACCCGCCGCATCAACACGCCGTGCAGGACCCCCTCAGCGTCGAATCCCCCGCCGGCCTGGGGGAAGCCCCAGACGAGGTGCTCGGCCGGTAGCGGCGCCACCGCGTCGAGAGGCTCTTCCCAGACGTTGCCGAACACGAGGACGGACGCGTGACCGATGCGGGCCGCGAGGAACTCCGCCGCTCCCCCCAGCGCGTGGTGTCCCACACTCAGGACGACGACATCGAAGCCATCGTCGGGTGCGAGCTCTTCCCGATAGCGCGGCGACCAGGCGATCGGCCCCCGCCCCTTGCCGGCCCCGCGGCGGCGGTCGATCAGCTCCATCTCGACGCTGTCGCCGTACGCGGCGGCGCGCCCCGGGCGCACCAGGAATTCGACCTCGTGTCCCGCCTGCTCCAGCGCCCACCCATAGATCGACGCGATCACCCCGCGCCCGAACATCAGGACCTTCACCGCTGCCACCACTTCCGTTAATATGGAGATTGTCTCCACTTGAACGATATGGAGACGATCTCCACTTGTCAACGAGAGAAGGATCAGCACGATGGCGAGAGCCGAGCGGGCCGATGTCCGTCGCAACCGCGAAGCGATCATCGACGCCGCTCGCCTCGCCTTCCGCCGCGGCGAGTCCGACCGGCGCTTCGACGACTTCGCCGCCCTCGCCGGTGTCGGCGTCGGCACCCTCTACCGGCACTTCCCGACCCGGGAGGCTCTCGCCGCCGCCATCTACCGCGACGAGGTCGACGCGCTCGGCCGGGAGGCACGGCGCCTTCTCGACGAGAGCCCGCCCGAGGCGGCCCTCGCCGCCTTCCTGCGCTCGTTCGTGCACCTCATCGGCTCCGAGCCGGCCCTCGCGCGAACCCTCGCAACGCACATGCGCGACCGCCCGGACGTGCAGGCGGAGGGCGCCGACACGCTCGGCGCGTCGATCGTCGCCCTGGTTGACGCCGCGGTCGAGGGCGGGCGCCTCCTCAACGACCTCACCCCCGGCGTCATCCTCGCCGCACTCCACGGCATCAGCTCCTCCACCGGCCGCCCCGGCTGGGAGGCCGACGCCGAGAGGCTCATCGCCGCACTCGTGCGCGAACGCACGTGAACGACCCCGCGGGATGACGGCCCGGAGATGACGAAAGGCCCCCGATCTCTCGGAGGCCTTCTCGTTTTCACTCTCGTGCGCGAGGGGGGACTTGAACCCCCACGCCCTTGCGGGCACTGGCACCTGAAGCCAGCGCGTCTGCCAATTCCGCCACTCGCGCGCAACCAGGGAAGAGTAACACGACAGCCGCGCCGACCACGAATCCAGCGGGCGTCCACCGGTCGCGGGGCTCATCCGATCGGTGTATCTTCACCGGACGGTCAGGCGCTCGGAGGCTGGTTCCCGAGGGTTCCGACTAACATGCATGTAGCTGGCGAGCCGGGAGCGGGAGACTGTGGGCATACTGGACAACTTCGAGCGGGGGCTCGAGCGCGCTGTCAATGGCGCGTTCGCGAAGACCTTCCGTTCCGGTCTGCAGCCTGTGGAGCTGACCAGCGCACTGCGTAAGGAGCTCGACACGAAGGCCGCCGTGGTCGCCCGTGACCGGGTGCTCGCGCCCAACCGTTTCGTGCTGCGCATGTCGCCCGCCGACTACCAGCGGATGCGCTCCATGGGGGCGGCTCTGACCGACGAGCTCATCACGTTCGTCCAGAAGCACGCGACCAGCCAGCACTACCAGTTCGCCGGCGGGATCTCGATCGAGCTGGCGGAGGATGCGGACATCTCGGTGGGGATGCTGCAGATCGACTCGGAGAACGTGAAGGGCGACGTCGCCTGGACTCCCGTGCTCGAGATCAACGGCACCCACTACCCGATCACCCGGTCGCGCACGGTCGTCGGCCGTGGGAGCGACGCCGACATCACCGTCGACGACACCGGGATCTCGCGCCGCCACGTGATGATCACGTGGGACGGCCACCGCGCCCAGGTCGAGGATCTCGGCTCCACCAACGGCTCGAAGCTGAACGGAGAGCCGGTACGCAAGGGCATCCTGGAACCGGAGTCCGTCGTGACGATCGGCCGCACCCGCATCGTGTTCCGCGTGCTGCCCCAGGCGGCGCCCGGCCGCCCCGCCTCCGCCCCGGACGACGCCACCCGCCGCCACGATGTGGGCAACTTCTGGAGCACCTCGTGAACCCGAGCGAACTGACGCTGCTCGTCCTGCGGTTCGGCTTCCTGCTCCTGCTCTGGCTGTTCGTCTTCGGCATCGTCTACGCGCTCCGCACCGACCTGTTCGGTCAGCGCGTGCGCAAGCTCCCGGAGGCGCAGGGCGCCGCCGCTCCGGCCTCCCCCTTCCCCGGCGGAGGCCCCGCTGCCGCAGCTGGTGCCGCTCCCGCCGCCGCAGCCGCCGTGACCGAGCCGGTGCAGCGGCACGCGCCCGTGTCGTCCCTGCCGTCCGGCGCGAACGCCGCTCTCGGCGGCATCAACGCGAGCGTGCAGACCGCGCATCGTCTCGTCATCACCTCCGGCCCGCGGGCCGGCACGGAGCTACCGCTCGGCCGCGATCCCATCACCATCGGCCGCTCCAGCGAGTCCGGCCTCGTCATCCGCGACGACTACACCTCGACCCACCACGCCCGGCTGCTGCTCTGGAACGACGAGTGGATGATCCAGGACCTGGACTCCACCAACGGCACCTTCCTCGACGGCCGCCGCGTGACGGTCCCGACCCAGGTCCCGCTCGACACCCCGATCAAGATCGGGACGACCACGTTCGAGCTGCGACGGTAGCCGTGGCAACGACGAACCGGGCGGCGGCGCTCTCGCACGTCGGAAAGATCCGATCGAACAACCAGGACTCCGGATACGCGGGTCATGGGCTCTTCGTGGTCGCCGACGGGATGGGCGGGCACGCTGGCGGAGACGTCGCGAGCGCGATCGCGGTGGGCCGCATCCGCGAGGCCGACGTCGAGTACTCGACCGCCACGGAGGCCGAGTTCGCCCTCCAATCCGCCATGATCGCCGCCAACTCCCTGCTCGCCGAGACGGTGTTCGAGCATCCCGAGCTCACCGGGATGGGCACGACCGTCAGCGCCTTGATCCGCGTGGGCGACCAGATCGCGCTCGCCCACATCGGCGATTCGCGCATCTACCTGTTCCGCGACGGCGAGCTGAAGCAGGTCTCGATCGACCACACGTTCGTGCAGCGCCTCGTCGACAGCGGTCGGATCACCGAGGAGGAGGCGATGGTGCACCCCCGCCGCTCGGTCCTGATGCGCGTGCTGGGCGACGTCGACGCGTCCCCCGAGATCGACACCTGGGTGCTGGACACCAAGCCGGGCGATCGATGGCTGATCTGTTCGGACGGGCTGAGCGGCGTGGTCAAGAACGACGACCTGCAGGCAGCGCTCGCCACACGCGACGCGCCCAAGCAGGTCGCCGAGCGCCTGCTGAAGCAGAGCCTCGACGCCGGCGCCCCGGACAACGTCACCGTCGTCATCCTCGACATCGCCGACACGGGGCCGGGCGACGTGGTCAAGGATCCGATCACCGTCGGCTCGGCCGCGGCACCGCTGCAGTTCGGCAGCGAGCCGAAGCCGGCCGTGCGCGCCTCGCGCCTGCCGACCCTCCGCCTGCATCCCGTGCGCCCGGCCTCCGGGCCGACGCATTTCGAGCCGCAGTCCGACGACTACCTCGACGAGCTGATCGAGGAGGACGCCCGCCGCGCACGCCGCCGCCGCGCCACCTGGATGGTCGGCCTGGTGGTGCTCGTGCTCGCGATCGTCGCCGCCGCGTTCATCGGCTATCAGTGGACCCAGTCGCGCTTCTTCGTCGGCGCATCGAGCGCCGGCAAAGTCGCCATCTTCCAGGGCGTGCAGCAGGACCTGGGACCGATCAGCCTGTCGCACGTCTACGAGCAGACCGATGTGACGGTGGACGACCTGCCGGAGTACGACAAGCAGCTCGTCAAACAGACCATCAACGCCGACGACCTCGCGGCGGCCCGTTCGATCGTGGAGCAGTTGAGCGATGCCGTCAAACAGTAGCGTCGCAGAGTCGCGATCGGCCGCGCGGGCCGCGTCCACGACCGCCACCGGTCCGATCAAGCGGCTGCGCCTGCCCGCGAAGCTCCGCAACCTGGAGCTGTTCCTGCTGCTCATCGCCTGCGCGATCAACGCGGCCGCCGTCGTGCTCGTCCAGCTGGGCGCACTCGGCCATGTCGACCTGACACTCGTCTACCTCGGCGCAGGCCTGTCCGTGCTGGTGATCGGGATGCACGTCGCGCTGCGGTTCGTCGCCCCGCAGGCCGACCCCTTCCTGCTGCCGATCGCGACCGTGCTGACCGGGATCGGGATCGCCGAGATCTACCGCATCGACATCCACTACGGCGACAACGGCTGGGACAGCGCGGGCGTCAAGCAGATCGCCTGGACGGCCATCGCGATCGTCTGCGCGCTCGCGGTCATCATCGTGATCCGCAACCACCGGGTGCTCCAGCGCTACACGTATATCTTCGGTTTCGCGGCGCTCATCCTCCTGCTGCTGCCCATGCTGCCCGGCATCGGCAAGGAGATCTACGGGGCGCGCGTGTGGATCGGGATCGGTCCGTTCAGCTTCCAGCCCGGCGAGATCGCCAAGCTGTGCCTCGCGATCTTCTTCGCCGGCTACCTGGTGCAGGCGCGCGACTCGCTGTCGATGGTCGGCACGAAGATCCTGGGCATCCGCTTCCCCCGTGCCCGCGACCTCGGCCCGATCCTCATCGTCTGGCTCATGTCGATGGCGGTCATCGTGTTCCAGCGCGACCTCGGCACCGGCCTGCTCATCTTCGGGCTCTTCCTCGTGATGCTGTACGTCGCGACGGCGCGCATCAGCTGGGTCATCCTCGGCCTCCTGCTCATCGTCGGCGGTGCGATCGTGGCCAGCCAGGTGCTGGTCTACGTGCACGACCGGTTCGAGAACTGGCTGAACCCGTTCGCGCAGAAGGTGTACGACGCCGACGGCGGAAGCTTCCAGCTGGTGCAGGGGCTCTTTGGTCTCGCGCACGGCGGCCTCATCGGGACCGGGCTGGGCCAGGGGCAGCCCTGGGTCACACCGGTCTCGCAGAGCGACTACATCATCGCCAGCATCGGCGAAGAGCTCGGCCTCGCCGGCCTGTTCGCGATCTTCGCCCTCTACCTCGTGTTCGTCGCGCGCGGACTGCGCATCGGCTTCGCCGGGCAGGACGACTTCGGCAAGCTGCTCGCCGTGGGCCTCGCGTTCACTGTCGGACTGCAGTGCTTCATCGTGATCGGCGGTGTCACCCGGGTCATCCCGCTCACGGGCCTGACGACGCCGTTCCTGGCCGCCGGCGGCTCCTCGCTGGTGGCGAACTGGATCATCGTCGCGCTGCTGCTGCGCCTGTCGGACACCGTCCGCAACCAGCCCCGCTTGGTGGTGAGCTAGACCATGAACCGCGAGATCAAACGCGTCAGCATGATCGTCCTGGCGATGTTCGTCGCCCTGCTCGTGTCGACCTCCATCCTGACGGTCTTCCAGGCCGACTCGCTCTCGGCCGACGCCCGCAACACGCGCGCCCGCAACGACAGCTACGCGTCCCAGCGCGGCGCGATCCTCGTCGCCGGCCAGCCGATCGCGCAGTCGGTCGCCGCGAAGGATGTCTACAAGTGGCAGCGCGTCTACAGCAACGGTCCGCTGTACTCGGCGGTGACCGGCTTCTACCCGATCAACGGCGAAGCCACGGGCCTGGAGGGTGCGCTCGACGAGCAGCTGAGCGGCACCTCCAACTCGCAGTTCTTCGACCGGATCAACTCGATCCTCACCGGCAAGAACCCCCAGGGCGCCTCGGTCGAGACGACCATCGACCCGGTCGCGCAGCAGGCCGCGTGGGATGCGCTCGGCGACTACCAGGGCGCCGTCGTGCTGATGGAGCCGAAGACGGGTCGCATCCTCGCAATGGTGTCCAAGCCCACCTACGACCCGAACGTGCTGGCCTCGCACGACACGGAGGCGGTCAACTCTACGTACCAGCAGCTGCTCGACGCGTCCGGCGACCCCCTGATCAACCGCACCATCGGCGGCGACCTCAACCCGCCTGGTTCGACCTTCAAGCCCGTCATGAGCGCCACCGCGTTCGGCACCGGCACGTACACGAAGGACAGCCAGCTGCCGAACCCGGCGTCGCTGCAGCTGCCCGGCTCCCCCACCATCGTGAAGAACGACTCGCTGACCACCTGCGGCTCCGGCGAGACGGTCTCCATCGCGACCGCGCAGATCCTCTCCTGCAACATCCCGTTCGCCGAGCTCGGGATGCAGCTGGACGCGCAGACCATCAAGAACCAGGCCGACAAATTCGGCTTCAACCAGTCGCTGAAGATCCCGATCCCGGTCGAGAAGAGCGTCTACCCGCTCTACGAGGACCCGGCGTTCCGCGCACTCGGGTCGTTCGGACAGAAGGACGACAAGGCCACCCCGCTGCAGATGGCGATGGTGTCGGCCGCGGTCGCCAACGGCGGCAAGCTGATGTACCCGAATCTGGTCGACTCGATCCGCAGCTCGGATCTGCAGACCATCGAGAGCTTCCAGGCGAAGGAGCTGTCGCAGCCGATGTCCCAGGAGAACGCCGACACGATCAAGCAGATGATGGTCGACGGCGTCAATGAGGGAGTGGCCAGCAATGCAAGAATAGACGGGGTCCAGGTCGGCGGGAAGACGGGGACGGCGCAGAACGGCGACGATGAGCCGTACACGCTCTGGTTCACCGGGTTCGCACCGGCGAACGACCCTCGGTTCGCGGTTGCGGTAGTCGTTGAAGATGGCGGTGGACGAGGTCAGAGCGGCACGGGCAATTCGATCGCCGCTCCGATCGCGAGAAAAGTACTAGAGGCGGTGCTGAATAAATGAGACCCACAGCAGGGCTCACCTTCGGAGGACGTTACGAGCTGCAGTCGCGCATCGCGATCGGCGGCATGGGCGAGGTGTGGCAGGCCACCGACCTCGTGATCGGCCGCACGGTGGCGATCAAGATCCTCAAGGACGAGTACCTCGGCGACCCCGGGTTCCTCGAACGCTTCCGCGCAGAGGCCCGCCACGCCGCGCTCGTCAACCACGAGGGCATCGCCAACGTCTATGACTACGGCGAGGAGGAGGGCAGCGCCTACCTCGTCATGGAGCTCGTCCCCGGCGAGGCGCTCTCGAGCATCCTCGAGCGGGAGCACGTGCTCAGCACCGACCGCACGCTCGATATCGTCGCGCAGACCGCCGCGGCGCTCCACGCCGCCCACGCCGCCGGCCTGGTGCACCGCGACATCAAGCCGGGCAACCTGCTGATCACCCCCGACGGCCGTGTCAAGATCACGGACTTCGGCATCGCCCGCATCGCCGACCAGGTCCCGCTCACCGCCACCGGCCAGGTCATGGGCACCGTGCAGTACCTGTCGCCGGAGCAGGCGTCCGGTCACCCCGCATCGCCCACCACGGACATCTACTCGCTGGGTATCGTGGCGTACGAGTGCCTCGCCGGCCGTCGCCCCTTCACCGGCGAGTCGCAGGTCGCGATCGCGATGGCGCAGATCAACGAGGCGCCGCCGGAGCTCCCGGCGACCGTCGCCGAACCGGTGCGCAACCTGGTCTTCGCCTGCATCGCGAAGAACCCGGCGGACCGGCCGGCTTCCGCCGCCCACCTCGCGCGCGCCGCCCAGGCGCTGCGCCGCGGCGACGTGCGCGCCGCTGCCGCGTCCGTACCCGCCATCCTCGGCGGGGTCGCCGCGGCCGACGCCGCCACGATGCTGATGCCGTCGTCGCCGACCTCGCCGACGCAGTCGACCACCGTGCTCCCGTCGGCGGCCACCGCGGCGCAGACGACGCAGGCGGAGGCGGAGGAGCCGGTCGAGGAGAAGAAGCGCAGCCCCTGGACGTGGCCGCTGATCGCTCTCATCGCCCTGCTGGCTCTCGTCCTGATCGGCACGATCATCGCGCTGGTCGCACAGCCGAGCGGTACGAAGCCGACGCAGACCTCCACCACGAGCCAGACGCCGACGACCAAGCCGACGACGCCGACCCCCACGCCCACTGCCAACACGGCGCAGATCACGGAGAGCGACTTCCTCGGCAAGACCGCGGACGAGGCCCGCCAGATGCTCCAGAACCTCGGCATGGTCGCGGATGTGCAGACAGGCTCCGCGGCGACCTCCAAGGAACAGGTCAACACGGTCTACCGCGTGAACCCGACCGGCCCGGTGCCGAAGGGCTCGACGGTCACGGTGCAGGTCTACGGCGATGTCGCGGCCATCCCCACCCCGACGGACACCGTCTCGGCCAACCCGTCGTCGCCGCAGTCGCTCACCAACCCGGCCACGCAGATCACCGTCAGCTTCGGTTCGGCGGCCTGCCCCGCCGGCCAGAACCTGGTCGGCCGCGCACTCTACGTGAACGGTGCGCAGCAGACGCCGACGTCCGGCAACTCGACCGTGTGGGCGCCGACCTCGGCCGGCACCTACAAGCTCTCGTACACGATCTTCTGCGGCGAATCCGTGGAGTCGGCGCAGTCGCCGACCGTCGACTACGTGATCAACCCGAGCAGCACGCCGACGCCGCCGACGCCGTGACCGCGATCGTCTGACGGCCCCCGCACGAGGGAGACATTCAGAATCAGCCCGCTACACTAGCCGACAGCCACCGCCTGAGAAGGAGTCCGCATTGAGCCCAGATAGCCGCCTGCTCGCAGGCCGATATCAGCTGGGCGAACTGGTCGGGCGCGGGGGCATGTCCGACGTGCACCGCGGCACCGACACGCGTCTCGGGCGCACCGTGGCGATCAAGCTCCTGAAGCCCTCGCTCGCGACGGATCCGGCCTTCCGGACACGCTTCCGCCAGGAGGCCCAGGCCGCCGCCCGCATGGCGCACCCCACGATCGTCCGCGTCTTCGACGCCGGCGAGGAGACGGTGCACGAGCCCAATGGCCACGAGGCCCAGCTCCCGTTCATCGTGATGGAGTTCGTCGACGGCATCCTCCTGAAAGACCTCATCAAGAAGGGGCCGCTGGAGGTCTCGGAGGCCGTGCGGATCACCGAGGGCATCCTGACGGCCCTCGAGTACTCCCACCGCGCCGGGGTCGTTCACCGCGACATCAAGCCGGGCAACGTGATGATCACCAAGACCGGCCAGGTCAAGGTGATGGACTTCGGCATCGCACGGGCGATCAGCGACTCCTCGGCGACCGTCGCGCAGACTACCGCCGTGCTCGGCACGGCGAGCTACTTCTCGCCGGAGCAGGCGAAGGGCGAGTCCGTCGACGCCCGCACCGACCTCTACTCGACCGGCGTCGTCCTGTTCGAGATGCTCGCCGGCCGCCCGCCGTTCCGGGGAGACACCCCGGTCGCGGTCGCCTACCAGCACGTGAGCGAGACGCCGGTCGCGCCCAGCACGCTCAACCCCAAGGTCTCGCCCGCGATGGACGTGGTCGTGGCGCGCGCGCTGACCAAGGACCGCTTCGAGCGCTACCAGACGGTCGCCGAGTTCCGCGCCGACCTCGAGGAGGCCGCCGCCGGCCGCGTTCCCGTCCACAAGGAGACCGACGAGTTCGCCGAGACGCTGTTCGGCGCCCCGCCGAGCTCGGTGTCGGGCCCGGAGGCCGCGTTCCGCCAGCTCGCCGAGGACCAGACGATGACGCGCACCCAGCGCCGCCCTCCGGTCATCTGGATCTGGGCCGGCATCGCGGTGATGGCCGTGGTCATCGTCGCCGTGCTCGCCTGGGTGCTGCGCCTCGCCCCCACGACGACGATGCCCGAGACGTCGCGCACCGTGCCGAGTCTCTCCGGGCAGACGGTCGATCAGGCCACCGCCGCCCTCGAGAAGATGAAGCTCAAGTGGACGCAGACCACTGAGACGAGCTCGACCTATCCCGAGGGCCAGATCATCCGCAGCGACCCCGGTGCGGGCATCGTCGTCGCGACGGGCGACACGATCAACCTGTTCGTTTCGACGGGCAAGAAGACCGTGAGCGTCCCTGACGTCCACAACATGACGCTGGATGCCGCCAAGGCCGCCATCACTGCGGCTGGACTCACCGTCGGTCCCGTCACCTCGGAGAACTCGTCGTCGGTGGCCGCGAACATCGTCATCTCCACAGACCCGACGTCGCCCGGGAACGCGCATGAGGGCGACCCGGTCTCGCTCACGATCTCGAGCGGCAAGGTGACGCTCTCCGACCTCACAGGGCAGACCATCCAGGCTGCGACAGGCATCCTCTCGCAGCTCGGGCTCACAGCGAACCCGAAACCCGACTCGTCGTGCCCGCAGGACACAGGCGCCCCGTTGGTGCACTCGCAATCGGTCGCCCCGGGCGATGTCCCGCAGGGTTCGACGGTCGATCTGACCTACTGCTCGGGCTGAGCCGGCCGAACGCCTGCGCCGTGCGCAGCGAGAAGGCCCGGCCCTCCGAGTCGAGCGGTCTCAGCCCAGCTTGACCAGCGGGTTCAGGGCGCGTGACGCCTCGGCCGCACCGGCCAGTCCGGCGACCTCGAGCCAGTTGCCAAGCATCCGGTAGCCGCCTTCGGTGAGCACCGACTCCGGGTGGAACTGCACACCGTAGATCGGCGCCTCGCGGTGCTCGAGAGCCATGATGACGCCGCCCGGCGTACGTGCCGTGACGACGAGCTCCTCGGGGAGCGTGCCGTCCACGACCGCGAGCGAGTGGTAGCGCGTCGCGGTGAACGGCTGGGGGACGCCATCGAAGAGCGTGCTGCCGTCATGCCCGACCTGCGACGTCTTGCCGTGCATCAGCTCCTCGGCGTTGGTGACGACCCCACCGAACGCCTCGGCGATCGCCTGGTGCCCCAGGCAGACTCCGAGCAGGGGCTGGCCTGTCGCGAGGGCCTGCTCGACCACCGGGATCGAGATGCCGGCGTCCGCGGGCGTGCCCGGTCCGGGTGAGATCAGCACCGCGTCGTACTCGGCGAGACGTGCCGGGATGTCGGCCGTGGCGATGTCGTCGTTGCGCACGACCTCCGTCTGCGCGCCGAGCTCCCGGAGGTAGCCGTTCAGCGTGTAGACGAAGCTGTCGTAGTTGTCGATGACGAGTACGCGGGTCACGGCCCCACGGTACCTTCCTGTGGACCCAAGAGCGAATCCACCCACGGGAAGACCCAGGTCACCAGGACGAACAGGATGGCGACCACGAGGACCAACAGGATGAGGATGCGCACCCACACCGGTCCCGGCAGGATGCGCCACAGCGCTGCGTACATGTCAGCCTCCCTGGCCGGCGCCCACGACGGCGGCGATCTCGCTCGGAACGTCCTGGGGCGGGGCGTAGTTGTCGAAGACGTTGTAGGCGATGAGCCGCTCCCCGGCCGCGAACGGCGGGTTGCACGTCGTGATCGTCATGAGCCGCTCCGTCGGTGTCGCCTCGGGCTGCCGGGGGACGGGCAGGAGCACCTGCACGGCCGACGGCTGCACGTACTCGAAGTTACGGAACACGTAGGTGTACCAGCCGTCCTGCGTCTGCACGTAGATCTTGTCGCCGATGTGCAGCTTCGACAGGTCGATGAAGGTGTTGCCCCACCCGCTGTCGTGGCCGGCGACGGCGAAATTGCCGATCTGGCCGGGCATCTGGGTGTCGGCGTAGTGCCCGACGCCGGCGGTGTAGCTGTTGAGGACCTTCTCGACGTCGACGGTCTGGCGGATCGTCCGCTTCCAGTCGGCGCCGAGACGCGGGATGTAGATGACCGCGAAGGCCTGGTAGTCGGCCGGCTTCGCCATCACCGGGATGTCGATCTTCCCGTTCTCATCGGGTGTCGGAGTCGGCTTCGGCGCCTTCAGAGCGTCATCGATCCACTGCTGGCTCTGGCTGGCGGCCGCAGAACTCTGCTGCTTGTCGACGACGAGGTTGTTCCACCACATCTGCCAGCCGAGGAAGAGCAGGACGAGCACACCGGCCGTGATGAGGATCTCGCCGAGCACGCCGACGACGGTGGGATGTCGGTGCGGCTTGCGCTGCTTCGTGCCCCGGCTCCGGCCGCCACGACGCTCGGTTCCGCGCGGGCGACGCAGCTCGGGTTCGGTCGGGTCCGCCATATGGGAGATTCTAGGAGGAAAAGCTGGCGGAACGCCCAGACCGGTCCCGCTACACTGTTGTGCTATGGCACGCAGCAAGACGAAGACCAAGCCCGAGCGCAGCGCGCGGATCGCCTCCGCCTCCGGAGAGGAGGCGCCGAACCCGGTGTGGTTCAAGCCGGTGATGTTCGGCTTCATGCTGCTCGGCCTGGTGTGGATCATCGTCTTCTATGTCAGCCAGAACCAGTACCCCATCCCCGCCCTCGGCGCGTGGAACATCCTCGTCGGTTTCGGCATCGCCTTCATCGGCTTCCTCATGACCACCCGGTGGCGGTGACGCCGCTCCCCCGCCTGTGACGCTGCGCGTCGAGAAGCCCGGTCCGCTCTGGACCGGGCTTCTTCGTTTCCACAGTTATCCACATGCTGTTGTCCACACTGAGGACAACGAACTGTCACTCGTTCTCCCCAGTGTTAATAAGCCTGTGGAGAGTTACATCCGTGTAATTATCCCCACTGTTAACAACCCTGTGGATAACTTATCCACGCCTTGTGGGGAATGCGGACGACCGCTCGACGACGCGGATCAGAGGAAGCGGATCAGGCTCAAGGCGATCAGCAGGAGGCACAGCACGATGACCAGCGGCAGCTGGAGTCTGCGCCGGGAGGGCTTGCGCGTCTCCACGTAGATGAGTCCCACCAGGATGCCCCCGATCAACCCGCCGACGTGCGCCTGCCACGCGATGTTGAGACCGGGCAGGAATCCGATGCCGATGTTGAGCGCCACCAGCACGAGGATCTGCGTGGCATTGCCGCCGAGTCTCCGCTGGATGATGAAGAAGGCGCCGAACATGCCGAAGATGGCCCCGGACGCGCCGACCACCGGCTGCAGGGGACTGCTCAGCAGCAGCACGCCGACCGACCCCGCGAACCCGCTGATGAGGAACAGGCCGAGAAAGCGCAGCCTCCCGAGCATCGGCTCGAGGACGCTGCCGAAGATCCACAGCGTGTACATGTTGAGCAGGATGTGGATGATGCTCGCGTGTGCGAACACCGACGTCAGCAGCCGCCACGGCTCGAACGCCCGCGGATCCGAGTAGACGCCGGCGTACTGGATGGCGCGGGTCACCTCGGACCCGACCACGGGCAGCGACTGCAGGATGAACACGACGGCGCACAGCGCGATGATCGCGTAGGTGACGACGGGCGCGCCCTGGCCGGTCAGCCGCGGGATCCAGGCCGGCTTGGTCTTCGGCGCCGTGGCGCGCTGCTCCGCCATGCACTCCGGGCAGAAGACGCCGACCGCGCCCTGCGTCTGGCACTCACCGCAGATCGTGCGCCCGCAGCGCTGGCACAGCACATAGCTGACGCGGTCCGGATGCCGATAGCAATAGCTCGCTCGCGCGTCGACGGGCTGAGACATCTCCGCTGACTCGCCCGTCCGGTCTCAGACCTGCTCGATCTCGACCGACTCGATGACGACGTCGTCGAGCGGCCGGTCACGCGCGTCGGTCGGCACCTCGGCGAGCTTGTCGACGATCTTGCGCGACGCGTCGTCCGCGACCTCGCCGAAGATGGTGTGCTTGCCCTGCAGCCACGTGGTCGGTCCGACGGTGATGAAGAACTGCGAGCCGTTGGTGCCGCGGCCGCCCTGGATGCCGGCGTTGGCCATGGCGAGGATGTACGGCTGCGTGAAGTCGAGCTCGGGGTTGATCTCGTCGTCGAACTGGTAGCCCGGTCCGCCGATTCCCTGGCCGAGCGGGTCGCCGCCCTGGATCATGAAGCCGGGGATGATGCGGTGGAAGATCACGCCGTCGTAGAGCGGCGTGCTGGTCTTCTCGCCGGTCGCCGGGTGGGTCCACTCGATCTCACCGGTCGCCAGGCCGACGAAGTTGCGCACCGTCTTCGGCGCGTGGTTGCCGTAGAGGTTGACCTTGATGTCTCCGTAGTTGGTGTGGAGCGTGGCGACGGCGGTGTGCTTAGACATGGCCCAATTCTTACACAGGGGGTTAGCTGGTTATCCGCAGAGGACTTGACCTCTCGGTCCATCCCCAGCCCTTTCGGTGGCAAGATGGAGTCGGTTCGCTATTCCGACGCAATGGAGGTCCAGGATGAGCCTGACACGGAAGCGCAAGAAGGAGCTCAAGCGCCTGCGCAGCAGCGCGGAAGAGCTGTGGGGGCAGCAGCAGGAGGTGCTCGCGCACGCGAACTCCGTGGCTGCCGAAGCCCGCAAGCAGGCCGCCTACTACACCCGCGAGGAGATCGCACCGCGCGTTCGTGAGGGCTACGACTCGTACGTGCGCCCGGCCGCAGAAACCGCTGGCAAGGTCGCGGGCGCGGCGCGCGATCGTTTCGTCGGCGATGTCATCCCCGCCGTCGGATCCGCGGTCGGTACGGCCCTCTCGGTGGTGGACCACGCTCGCGCTGCTCGAGCCGCGGCCTTCAGCGGCGACTTCGCCAAGGCGCGCAAGGAGATCACCCGCAAGGTGAAGGTCCCTGCGAAGAAGAGCGGCCCGGGTGCAGGCACCATCGTCGCCATCAGCCTCGGAGCCATCGCCGCCGTGGGCGTGCTCTACGCGGTCTGGCAGACGTTCCGCGCCGACGACGAGCTGTGGGTCGCCGACGAGGAGCCCACGGCCCCCGCCGCCGAGTAGCACCACGACTCACCTCTCCGAGACCTCGTCCCGACGGGACGGGGTCTCGGGGTGCGTTCGGGGGTTACCCCGATAGCGGATCGGTGCGAGGGCGGCGAAGCTGGAGACATGAACATCCTCCAGCGTCCCCTCCACGGCCGCGTCCTCGGCGGCGTCTGCGCGGGCCTCGCGCAGCGCTTCGGCCTGACGCCGACGACGGTCCGCGTGCTCTTCCTGCTTTCGTGCCTGCTTCCGGGCCCGCAGTTCATCGCCTACATCGCGATGTGGATCATCATCCCGAGCGAACGACGCGACGTCGTCACCGTCTGATCGGCTCGCAGCCCCCGGCTCAGCGCAGGCCAGCCAGGCCGAGCGCCACGTCGACGAGATCGACCCGCCGGTTCGGGATGGCGTCCAGCCGGAACCACGCCGCCTCGTCCGTCGACCCGTCCCGCTCGTTCGTCAGCGTGCCGCTCACGACCGTTGCCCGGTAGACGATGCGCAGCGCATGCAATGGTCCGGCATCCGGTGTGAACCGCTGCTCCGCCGGGACCACCTTGGAATCGATGCCGAGCAGGTCTCCGGCGTCCGCCGCGTAGCCGGTCTCCTCCGCGATCTCACGCACGACGGCATCCACCGGATCCTCCCCGGGATCGATGCCGCCGCCCGGCAGCGTCCATCCCGAACGTCCGCCTTCGTTCCAGTGGGCGAGCAGGATGCGACCGTCATCCACGATGACGCCGTACGCGGCGACCCTGATATCCATGGCGACACCCTACTGCCGTTGTCGGCGGAGAGGAGCAGTATGGGGTGGTGCCCGAACTGCCGGAAGTCACCGCCCTCGCCGCCGATCTGAACGCGCGGCTGACCGGACGTGTCATCGACCGGCTGACGATCTCCGCTTTCGCGGCGCTGAAGACGTTCGATCCGCCGGTGGAAGCGCTGCATGGCCTCACCATCGCGGGCGTCTCGCGGCACGGCAAGTTCCTCGACGTCTCAGCGGGCGACCTCCACGTCGTCCTCCATCTGGCCCGGGCGGGGTGGATCCGGTGGCGCGAGACCCCTCCGCCGCCGCCGTCCGGTCGCCCCGGAAAGGGGCCTCTCGCCGCGCGCCTCGTGCTCGACGACGGCTCCGGCCTCGACATCACCGAGGCCGGCACGAAGAAGAGCCTATCGATCTCCGTGGTGCGGGATCCGTCGGACGTCCCTGGCATCGCGCGACTCGGTCCGGACCCGCTCGACGCGTCTTTCACGCGCGACGCGTTCGCGAGGATCCTCGCCGGGCAGGGCCGCGCGCAGATCAAGGGCGTGCTGCGCAATCAGTCGGTGATCGCCGGCATCGGCAACGCCTACTCGGACGAGATCCTGCATGCGGCGCGGATGTCGCCGTTCAAGCCGGCCGCCATGTCCGACGACGAGCTCGATCGGCTCTACGACGCGATGCAGTCGACTCTCCGGGAGGCACTCGCCCGTGCCGACGGTCTCGCCGCTTCGGAGCTCAAGAGCGAGAAGAAGTCGGGGCTGCGCGTCCACGGTCGTACCGGCGAGCCCTGCCCGGTGTGCGGGGACACGATCCGCCAGGTCATCTTCGCCGACTCCACCCTCCAGTACTGCCCCACCTGCCAGACGGGTGGCAAGCCGCTCGCGGATCGCGTGCTCTCCCGGCTCGTGAAGTGAGCGGCACGGCTTCCGTCGTCAGCAGGCGCAGCTGATCCCGTCGACCGGTGCCGTCAGAGGGTCCGCCGCGCGCGTGACGTCGCCGTGGTCGTCTTCCACGGGCAGCCCTTCCCGCGCCCAGTACTCGAAGCCGCCGATCATCTCGCGCACCTCGTAACCCTGCAGGCTGAACGCGAGAGCGGCCTTGGTCGAGCCGTTGCATCCCGGACCCCAGCAATAGACGACCACCGGAATACCGGGCTCGACCACCCGCGCGGCACGCTCGGCGATCTCCGCGGTCGGGAGGTGGATCGCACCGATCGCCCGTCCCTGCCGCCACGCGGCCTCCCCGCGGGTGTCGATCAGAGCGAACCGCTCCCCCGCCTCCTGAGCGGCACGCACGTCGGAGGGATCCGTCTCGAAGCGGAGCTTGGCGGCGAAATGGCGCGAGGCCTCGGTCGTGTTCGTCATGCACACAACGCTAGAGCGGCCGCGCTGCGAACTGAACAGGAGTTGAACGGCGTTCGCCGGACGACACCGTGAATCGCGTGGAAGAATCGCCTCATGCCCGCTAATCCGCCGTTCGAGGTCGATGCCGTCGACCGCTCCCTGCTCAGCGAGCTGCAGCGCGACGGGCGGCAGTCCATCGCCGAGCTGGCGCGCACCGTCCACATGTCGGGCAGTGCGGTCGCCGAACGCGTCCGCCGGTTGGAGGATGCCGGGGTCATCACCGGCTATCGTGCCGTCGTCGATCCGGAACGCCTGGGGTACGGCATCCTGGCCTATCTGCGCCTCCGCTACCCGAGCAGCGTCTACGGCCCGCTCCACGATCTGCTCGCGGGGACACCCGAGGTCGTGGAAGCCCACCACGTCACCGGCGACGACTGCTTCATCCTGAAAGTGGTGGCCACATCCATGCGCCACCTCGAACGGGTGAGCGGCACGATCGGAACCCTCGGCAGCGTGACGACGAGCATCGCGTACTCGAGTCCGTTCCCGGCCCGGCCGATCGAACCGCCGAGCGAGTGAGTGAGGGTGGAGCCTAGGAGATTCGAACTCCTGACATCCTGCTTGCAAAGCAGGCGCTCTACCAACTGAGCTAAGGCCCCGGGTGGGTGGATGGTGGGGATACGAGGACTTGAACCTCGGACCTCTTCGTTATCAGCGAAGCGCTCTAACCGCCTGAGCTATATCCCCGAATGGGCAACAGATAAGAGAATAACCGATCTGTCACCGCAAACGAAATCGAGTAGACCCCGCCGTTCAGTTGTTGGTGAAGCCGACGAGCAGGCCGCCTGTGATCTTCACCGAGAGGTTGTAGAGGAGTGCGAAGACCGCTCCGAGAGCGGTGACCACGACGATGTCGAGGATGGCCACCACGAGCGAGAAGCCCATCACCTGGCCCAGCCCGAGCACGGCGCGCAGGTCGCCGCCGCCGGCACCGGAGATGTCCTTCACCAGGCTGTTCACCTGGTCGAAGATCCCGGTGCGGTCGAGGACGGTCCAGATCAGGAAGGTTCCGACGATCGCGATGATCGCGAGGCAGATGCCGGCGAGGAACGAGAGCTTCACGGTCGACCAGAAGTCGATGTACACCAGCTTGAGCCGCACCTGCTTGGAGGATGCGGGCCGGCGCGACGACTTCTTGGCCAGTTTCTCGGCGACGCTACTGCTCATCTACGGTCTCTTCCTTCCCGACGGCCTCCGATTCTGACCCATCAGACTGGTCATCGGCTGGATCCTGCGAATCGAGGTTGCGCTCGGTGTTCTTCGCCAGAGCGATGATCTTGTCGGACTCGGCGAAACGTGCAAAGACGACACCCATGGTGTCACGGCCCTTGGCGGGTACCTCGGCCACGGCAGAGCGTACCACCTTGCCGCTGGCAAGAACCACCAAGACCTCGTCGTCCTCCTCGACGATCAGGGCACCCACGAGATCGCCCCGATCATCGCTCAGTTTGGCGACCTTGATGCCCAGACCGCCGCGGTTCTGGAGCCGGTACTGGTCGGCGGAGGTGCGCTTCGCGTATCCGCCCTCGGTCACCACGAAGACGTATCCCTCGTCGGAGACCACGGAGGCGTCGAGCAGGCTGTCCTCCCCGCGGAAGTGCATGCCGATCACACCGGAGGTCGAGCGGCCCATCGGGCGCAGCGCGTTGTCGGAGGCGGTGAAGCGGATGGACATTCCCTTGCGCGAGACGAGAAGCAGGTCCGAGTCTTCTTCCACCAGCAGCGCCGAGACGAGCTCGTCCTCCTCGCGGAGCTTGATCGCGATGATGCCGCCGGAGCGGTTCGTGTCGTACTCGCTCAGTGCGGTCTTCTTGATGAGGCCGTCGCGGGTGGCGAGCACCAGGTACTTCGCCGCCTCGTAGTCCCGGATGTCCAGGATCTCGGCGATCTCCTCGTCCGGCTGCATCGCGAGCAGGTTGGCGACGTGCTGGCCCTTCGCGTCGCGGCCGGCCTCCTGCACCTCGTACGCCTTCGCACGGTAGACCCGGCCCTTGTTCGTGAAAAAGAGGAGCCAGTGGTGCGTGGTCGTGACGAAGAAGTGGTCGACGACGTCTTCGCCGCGCAACTGCGCGCCCTTCACTCCCTTGCCGCCGCGGTGCTGCGAACGGTAGTTGTCGCTGCGGGTGCGCTTGATGTAACCGCCGCGGGTGACGGTGACGACCATCTCCTCTTCGGGGATGAGGTCTTCGACGCTCATGTCCCCGTCGAAGCCGAACATGATCTCCGTGCGACGGTCGTCGCCGAACCGCTCGACGATCTCGGCGAGCTCCTCGCTCACGATCGTGCGCTGGCGCGCCGGGTCTTCGAGGATCGCCTTGAGCTCCGCGATCTCGAGCTCGATCTGGTCGTGCTCCTCGATGATCTTCTGGCGCTCGAGCGCGGCGAGACGGCGCAGCTGCATCGCGAGGATGGCGTCGGCCTGGATGTCGTCGACGTCGAGCAGCGACTTGAGCCCCTCGCGGGCGTCCTCCACGGTCGGCGAGCGACGGATGAGGGCGATGACCTCGTCAAGCGCGTCGAGCGCCTTGAGGTAGCCGCGCAGGATGTGGGCCCGCTCCTCCTTCTTGCGGAGGCGGAACCGGGTACGGCGGACGATGACCTCGATCTGGTGGTCGACCCAGGCGGTGATGAAGCCGTCGAGTGCGAGTGTGCGGGGCACCTTGTCCACGATCGCCAGCATGTTGGCGCCGAAGTTCTCCTGCAGCTGCGTGTGCTTGTACAGGTTGTTGAGCACGACCTTCGCCACCGCGTCGCGCTTGAGCACGATGACGAGGCGCTGCCCGGTGCGGCCCGAGGTCTCGTCGCGGATGTCGGCGATGCCGCCGACGCGGCCGTCCTTGACCAGTTCCGCGATCTTGATCGCGAGGTTGTCGGGGTTGACCTGGTAAGGGAGCTCGGTGACCACCAGGCAGACGCGGCCCTGGATCTCCTCGATGCTGACCACGGCGCGCATCGTGATGGAGCCGCGGCCGGTGCGATAGGTGTCCTGGATGCCCTTGACACCCAGGATCTGCGCGCCGGTCGGGAAGTCCGGTCCCTTGATTCGCTTGATCAGCTCCTCCAGGAGCTCCTCGCGAGACGCCTCCGGGTGCGCCAGGTGCCAGAGCGCGCCGTCCGCGACCTCGCGCAGGTTGTGCGGCGGGATGTTGGTCGCCATGCCGACCGCGATGCCGACCGAGCCGTTGACCAGCAGGTTCGGGAACCGGCTCGGGAGCACGGCCGGCTCCTGGGTGCGGCCGTCGTAGTTGTCCTGGAAGTCGACGGTCTCCTCGTCGATGTCGCGGACCATCTCGAGCGCGAGCGGCGCCATCTTCGTCTCGGTGTACCGCGGGGCGGCGGCGCCGTCGTTGCCCGGCGAGCCGAAGTTGCCCTGGCCGAGCGCGAGCGGGTAGCGGAGGCTCCACGGCTGCACCAGACGCACGAGGGCGTCGTAGATCGCGGAGTCGCCGTGCGGGTGGAACTGGCCCATGACGTCGCCGACCACACGGGCGCACTTCGAGAACGCCTTGTCAGGACGGTACCCGCCGTCGAACATCGCATAGATCACACGGCGGTGCACCGGCTTCAGGCCGTCGCGCACCTCCGGAAGCGCGCGACCCACGATGACGCTCATGGCGTAGTCGAGGTAGGAGCGCTTCATCTCCGACTGCAGATCGACCTGGTCGATCTTGCCGTGGACGCCGAAAGCGGCGCCGGCGTTCTCTTCGTCCGTCACGATGTTCTCTCCCGTGGTGCCGTTCTCGTCGGGCGTCGATTCGTCAGATGTCAAGGAACCGCACGTCCTTCGCGTTCGTCTGGATGAACGAGCGGCGCGACTCGACGTCCTCGCCCATCAGTGTGGCGAAGATCTCGTCGGCAGCGGCCGCGTCGTCGAGCGTCACCTGGAGCAGCGTGCGCGTCTCCGGGTTCATGGTGGTCTCCCACAGCTCCTTGTAGTCCATCTCGCCGAGACCCTTGTAGCGCTGCACGCCGTTGTCCTTCGGGATGCGCTTGCCGGCAGCGAGGCCATCCGACAGGAACGCGTCGCGCTCGCGGTCGGAGTAGACGTACTCGTGCTCGGCGTTCGACCACTTGAGCCGGTAGAGCGGTGGCTGTGCCAGGTAGACGTAGCCGAGCTCGATCATCGGCCGCATGTAGCGGAACAGCAGCGTGAGCAGCAGCGTGGTGATGTGCTGGCCGTCGACGTCCGCGTCGGCCATGAGGACGATCTTGTGGTACCGCGCCTTCTCGGGGTTGAAGTCCTCGCCGATGCCCGCGCCGAACGCGGTGATCATCGCCTGCACCTCGTTGTTCGCGAGGGCACGGTCGAGCCGGGCCTTCTCGACGTTGAGGATCTTGCCGCGGAGCGGGAGGATCGCCTGCGTCTCGGGGTTGCGGCCCTGTACCGCGGAGCCGCCGGCCGAGTCGCCCTCGACGATGAAGATCTCCGAGAGCGTCGGGTCCTTCGACTGGCAGTCCTTGAGCTTGCCGGGCATCCCGCCGCTCTCGAGCAGTCCCTTGCGGCGCGCGGTCTCACGCGCCTTGCGGGCGGCGATGCGGGCGGTCGCGGCCTGCAGCGCCTTGCGGATGATCTCCTTGGCCTGGTTCGGGTTGCGATCGAACCAGTCGGAGAGCTGGTCGCCGACGACCTTCTGCACGAACGCCTTCGCCTCCGTGTTGCCGAGCTTCGTCTTGGTCTGCCCCTCGAACTGCGGCTCGGAGAGCTTCACCGAGATGACCGCGGTGAGACCCTCGCGCACGTCGTCGCCGGAGAGGTTGTCGTCCTTCTCCTTGAGGATGTTCTTCTCACGCGCGTACTTGTTCACCAGCGTGGTCAGCGCGGCGCGGAAACCCTCTTCGTGGGTTCCGCCCTCGTGGGTGTTGATCGTGTTGGCGTAGGTGAAGACGCTCTCGTTGTAGCTCGTCGTCCACTGCATGGCGACCTCGAGGGCGATCTTGCGCTCCGTGTCCTCGGACTCGAACGAGATGATCTCGTCGTGCACGACCTCCGCCTTCTTGGCCGAGTTGAGGTAGTGAACGTAGTCGGTGAGACCTTGCTCGTAGAGGAAGACCTCACTGCGAGCGGTGAACTCCTCGCCCTCCTCGTCGACCTCCCCTTCCACGGGCACGATCTCCGGGGCGCGCTCGTCCGTGATCGCGATGCGCAGCCCCTTGTTGAGGAACGCCATCTGCTGGAAACGGGTGCGCAGGGTGTCGTAGTCGAACACGACGGTCTCGAAGGTGTCCGTGCTCGGCCAGAAGGTGATGGTCGTGCCGGTCTCGTCGGTCGGTGTGCCCTGCGCGAGCGGGGCCTCCGGCACGCCATTCCGGTAGCTCTGGTGCCAGGAGAAGCCCTGGCGGCGCACCTCGACGTCGAGCCGGGAGGACAGCGCGTTGACCACCGAGCTGCCGACACCGTGCAGGCCGCCCGAGACCGCGTACCCGCCGCCGCCGAACTTGCCGCCGGCGTGCAGGATGGTGAGCACGACCTCCACGGTCGACTTCTTCTGCACCGGGTGCTCGTCGACGGGGATGCCACGGCCGTTGTCGAACACGCGCACCGCGCCGTCCGGGAGGATCGTCACCTCGATGTTGTCCGCGTGACCGGCGAGCGCCTCGTCGACCGAGTTGTCGACGATCTCGTAGACCAGGTGGTGCAGACCGCGGGGACCAGTGGAACCGATGTACATTCCGGGTCGCTTGCGGACGGCTTCGAGACCCTCGAGGATCTGGATCTCATTCGCGCCGTAGTCGTGTTCCGCCTCGGTCCCGTTCGGTTCCATCGTCATATGAAATTAGGCTCCTGACCGCACTCAACAGTGACTCTCCATTCTACCGTGGGCGGAATGGGGAAATGGCGGAAAATGCCCTTCTGACGCGTTTTCTTCGCTCGGCCTACCTCTTTTGTGCACTCAACCGTAAGTGTCGCGTGGGCCGCGCCCTGGAATCGACCTGGGACCACGTTTCCACGAGGGGGCGTCCGGCCCCTGAAACCGGATCGATTGGATGTCGGCCTCAGGGAACCGTTCACCGATGCGCACCAGCAGCTCCTGGCGCATCATCCGGAGCTGCGTCGCCCACGCGGTCGACTCGCAGCGCACGACGAGGACCCCGTCGGAGATGGCGTCCGGGATGGCGTGTCTCGCGGTCTCCTCGCCGGCGAGTTCGCGCCACCCCTCGAGGAGGTCGGACTGCGCGAGAGCGGAGGTCCAGCCCAGCTGAGCGGCGAGGGCGTCGACGACGTCCCCGAGCCCACGCGGGTCGCGTCCCGAGCCGAACGGCTTGCTGCCGCCGACCTCGTCCTGTCGCACCGTTGCGCGACGTCTGCGCGACGGCGTCCCCGTGAAGAGCTCCTTCATGCGGAGGTAGACGCTCGACGCCTCATCCAACGGCCCCGGTGCGCCGGATGCCCCGGTCCGCTCAGGCATCGGTCGCCTCCACCACGGCCCCCGCCTCGATCCGGACGGTGTGCGCGGCCAGCGCCTCGGGCACGTCGTCGTAGACGGCCGCGGTGATGAGCACCTGCTCGTAACCTCCTACGGCGGTTGCGAGCATCCGGCGCCGGGTCTGGTCGAGCTCGGCGAAGACGTCGTCGAGTATGAGCACCGGGTCCCCTGTGGTCGACTCGTGCCGCAGCAACTCGGCCGAGGCGAGCTTCAGCGCAAGGGCGAAGGACCACGACTCGCCGTGACTCGCGTAGCCCTTCGCGGGCAGGCCGTTGAGCTCGAAGAGCAGATCGTCGCGATGCGGTCCGACGAGCGTCAACCCGCGCTCGAGCTCCTTGGGTCGCACCGCGGTGAGCGCCTGGCGGAAGAGTTCCGCCGTCTCGAAACCAGACGAGTCGGTTACAACGTCGGCGTCACCGTCCTCGTCGTCCTCGACATGCGCGCCACGGATGGTCAGCTGCGGGAGGAGGCGGGGATGGTGATCGTCCCCGGCGACCGAGCGATACGCCGCGACGAGCGGGTCGCTGAGTCGCGCGATCAGATCCAGACGCGCGTCGATGAGCTCGGCGCCGAGGGAGATCAGCCGGTCGTCCCAGATGTCGAGCGTCCCGAGCTGGTCGGCTTTGACGCGCGAGGCACGCGCCGACTTCAGGAGGGTGTTGCGCTGCTTGAGCACGCGCTCGTAGTCCGCGATCACGGCGGCGAACCGCGGGTTCCTCTGGATGAGCAGCTGATCGAGGAACCGCCGGCGGATCCCCGGCTCCCCGCGCACCAGGGAGAGGTCTTCGGGGGCGAACAGCACGCTCGAGAAGTATCGCGGCAGCTCGCGTGGCTTGATCGCCGCGCGATTCACCTGCGCTCGGTTGGGCGTCCCGCGGTTCAGCTGCACTTCGACGAGGAGTTCACGCCCCTCGTGCTGGATGCGGGAACGCACGATCGCGGAGTCCGCCCCTTTGCGGATCATGGCCTGGTCGCTCGACACCCGATGCGACCCGAGGGTGCTCAGGTAGCCGAGCGACTCGACCAGATTCGTCTTCCCCTGGCCGTTGCGGCCGACGAACAGATTCGCGCCGGCCGCGAACGGCACCTCCGCAGTGCGATAGTTGCGGAAGTCGGTCAGGGAGAGATGTGTAACTCGCACAGAGGGTTAGCTCGTCAGTCGACGGCCTTCACCGCGTGGCCGCCGAACTGGTTCCGCAGAGCGGCGACGGCCTTCATCGCGGGCGAGTCCTCCTGACGGGAGACGAAGCGCGCGAAGATCGAGGCGCTGATCGTCGGAACGGGAACGGCGTTGTTGAGCGCCTCCTCCACGGTCCAGCGGCCCTCGCCCGAGTCCTGCACGTAGCCCTCGATGTGCTCGAACTCCGGGTCCTGCTCGAGAGCGCGCACCAGCAGGTCGAGGAGCCAGGAGCGCACGACGGTTCCGCGCTGCCAGGCCTTGAAGGTGCCGGTGACGTCGTGGATGATGTCCTTCCGCGTGTCCAGCAGCTCGTAGCCCTCGGCGTACGCCTGCATGAGCGCGTACTCGATGCCGTTGTGGACCATCTTCGCGTAGTGGCCGGCGCCGACATCGCCCACGTGGACGAAGCCCTCCTCGCGCGGGCCCTCCGGACGCAGCGCGTCGAAGACCGGCATGACCCGCTCGACCTGCTCCTTGGAGCCGCCGACCATCAGGCCGTAGCCGTTCTCGAGGCCCCAGATACCGCCGGAGACACCGGCGTCCATGAAGTCGACGCCCTTGGGCGCGAGCAGTTCGGCGTGCTTGAAGTCCTCGGTGAAGCGCGAGTTCCCACCGTCGATGACGAGGTCGCCCTTCTCGAGGAGCGGCTCCAGGTCGCGGATGACGGAGTCGGTGATTTCGCCGGCCGGGACCATGACCCACACCGTGCGCGGCGCGGGGAGCGCGGCGACCAGCTCGGCCAGGGTCGGGACATCCGACACCGCGGGGTTGGTGTCGTAGCCGGTGACCTCGATGCCGTTCTTCTCGAGGCGGGCGCGCATGTTGTTGCCCATACGTCCGAGACCGATGAGGCCGATGTGCATGATTGTCCTTCTTCTCTCGTGGAGTGGGACCGTTCCTAGCGCAGGAGCAGGTTGGGCTGCAGCAGGTACTTGTAGGAGTCCGAGCCCGCCTGGTCCTTGGAGGTCTGGCTCGTGATGAGCACAGGTCCCGGTTTGTTGGGGTTCTCGGTCTTGGTGAAAGAGATGCGCACGAATTCGGAGTGCACGGCACCGAGACCATCGAGCAGGAACTGCGGCTTCAGCGAAACCACCGTCTCCTGGCCTGTGAGGAGAGCGTCGATGCTCTCGGATGCTTGAGCCTGCTCGGAGCCGATCGCTTCCAGCGTCAGTCCGTCGGCGGTGAAGGTGTAGCGGAGCGCGGCTTCGCGCTCCAGCACGAGGGCGACACGTCGGGTCGCCTCGATGAGCTCGGCGGTGTTGAGCACCGCGTAGTTGTCGACCTGCTCGGGGAAGAGCCGGCGCACGGGCGGGAAGTTGCCTTTGATCAGCAGCGAGGTCACGGTCTTCTTGTCCGCAGTGAAGGCGATCAGCTCGCGGTCGTCACGGTTGGTGATCGAGACGGAGACCGTTCCGCTGTGACCGAAGGTCTTGCCGATCTCTGTCAGCGTGCGGGCGGGGACGAGCGCGGTCTGGGCTTCCCCGGAGGTGGTGCCGTTGTCCCAGTCGATCTGGCGGATGGCCACGCGGTAGCGGTCAGTGGCGACGAGACCGAGGGTGTTGTCCCCCACCTCGAGCTGTACACCCGTGATGACCGGGGTGACATCGTCCCGGGATGCGGCGACGCCCACCTGGGCGACGGCCTCGGCGAACTCCTCCGCCGGGACCAGCCCCGCGTCCCCGCTCACCTGCGGGATGCTCGGGTATTCCTCGACCGGCATGGAGAGCAGCGTGAAGTTGGCGGATCCGGCTCGCACGCTGATCTTGGAGTCGTCCGTCGAGAACTGCACGGGGGCGTTCGGCAGCTTGGCCGCGATCTCGGCCAGCAGTCGACCCGAGACGAGCACGCGACCCGGTTCTTCGACTTCCGCAGGGATCTCGGTCTGCGCCGACACCTCGTAGTCGAACGACGACAGCTGGAGGCCGGTGTCCGTCGTCTCGATGAGCACGCCGCTCAGGATGGGCAGTGTCGTCCGCTGCGGGAGGAGCTTCACTGCGAAGGAGACGGCCTCGCTGAAGACATCCCGGTTTGCTTGGAACTTCACGAAGACACCCCTGCCAGCCGACGGATACGGATCGAAAGAATCCTAGCGCTTGCCTTCTGAGCGAGAAATTGTGATTCGACCGAGCGCTTGAGGTTGTCGGCCGGCCTTAACTGAGAAGGGTTAATGAATAATCGTGTTAACCGCTGTGGAAACTGTGGATAACTCTGTTGAGACCAGGAGATCACAGGGAACTACAGCTGTGGGACTTGTTGATGACCTGAGGAATCCGCTTGTTCACAAGCCGAGCGAGCTCGACCGCTCCGAGCCGCTTTTCACAGCCCTCGACAGTTCGTCCCCATTAATCGGCCGACTTTCCGGAGCTTCTCCACAAGTTATCCACACGTGTTAATAACGATCTCTCCCCACTCTGGGGACGAAATTGTGGATAACTGATCGGATCTCGACGGCGCGTCGCGCGCCGGAGGGCTACTTGCCGTAGCGGTGGTTCTGCTTGATCCGACTGGTGAGCTCGGTCACCTGGTTGTAGATCGAGCGCCGCTCCTTCATGAGCTCGCTGATCTTCTTGTTGGCGTACATCACCGTCGTGTGGTCGCGGCCGCCGAAGAGCTGTCCGATCTTGGGCAGGGACAGATTCGTCAACTCGCGGCAGAGATACATCGCGATCTGGCGGGCGGTCGCCACCGCCTGCGATCGGCTGGAGCCGTAGAGGTCGTCGACGCTGAGCTTGAAGTACTCCGCGGTGTTGGTGATGATGTCGGTCGGCGCGATCACATTGTCGTCGTCGAGCGTGATCAGGTCTTTGAGGACCGTCTGCACCAGGGGCATGTCGACCGGCGTGCGGTTGAGGCTTGCGAAGGCCGTGACACGGATGAGCGTGCCCTCGAGCTCGCGGATGTTGCTCGACACCTTCGAGGCCATGAACTCCAGGATGTCGTCGGGAACCTGGATCTTCTCGCTCTGCGCTTTCTTGCGCAGGATCGCGATACGGGTCTCGAGGTCGGGCACCTGGACGTCGGTGATCAGGCCCCACTCGAACCGCGAGCGCATGCGGTCCTCGAAGCCGGTGAGGTGCTTCGGCGGCAGGTCGCTGGTGATGACCACCTGCTTGTTGTGGTCGTGGAGGGTGTTGAAGGTGTGGAAGAAGGCTTCCTGCGTCTCCACCGCGCGCTGCAGGAACTGGATGTCGTCGATCAGGAGGATGTCGATATTGCGGTAGCGCGCCTGGAACGAGGAGCCGCGGTTGTTCGCGATCGAGTTGATGAAGTCGTTCGTGAACTCCTCGCTCGACACGTACCGGACGCGGATCCCCGGGTAGAGACTCATCGCATAGTGGCCGATGGCGTGGAGGAGGTGGGTCTTGCCGAGGCCGGAGTCGCCGTAGATGAAGAGGGGGTTGTAGGCCTTCGCGGGCGCCTCGGCGACGGCGACCGCGGCCGCATGGGCGAACCGGTTGGACTGGCCGATGACGAAGTTGTCGAAGCTGTACTTGGAGTTGAGGCGCGTGTCGCCGTTGCGCGGCGGCGCGGTGATCTCGGTCGGCGGCGACACATTCGGCGATGCGTTCTCGAGGTAGGGGGCGGGCTCCGGCTCGGCCGGGCCGGCCATCGTCTCCTGCTGGATCTCGGGATTCACCACGATGGCGAAGGTGTTGACGGCGAGGGCCTCGTCGAGGGCGCCGATCGCGCTCAGGAGGGGGACGCGGCTGCGCTGCTCGATCATCCCGCGCGTGAACTCATTCGGCACCTCCAGATAGAAGGTGCCGGCCATGATGCCCTTGGGCTCGACCAAGCTGAGGAATCCATAGAGCTGAGGGGTGATGCGGTCGTCCGTCTCGAGCTTTCCGAGCACGGACTGCCATGCCGCAGAAATGGACTCTTCGCCGCCTGCCATCGTTCCCCGTCTTCGCTTTCGTTGGATGCCGACGCCCGACGGAGAGGGAGTCGTCCCCCGGAGATGACTCGAGTCAGGCTGGCGACATGCGTGCCGCCGGTAGGTATTCACAGGGTTATCCACCGCTGCGTGTGCAATACCGTAGTGATCTCCGGCCGCTTTTGGGATGGGCTGGGGATAACTTTCGCCCTCACGCTAACTTGTCCACAGGATGTGGATCAAATTCGGCTCCCGGAATACGTCGCCGACACACGGCGCGCCTTCGCCACCGATCCTGCCAATCCCGTGCATAATCAGTGGATTTGAGTCGATCGGTTTGACCTCGGTCCTCTATAGGCCGTAGTTTTAATCAGTTGACTTCAGCCGTTCCGGCTGCCCTGAAACTTTTCTGGCCTCCCCGTGCTGGCACCATCCATCAGCACCGGCCTGCGAAGAGACCACCACGGAGATAGAGATTATGAGCAAGAGAACGTTCCAGCCGAACAACCGCAAGCGCGCCAAGACCCACGGCTTCCGCCTCCGCATGCGCACGCGTGCCGGTCGCGCCATCCTGTCCGCTCGTCGCGCCAAGGGCCGCGAGAAGCTCTCGGCGTAGTACCGGCCGGTGCTCGCGAAGGCCAATCGCATCACGCGGGGGGCGGACTACCGGGCGACGGTGCGGAGAGGTGCCCGCTTCACGGCGGAGAACACCATCGCATACGTCCGTCCCACTGCCGATCCCGACGTGGTGCGATTCGGTTTTATCGTGAGCAAGACGGTCGGCAACGCCGTGCACCGCAACCTCGTGCGCCGGCGGCTCAAAGCAGCTGCGTACGAGGTGCTCCCGACGCTCCGCGAGAGCGCCGCGACGGTGGGCGGAGTGGACATCGTGATCAGAGCATTACCAGCTTCCGCGGAGGCCCGGTGGGCTACCCTGCACGAAGAGGTCACCCGAGCCGTCAGCCGCTACCTTCGTCGTAGCTCCACCAGATAAGGGCCACGTCCGTCCATGTACGCCGCGATCACCGCCGTTCTGCTCGTTCCGCGGAACATCGCCGTGCTGATCCTGCGGGCGTACCGGGCGGTCATCTCGCCGCTCTATGGCGACGTGTGCCGGTACTACCCATCGTGCTCGGCGTACACGCTGCAGGCGATCCAGCAGCACGGGGTGGTCGTCGGGAGCGTTCTGGGGGTGCGCCGCATCATCCGCTGCCATCCGTGGGCGGCGGGAGGGGTCGACGACGTCCCCGTGAAGAGGCGCCAGCGCTACCGGGTCACCCCGTTCGGATTCGTCGTCGCCGCGAGCGACGCAAGCTTTAGCCACAGAAGGGCCTAGCACGCAGACATGGACATCCTCGGTACGATCCTCTGGCCCATCAAATGGGTCGTAGAGCTGATCCTCGTCGCCTTCCACTGGCTGCTGTCTCAGATCGGGCTCGATCCGGCCGCCGGCCTCACCTGGGTGCTTTCGATCGTCGGTCTGACCCTCGTCGTCCGCGCGGCGCTCATCCCGATCTTCGTCCGTCAGATCAAGAACCAGCGGCGCATGCTCGAGGTGGCGCCGCAGCTCAAGAAGATCCAGGACAAGTACAAGGGCAAGAAGGACCAGTTCTCGCGTGAGGCCATGTCCCGCGAGACCATGGAGCTCTACAAGAAGACGGGCACCAACCCGCTGAGCTCGTGCCTCCCGCTGCTGCTCCAGATGCCGATCTTCTTCTCGCTGTTCCAGGTGCTCAACGGCGCCCAGAGTGGTCATGCGGGCGTCGGCCCGCTCAACGAGACGCTCGCCGTCCAGTTCGGAAACGCGTCACTCTTCGGTGTCGCTCCCCTGCACCAGAGCTTCCAGGGGGCGATGAACGCCCACCCCCCGCAGGTCGTCGTCATGGTGATCGCGGCCGCGATGGTCGTCCTGATGACCGGTTCGCAGTTCCTCACGCAGCTGCAGATCGTGTCGAAGAACATGTCTCCGGAGACGAAGGCGAGCCCCCAGTTCAAGCAGCAGCGCATCCTGCTCTACCTGCTCCCGTTCGTCTTCCTGTTCTCGGGATTCGCTTTCCCGCTCGGTGTCATGTTCTACTGGCTGACCTCGAACATCTGGACCATGGGTCAGCAGTTCCTCGTCATCCGCAACATGCCGACCCCCGGCTCGGACGCCGCCAAGGCGCGCGAGGCCCGCCTCGCCAAGAAGGGCAAGCTCGTCCAGCAGGATGGAACCGTCGTTCTCTCCGTCGAGGAGTCGGTTCCCGACAAGCCCGTGACCACCCAGCGAGTTCAGCCTGTGAGCAAGAACCGCGCCAAGAAGCAGGCCGGAAAGAAGTAGGGACACCCATGACCGACGTGCAGACCGACGACATCCTCCCCACCCCGACGACGGAGCCGCGGACCGTGATCACCGACGGTGTCGAGACCGAGGAAGCCACTGCGACCTCCCCGACCGCGGCCGACCTCGACCGCGAGGGTGACATCGCCGCGGACTATATCGAGGAGCTCCTCGACATCGCCGACATCGACGGGGATATCGACATCGACGCCCGCAACGGCCGCGCCTACATCTCCGTGAATGCCGAAGACGGCGCGAATCTTCAGGTGCTGTCGAAGCCCGAGACTGTCGCCGCTCTGCAGGAGTTGACGCGTCTCGCCGTGCAGAACCAGACGGGCGGCTTCTCACGTCTGATCCTCGACATCGCCGGCTCGCGCGATGCGCGCCAGGCCGAGCTGGGCCAGCTGGTGGCGCGCGCGATCGCCCGTCTCGAGGAGGGCGCCGCGGAGGCCTCGCTTCCCCCCATGTCCTCGTATGAGCGGAAACTCGTCCACGACATCGTCTCGGAGCGCGGCTTCGTGTCGAACTCGCGCGGCGAGGGTCGTGACCGCCACACGGTCATCACCGCTGCCTGACGCCGCCGCATCGTGACGGACGCCCTCGAATCGGAGCCCTCCGCTGCCGCGGCCCTGTTCGGTGATCGCCTGGACGTTGCTCGAGCGTTCACTGGGAACCTCGCCGCGCAGGGCGAGGAGCGGGGTCTGATCGGTCCGCTGGAGCTGCCGCGACTGTGGTCGCGTCACATCCTGAATTGCGCGATCGTCGCTCCTCTCCTGCGGCCCGGTCTCGTCGGTGATATCGGGAGCGGTGCTGGATTGCCGGGCCTCGTCCTCGCGATCGCTCGCCCCGATGTGTCGTTCGTCTTGATCGAGCCCATGGAGCGTCGGATCGCCTGGCTCGACGAGCAGGTCACCGAACTCGGTCTTACGAACGTCGTCGTCATGCGGGCTCGTGCGGAAGAAGCCAGACTCGACACCCCGCTCGATCAAGTGACGGCTCGCGCGGTGAGCGCGTTCCGCAAGCTGCTCCCCCTCACCGCACCCCTTCTTCGCGACGGCGGCGAGCTCGTCCTCATGAAGGGCGCCGGTGCACAGGCCGAGGTGGAGGCGGCGTCCAAGGAGATCCGCAAGTACAAGGTTCACGATGTGGTCGTCGAGACTCTCGGTGAGGGCATCCTGGACGAGGTCACGCGCGTCATCCGCGCCACCGTCCGCTGACACCCGGCGACCGACTGGTTCGCGCTCGGTCTCGATGCTGGAGTGATTTCGACCCTTTCGTGTCGTGTTCCTGTCCGACGCGGTGCGCGGTGTGAGCCGGAGGATGGCTCTGTGAGCGACGAAACAGGGTGCTTCCGCGCTGTGGGAGCCATTCTCCGGGCTCGCCGACGAAGTCGTTCGGACGGAATCGAGCCCCGATTCGGCTGATTCTCGGCACCGGGACCGCTTGTCGTTCGGTCGACGTTCGCTCTGTGAAGGTCGGTGGATGATGATCCGAAGGGGCGGCGCGGGAGCGCGAGGAGGGAGGCGGGAGGGCTGTCTCTGACGCTCGCTCGAGTCGGCAGTGTGTCCCCATGGGCTGCCCGCCGCCATTGAGTTGAGCTGGTGAATGACGGATCGAGAGCGCTCGCGCTGCTGCTGCACTCCCCTGCGATCGGACGACCTGTGGTCTCGCGAGCGTGGTCTCGCTAGCGGTGCGACGTGTAAAGCGATGACGCGTGACCGTGCGTCGTGTTCGTCTGTGCGGGGAAGTCGGGGGTGGTGGAGTGTCACGGCGAGCGTACATCCACGCGGCTGGAGCGCTTCGTCGCACCGATCCGAGTTCGATCATGACCACCCCGCGTGCGTGCAGGTGATTTCGCCGCTTCCTCTGGTCGCCGTAGAGAGGCGAGGAGCGTGGACGTGTTTCACGTGAAACCCATGCTGTTGGTCAGCTACCTTCCGTCAGCCGGCGTCGGCGGATCCGCCTCCTATGCTGAGCTCGCGGGACATCTCCCTCCCCCACTGTGGTCGACCGGGCAGCTATGCGCGGTCGCTGAACGAACGAACGCGGCGATGAGGACGGGCGCGGAGTCGGAGGTCGGCGTGTCCCCTGTGTCCGCACCCGAGGCGACAGGGGCCTCGATGCCACGGCTGACAGGTTGGTACCGATCCGCCAGATCTGTGGGTGCTTCGCGGAGATCACCGAGCCGGCGAGCTTGCGGGACGGAGGGTGCCGAGCAGTTTCACGAGAAACATGCTCCGTGGTCCGCAGGTGCCGAAGCGGGTAAGCCCGTATGGCGGAGGTGCGACGGATGGGCCAGTGGCGACCTGAGCGGTCGGCAGTGAGAGGGCCGAGTGGCGGGGAGCGCTCGGGCGACCTGCTGACAGACCGTCAACCTCGGTCGGTGGACGAGCAGACGGGCGACCCACGAACAGGCCGACCATCGGATAGATGAGCAGGTGGGCGGGGACGCGGAGAGGCGTGTGAACGGGCGGTGCCGGAGTGGGCTCGGATGATGTGAAGAACAGGCGGGTTGAGATAGGAACAGGCGGGTCGCCCACGGCGCGCGAGCGTCGCCGGTGGCGCCAGTGGGAGCGCAGCGGGTACGAGAGTCGTGAAGGATGACCGACGTCCGGGCGGGTGCGGGACACAGCGCGCATGACGATGAACGCAGGACCACCAGATAGGCCCGCGGAATGCACGGACGTCGAGAAGGGAGGGTCAGGAACGTGCAGCTGGAAAGGGGCGGAAGGCAGGGATCGGGAGGGTGCACTGAGCGGTGGCCGCGCCGTCGGTATGTACGTGTACGGACGGGCGGGAGCGTCGACGGCATGGCAGACGCCTCGACGGGCGAGGAGGAATGCGGGCAATCGTGTGAGTAGCCGGGGCGGCGGCGGGCGGCATGGCCGGCTCGGCGAGCTGACGTGGGGATGATCATCGGCACGGGAGCGAAGGCGGCGGGCAAACTCGTAGGCAGGAGGCCGCCTGACCGGTTGATGGGTTGGCGGCCCGCGGGCTGATGGGCTCACAGATCAGCGAGGGGATGAGTGCCCGACTCCCTCGGCAGGTGCACAGCCGACAGTAGGGAAGCGGCCTCGAAAGCTGGCGGCGTGCTGATGGGGTGCCGGCGACACGGCATCCTGGAATCGTCGAACGACGGGCAGCTCCTCGTATGAGCGGCACGCGCCAGGTCCCGTCCCGGTGACCACTCCCCCACCATGCCCGCTCCCACGATGCCCTCACCCACCATGTGCGCACTCGCGGGCGGCAGCGATTGTTTCACGTGAAACACAGGCGCCAACGCGACGTCGACCATGCCACAACCCACACGCCTCATCGCCGAACTCGGGGAGTTGAGGCCACGTCGATGTATCAGAGAGAGGAAAGTCATAAGCACCGTCACCCAGAGCTGGCGCGCCCGTCCACCTCGTCCTGGCTGTGTCCTCGTCGCAGACGAGGTGTCCACAAATGGCCGGACGCCTCGCCGATCGCCGACAGGCGCCATCTTCCAGCCTTCCGCTCGCTGAACCCGACGGTCCCGTCGGTCGCGCAAGATAGAGTTGAAGGGAAGCGCGCCCCGGTGCGCTCCCCCGACCAGACCGGTGCGGCGCACCAGATCGAGCGACGAGGTTTCACGTGAAACAACCGGACCAGGATCCGTCCATCGCGGTGGAGACGCCCGCCTTCGATGAATCGACGCCTCTGGCCCGGGAGATCGAGGATCTCGCGCGGAGGAGGCAGGCGATCGCTCAAACAACTCTTCCCCTTCCCTCTCGAACGCGAGTGTTCACGATCTCGAACCAGAAGGGTGGAGTGGGCAAGACGACCACGGTCGTCAATCTCTCGGCCGCCCTGGCGAAATCCGGCGCGCGGGTGCTGGTGATCGATCTCGATCCGCAGGGGAACGCCTCGACTGCTCTGAGCGTCGAGCACCGCGAAGGAACCCCGAGCGTCTATGACGTGATCGTGAACGACAAAGAGCTGGAGGAGGTCATCCAGAAGAGCCCGGAGTTCGACGGCCTCTTCGTGATCCCCGCGACCATCGACCTCGCCGGGGCGGAGATCGAACTCGTGTCGATGGTGGCGCGTGAGCAGCGACTGGAGCGGGCGCTCCGCCGATTCCTCGACGAGTACGACATCGACTACGTGCTCATCGACTGCCCGCCCTCGTTGGGCCTCCTGACGATCAACGCCTTCGTGGCGGCGACCGAGGTCCTCATCCCGATCCAGTGCGAGTACTACGCGCTGGAGGGGCTCAGCCAGCTGCTCAAGAACATCCAGCTGATCGAACGGCACCTGAACCCGAAGCTGCGCGTGTCGACGATCCTGCTGACCATGTACGACTCCCGCACCAACCTGGCGCACCAGGTGGCAGCGGACGTGCGCGACCACTTCCCCAACGAGGTGCTCGACACGATCATCCCCCGCTCGGTTCGCATCTCGGAGGCGCCGAGCTATGGCCAAAGCGTCATCAGTTACGACGCCAACTCGTCCGGCTCGCTCTCGTACCTCGAAGCGGCCGCCGAGATCGCACGAAGAGGAGCACCACGTTAATGGCAGCGAAGCGCACCGGACTGGGCCGCGGCATCGGCGCCCTCATCCCCACGTCCGACCAGTCGTCCCGGCCCGTCGACGTCTTCTTCCCCGACACCAGTTCAGCCCCGTCGACGGATGACCTCGTCGCCGTACCGGGAGCGCGTCTCGCATACCTCTCCCCCGTCGACATCGTCCCCAACCCGGTCCAGCCGCGCACGGAATTCGACCGGGACGCGCTCGACGAGCTCGTCGCGAGCATCCGCGAGGTCGGCGTCCTCCAGCCCGTCGTGGTGCGCCCTCTCGCCGGTCAGAGCGACAAATACGAACTCATCATGGGCGAGCGCCGCCTGCGGGCGACCAAGGAGCTCGGGCTCGCGAACATCCCCGCGATCATCAAGGACACCGCGGATGATGACATGTTGCGCGACGCTCTGTTGGAGAACCTCCACCGCTCGCAGCTGAATCCGCTGGAAGAGGCGTCTGCCTACCAGCAGCTCCTCGCCGATTTCGGCATCACGCAGGAGGAGCTCGCGAACCGGATCGGGCGCTCCCGCCCGCAGATCACGAACACGATCCGGCTCCTGAAGCTCCCCGCTCCGGTGCAGACCCGCGTCGCAGCCGGCGTCCTCAGCGCCGGGCACGCCCGCGCGATCCTCTCCCTCGGTGATGACGCCGACGCGATGGTGCGGCTCGCCGACAAGATCATCAACGAGGACCTCTCCGTGCGCGCGGCGGAGGCCGTGGCGGGCAAGAGCCCTAAGCCTGCGCGCTCCAAGGCCACCGCGGGAAAGCACCGCGGTCACCTGGACGAGATCGCGGAGAAGCTCGGCGATCGCCTCAACACGCGCGTCAAGATCACCCTCGGCGCGCGCAAGGGGCAGATCGTCGTGGACTTCGCGACGATCCAGGACCTCAACCGCATCCTCGACGAGATCGGCCAGCCCAGCTACAACTGATCAGCGGCGACCGCGCGGGGTGCTGACAGGGAGCCGGCCCACTGCGCTATCTATCCGCTATCCCTCCGCTATCGCTGCGACCGCGAGTGCGGCGTAGACCTCGCCGAGGTCGCGCCCGGAGGCGGCGATCGCCTGCGGCATGATCGACGTCTCGGTGAGCCCCGGCAAGACATTCGCCTCGAGGAACCACGGCACGCCGGCATCGTCCACGATCAGGTCGATCCGCGACAGGTGCCGTAGGCCGAGCGCCTCGTGAGCAGCTGAGGCGGCCGCCGCGACGGCTTCCCCGACCTCCGGGGCCAGCCGTGCCGGCACATAGAAACGGGTCTCACCCGCGTTGTAGCGGGCATCGAACGAGTAGACCCCGTCGACGGGCTCGATCTCGACCGCCGGGAGCGCCTCCGCGCCCGAACCGGAATCGATCACGGCGACCGACACTTCCACACCCTCGACCTTGCGCTCGATGAGCGCGATCTCGGAGTAGGTGTATGCATCCACCATGGCACGCGGGAGCTCGTCGGCGGAGGCGACGATGGTCACGCCCTGCGCCGAGCCGCCCTGAGCGGGCTTCACGACGACGGGCATGCCCAGCCCGGCGATGACGGCGGAGAGCACGCTGTTTGCGCCCAGCTCGCGGAAGGTCTCCTTCGGGAGCGTCACGGAGTCCGGGGTGGCGACGCCCGCGCGGCCGACGATCGTCTTGGCGGTGGGCTTCGACCACGCCAGCCGGGACGAATCAGTCCGTGAACCGACGAAGGGGATCCCGGTCAACTCGAGAAGGGCACGCAGCGCGCCGTCTTCGCCGCTGGCGCCGTGCAGTGCGGGCCAGACGACGTCCGGGCGCGACCCGGTCAGGAAGCCGAGCAGTTCTCCGTCGGGCTCGCGCACGGTGACGCGGTGGCCCAGAGAGTTCAGGCCGTCTGCGACCCGGCGGCCGCTGCGGAGGGAGATGTCGCGCTCGTGCGAGATCCCGCCGGCGAGCACGACGATATCGAGGGCGTCGAGGGCTTCTTTTTCTGCCATGATCAGCTCTTTCTCGTTGTGCGTGCGCTCAGCGCAGATCGGTCGGCGGGTTCGCGCTGGTCCGGCTCGGACGCGCTGCGGTCAGCGGGCCCGTTCCGGCGAAGGTGTCGAGCAGATCCTGCTCGCCGTTGATGACGTTGGCGAGACGACGGATGCCGACCTTGATGTTCTCGGGGGTCGGGTAGCAGAACGACAGCCGGATGTTCTGGGCGCCCGAGCCGTCACCATAGAAGGCGGTGCCGGGCGTGTATGCGACGAGCTCCGTCACCGCGCGCGGCAGCATCGCCTTCGAGTCGAGATGGGGAGGAAGCGTCAGCCACACGTAGAAGCCGCCGTTGGGGTTCGTCCAGCTCAACTCGGGCAGATGTTCCTCGAGTGCGGAGATCATGGCCTCCTTGCGCTCCCGGTACACGCCGCGGAAGGTGTCGATCTGCGCCTTCCAGTCCGCATCCCGCAGATACTCGGAGATCACCAGCTGACTGAAGGAGCTCGGACTCAGCACGGCGGCTTCGTTGGCGAGGATGAGCTTCTCGCGGATGGCATGCGGGGCAAGGGCCCAGCCGACTCGGAAACCAGGCGCGAGCGTCTTGGAGAACGTCCCCAGGTAGACGACACCCTCCTTCTCGACCGACCGCATCGCCGACGGAGGCCGTTCGCCGAAGTACAGCAGGCCGTACGGGTTGTCCTCCAGCACGAGGATGTCGTTCTCGCGCGCGATCTCGAGGATCTCGAGGCGGCGCTCCCAGGTGAGCGTCACGCCGGCGGGATTGTGGAATGTCGGCACCGTGTACAGGAACTTCACGCGACGCCCGGCGGCCTTCAGACGTGCGATGTGCTCGCGCAACGCCTGCGGGATGAGACCGTGCTCGTCCATGGGCACGTGATCCACCTCGGCCTGGTACGAGCGGAAGATCACCATCGCGGTGACGTAGCTCGGACCCTCCGCGAGGACGACGTCTCCGGGATCGATGAAGAGCTTGCTGAAGAGCTCCAGCGCGTGCTGAGAGCCGGTCGTCACGATGACGTCGTCCGCACTGCCGCTGATTCCTTCCAGCGCCATCACGTCGAGGATCTGCTCGCGGAGCGCGGGGACGCCCTGACCGGAGCCGTACTGGAGGGCCACGGGGCCCTGCTCGCGCATCACGCGATCCATCGCACCGACGACGAGGTCCTCCGGCAGGGCGGCCACATAGGGCATGCCGCCGGCCAGCGAGACCACCTCGGGGCGGCTGGCGACGGCGAACAGGGCTCGGACCTCACTGGCGGCCAGGCCGCTGGTGCGCTGCGCGTAGTGGCTGTACCACGGGTCCAGATTGTTGCCCCGCTGCTGCGGGATGCCCTGTTCGGTCACGAGTCATTCCATTTCTAGTGGCGTTTAGTCATGCTATTTGGGTGGTGCGTCCCGCGGAAAATCCGAGGGAGGTCCGAGTGCCGGCGGATACGAAAAAGACCCGCCCGGCGGGTGAGCGCCGGACGGGTCTGCGAAGAGGCTGGTCGGCTACGCGAGGTAGGCGGCCAGGTCGGCTTCGAGGGCGGGCTTCGGCTTGGCGCCGATGACGGTCTTGACGACCTCTCCACCCTGGTACACCTTCATCGCGGGGATGGAGGTGATCTGGTACTTCGCCGCGGTCTGCGGGTTCTCGTCGACGTTGAGCTTGACGATCTCGATCTTGTCCGAGTGCTCGGCGGCGATCTGGTCGAGGATCGGGCCGACGGCGCGACACGGGCCGCACCACTCTGCCCAGAAGTCCACGAGGATGGTCTTCTCGTTGTTGAGGACGTCCTGCTCGAACGTCGCGTCCGTGACCGAACGTGCTGCTGACATTGTCTGATTCTCCTTAGGCGGTGGTCGAGAGTTCACGATCGCTGGAGGCGGTCTCGACCGTCTGCTCCAGCAGGTTCTGGGGAAGCGAAGCGAGGTAGTGCTCCGCGTCGAGGGCGGCGACGGTGCCGGACGCTGCAGCGGTGACGGCCTGACGGTACGTCGGGTCGATCACATCCCCGGCGGCGAACACGCCGGTGAGGTTCGTCTTCGACGAACGGCCGTCGACCGCGATGGTGCCCTCGGCGGTCAGATCGAGCTGACCGTGGACCAGGTGCACGCGCGGGTCGTTACCGATCGCGATGAACAGCCCCTGCAGGTCGAGCTCGCTCTCCTCGCCGGTGATGAGGTTGCGCAGCTTGACGTGCTGAACCTGCTCGCTGCCGCCGATGCCCACGACCTCCGAGTTCCAGACGAACTCGATCTTCTCGTTGGCGAAGGCGCGATCCTGCATGATCTTGGAGGCGCGGAGGCTGTCGCGGCGGTGGATGACGTACACCTTGTCCGCGAAGCGGGTGAGGAAGTTGGCCTCCTCCATCGCGGAGTCGCCGCCGCCGACCACGGCGATCGTGCGCTCGCGGAAGAAGAACCCGTCGCAGGTGGCGCACCAGGAGACGCCGTGTCCGGAAAGGCGATCCTCGTCCTCCAGGCCCAGCTTGCGGTAGGCGGAGCCGGTCGCGAAGATCACGGCGAGGGCCTCGTGCACGGCGCCGGAGCCGAGGGTGACAGTCTTGACCTCACCCGTCAGATCGACCGACACGACATCGTCGAGCACGACCTCGGTGCCGAACTTCTCGGCCTGGGCCTGCATCTTGAACATGAGGTCGGGGCCCATGATCCCGTCGGGGAACCCGGGGAAGTTCTCGACCTCCGTGGTGTTCATCAGTTCACCGCCCGCCTCGACCGAGGAGGCGATCAGCAGCGGCTTCAGGTTGGCGCGGGCCGCATAGATGGCCGCGGTGTACCCGGCGGGGCCGGAACCGATGATGATGATCTGCCGCACGGCGGAACTCCTTGACTGTCTGCGGGGCCTTCGGGACCGGAGGCACCGACCAATAGAACACATCCTAGGCGGATGCTATTCCGTCTCACCCGCCCTGTGGAGTTCGGCGCCGAAGGCGATCGAGGATTGGTCCGACCCCCGCCTCCAGATCGCTCGAACGGAGCATGGCGAGGAATCCGACGTACACGACGAGCATCACGACACCCACGACGGCCGACGAGACGATCGCGCCCAGGATGCCGCTCACCGGGAAAGCGTCCGGCTCCACTCCCCCGAGCAGCACCAGGAACCCGGCGCCCGCGACCATCGCCGCCACCGCTGCGAGAAGGAACCGCCACAGTCCGCTCGCGATGCGCCTCCCGTCCACTCCCCCGACGCGGCGACGCAGGAGTGCGAAGGCGAGCACCGCCTGGATGACGCTCGCGAGCGAGACGACGAGGGCGACGGCTGCGGCGCGCATGTCGGGGCCCACAGCGAAGCAGGCCAGCACGCCGACGATGATCACGACGACCTGGGCGAGGGTGAAGAGGAACGGCGTGCGGGTGTCCCCCAGCGAGTAGAAGGCCCTCTGCGCCATGAACACGAGCGAGAAGGGAACGAGGCCCACCAGATAGGCGATGAGGACGAGTCCCATCGGCTGATAGCTGGAGGTGAAGACGCGAGCAACGGGGTACGCCACCACGATGAGCGCGGCAGAGGAGAAGACGATGAGGAACATGATCGACCGCGCAGCGCTCGAGAAATCACCGCGGAAGTCGGAGACGGCACCGCGGGCGGCATGCTCCGCCATCCGCGTGTAGTACGCCGTGACGATCGAGACCGCGATGATGCCGTGCGGGAGCATGAAGATCAGCCAGGCGTTCGTCATCACGAACGAGCCGGCGTAGCCCTCCCCCGCCGAGTTCGAGACGTTCATCTCGATGAGCCCGGCGATCTGGGTCGCGATGAGCATTCCCAGCGTCCAGCCGGCCGCCCGGCCCGCGCTCCCCAGGTTGACTCCGCGCCATCCGAAGTCGAAGCGGAACCTCAGACCGATCCGCCGCCAGAAGAAGAACAGCACGAGGGCCTGCACCGCGATACCCAACGTGGCTCCGCCCGCGAGAAGGGCGATCATCCCGATCGACCATGTGTCGTGGGCATTGCCGGAAGCGGAGTACGCGCCGAACAGCAGTATGAAGCCGCCGAGCATGAGGATGGCGACGACGTTGTTGATCACCGGCGCCCAGGTGAACGGCCCGAACGACTTGCGGGCGTTCAGGACTTCGCCCAGGAGCGTGTAGAGGCCGAGGAAGAAGATCTGCGGCAGCGACCAGTACGCGAATGTGGTCGCCAACTGCGCCTGCTCGCCGCGTAGCCCGTACAAGGTCATGAGCAGCGGCGCCGCGACCGTGGCGACGACCGCGACACCCGCGAACACCACCATCCCCAGTGTGACGAGCTTGTTGATGTAAGCGCGCCCGCCGTCGGCGTTGATTGATGCGCGCACGATCTGCGGCACCAGGATCGCGTTCAGGATGCCCTGAGCGATGATCGCGTACAGGCTGTTGGGCACCTGCGTCGCCGTGCCGTACGCGTTCGCTGCGAGGCTGAGAGTGCCGATCGCCTGCACCAGCAGCCACGCCTTCGCGAATCCGAGGATGCGCGAGACGAAGGTGCCGGAGGCGAGCATCGCGCTGGCGCGTCCCACGCTAGCCACGCGGTTCGTCCTCCTGCGGTGCGCCGGAGGTGTCGCCGACTCCGGGGTCCGGCTCTTCCTGCTCCGTGTGCGGAGGGGCCTCCGGGGCGATCTCCGCGCCGGCGGTCTCGTCGCCGTCCTCCGGCTCGCGGCGCTCCTTGCGGCGTCTCAGGATGTTGCGTACGACGCCGAAGCCGAAGAGCAGGACGAGCAGGATGCCGAGGATCAATGCGCCGAGCCCCTCCCAGTCCGCGTGCACGTCGACGGTGACCGTCGTCGGGTCGCCGATCGGCACGCCGGTGGGGCTGTAGAGGCGCAGCGAGAGCACGACCTGGCCGTTGCCCACCTTCGCCTTCACCGGGACGAGGAGCGTGGCACGGGAGTCCTGCGGGATCCGCTTGGTCGTCGCGTCGTCGATCTCCAGGCGGCTGTTCGAGGGCGACGCGGTCAGCACGACCGTCACTGCCTCGTCCTTCAGCTCGTTGCTGACCGTGAACGGGATCGACCCCTGGGCGCTGACGAGGTTGATGTTCTCCGTCGGCAGGATGTGGATGGAACCGAGGGTGTCCCGCGTCGTCTTGTGCGACGCGGCGACCGCGGCGGCCCAATCGGCCTTGGGGTTCTGCCAGGAGACCGCGAGCAGGGTGAGCAGCTGTGCGCGCACCCGGCCGGTGAGGGTCGTCGGGTCGTCGAGCACCGAGGAGAACGCCCCGAGCGACGTCTCATCCGAGAAGAGGGCGCGGATGGCGTCGATCCGAGCATCCGCCTCCGGAGCGTCGGTGAGAGCCAGCCCGCTGGTGGCGGCCGCCGCACGGACTGCGACGAGGGTCGACGACGTCGCCCACGGCGACGACGACAGCGCGTCCAGCGTGCGCTTGAGCTGGGTCCCGCTCGACGGCCACGACCGGTCGAGTCCGACGAGCAGGTGGCGGGCGTCTCCGCCTTCCGCGCCGATCAGCTGGAGCTGGGCGTTGAGCTTGCCCATGGCCGTGTTCCAGGCGACGTCGCTCGGCGCGGAGACGGCCGATCGCAGAGCATCGGAGAGACGCTGATCGAAGGCCACGACCGTGCTTCCGCTCGTGGACACGGCGGCGTTCGGCGTGGTGTCCAGGTCGCCGGCGTTGGTGTTGTCACCCGAGACGATCACGCTCGTCAGCCCGGCGGCGGCGAGCGGGGCCAGGTCGGCCGCACGCGCGCTCCGATCGCCGGGCCAGGCGATGCCCTTCAGGGTGAAGTCCCAGGCGGTGAGCTGCTCGAGCGTGGGGAGCACCGGTCCGGAGGTCGGCGTCGGCGTCGGCGTCGAGCCTCCCGTGATCGCCGTCGTCGGCGCCGTCACGGGCTGGCCGATCGAGGTCGGAGTGGGTGAGAAGTTCTTGGGGTCGAGGGCGTACTGCAGAGAGGTCGGAGTCAGCGGGGCGGCCCCTCCTGCCTGGATCTGCCCGGTCGGGTCGGCGTCGCCGTAACCGAGTGAGAAGGTGTCATTGGGCAGGGTCGCGAGGCGCGACAGCCAGTCGATGGCGGTCGCCGGAGCCGCGTTGCCGAGCGCGCGGATGGACGCGATGATCATCGGGTCGATCCCGACGGTCACGGCGCTGTGCCCGTCGAGCCCGTCCAGATCGCGGGTGAGCACGCCGTTCGCGGCCGTGTAGGTGGCGAGATCGTCGGCGGAGATGAGGCCGTCCGCGCTGGAGGGGCTGACGATGGGCATCACGACGCCCACACTCGACCGCGTGCCGGTCTCCGCCGCGCTCCACACGACGGAGCTGCGCGCCTCGATCCGGGAGTCTGCGGACGTCACGGTCGCGCCGATCCCGAACACCGCCGAGTCGGGGCGCGTCCCGAACGGGACCGCCGCGGCCGGGACGGTCACCCGGACGACGCTGCTGGTGCCGCTCTCCAGAGGAGGGAGGGTCGCCTCCCCCAGCGGCACCGGCGCCGTGACCGGATCGGCGGACCCGAGCCAGTCGGTGAGGGTGTTGCGTGAGGCCATCGCCTTCGGGTCCAGCCAGACCGAGACCGTTCCGGTGGAGACGGCCGACCCGGTGGGATTGGAGACCGTGACGGAGACCGAAAGGTCTTGACCGGTCGCGAGCACGCCCGCATTGTCGGCCGCGACGCTCGCGGTCAGGCCCGACCCGTCCGACGTGCGGGGAGACGGGGTCGCGGTGACGGAGGAGGTGGAGGGGCTGGGGGCGTCGGTCGCGGCGGTCGCCGCCGTCGGCGTCACCGTGACCAGCGAGAGCGCCGCGACCACGGCCGCGACGACACCGGCGAGTCGGCCGCCCGCGCGCCGGCGACGGGCACCCCGGAGGAGGGTGGGGTCGGCTGCGCTCATGCGACGACGCACGATCCCTGCTCGGCCTCCATGACCACGATTCTAGATGCCACCCCCTGAGAGCCCGGCGAGCACGCCCGTAAACTAGGTCACCATGCAGAGCGTCGCCGAATCCCTCGAACGTCTCGGCGACCTCGCGGCGTCGCCCACGGTCAGCCGGGTCGCCTCCCTGTTCGCGGCCTCCGGCCACGAGCTGGCCCTCGTCGGCGGCCCCGTTCGCGACGCGCTGCTGGGCCGGTCCGTGCACGATCTCGACTTCACGACGGACGCGCGCCCCGACGACATCCTGAAGATCGTCTCCCCGCTCGCGGACGCGGTCTGGGACATCGGCCGGCAGTTCGGCACCATCGGGGCGCGGTTCGGCGACGACACCGTCGAGATCACGACCTATCGCAGCGACAGCTACGACGGCGAGACGCGCAAGCCCGACGTGGTCTTCGGCGACTCGCTGGAGGGCGACCTCCTGCGCCGCGACTTCACCGTGAACGCGCTGGCCCTCCGCGTGCCCGACGTCCGGCTCGTCGATCCGTCGGGCGGTGTGGAGCACTTGCTCGAGCGGCGGATCACGACCCCGTCGACCCCGGAGGTGTCGTTCGGCGACGATCCGCTGCGCATGCTCCGCGCGGCGCGGTTCGCCGCACAGCTCGGGTTCGTCGTCGACGACGAGACCGTCGGCGCCATGGGTCGCATGGCCGATCGCATCCGCATCATCAGCGCCGAGCGCGTGCGCGACGAGCTCTCCAAGCTCCTCACCGCGGATGATCCACGGGCCGGCATCGAGCTGCTGGTCCAGACCGGGCTCGCCGACGAGGTGCTGCCGGAGGTGCCCGCGCTGCGGCTCGAAGTGGACGAGCACCACCACCACAAAGACGTGTATCAGCACAGCCTGACCGTCCTGGAGCAGGCCATCGGATACGAAAAGGAGCGTCATCCGGGCGAAGCCCCCGATCTCGTCCTGCGTCTCGCGGCCATCCTGCACGACATCGGCAAGCCGGCGACCAGGCGGTTCGAGCCGGGCGGCGCCGTGAGCTTCTACCACCACGACGTCGTGGGTGCGAAGCTCGCCAGGAAGCGGCTGACCGCACTGCGCTTCGACAAGGCGACGATCGACGCGGTCGCGCGGCTGATCGAGCTGCACCTCCGCTTCTTCGGCTACACCGACGCCCACTGGACGGACTCCGCGGTGCGCCGCTACGTGCGGGACGCGGGCGAGCAGCTCGAACGCCTCCACATGCTGACGCGTGCCGACGTGACCACGCGCAACCGCCGCAAGGCCGACCGTCTGGGGTTCGCGTACGACGACCTCGAGCAGCGCATCCGGGAGCTGAAGGAGCAGGAGGAGCTGGATGCGGTGCGTCCGGACCTCGACGGCCAGCAGGTGATGCGTGTGCTCGGCATCACGCCGGGGCGCGAGGTGGGCCAGGCGATGAAGTTCCTGCTCGATCTACGGCTCGACGAGGGGCCGTTGGGCGAGGAGGAGGCAACGCGTCGTCTGCTCGACTGGTGGGGCGCCCGCTGACGCATCGCCCCATTCACAGCGCACGCCGCGCGCCGACTTCTCCACTGTTCCGGTCGAAGGCCGACGGCGGCGGGCCGGCGCATCGAGGCTGGGGACATGACGAAGCTCCTCGACTCCCCCGCCTCCCGCACCTCCACACTCCGCAAGCCGGCACTCTGCGAGCCGGCTCCCGGCTGGCGGGATGACGCGCCGTCGGGTACCCTTGGAAAGTTGCCTGGGCAGAAGTCTGCCCGCGCGACCGATGTACAACCCTCCTGCTGCAGAACGTCTGCAGCCGCTGAGACCAGAGGAGGTGGGTTAGTCATGCATCAGTACGAGCTGATGGTCATCCTCGATCCCGAGATCGATGAGCGCACCGTTGCTCCCAGCCTTGACAAGTTCCTCAACGTCGTTCGTAACGACGGTGGAACGATCGACAGCGTCGACATCTGGGGTCGCCGTCGCCTGGCCTATGAGATCAACAAGAAGTCCGAGGGCATCTACGCCGTCGTCCAGCTGACCGCGAACGGCGACACCACCAAGGAGCTCGACCGCCAGCTGAAGCTCAGCGAGGCCGTCATGCGCACCAAGGTGCTCCGCGCCGAGGAGGCCATCGCCCAGGTCGCCGCCGCTCAGAAGCGCGCCGACGAGAAGGCTGCCCGCAAGGCCGCCTCCGCCGGCACCGAGAAGGCCGGCGCCTAGTCCGATGGCCGGCGAGACCGTCATCACCGTGGTGGGCAACCTCACGGCCGACCCCGAGCTGCGTTACACGCAGAACGGGCTGGCCGTCGCCAACTTCACGATCGCGTCCACTCCGCGCACGTTCGACCGTCAGGCGAACGAGTGGAAGGACGGAGAGGCTCTGTTCCTCCGGGCGAGCGTCTGGCGTGAATTCGCCGAGCACGTCGCGGGCTCGCTGACCAAGGGGTCCCGCGTCATCGCTCAGGGGCGGCTCAAGCAGCGTTCCTACGAGACGAAGGAAGGCGAGAAGCGCACGTCCATCGAGCTCGAGATCGATGAGATCGGGCCGTCGCTGCGCTACGCCACCGCTCAGGTGACCCGTGCTCAGTCGTCCGGCGGCGGTCGTGCCGCCGGCGGATTCGGTGGCGGTGCTCCCGCTGTCGAGGAGCCCTGGGCCGCCTCCGCCCCCGCAGACCCGTCCGCGGGCGCCGACGTCTGGAACACTCCCGGTTCCTACAACGACGAGACCCCCTTCTAAAGGGCCCTCTTACATTCATCAGCCCTCCCGGTTCGGCCGGGATGGGCGGAAAAGCAAAGGAAATCATGGCTGGAAAGTCGAGCGGCGACCGCCGCAAGCCGATCCGCAAGGGCAAGGACGGCAAGAACGCCGCTCCTGCGAAGTCCGTTCGCGTCGGCGTCATTGACTACAAGGACGTCGCAACCCTGCGGAAGTTCATCTCGGAGCGTGGAAAGATCCGCGCCCGTCGCATCACCGGTGTCTCCGTCCAGGAGCAGCGCCTGATCGCCCGCGCCGTCAAGAACGCGCGCGAGATGGCTCTTCTCCCCTACGCCGGCTCGGGCCGTTAAGGAGAACCCCCATGTCGAAAGTGATTCTGACGCACGAGGTCACCGGCCTCGGTTCGGCCGGTGACGTCGTCGACGTCAAGAACGGCTACGCGCGCAACTACCTCGTCCCGCAGGGCTTCGCGATCGCGTGGACCCGCGGTGGCGAGAAGCAGGTCGAGCAGATCAAGGCGGCCCGGGCCGCTCGCGAGCTGCACACCGTCGAGGCCGCTCAGGACCTCAAGGCCAAGCTCGAGGCGACCAAGGTCAAGCTGGTCGTGAAGGCGGGCCGCGAGGGCCGTCTGTTCGGCTCGGTCAAGACCGGCGATGTCGCCGACGCCGTCAAGGCGGCGGGCATCGGCGAGCTCGACAAGCGCAAGATCGAGATCCCCAACGCCATCAAGGTCGTGGGCGACCACGAGGCCACCGTGCGCCTGCACGAGGACCTCTCGGCCGTCATCACCCTTCAGGTGGTCGCTGCCAAGTAGGCGCGAAAAAGAGTCAGTGTAGCGGCGGGCGGTGGCCCGCCGCTACACCTCGTTAAGGGAGATTTTCACCGCTCTTGTACACAGGTCGACTCGCCCGGGCCACAGCAAACACCACAGCGAACGAAGTAGTTTTTACACACACCCTGGGGAAAGCTTAAGGGCTGGTCAGGGCCTATTTCCTCAGAGAAATATCTTCTCTCTCCACAGTTTTTCCCACATGTTCTGCACAAGCTCCGCGGCGTTTCGCGCAGTTTCTTCACATAGTTATCCACAGGCTGAGTTGTGGATGACCCAGCGGGTTCGTAGGGTGAAGCGACGCCGATGGATCGCCCGCCGGATGGACCGGTTCTGTCGGTGGTCGGCAGGACGATCGGACTGCGGCGCGAGATCCGCGAGCCGCAGGATCCGGTCACGACATCCGCGGCGAGCCTGCACCCGGAGCCGCACCGGGCGGCGAAGCTGAGACGTGTCCACGCGTGCGTGGACAGCGGCAGAGAAGAGGAGTGCACGTGTCGATCGCTCACATCGGCCTCGCCGACGGCGGTGCCCCCGCGACCGAGCCGCGGAACGCGGAGCGCACTCCCCCGCACGACCTCCTCGCCGAGCAGAGCGCCCTCGGCGGCATGCTGCTCAGCAAGGACGCCGTCGCCGACGTGGTCGAGGTCGTGCGCGGTACGGACTTCTACATCCCCAAGCACGAGATCATCTACGACGCGATCCTGTCTCTCTACTCGCACGGCGAGCCGACGGACGTCATCACCGTCACGGACGAGCTCACCAAGCTCGGCGAACTCTCGCGCGCCGGCGGCGCCGAGTACCTCCACACGCTGACCAGCCTCGTGCCGACCGCCGCCAACGCCGGGTACTACGCCAACATCGTCACCGAGAAAGCGCTCCTGCGCCGACTGGTCGAGGCGGGCACCCGCATCACGCAGATGGGCTACAAGGCCGAGGGAGAGGTGCTCGACCTCGTCAACAACGCGCAGGCGGAGATCTACTCCGTGACGGGTGCGCAGGAGGCGGAGGACTACGTCCCGCTGACGGAGGCCGTCACCGTCGCCATCGACGAGATCGAGGCGGCCAAGCACAAGGACGGGTCGATGACCGGCGTCCCGACCGGGTTCACCGAGCTCGACGAGCTGACGAACGGCCTGCACCCCGGCCAGATGGTGATCGTCGCCGCGCGACCAGCGCTCGGAAAGTCGACCCTCGCCCTCGACTTCGCGCGCGCCGCCGCGATCAAGCACGACCTCCCCACGATCTTCTTCTCCCTCGAGATGGGGCGGAGCGAGATCGCGATGCGCCTCCTCTCGGCGGAGGCGACCGTCCCCCTCCAGCACATGCGCAAGGGAACGGTCGACAACCGCGATTGGACCACCATCGCCGCCACCCGCGGCCGCATCAACGACGCTCCGCTCTACATCGACGACAGCCCGAACATGACGCTTGTCGAGATCCGCGCCAAGTGCCGCCGACTCAAGCAGCGCGTCGGACTCAAGATGGTCGTCATCGACTACCTTCAGCTCATGACGAGCGGAAAGCGCGTCGAGAGCCGCCAGCAGGAGGTCAGCGAGTTCTCCCGCGCCCTCAAGCTCCTCGCCAAGGAGCTCCAGGTGCCCGTCATCGCCCTCTCGCAGCTGAACCGCGGCCCCGAGCAGCGCGCCGACAAGCTCCCCGCCTTGAGCGACCTCCGCGAGTCCGGCTCCATCGAGCAGGACGCCGACATGGTCATCCTCCTCCACCGCGAATCCGCCTACGAGAAGGACAACCCCCGCGCCGGCGAGGCCGACCTCATCGTCGCCAAGCACCGAAACGGCCCCACCAAGACCGTCACCGTCGCCTTCCAGGGCATGTACTCCCGCTTCACGGACATGGCTCCGGTCTAGTCGGTTGTGAACGGACCATGGAAAGTGTCGCTGGCTCTCACAATTTGTCGCCGCATGTCCGGCGCGACAGATTGCGCGGTTCCTGCGCCGAGCGCCATCCTTATGCTGCCCACGATGTCGGGCCGTCTTCGGTTCGTGTCCTGGCAGCCGTGTGTCGGACTGGCGACACGCCCGGAATTATTTCGCAGATGAAACGCGAGATTGTTTTCTGTGTGTTAGGTTGCTCCTGTGGATAACATGCTGGTCGTAAATGGGGAGACGCTCTCCATGCTCCGAACAGCCCGCGGCTTCTCGCAGGCCGGGCTGGCGGAAGCTGTCGGCATGGCCCAGAGCCGTCTCTCTCGTGTGGAGCAGGGCACCGAGCTGCTCCGTGTTTCGGACGCTGGTTGGTTGGCTGCTGAGCTGGAGGTTTTGCCGGAGGTGCTTGCGGAGAAGAGCGGTGAGTTTTCTTCGGCGCGGGTGTTCCATCGCAAGCGGGCGAGTTTGCCGGTGAAGTCGGATCGGCAGATTCGTGCTGAGGCGGCTGTACGTCGTTTTCAGTTGCGGCGCGCGATCGGCGAGGCGTTACCGGGGTTGCAGTTGGAGTTTCGTCCGCTGCCTGCTGATGGCACGTACAGTCCGGAGGATCGGGCGATGGAATTGCGCCGCGGGCTCGGATTGGGCTCGGAGCCGATTGAGAGCATGACGGAGGTGTTAGAGCGGGCCGGCGTGATGGTGGTTCCGGTGGAGCTGGACACGGTGAAGCTCGACGCGATCGGGGGCTGGCCGGAGGATGGCGCACCGATTGTGATGGTCTCCACCCACGCGCCGGGCGAGCGGCAACGGTTCACTCTCGCTCACGAGCTCGGCCACGCGATCATGCACGACGGGACGGGTGATGACCAGGAAGCGGAGGCTGACCAGTTTGCCAGCGCCTTCCTCATGCCGGTTTCGATGGCGAGGAGCGAGCTGGTGAATCCCACTCTGTCATCCTTGACCGCACTCAAGTCCCGGTGGGGTGTTTCGATCGCTGCCCTCGCACGGCGCGCTCGGGACCTCGGTCTTATGACCGAGCGCGAGTACCGGTCGTTCAACATCCAGCTCAGCAGCACGGGAATGCACCGACGCGAACCGCTCCCGATCCCGCCGGAGCGTCCCACCCTGATTACTCGAACCATCGACCAGCTCATCGCGCGTGGGGATACCCTCGGCGAGATCGCCGCCCGCGCCGGGATGAGTGCCGACAGCTTCACCCGAACTTATGTGGAGGCACGATGACACCCGCCCAGACGATCACCCTCAACCAGATCGGACACGACCCCTCCCGCCGCGGCGCACCTTCCACCCCGAACCGCGGGATCGAAGAGATCCGCGGGAAGGTTCTCTTCGCTGCGGGCGAGGACGCCTACGCGGTCGCCGCGCACCTCCGCGGCAGTGGGACGGGCATCGTGCTTACCGGGAGTGAGGCCGCTGGTCAGCTGCGCCGACTCCGCGCCACCTACCCGAAAATGCCGCTCATCGCCGACCCCAAGGTCTACCAGGACTACACCGCCACCCTCGAGCGGCCGTTCGCGATGCCGGACGCTGACGACCAGCTCAGCGGCTTGCCGGCCGCGAGTCTGGCCGAGATCGCTCAGGCGCAGCTGGATCAGGGAGCAACGCTCGCCGTGCTGCCGATGGGGTACCTCGCTCCGGGCGACGCCGGACCGTTGCGGTCCGCGGTCGCCGAGGCGAACGAGCTCTCCTTGCGGGATGTCATGCTTGTGGTTCCGGCGGACTGGTCGTGGCTGCGTGGCAGCCACCTGAAGCAGTTCATCGCCATCGTGCGGCAGAGCACGCACCCGGTCGCGGTCGCGCTGAACAACAAGGGAAACGCACTGGATGACGCAGCCTGCTTGCATGGGTACCGGTCGCTGTTCGAGCAGGTCCCGAACGCGATCGCGTGGCGCACCGACCACAACGGGCTGGGCGCCGTCGCGCACGGGGCAGCGGCGGCCGTCATCGGCTTCCGCGCGAGCCTGCGTCACATCTCCGTGGAGGGCGACTTCTCCCGCAGCCCGGAGAACAAGCACCCGCAGGTGTTCGTCCCGGATCTGATGATGTGGGGAAAATCCGATTTCTTGCGGGCGACCTACTTCACGACGGTGCCCGCGGCAGGATGCACCTGCGGGGGGTGCAAGGGTGCCGCCCCGGATCGGTTCCGGGACACCCCAGCGGACATCCTCGCTGGGAACCTCCACAACGTGGACGCGTTCCTCGCCGACAGCCGTGCCATGTTGACGGACCCCGCGGGAGCGCGGGAGTGGTGGCGGCAACGCATCCTCACCGCGGTGCAGGCGATGGAGCGCTTCAAGCTGGAGGCTCAGCGGCCCAGGCTGAAGCCGCGCGCTGATATCGAGAACTGGTTCAACGAACTGGTCTGAGCGCGCGGATCACCGGTGGTGACCAGGTGCTCCCGATACATGTTTTCCACGAACAGCCACCACTCGGGCGACACCCGGTGCACCCGCATCGGTATGGGGGCAATCAGCGACGTGCACCTCTCGGCCGTGTCACCGACACAGACGCCGAGACCATAACAGCCGGCCTCGGTCAACATGCGGTCTGTCGGTCGGCTGCCTGGCGGCAGGAGAACCGTGCGGGCGGCGTAGCCGGCGAGCCTCTCGGCACGAGTGAGACCCTCATCCAGGCGCCGCGCAGGGATGACCGCCTCGACCGGGGTGAGAGGAACAGCGCCGACACGATGCGCCCAGACCATCTCGTCCACGTCGTGCACCGCACTGATCAGGGTGGACGCCAACACCGAGGCAAGGTCCGTGCGGGCGCCGCATTCGAGCAGACCGATCTCCGCGGTGGGCACCGACAGGGCGGTCTCCAACACGGCGACATCAACGATGGCACCGATCCCGGCCGTGCTCCGGCGCGTGTCCTCACCCGTTTCAATGGCGTATCGCAGCGAAAAATCCACGCCCCGCCATCGCGTTCGAAGCATGCCAGGGACAGCCCCCACCTGTTCCCTCTCGTACGCCAGACCGGTGGGGGGACGTGTCATGTGGCCCTCTCCCTCCCGGTGTGCGTGCGATCTCAACCAGGCTCCCGGCGCCCAGAAGCGCCCTACGAGACCTGCTTGTACCGTTCTACCCGGTCGAAGGCAGTTCGACCAAGCCCGAGGATCCGCCGCTGTGCGGCGTGGACCCCTGGCCACGCCCGTGCCGGAGTGAACGCTGCCCGAGGGGGAGCACGGCTCGCGGCGAACAGCGTCCACCCTCGGGAAACACCGGCCGAGCTGCTCGCACGAGCAGGTCGCGCGTATGGTGGCCCACAAGCCGCGTCTGGAAATCCCGCCTGATCGAGGGTCGACTGGTTCAGCGACTAAACCCACGGGGAAGGCGAGGAGTCGACATGCCGAGAACACGAATTCCGGTGGCCATCCAGCGTGCCTTCGACGAGCTTGTGCGGGCGGCGGCTGCCGAGGGAAGGCGTGGAGAGGTTGTCGCGGTTCTGCGCACATTGGCCGACCTGGTGACAACCTCATCGGTCACTGGTCCACAGAAGTCGGATCCGGAGACCCACCCGGAGGGGTGAGGGTCCGTCCCGGTTGCGCTGCGCGTTCATCTCAAGGCACATCCACGCCCGTCTGGCGTGACCTCCCGCGCGGGCGCGCCGGTCGCTCGGAGGACCCGACCACGCTCGACTCAAATATGCTCGTAGATGAGCGAAATGCGAGTTCGGGTGGCACGCTTCGTGGGCGTGATGGAGGTGAGTGGCTACGATGGCTGATGGGCATGCGTCGTCGCCGTCGCCGTTGACGGTTCTGAGCGCGACTAGCGGGTCGCGCGTGATGCCCGTTGCAATCGAAGAGTGGCCCTCGGATCCGAACGAGTCTCGTGTCGGATCATTTCACGCGCCTGCATGCGTTGCAACCGCCGGTCCGGCACTCGCCCAAAGGAACGGAATGACGCACACATGACATCACCCTTGCCTCCTCGGCGCACACGGAAACCCCGCAAGATCGTCAGCGACGAAGCCCGCGCGGCGGAGATTCTGGAGCAACTTCGCGTGACGGAGCTGCAGATCCGGGAGCTGGCCGAACGCCGGTTGGAATTGATGCTGGAGGCCAACGAGATCGGGTTGACCACCGCGAAGATCGGCGAGGCTGTCGGTGCCAGTCAGACGGCCGTCTCCAACTGGGTCCGCACCGCCCGGCACAACCGGCAAGCCACATGACAAGCATGCTTATGCTTGCTTAGTTTGCTTAATAGTTGGTGAAGCTTACTATGTAGACATGTGGGCTGTTCTCCAGAGTGTTAATTCCCGTCTCCACGACGTCGGCAGTCACTGATGGGGACGCTCAGCCTGGGCCCGGATCGAGTCCTCTCCACTGTTGGCCGCATGTCACCGGCGGAATCGTGGGAGGCGGCGATTGCGCAGGGTGGCGCTCGCACGCCGATGCCGGTGGAGTTGCAGAACGCGCTCGCGCTGCTACATGCCGAGATTGTGCAGGGCGAAGGTCGTCGGGCGCGGCTGTTCCGGCCGGTGAAAGGTCCACGGCGTATTCGATTGCCGCAGCGGCAGCCGCATGAGACCGGCATCCGGATCCTGCTGTCCCGGGACGGGCGGACCGCGTACGGACGCAGCGTCGGTCACCTGGGGCTGGAGGACCTGGTGCACTGCCACCCGATGCGGGACTTCTCCCGCCGACACGGCCAGCCAAACAAGCCGGTCGCCTTCTTCAGCCGCACCGTCGGCGACTTGATCTCGTGCGAGTCGCAGCACGAGCGACGGTTCGCGATCCTGGCGGACTGGAACGAGGATGTGGTGCACATTGCGGCGCAACCGTTCACGATCGATTTCCCGCCCGGACACGAGTTCGATTCGCACACACCCGACTTCGTCCTCATCGGTCGAAGCGGCATCGTCGTCGTCGTCGATGTGAAGTGGCCGTCCGCGGCTCTGACACCAGAGGCGGTGCGTCGTCATGCCGCCGTCGAGCAGGCCCTCCGGGTGGCGGGGATCCGCCATGTGGTGTGGACGGATGCGCCCTCGGTGGTGACCAGCAATCTGGCGCTGTTTGCGGCCGCGCGCGTCCCGCAGCAGATGCTGGCCCAGCTTGAGCCGGCCGTGCTCGCGGCCCGTCGTCCCGGCGTACGTGTGCGGGATCTGGTCGAGACGGTGACCCGTGGTGAGCAAGTCCCGGCGCCGGTCGTTTTGACCGTTGTGCGGCGGATGCTGTGGGAGCACCACCTGGACGCTGATCTGCTCACCCCGTTCAGCGCGGATTCGGTGCTGCTGTGAGCCCAAGTGACGTGCACTGGATCCGGCAGGGCATTGAGTTCGGGTGGCTGGGCGAACGGGCGGTGATCCGCAAGGTCGGGGCGATGGTCACCGTCTCAGACCTCGACGGTTCACGGGTACGCGAAGTGCCAGCGGCGGAGGTCGCCGCAGTGCTGCGTGGGGAGGGCGCCCCGGCAGATCTGGGGCACCTGCACGAAATCGAGAAACGCCTCTCCCCCGCCGCCCGGGCGCGGTTGACGGAGGATTCCGAGTTGCTGCACATCATGCTCACCGGCCGGCGCATCGACCAGCCGGATACCGACAAGCCACCCCGCGACCTGGACCCGGCCTACACCCCCCTGGGGGTGCGTCGGCGTCGGCTGGCGGTGCTGATGGCGCAGCAGCCGCGCACCAAAGGCAGCCGGAAAGGGTTCACGGTGACCGTCGACACGGAGATGCGGCGGTTGCAGCGGATCATGAAACGGTGGGAGGACGGCCAGAACCTGCTGGATGGACGGTACCAACGGCCGCGCAGCTGGCACACCCGGGACGAGGTGGTCGACGCGCTGCTCACCTTCTTGAACGACCACGCGCTGAAGTCGACGAAATCCGATACCGCCTTGGTGCGTGCATTCCAGATCCATTGCGCACGGGCGCTTCCCACCCTGGAACTGCCGTCGATCGCCACGTTGCGGCGACGCGTGAAGGAGCTGCGTGCCGGCTGGTCGCACCTGGGAGCCAGCGCCAAGAACCGGATCTCCGAACTCAACATCCCCGAATCCGCCGCACTGACCCGGTTGGCCACCCGTCCGGGCGAGCTTGTCCTGTTCGACACGACGACGTCGAATGTGTGGGTTCAAGATCCCCGAACACGCAAGAAGTTCCGGTTGGATGTCACCCTGGCCATTGACCTGGCCAGCCGGTGCATCGTCGGGATGGCGATCACCCACAGCACCACCAAGTTCGCGATCGGCCTGTGCCTGGCGGATGTGCTGCGACCAAAAACCGCGGCGCTGGCCGCCGAATGGGGCAGCGACACGGCGCAACCGTTCATCGGGAAACCCTCGGCGTTCGTCTCCTTCTACTCGACCGCGTTCCACCCGGAGGGAGTCGTGGTCGATAACGGCAAACCATACGTGTCCACCTACGTCACCGCGCAGATGGCCCGGCTTGGTATCCACTACGAACCGCAACGCTCCTACAGTCCCACCGACAAACCCCAAGTGGAACGAGTCTTCCGAACCGTCAAAGACATGTTCGAAGCGCAGATGCCCGGATTCACCGGCGGCTCCGTGCATGAGAAAGGGCAGAATCCGCAGAACGAGCAGCTGATGTCACCGAGCGAATTCGAGCGGCGCATGCGGCAGTGCATCGACTTGTACAACCACCGAACCCACGAGGGTCTGGTCCTGTACGACGACCCGTTCGCACGTCTGAGCCCGTACGTGATGTACGGCATCCTCGCCGCCCGGGCCGGGGCGATCCCCGACATCCACTACCAATACGACTGGGTCCGGTTCCTACCCTCCGTGACCGCGAAGATCTCCCCCAGCCGGGTGCGGGTGCGGCGGCTGAACTACACCAGCCCCCTTTTGCGGCGGATGCAGGGCGATCCGCTGGTGATGGAGACCGGAAGCCTCCGCGTGTTCTACGACCCGTTCGATCTGCGCATCACCTGGTGTTTCGAGGCCGACGGGACACTGCACCCGTTGCGGTGGCACTACCTCACCGACACGACCCCACGCTTCGGTGAGTTCCACACCAACCACGTGGTCGAGCAGTTCGCCGACAAGAAAATCAGCAGCCAGCAGGCCGAACGCGCTCTGGTGCAGATCTTCTCCGGCGCCTACGACGACGGACAGGCCCTCGAAGCCATCCGCCACGACGATCTCGCCGACGACCTGATGCGCACCAACGCCGGCCACCTCACCCAGACGGTGGCGATCGACGCCCCTGCCACGCTCGCCCTCCCACCGGCCGCCGGGTCCTCACCCGATTCCGCGCTCAGCCTCGTCGAGGACGAGCCGGAAGCCCACACCGCCCAGGCAGAACCGACCGTGATCGCGCCAGCACCGCCCCGCCGGCGTCGCGCGCTACGCCCGTACTCGCAGGACCGATTCTGATGCCGCCGACCGCCGAGCACACCGATCATTCTCATCTGCAATTGCTGACCGCGCGGGACCGGGAGTGGATCGACGAGGTCTTCGCCACCAACGTCCCCGACCCGGGCACCTGCACACCGGAACAGTTGGAGGTGATGGAACTCCGGGTGCGGGAGCGGTATCGCATGCAGCGCACCCGGTACTTGCGGATGATGCCGCTCCTGGAAACCCCGGTCGTCACCGACGTGATGAGCCGTCTGCGCTTGATGGCAAACTCTGCCATCGACTCGGACATGCACCAACAGGACATCCTCATCCTGAACGGTGAGCCAGGGGTGGGAAAGACCATGATCCTGCGTACCCACGCCGGCGATGAGATCCGCCGCCTCGCGCTCCACCGCAGCCTCGCCCTGGAAGACGGACACGCCCCACCACTGGCGACGTTCCGGCCGGTCCTTTACGTACACCTGCGCGGACCGATGACCCGCTTCGACCTGATGCGGCTGTTGTGCGACGCCCTCTCCTGGCCATCAGACACCAACCCGCAACGCGGCCTCGAACGAGCCATCCAACAATGCGGGGTGCAGCTGATCATCATCGACGAGATCCAGCATGTGAACTTCGACGGCAAGACCGGCCGCGACGTGCACAACATCATCCGCTGGATGTCCAACTTCGGGTTGCGTGTCATCCTCGCGGGCACCGACGTCGACTGGGTGCTGAACGGAGCAGGAACCCCCGCGGTCGAAGTGGCCGCCCGCAACTCCCGCGGGCGGTGGATCCGCGTCGAGGTCCCCAAACTCGAGGTGAGCACCCGACAGCAAAAAGAGAACTGGCTCGACCTTGTCTACGCGTTCGAATGCCGGCTCCGGCTCGCGAACGCCCCGACCAGCGACGGCTGGCTCACCGACCAGTTCGGGCTCTACATGTATGCGCGCACGCAGGGATACTTCAACTCGCTGGTGCTGATGATCAACCTGGCGGCGGCATACGCCATCGACACCGGCTCCGAGACGATCACCCGCACCATGCTCGACTCCATCGACCTGGAATACGAGGTCGAACGACAGCGCGTCCAACGGATGGCACTCTTCGACGCCGGCGCCTATCCGGTGATCTGCGAACCCTGATGAACGCCGCCGCCCCCGGCCGGCTTCTCGGCGCGCCGGTCACCCTGCACCAAGGTGAGTGGCTGCAGAGCGCGATCAGCCGGTGGGCGTGGGACATCTTCGGGGTCTCCCGCGGCGCGCTCATCGATGCCATGGGGCTTGCCCATTTTGGCGTGGAGATGATCTCCACCCTCGGCACCCGGCTGTATGCGGAACCCGCCCAGGCTCTGGCTTACGCCACAGGGCTCCCCCGGGCGCGCCTGCACGAGGCCACGATGGAGAGCCAGGATGGAAAACTGATCTGGCTCAACCGCACCCGTGAGGATCTCACCTCCGCTACCGTTCTCAAGGACGGAATGTGGACGTGGCAGGCCGGCACCCGCTACTGCCCCGACTGCCTCGCCGAGGCCCCGGGAGTGTTCCAGCTGATCTGGCGCAGCCCCTGGGTCTACGCCTGTCTCCTGCATAAACGGATCCTGCTCGACGCCTGCCCGGTGTGTCACCACGACCTGGTGGAGATGCGCAGCCGCAACCGCGACCCGTTCGATCCCTCCACCTGCCGGGCGAACATCGCTCCCGGAGGAGCGACCCGTCAAATCCACTGCCTGGCGGCACTGACCGAGACGTGGGATAACACCCCGATCCGACCTGATAGTGCCCCGTTCCGCGCCCAGCAGCACATTCTCACGGGACGCGGCGCGCCCGCTCAAAAGCAGTTGCTCTGGTTGCTGCAATCCGCTGCCACTGGTCTTCGCGGGGCGAAAGCGTTCCAGGAGATCGCAGAGCTCAGCGGCATGGACCCGGACTCGCTTGCCGGGTTGTTCGATGAGGAACCTCATGTGGGAATCAGTCCCCCTAAGAACGCGTACGCGATGGCGGCCCTGATCGGAGCCGCGTATACGCTCACCCACTCCGACGAATCGGCGGTAGCGCAGATCATCCGGTCGGCAACCTTCACCCGCCCGCCGGCACGGCCGCCCCGGGATGTCGGCTTCGGCCCCGGCAGCCCGCGCGAGCTCCTGGCGCGCTGGCCGCATGCGCCGACCGGGTTCCGGCAGCAAATCCTGCGATCCCTGGACCCGGACCTCACCACCGGTCAACGCATCCTTTGGGACACCGCCGGCTCCGGGGGCTCCGTCAGCACCCATGGCGGCCTCCGCGCGAACGGGGACAAACGCGCAACCGGAATTCCGCTCCTGCTGTGGCCGGAATGGTGCAGTCGGTTCGACCTGGACGGCCCGGTAATCGGGCCGACCCTGGCGGCGGCGTTGGCGACCGCCGTTCGCGCGGTCGGCACGGCAGAAACGGACCCGGACGAGACCCGGCTCGCGCGGGTGCTGCGGCCCCGCATGCTCGGGACGCCGGAGCAGACGGATCGGTTGCTGGCCGGGATCAGCGAACTCGCCGGCGTTATCGACCGGACCGACCCGATCATCAACTACCAACGCCGGCTTAGCCTGCCTGCGGCAGAGCTTCTCCCCCAGGAGCATTGGCGCCTTCTCGCCGAGAGCATCGCAGTGGCACCCGGTCACACACGCCTGCACCGGAATGCCCGCCGCTACCTCTGGCAGCGCCTGACACTCACGCCCATCCCACCCGAACTGCGCGCCGCAGCCCGGGATGATGCCGCCGAATACACCGTCTTCACCACCCGGATGACCGCGGAACTGCAGGCAGCGTTGGATCAGTACGGTGAAGCGTTCCTGCACAACCACGCCATCTACGAACCGGTAACCTGGTCACCGGAAACCGCGGCGACGCGAGTCTGGCCCGGAGCGGACATCCTGGACCTGGACCTCGAGCTGCTCCACAGTCTGCTTTCGGACGGGGTGTACACCCACCATCGCCTTCGCGATGCCCTTCGAATTCCGATCAGGCGCGTCCTGCGAGCGATCGACGCCGCGCCACCCTCCACCGGCAAAGCAGTCACCACGGCGGACTGGAGCACACTCCTCCCTCCAACGGGACCCGACGCTTCGCGGCGACCCCAGGGATCAGCGTCGCCGGGGAAGACTGGGGCGTCGTGATGGACATGCAGCACCGGACGAGCTCCTTGACGCCGGAGCAGGTGGACTACCTTCTTCGGTCCGGGGACTTCACGCCCGAGGAACTGGCTGAGGCACAGGCCAGCATTGCCCGAGGCGAACTAGCCGCCGAAGAAAATCTCACACGGCGGCAAGCAGTGGAGGCCTCGCTATCAGAGAATGAAACCGCCCGTCGGCTCATCATCAGTGACGACCAACTCACGCGACTCCGGACAGACGGTGACCTCTACGCGTTCCGACTCCATGGGAGGTTTCGCTACCCCCTGTGGCAATTCACGAACGAGCCGGGACGTCCGGTCCTCCCCCACCTCCGCCCTCTCAGCCATGCCTTCCCCCACGACTGGCACCCAGCGGGCGTTCTGGCATTCATGTCCACCCCTAAGTCCAGCACCCGAATCAATGGCGAACCCGTCACCCCCATCCAGTGGCTCATCGCGGGCGGCGACCCGAATCAGCTCGTCCACATCATCGAGAGCTTCCTTCAGTCCTGAAGGGCACAGAGCGCGGCCGTGCCCGTGAACAAGGCGGTCAACGCGCTCGCCTATGTCTTGGGATTACGGGCAAGATCACGGCGCCTCGGCGCGAGAAGGACTACGCCGATGTCGTCACGGCCGCCCTTTACATGATCATCCACCGCCACCTGGACGATTTCGAGAAGATGAGGGTTCGCGACATGGCGCTGGAGTTAGTCGGCCATGCGCCCGAACTCACGCCGGTTTTGGAAGGGATCTAACAGAATAGAACTCGCACATTCCAAGATCTTCGCAACGATTACGCTCAGTCGAATCAAAGCCCGAGTGGCACTCAGTTCGTTCTCGCCGTAACCCTTCGGACGCAGGTACCAGCCACAAGGAGAAGTCGAAGTAGATCGAATCAGCAGCATGGAACGTCGCGCGCCAGGTGCTCGGGGTCACCGGGCTCACGACCAGGCTTGTGCATCTTCGTGAGCCGGTCGACCCGTTGGTGCTCGCGTTTTGGTGCTGCCGCAATTGACCTGACTCTGCTTCCAGGTCCCGCATCATCGCATGGTGCCCCTGAAGGGACTCGAACCCCCAACCGTTTCCTTAGGACGGAACTGCTCTTCCATTGAGCTACAGAGGCTGGCCGTATGAGTATATCGGGGAGGCCAACACGGCTCCTAAGAATCCCGGCCGAGCCAATCGGGTCCGAGATTTGTGAGAACTCGTTCGTTCAAGCGATTCGCGACGTCGCTGAGGTCCTCTTCGAACAAGTCGGCATAGGTGTCTAGCGTCATTGCGGCCGACTTATGCCCGAGTATTCGTTGCAATGCCTTCACGTTCGCGCCGGCGCTGACCGCCAAACTAGCGGCTGTGTGTTTCAGGGCGTGCGGTGTCACGTGACCAACCCCGGCTTCACGCGACGCCTTCAACCACCATGATTGTCGGCCCTGTGCGGTGTCCGGACGATGCAGGAATCCGCCCTTCGAGTTCGGGAAGATGAGATCCGAGAGATTCTTACCGGTGGCTAACTCCGCCAGACCCGCGTCGAGGAAGGCGGGGAACGGCACCCAGCGCGCTTGCCAGCTCTTTGGCGTGCCGACGATTATCTGACCGTTCACCTCGGTGGCAGCCCGGCTAATTCGCAATCGGCGGCCCATAAGATCAACGTCGCGGACGGTAAGTGCAATGGCTTCGCCCCACCGGACTCCTGTGTACGCGAGCGTCAAGATCAAGGTGCTGCGCTGACGGTCCGCAACACAGCGTGCAAATCGAAAAACTTGTTCGTCCGTCAGATACGGTCGCCGCACAGCGACGTCTCGTCGTGGCATATTTGTGACGGCTCGGGCAGGATTCGATCTGATTCGGCCGTCGCGAACGGCAACGTCGAGAATGCCGGCGAGGATGCCCACGCTGCGAAACACGACGCTCGCCGACCGAGGCTTTCCCGCGTAGCTGCTGCGTACTCGATCAGTTACAGCCACGCCCTGGCCCAGCTCACGGATCCAGTTCTCTACGGCGGACGGTCTAACCTCGCCGATCGGAGTGGAGGCCCAGCGTGGTGCGACATAGACGCGCCACGCGGTCCGGATCGGCGCGAAACTCGACGGTTTGAGAGCTTGCTCCTTGTTCGCTAACCAGTCCGCCGCGAGCTCGAGAATCGTTATTCGCGCTTCTTCCGGAAGGCGTCCCTTCCGGACAACGGACCAAGCCTCGGCATCGACGACGTAGGCTCGCGCCTCCCGCATCGTTGGAAATCCGCGTCTCTCATGCTGGCGCCCGGACTCGTCGCGCCACCGAGCACGGTACCGTCGGCCTCTGGCGGCCTCGTATGCGCTAACGCTCCCCATGGCTGAATTGTTCTCCGACACGGCTTGGGTGCGGGAGGGTGACATTTGTCCCCTTCGACGGCAAGACGATCGCGAAGGACGGAGTCGTCCGCGGACGGCGAACGACACCGCGTCCTGGCATACGTCGTGAAGGACTGAGTCTGCGTCGCGATGAACCGCCGAGAGGTCCGATAGACCTTGGTGGGTGGTGGGTTTGGAGACTATCGGTGCTCGCCGTCGCAGACGGCGGGCCTCCACGCCGCCCCTTGTGACTTACCGCTGCCGCTAGGGGCTTTTGCGTGGAAGGCGCTCGGCGCCAGGACGGGACAGTCCCAGAGAAGCCATGGCCAGTCGCGTCGAGCGTCCCGAAGGCTCATCGGTCTTGTTCCTCGCTGCCACCCAACCCAAAGAACCGCTCGAAAAAGACGCCAAGCTTGTCGAGAACACGTTGTTTCTTTTCTGCGTGGCCACCGCCGGGCGCGAACCTCGAGACTGGCGGCAACACCTTCGTGATCTCCGTACCGGTAATCTTCACCTCACCGTCACGGAAGGCCGTTGCTATGAACGCGCGCGTCTCGTCAGGCCGAAGGTTTTCGTCCTCGATGATGGCGTCTAGCTCTGCGGCGCGCCGGGCAGCGACGTAAGCGGTCCACTGCTCGTCTATGTCGCCATTGGCAGAGATTGAATCGACGAAGTTCTCTACTAGGTCCTTCTTGTTGCGTAAGCTCGGGCTGGCGTCGATGGCATGCGAGATGTTCGCGCGAATTTCGCGGTCTTCGCCGTCACCCTTTGCCTCCCGATACTTCTGAACGAGCATCAGAATATAGTCGACGTTTATCTCAACCTGCTTGATCAGCTCAATCTCGAAGACGACGTCATCGACGATCGACTCCTTGACGCCGTCCTTGCCCTTCCGGAACTCGGCGTACAGATCGAGATACACGCTGCGATAGTCCTGCCCTTGCCGGTCGGTCAGGATCTCATTTCCGACGAAGTCGTCGAACGAGCTCAGGATGTTTTGCAAGCGCAGGATCTGACCGAACAGCGCGATGAAGGTCTTCTGTGCTGATTCGCCAACGATCGGGTGTCCGAGCGGGAAATGAGCGAGCAGCTCGTGCACCTTCTCTGAATATGTGTCGTAGTACTCGGCGTACGGCTTTAGAAGCACTATCCCTTTGGCATCCTTGTTGCCGAAGAGGGCAATGGCCTCGTTGGTTTCCTCTTCGAGGTCGCGAAAGCTGACGATATTGCCGTAAGTCTTGACCGAGTTGAGGATGCGGTTGGTCCGTGAGAAGGCCTGGATGAGTCCGTGATTAACCAGCCGCTTGTCGACGAAGAGCGTGTTCAGTGTGGTGGCGTCGAAGCCGGTCAGGAACATATTGACCACGATGGCGAGGTCGAGTTCCCGGTTCTTCAGTCGCAGCGACAGATCCTTGTAGTAGTTCTGGAACTTGTCTGACGAGGTGTCGAAGCTCGTGTTGAACATCGCGTTGTAGTCCTGGATCGCGGCCTCAAGGAAGTCACGTGACGACGGGTCAAGGTTGGCCGTCTCGAAGCCCTCGTCGTCGAGGTAGTTGTCGTCGACCGCTTCATTGGCAGCGTAGGAGTAGATGATGCCGATCTTGAGCCTTCGCTCCGGCGTCAGGTCCGCCTGCTGTTCCTGGAAACGAATGTAATAGCTCCTGGCAGCCTCGATCGATGCAGTCGCGAACAGCGCATTGAAGCCGTGGACTCGACGCTCCCCCAGCGTGTAGTGCTCTCCGCGGCGGGTCTTTTGATCGAAATGCTCCAGCGTGTAGTCCACGACTTTGCTGAGGCGTTCGTGCGCGAGGAGCGCCCTCTCAGTGTCAATCGCAGATACCTGAGCATCAGTGACTGCGCCCACCTGGACCGTGTTGACGTAGTCGATACGGAACGGCAAGACGTTCTTGTCGCTGATGGCGTCGACGATCGTGTACGCGTGGATCGCCATTTGGTGGCTCTCGGGCGGGCAGTTCTTGGGGTTTCCGTGCAGGAAGCAGCCGAAGGCTTGGGCGGTCGTGCGCAGCTTTGGGTTACCGCTCGCGCCCGCATTGATAGCGAATATCGGAGTGCCCGTGAATCCGAATAGGTTGTATCGCTTGAACGACTTGGTGATCGCCGTGTGCATGTCACCGAACTGAGAGCGATGGCATTCATCGAAGATGAGCACGACGTGACCGTCGAAGATGACGTGACCTTTGTTAGCCGGCGCACTGACGAAGGTCGCGAGCTTCTGGATCGTTGTGATGATGATTCGTGCGTTCGGGTCCTCGAGCTGCTTCTTGAGCACCGCGGTTGAGGTGTTCGAGTTGGCAGCACCCTTCTCGAAGCGGTCGTACTCACGCATTGTCTGGTAGTCGAGATCCTTGCGGTCGACGACGAAAAGTACCTTTTCGACGCTAGGTATCCGACTGGCCAGCTGGGCAGCCTTGAAGCTCGTTAGCGTCTTGCCTGAACCGGTCGTGTGCCAGACGTAGCCGCCGGCCTTGAGCGTGCCGAGCTGCTGGTAGTTGGCAGAGGTCTCGACGCGGTTGAGGATCCGCTCCGCGGCGACGATCTGATACGGGCGCATCACGAGCAGCATGCGATCGGCGGTGAGCACGCAGTACTTGGTGAGGATGTTCAGAAGAGTGTGGCGGGCGAAGAAGGTCTTGGCGAACGCCGAGAGGTCCTGAATTGGCTGGTTCAGGGCGTCGGCCCACCAAGAGGTGAACTCGAACGAGTTGCTCGTCTTGCGCGTCCGCTTCTTACCCTTCAGATCCTCAACATGCTGACGCCGCGTGGTGTTGCTGTAGTACTTGGTCAGCGTGCCGTTGCTGATGACGAAGAGCTGAACGTACTCGAACAGGCCCGAGCCGGCCCATAGGCTGTCGCGCTGGTACCGGTCGATCTGATTGAAGGCTTCTCGAATGTCAACGCCGCGGCGCTTGAGCTCGATGTGCACCATCGGGAGCCCGTTGACGAGGACCGTGACGTCGTACCGGTTGCCGTACTTAGCGCCACCCTCATGAGCAGCAAGCTCATATTGGTTGATCACCTGCAAGCGATTGTTATGGACGCTTTTCTTGTCGATGAGACTGATGTTCTTCGTCGTACCATCGTCACGCTTCAAGGTCTGAATGTGGTCATCTTGGATGCGGACGGTCTTTTCCGCTATGCCGTCGTTGGCGGCAGCGATCTTTGTCGTGAAGAACTGCTCCCACTCGGTCTCGCTGAACGTGGTGCGATTGAGCGCCTCGAGCTGCGTCCGCAGGTTCGCGACGAGCTGCTCCTCGCTGGTGATCGGAAGGTATTCGTATGCCTGTGACTGCAGGAGCTTGATGAATTCCTTTTCTAACTCGGCTTCGGACTGGTAAGCAGTCGAATCGCCCCCATCGGCAACATACTCGGCAACGACCGTGCTATCGGCGCTGAGCGCGATCGGGGCGTACTGACGAGGACGGGTATCACTCATGACGCAAGCTCCTCGAACGTAAGCAGGCGGTCACGGTAGTACTCGCGCTGGGTGCGGCGGCCGACGATTTCACGATGAACACCGCTGCAAAGTTCGGCGTTGAGTGTATCGAGCTCGCCAAGGGTGGCGACGATAGCCTCTTGATCCTCAATTGGGTGAACCGGAATGAGGACTCGCGAGAGAATGTCATCGTTCAGGCTGACCCGCGTAGAGAGGATGGCCATCCGCGCAATCTGCGTTCTGAAGAGCTCAGAGCGGAAAAAATACGCGGCAAACTGCGGATCGATGATGCCCTTCACTTTAGGGCGCAACCGCTTTGTAAACCCGTTGAAGGTCGCCGTCGGATAGTCCCGGAGCGCGGCGCAACTAGTACCAAGGCCTTCGAGGTCTTCACTTGTCCGGGTAACGAAGACATCGCCGGCCTTGATCGAGTAGCGAGCTTGCTCGGCTTCTGTCGAGTTGACGAGATCAGGCAGCTCAGAGGGAACAACGGCGTTGTTGAAGACCGTCTTGAAGGAGAGAAACGGATGGCCAAAGCCGAACTGATCGCCGCTCTTCGAAAGACCGGAAGACGGATCGTAAAGCTTACCCACAGGCGTCCAATTTTCTCTGTCCGTTGCCGGCCCTGTCAGGAGGGAGTCACGGTAGTGCGCGAACTGGAGACGACGGACGTCGAGCTCACGGCGTAACTCTGCTGCAAGCGACTCCTCCTGTGAACTGAATTTATCCAGGATCCTGACTACCTCCCGCTGTATTTCGAGGTGCGGAACGGGAATCCGATAGGCACGAATGGCGGCGTCCGAAATGGACGGATAATTGCCGGGAACCTGGTTCGCTTCTATGTAGCGGCGAAACGTATCCGTGCCGAGAATGTGGGCCAAGAAGTTCGTCAGCACCTCAGACGTGTTCGGACGGAGCACACAGTAGCCGGTACTGGCAATCTGCCCGTCGTACTCTGATGGGATCACCGCCCAGCGCATCTGCGCGGGCCGCGTCGTCGCAAAAATCACATCCCCGCGAAGCACGATCTGCCTCGCGCGACTGGGGGCATCCTTCGCTGTGACAACGTCGGTGTCGCCGATCCTGTGTGTGACACGGTCGACCGACGAGAGATCGATGTACTGGAACGCCCTGTCACCGGTGTCCGACCATCTGATGTTCGATCCTTTTGCGGTCACGTCTCCGATGGCCTTGAATCTCACGCCATTCGGCGCGAGCTGACGGATCAGTTCCTCGACCTCGCTCATGACGTGACTCCCTCAGACGCGATCTGCCCGATGTCATCAACGGCCCACCCGAGCGCCTCGATCGCCTTGGCGTACTCGTTGTCCTTGTTGACCTGATCGACGACACCAAGCACCAGCTGTCGACATGGCGCGTACTTGGCCAGGGCCACTTCCTCGTCGGATTGCCCATGGATGACGTCACTCAGTTCGCCAAAAAGCTTGTAACCGCTGCCCGAGAAGCGAAGCGGAATGATGTTGCGCTTCTGGTTAACCTCCTGAAGCACGTCTTTGAAGGGCCGGCGCTTGCCCCTTGCGGTGTGGATCGGAACTTCCGCGATGTCGGCAACCTGATGAGTCACCAACTCGAATATCTTGCGGAGGTAAATCATCGAGCCGGCGCCCAGGCCGAGTTCGAAGGCCATCTGGGCACGCGTCAGAAGATCGGCGAAGGGCCCCGTGTCTGACTGGACTCGGTCTGCCCGGTCGTGCAGGTTCTCGGTATAGCGCTCGACGCGAACGAGTGGTGCAGAGGAGTAGAAGTCATCTTCGGCAGCGACGAGAAACCACGCCTCCACAGTGCTCGCACAGCTCGAGCACCTGAGAGTGACGTCGATGCTGAGTAGCCTCTCTCCGACCACCAAACAAGAAAGCCGGGCACTTGAAAGAAACGTTCGGGTCCCTGCACAGCTTCTGCATCGGAAGTTAAGCGCTACCTGACCGGCCCGAATCGTCGTAGTCCGCCCCCAGCCAAGCGGGCGGTCACCGAAGAGGAAGCGATCGACCCGCGACTCCGCACGCTCGGGCGCCGCGGAGAGCAGATCAGACAGCAGCATTTCCGCTCGCTTCCAGATGAGCGACGATCTCATCGATGGCCGCCCGAAGCTCACCTTGGCGACTAGTGATCTGGATGAGTTCCGCGTTGAGGCTTTGAATGTCGACTTCCTCGCGGGTGTCTTTGCCCTCGACGTACGAAGTCACTGAGATGTTGTAGCTGTTGGCCGCGAGATCGGCATTCGAGACAACCTTGGCGAAGTGATCCACGTCTTCACGCGCTACGAACGCATCGAGGATCGCTTTCTGGTTAGCCGTGCTGAGCTTGTTCTTGTTGCCGGGGCGAGTCACCTCATCGGTCGCATCGATAAACAGGACAGAGTTGTCCTTCTTCGACTTCTTGAGCACGAGGATGCAGGTAGCGATCGTTGTGCCGAAGAAGAGGTCTGGTGGCAGCTGGATCACTGCATCGACGTAGTTGTTCTCGATGAGGTACTTGCGGATCTTCTGCTCGGCGCCGCTCCGGTACATGACGCCAGGAAACTCAACGATGGCGGCTGTCCCGTCAACGGCGAGCCAACTGAGGATGTGCATGGTGAATGCAAGATCTGCCTTGCTCTTTGGTGCCAGGACGCCGGCGGGCGCGAAGCGTGGATCGTTGATAAGGAGCGGGTTGGCATCCCCCTCCCAGTTGATCGAGTAAGGGGGGTTCGAGACGATTGCCTCAAACGGCTCGTCATCCCAGTGCGCCGGCTCGACGAGGGTGTCACCATGCGCGAGGTTGAACTTCTCGTAGTTCACGTCGTGCAGGAACATGTTGATGCGGGCGAGGTTGTAGGTTGTGAGGTTGATCTCCTGGCCGTAGAAGCCCTGGCGGACGTTCTCCTTACCTAGCACCTTGGCGAACTTAAGCAGCAGTGAGCCCGAGCCGACGGCGGGGTCGTAAACCTTATTCACCGACTTCTTGCCTACGACCGTGATGCGCGCGAGCAGCTCCGACACTTCCTGAGGCGTGTAATACTCGCCACCGGATTTGCCGGCGTTCGCCGCGTACATCTGCATTAGATACTCGTACGCGTCACCGAAGGTATCTATGGCGTGACTGTCGAAGTCGCCGAGGTTGAGGTCGCCAATAGCGTTGAGCAGTTTTACCAGCTTCTCGTTGCGTCGAGCAACGGTATTTCCAAGCTTGGCGCTGTTAACGTCAAGGTCGTCGAATAGGCCTTTAAGGTCGTCTTCCGAGTCCGTACCCATCGCCGAACCCTCGATGTTGCCGAAGATCCGCTCGAGCGTCTCATTAAGGTTCTCATCATCGGCGGCGCCTTCACGGACGTTGACGAAGAGCTCGCTCGGGAGGATGTAGAAGCCCTTCTCTGCGACCGTCTCCTTTCGACCGAACTCTGCGTTTTCGTCGCTCAGCTTGACGTAGTCGAAGCTCTCGTCACCAGCCTTGCGTTCGCCCTCATTGATGTAGTTCGCGAGGTTCTCCGAGATGAACCTGTAGAAGAGAATGCCCAAAACATAGCTTTTGAAGTCCCACCCGTCGACGGAACCGCGAAGGTCGTTTGCGATGCGCCAGATTGTCCTATGGAGTTCAGCGCGCTGCGCTTCCTTCGTCGTGGGTGCCATGCTTTGTTCTCCTGCGCAACGACGTGTGTCATCTTGCTTTGTTCGATTGGTCTCCCTCACCGTACTAGGGAGCGCAGACCTCGAACCCTGCGCCACGCAGCTCGCGAGTGGCGACTACCCTGCCACGGGGCCGTGTTCGATCCGAGCAACAGACGGTGACGCGTGATGATCGGCGTGGCCCACGATCGTGGGCTTGCGCCCGGACGTGTTCAACCGACATGCTGGCAATCGTTTCAGGCGGGAACGCGCGCGGATGGGCGGGGCAACTAGCGATGGGTCTATTCGACAATCTCGGTTCCTCGTCACCAACAAAACGGATCATCGAACCGGTGCGGCTGTTCCGCGCTCTGCCGAACCGTGAAGATCGGTTCGTCGCGCCGAGAGACATTCAGGCGGAAGTGTGGGACGCGTGGTTCAAGCGCCGGACCGAACACGACCTCATTCTCAAAATGAACACCGGCAGCGGTAAGACAGTCGTCGGACTTCTGATCCTGCTGAGCTCCCTCAATGAAGGAGTTGGACCCGCGGTCTACCTGGTCCCTGATCGTCACCTGCAGCGGCAAGTCGTCCGCACAGCCGAAGCGCTTGGTGTCCCGGCCACCACAGAGTTTGACGACCCGGGCTTCCGCCGTGCGGAAAGCATCCTGATCGTCACTGTGGCCAAACTCATCAACGGTCGTTCCCGCTTCGGTATCCGTGGAGCGCCCGGGGTCCGACCGCTACAGCTCGGCGCTCTTGTGGTCGACGATGCTCACTCCAGCATTCCCTTTGTCGAGGACCAGTTCTCGATGACCATCCCTGCAGGTGAAACGTACAGGGCGATTCGCGATCTTTTCGCGGACGATATCAAAGACCAGTCTCTGTCCGGGTGGAACGAGATCCGGGCGGGCGCCGGATCAGCTGTGGTTCCGATCCCGTACTGGAGCTGGCAGGCAAAGCTCGATCGCGCGGCAGCGCTCCTCGCCGGTCAAGCCTCGGACGACGAGAATCAGTTCCGGTGGCCGTTGCTGAAGGACCATCTTGAGCTGTGTGACGTTGCCATTACCCCCACGGAACTTGAGATCGCGCTGCCCACACCCTATCTGGACGCTGTCCCAAGCTTCACTGGTGCTCAACGACGGATTTACATGACCGCGACACTCGCAGATGACTCGGTCGTGGTGTCGCGCCTCGGCGCCGACCCCGCCACGGCCTTGACTCCCGTGACCCCCGCGGATGCGTCGGACCTTGGCGACCGAATGATTCTGACGCCGCTACAGACCAGCCGTTCCGTATCGATCAGCGACCTGCAACTGTCGATGGTGGCGTTCGCGCGCTCGTACAACGTTGTGGTCATCGTGCCGTCACGATTCCGCGCAAAATCGTGGGAGCCGTACACAACCGAAATTCACCGCGCCGACACAATCTCGGCCTGCGTCGATCGTCTTGAAAGCGGACACGTCGGCCTGGTGGTTTTCGTGGCCAAATACGACGGCGTCGACCTTCCCGGGAATGCATGCCGAATTCTGGTTATCGATGGTCTGCCAGAGCGATACTCGCCGTTGGAACGTGTAGAAGCGGCGGCCCTGGGCGACACCGACGTGATCCGTACGAATCAGATCCAACGTATTGAACAGGGAATGGGGCGAGGTGTTCGCTCGGCGACGGATTTCTCTGCGGTGATCCTGCTTGACCCGCGCCTAGTTCAGCGGCTTGATTTGCGTGCAGACCTTGACGTTCTCAGTCCTGGTACTCGGGCGCAGATTGCACTCTCACGTGAGCTCGAACCTGCATTGAAAGGTCAGCCGATGGCGCGGTTCGATGACGCGATCCGCGACTTCCTGAACCGGGATCCTGCATGGACAGGGCCGGCGAAATCTGTCCTCGACGCGCTCCCGTACCCTCCGCCTGCACCGCTTCCGGCGTACGTCCTGGCCGAACGAGAAGCGTTCGAATTCGCAACGATGGGGCGATTCCTACAAGCCGGCGAGCGTCTCCTCGCTGGCATCGATGAGGTTGACGATGCGTGGCTGCGTGGTTGGTTGAAACAGCGTGCCGCCTCTTACCTGCAGCATGTTGACGCCAATAGAGCCAGGGATATTCAGCGCAGCGCGCTCATCGACAACAACTTCATTCTTCATCCTGCGCTTGATGTTACGGTCCCCAGGCTCACGCTCGCGGGTCAGCAAGCAGCGCTTGCTACCGCGTACCTGGATCACACGTTTAGCGATGCTCGGTCCCTCGAGATCCACGTCGAAGCCGTCCTCGCTGACCTAACCCCTGCGCCAGTTCCCGGGACGCACAAAGCGTTCGAGAAGGCCGTGCAGGAGCTCGGGCAACTCTTGGGTTTCGGATCGGCCCGTCCCGACAATGACTACCGGGTGGGCCCGGATAACCTGTGGGCAACTGGAAATGACCATTACATGGTCATCGAGTGCAAGAGTGAGGCAGTGTCCACTCGCATCAGCCGAAGCGAACTCGAGCAGCTATCGCATTCTGTGGACTGGTTCGACAGCGAGTACTCGGAGCCCCGATACACCGCTACCCCAGTACTGATCCACCCTTCGCGCACGCCGTTCGCGGACGCGATTCCACGCCAAGGTGCCCGAGTACTAACGTTCGAGAAACTGGCCGAACTGCGTGATGCGGCCCGAGACTGGACACAGGCGCTCACAGTCGACGCCGCTTTCAAGGACGAGTCCAAGGTCAAGGCAGCCCTGGCACAATTCGGATTTCTCGGCAGCCAGTTCGAAAGCCGCTGGACTCAACCGCCGCTCCCATCAACCTGAGCCAAGGGGGATGCAACTCCCGACGGTCCATCTGCGTCGGGCGGCGCGCCCGACTACTACTCGTTATCCGCGTGGGCAGAATGTCAACCATGAGGTGGCATCGCCGAAGCTTCGAAAACCTCGAACGATCTGACGTCGTTGAGTTCTACCCCAATGGGGTCGACCCAAACAATGACGACTCCGCGGATCCCTGGCTTGGTGGGCCGGTGGAGATTCACACCGAACCCGAATCACCAGGGCCGCTAGATGGGGCGCCTGCTGGTCAGATGGTGAGAGCAGGTTCCCAGTCCTATCGTGTCCGATCGGACGCATACACTCCTTGGATCCGTGAGGGCGGATACAGGGTCGATCGGTTGCGTTAGAGCAATCGAACGTTGGATATGGAGCGGTTAATGAGGTCAGCCAAAAACGCGCGTGACCGCTACAGCCGCGTAGCGGATTGGGCTGTGCCTTTCGCAGACCAGCTCAGGTACGCAGGCATGACGATACGGACGCCACTTAGCTGCTCGTTCGATTCTGGGGCACGCTCCTCGACAGGACCGTTTCCAATCTGTGGGGCAGAGGCCCTGGCGAGTATCGCTAGGACGCGAAATCCCGCATAGATCCGATCGTGCGCGCGTACCCTACGCGTTTCTAGCGATCATGGAGCGTACGAAGCGCTGGGTCTTGAGCCAATCTGAAACGTCCCCTAGCGCCTGGTCTGGAAGCACCCAATCGCTTGGCATGGCCACGAATGAACGCGCGGCATAGATCGTGCGTTGGTTCACCTGCTGCGCGGAGACGTACTTCCGCACGCTACCGGCGTGAAGGTGGATAGCTACCTGAGGCGTGAGTGGGATCGTGAATGCCGATGCCTGATGTTGGGGGACGCCAACTCCGTGCTTCGCCCAATTCTTTTCCGTGGAGCCGTAGCGGTCAGCGTGCTTCGCGGCGACGCCAAACTGCGCCGCAAAGCCATCTGAGACGAGAAGACGTGGTCGCTCGTAGCGCATGACATCCCATCGAAGACTCCTCAGCACACTCACCATAGGGTCCCACTGGTCTTTCGGGTCGCCCAGTGCTTCTTTCGATGCCTCCCACGCCGAAAGCACGCGGTATGCCGTGACATTCAGGATCGCCGTCTGGACTTCGAGGTCCGTTCCCGTCCCGCCATCCGCTGGAACCCGCGTCTTGAGGTAGCCCATGAGGGCTCTGCTGCGGTTGAACTGCAGGCTCGCTAGCCAGGGAAGGGTTGGGAATTCGTCAGGCGAAATCGTCAGATCGCGCGAGGTCACAATCGTGGCGATCTCTCCGGCTGCGGCGCCTTCGAGCCGCGACATCCACTGCTCAAGGAATTCGCGGTCGACAGTGCCATCGAACGCAATCCTGTCGTGCCCACCCTTCACCTGGCCAACGCCCGCGGTCTTAGAGATGTAGCTCGCGTCGCGATCAATCGCGAACACGCGCAGGTTGCCGTCGGGCCCCCTGAAATTCCGTAGAAGCATTTGCGGCACGAAGTGATGCTTCCTGGGCGACGACACGTTGCCAGTATGACGAATCCCGGTCAGCCGAGCCATAAGCGGACGGCGGCCCCTCCGGGTGGTCGGTGCCGCCGCGGGAGCACCTGTGACACCAGCACAGCTGATCCACGAGCGGCCGCATACAAGAGGGGAACGCGGCCGCACAAGCAGCAAGTCGCAGCCAGCGCCTCAATGCCGCGCATAGATGTAGAGAAGGCCGCCTTCAAAGCAATGCAACCAACCAACCGTTCACACAGCACAGAAAGGCATACCGTGAACTTCGATACCCTCATCCGCTTCATCCGCTTGGTCCACAACAACCTGGACATCCTCGGGGCCGCAGCCCTCGGCTACCTCGTGCTCGGCTTCGGCGTCGGATACGTCCTGCACCAGCAGCACACGTTCGGCGGCTTCGGCGGCGGTTTCGCCGTGGCGACCGTCGTCTACGCGAGCGGAATCACGCTTCTCTGGCTGCTCAAGACCAGGTAGCGAGTTGGCATCAGTCCGAGAGGTGCATCCTCTCGGGCTGATGCTTTCAGACGACCGACACTACCTTCGGGGGACAGCTGCTCCAGCTAGATAAAAAAGGTGGGCATCCTGGCTTCAATCTTCGTCGCAAGCGCTTCGATTGGTGCTGTCGACCATCCAAAGTATGAAGTCACATAGGTCAGTGCGTTGTAGAAGGCTGCGAGTGCTGCCCTAGCTTGGTTCTCAACAAAGTCCATGTCGAGGCGCAGGTTTGCGATATTGAAACCGGTCCCGGGATCGACGACCCAAGATCGCATCTGCCTCGCAGGGTAAAGGGTCGGATGGGTTAGGTTCGAGAGAAACCCATAGACGCCGATACCGGCTCGGACACTGATTGTCCCTCCGGACCGCTCGGTGAGGTCGTACATCCACGCCACTGTCGCCTCTGGCCCCAGCAAAGCTTGGCCGTTTACGATGTGCTTGCCGAGAGCGACGTTGTCCGTCGTCGGGAACCGGGTTTGAATTTGGCGTTTGATCTCCGTGTACGTTTCCTTCGCCGCATCATAGGTCGGGTGGGTCTTGAGCCGCATTCTGCCAGCGTTCTTCTTCGCCTCTTCTGCGCTCAACAGATCTTCCGCATATGCCCGTGCCAGTCGGTTTTCGGGGGGTTCATCGGAGTCATCACCGAGTACCCAGAGAGCATGAGCGCAGTTCTCTATCACTGCTCGAATGAGGGCCGGCGGAGAGAAGAAGACCTCACCGCTCGAGTAGAGGGCTGCGAGCCCGCCCATATGACCGGACGCTGTCAGCAGGTAGGTCTGGACGACTTCCACGATTAGACGATGACCGGTTTCTCCGGGTGCAGCCTCAAGGAGAGGATCGGGCGAGGGCATCATTTCGGCGTCGATTGCAGCTGGCGAACCAGGCTGCGGAAGCCACCGAAATTGACTGCTGACGTCGTGGAACGTATCCCGACACAACAAGTAGAGTTCCGCAATCTCTTCCAGCCGCTCGTTGGTTTCCGGCGAGCCGTCATGCCAATACCCCATTACGCCACGTTAGCGCCCCTGGCCGCGGGTCCTTGAGCGCCGGAGTTGTCCCTGTTACGCACGGCACGACAAGTTATTTGGACAAAGGCGGCGACAGTTTATTTGGCATGCCGGTCGTTCTCCGACCTCGCGGCGACAGATTGCGTGGCCGTTCACATCGGTGGCGCGAGCTGTAGGTTCCCGCTACAAATGTCCATTTCTCATGCAAAATGTCCACGTCATGTCCATTTGGACATTTCGATGGGCCCGATCGGCATCCCGGTGGTCGAGAAGAGGCGCGGGTGACAGTCGCAGCTGAGGGTGTCGATCCGCGAGATGTGTCGTGGGAGGTTGAGGATCCTGCGTACCGTGTGTACTTTCACGGCCCGGCCGGTCGCGCGGATGAGTGGCGTGTCACAGACGCAAGGTCGGTCAACGAGGTCGTTGCTTGGGCGAATGAGCGTGCAGACGGGCGGTCATACGTCCTTTACGTCGAGGTGAAGACGGCCGAAACCGGTCTTGTGCGTTTGGATGGGTTCGATCCAAACGGAGGCTGATGGGGAGGGGAGAGGCGGTCATGCTGACCCATCACCGTTCGACTCGTCGCTCCGAACCCGCACGCCGAGCCAGACGTCGTATAGCCGTGGCTTCCTGAGCATCGCGGCCACCTGGCCGCGGGTGAGTCGGGGATCCTGTTCCCGCAACCGCATGAAGAGCGGGTCCGCCAGGTGCAGGAGACCGACCGGACTTCGTCGCAGCAGGATACCGACCACGGGTGACACGGCGATCACGGCGAAGAGGGTGGCGACGGCCGTCGTCACCAGCGCGTGCCGGCCTGTGCCTCCTGCGACGATCGCGACAACGCCCAGGACCATTGCGCCGATCGCGACCGCGATGAGCGCGCCCAGGGCCAGGCGCCTGATGACCACGGCCCGCGCGTAGCGAGAGGCCAGCTGTCCTCCGAACCGTTGGATTCGTTCGTGCCGGCTGCCTGGCCGGTTACGGGCGGCGATGAGCAGCTGAAAGTACCGATCCCGGTCCAGGAGGTCGTCGACCGGAATGACCCGCCACGCACCACTCTTCACCTGGCGCCGGAGAATTCGCGCCAGCGAGGCGTTGCGAACCCGGGCACCGCGCTGGTCCACGACTTGGCACGACGCCAGAACGGCCGCGAGGCGCGCATGCCGTCGCGCGCTCGAGAAGGAGACCGCGGCCGCGCACCAGAGCAGCAAGCCTGCCACGATGACCACCCCGTCGATCGGACCCCAGGGATCCTCCGCCGTCGGCGACGAACGCAGCCCGACGACAAGGCGCATCATCGGCACGATGCCCGCACCCAAGGCGACGAAGGCCAGAACGGTCTGCCGGGACGCTCGGCGCTGGTGCCAGCAGACATCGTCCAAGAGCAATGCCAGGTCGGGGACGGCCGCCGTCGTGCCCTCCTCCGAACTCACCGATGGTCATCCGCTCGGGCGCCCGATTCGACGTCGTCGCCTGGCAGACGCTGGATCGTCCCGCCGCTCGGGAGCCGCCTCGCCGGGTCCGCTGTGAGTCGTCCCGGCGGAGGCTCGTACGCGCGTTCACGCCTCCACCACGCCGTCAGCCGATGCCAGAGGGTCGCCATATCCCGTGACGCTACCTCGGACGTACGCGCCGCAGTGCTGAGAGTGCTCTCATCCTGGGTCTCTCAGGCCACGCAGGTGCGTCGCATCCCGCTACAGTCGTGCGAGCCGACAGGGTGCGTCGCAGGAGGGGGCCACGGTGGATGAGGGCGAGCTGGTCGCGGGTCAGCAGGCGAACGTGGAGGGGGCGGCTGCGCAGCCGGTCCAGCGGCCGCCGTTCAGCCAGCTGGCCATCTGGGGATTCGTGATCTCCTGTCTGAGCCTGTTCGTGTTCGGCTTCATCGGCTCGCTGGGGGCTGCGCTCTCCGGCCGCGGCTTCCGGGCGGCGGCACAGGGTCGCGCCCGAGGGAAGGGCCTGGCCCTCGCCGGCATGATCATCGGAGCCGCGGGGTTCCTGTTCTGGGCGATCGTCTTCATCGTGTCTCGCTTCCACTGAAACACTCGCCGCAAGCTCCTCCGCCTGATCGTCGTCGATGAAGACGGACAGCCCATCATCGGCTCGACGCCGCAAGGTTCCGTCTAGGCGAACTCGACAGGCACGGGCGTTGCCACCCGAGCGAGCCATGGGCGCGGGTGGGCGCCCGCTTGGACATTTCTGACGACCCCTGGCGGATGGCTCGGGTTGGTAGCTGCAGCCGCGTGTCCTGTGTCGGGGGTGTTGCCTAGCATGACCCCATGTCGTTCGAGCCACCGTCGCCTCACTACGCCCAGTTTCGTCAGGCGGTGAGGCGGTTCGCGCCGTCTGCGTTTCTGCCTGCGTTGGCTGCTCATACGGCACGGCTGGACCCGTTGGTTACGGGCCGCGGGCATCGCAACGACGGACGGTGGCCGTGGGCTGCGGCGGCGATGGCGAGGGAGTCGGTGCTGTATTCGAACGAGTTCCGGCACGGTGGGACACCGACTGAGAACGACTTCGCGAAGCTCTACAACCTGTTCAACGCGACCTACGATGTCGAGGACGATCCGAGCATCGCTGACATTATGATCCCGTTGGTCTACGAGCAGTTCGGGTATTGGGAGTCGGATTTCGAGGAGCTTGCCCGAGTGTGGGCGCTCTTCGGCGACTCGACTCTGGGTCCTCCCATCGCGTGGGGTGACGTGTTCGGAATGGAGCTCGAGAAGGCGGCCCGCGCCGCACTGGTCCTCCATGGGTTCGCAGTGCACAACGGCGGGCACATCGATGCGGCGCTACTGGACGCCCCGCATACGCAGGACATCTACACGAAGGTCGCCCCACGCCACGAGCTCGAGGCTCTGATGAGGTACTTCACCGTCACGGTTGAGGGTGCCCGGGAGCTCAGCGGGCAGGCACCTGTTGTCGCATCGAACCGACAACGCTACGCATTCAACCCCTTCGTCGCAAAGCCCCTGATCGATCTTGGGTGTGGAGGGGTGTGGGCTCCGCAAAGCTTGCTGGTGTCGCGTGCGATCTTCCCCACCAACCTCTACTACGTCGGGATGCGGCAGTGGGGTGCCCCGTTCGCGGAGAATCTCGGGGCCCGGGTGGAGCGATACGTGGGTCGGCAATTGCGGCTGATCGGCGGCGATCACGTGGAGGGGGAGATCACCTACGGCAAGGGTGACAAGTCGGTCGACTGGATTTGGGTGACGGACGCCTGCGTTATTTTGGTCGAGTGCAAGAGCGCCCGAATGACGTTCGGGGCTAAAGCGGCTGACTCTTCTCTGGGCACGATCGTGTCCAGGTCGATCGGGAAGGCTCGAACGCAGATCGATCGGACCGCACAGCTGATCACCGGGCGGGATCCAGCCTTCCGGCACATCCCCGCCGACCGCCCGATCGTAGGCATGGTGGTTACGGCGGAGCCCTTCTATCTCGGCAACGCTGGGGTCATGCCCGAATACGGGCTGCCCAGCCAGACGCCAAGCCAGGTCGTGTCGCTACGCGAGCTCGAGCACTTCGTCTGCCTCGACGAAGCCGCGGCCGTCGACTTGCTGCGCCGGACGCTTGCGGATCCGGAGAAACGCACCTGGGCGCTGGCCAATGTCATGCAAGAGCTCGGCGACCTCGGCAAGAATCCGTTGTTGGCCGACGCTTGGAAGCGATTCGACTTCCTCGACCCCACCGAAACCGACGCGGTCGCGTAACGGCATCGCATGCTGTTTGACGCGCGCATCGCACGCAGCTGACGGAGTAGATCCGGAGGGCACCCACGTTCCGGGGCATCGCCGGAGGCGGTGAGCTACTGATCCGAATCGACCTAGGCGTTCAGCGCCGATCATTTGCACGCTTGCGTTACGCGTAACTCAGGTAACGAGTTACAATCACTGGATGGATGGTAGGGTCGCTGCGAAGTCGAAACTGCTGTTCAACAACGTCCACATGCTCGCTGTCGCTAGAGCAATCGGTGTCGGTGAGGAAGTTGTGGACTCGAAGACTCTACAGATGCGGCTAGCTCTCGGACAGTCCGCGGTTCAGCGGATCTTGGTCATCCTGGAAGGAGTAGGACTCATGGAGCGTCTCAAGCGTCAAGCCCGGACGGAGCCTGTTCGTTACCGGCGGGTCACCCATGCCTTTTGGGACGCAATCCGGGCACTCGCCGATGCTTGAAGCCCTCCACACTCCGCATGAATCGGAGATGATCTTCCGTCACCAAGGGAGCTTTGATGGTGCCGAGCTGACAGTCACGTATGCGGTCGATCGGGTTGAACACGAATACCGGCTAGACAACGGCATGGCGGCGGTCGCAGACGAGTTCCTCCTCGCCGCGCTCCTTAGCGTTCCGGAGGATCGCCTCGTCAGGGTCGATTCACGCTTTGAGAAGGCTCTAAGTACGTCATCCGTCGCCCCTCTTGCAACTGTGCTCCAGGACCCGGAAGGCGGGGTGTGGGCCCAACGTCGGGCGCATCCAGCGGCGAACGTCATAGGTATTGAGATCGTGTCGTCGAGCCTCCGTCGAGGCTGTTCGGCGGCACAGCGTTGGGCTGGTTATGGACCCCGGACGGTACAGGCACCTGCGAAGGCAAGCACCTTCGAACTTACCGAGGCTGCGCATTATGGAATCGGCGTTATCACAGACGAGGGCCAACAGCTGCTCTCGCCAGCGCCGTTCGTCCCGGTGAGGTGGTCGTCGGCACGTTGGCGGTTCGCTGAACTCGTCTACGCGCAGTTCCGCGAGCTGGCCGGCTAGGACGCCCAGACCGTGAGAAGGTTGTCGACCTTCACGCTCCGCCCGATGTGCGATTCAAGCTGCGGGTAGGTGTCGAGGGCGCCGGCGGTCTGCCTCGCCCACAGCGCGCGCCGTCCTGCGCCGTCGAGGTTAAGGTAACCCGAGAAGAGGTTGTCGACGGCGACCACGTTGTGATTGTGGCCGATGCGTCGTTCTTCTTCGCTGCCATGGAGGCGGTCAAGGTCATCCCCGCGGCAAATCACGCAGAAGCACTTGATGGAAGCAGCGTTTGGGAACCACTCGCGACGCATGTGCGTGGAGCGGACGAATCGCAGCATGTCGGTGATGAGCATGTGCGGCGACATGTCTTCCGGGTCGATGGACGAGCCGCGGCCGCCGACGGGCGTCAAACGGCGCAAGGACGGGTAGGAGCCGATCGCGGAGGCGAGTGCTCCGTGTGCGAGGGCGTCGAAGCCAACCAGATCAGCCCGGTATGCGACGACCGGGACAGTCGCCTCCATGAAGATCCGTCGGTAGGCGCGGGCGCGGGACATGCTGCCGACCGGGTTGGTGGGGTCCGTGAACGCAAGGAGGACGGGATGACGGCTGCGGTTGATGACGGCGATGAGCTGCCGAGTGAGGAGTTCATCGCTCAACCATCCGGCGGACGTCGGCAGAGCGAACAGCACGTCCTCGCGATCGAGCGCGTTCGCGCCGGCGAGTGCGGCCTTCAGAGCAGCAGAGTCTCCCTTACGGATCTGGCCGGTCGGGGTGATCGCGAGATCGCTGCTCATGCGCTGCCGGTCAAGTTCTGCGTCGAGGTCGAGCTGGAACGCCCCCTCGGTCCCCTCGCCCTGGAAGGGCTCCGTCGCGCTCGCCCAGTGCCTGCGAAGCGCGCGAGGCTCGACGATGAGCGGCAGGCCCGGGTTAGCCCGCCGAATCTGGAGGACGTACTTCGATGCCTCCTCGCCGACGAGGAACGCTCCGCCCGCGCTTGCCTGGATGAGGGGCGCCTCCCCCCGCATGTTCACACCGCAGACATGGAACTGCCGGTTGGCGAGCAGCGCGCGGGCGTTGCCGGATTCGACCGGGCGAGGCGCAACGAGCGCCTGGCTCGGAGCGGTGTTGGGGTTGTTGACAACGGTGAACATCATGAAATCTCCTGGAGGAAGGTCAGTTCGAACTCGCGCGGGTACATGTAGGCGCGGCTTGCTAAGTCCTCGACGCTCGCGCCGGCGTTGAGGAAGTTCTGGATGGCGGAGGCTAGCGCGACGGGATTTTCCCTTCTCGAGGGCTCGGGTTCTTGGCGGTGCATGCCAGTTGTGCTGAGCCGGATACTCCAGGTCCGGTAGTCGGCCTCGCTAAGAAGGCCCGCGTCGAGACCGCGCCGGATGAGGGCAGACAGAGACAGACCCCACTTCCTCTTGAGGCTCATCAGCGCTTCAAAGGTCACCAGCGACGGCCAATCCTTGAGTAGGCGGGCGGCAGGCAGGAGGAACTCGCCAGCGAATGCGTCCGCCTCCCCCTCTTGTTCCGGAGTTGCCTCCGTTTCGTGCATCACCGCGTGGCCCAGCTCGTGGGCCATCGTGAACCTCTGTCGATCCGCCGGAACGTGCTCGCCAATCAGAATGACCGGGATTTCGTCCTCCTGCCAGGAGGCGACGGCGTCAACGCGGATGCTCTCCAGCGGCCAGCGAAGGACCACGGCTCCCGCATCTTCGAGGACAGCGACGAGATCGTCGATTGGGTCGGTACCGAGCTGGAGTTCGTCACGGACACGCTGTGCGACTTCCTGCGGGGTAACAAACCCGTCCTCCAGTTCGTGCCGGTGGAGAGTCGTAGGTTGCCGCCCAAGAAGGTTCTTCACACGCAGCCGCACCAACGCAAGGTCGGCGGCGATCTTATTAAGTGACGTCTTGGGTGTCGACTTGAGTTTGCGATGGAATATGCGGGCAGGGGCTGCCGAGGAAGTGACTCTGAAAAATGCCTCGACGGGAACTCCTAAGAGATCGGCCAACTGGACCCACTTCTCGTCATCGAGCTCAGCGCCGGACTCCGCCTTTGACAGCGCCGCCTGCGAGACGCCGATCGCCTCGGCGACTTGCATCTGGGTCAGTCGGCGGGAAAGGCGCAATGCCTCCAAGAAGTCACCTCGGGCGTTGTCGTTCGGCATGCGGCCATCATAGCATGGGCTGGAATATTCTGTCCCTAAACTATCTGACAGATAGGGCTGCCGCTTGAGGCGCAGGGATGAGTGAGCCAATCCTGACAACGCGCCTAGGCCGGTCTCCGAACTTGACGCAAGTTCTCGTGCGTGTGACACTTGTGACATCTAGGGGATCGCGCTGGCGCGTGAATCCCCTGACTTATTGGACATGGACAGGTGATACTGATGCCTACGCTCACGCTTGCCGCAACGTCGACGAATACCGAAACGCTTAATGCGATCGATGCCTTCGCGGGGACCCTACCTGAGGGCCAGGCCCGCGAAGCCCTTGATGCGGTGATCAATACGCTCCGGTCTGGCACCGATGTGATCATCGCCGGTGCTGATGATGGTGTGACTCCGACGCAGGCCGCGAAGGTGCTCGGCGTGAGTCGGGCGCACCTCTACAAGGTTCTCGATTCCGGTGCACTGCCGTTCACTGTCGTTGGCGCTCGTGACCGACGCATCTCGATGGCTGATCTTCGCGAGTATGTCGACCGGACAGAGGAACTTCGTCGTAGCATGGCGCGCACGGCGGCGCAGAGGCGCCAGGTGCGCGCGTTGTCCGTCGACGAGATGTAGTTCTGCGCTGTTCGGTACTCTGAGCCGATGGGTTACCTTCGGCGGGTCACATTGCGATGCCTTTGTGAGGACCTCGTGTCCGATTGGCGCGACGTCGCACAGCAGCGCGCGTTTCTCGCGTTGCGTGCGGCGGCGATCAGCGCGGAGAAGGACAGTGAGGTGGCCTTCGCGCTGGATGAGGTCCCTACAACCGCTCTCGCCGGGCACCCGCTCGTTGAAAGCTTCTATGCGGCATTCGAAAGTAGCGACTCGTCCCTTCATCGGGAAAGTATTAGCGGCCTGACCAATCCGCACTGGTGGAAGCAGAAGACGTCGCGGTGGCGTGGTGCTGCGACGGACGCAGCCATAGTGGGCGACGACGAGGCTTGGTTATGCGCAGGAGGACTCCGTGCAGGTAAGGAGGCGCGCGATTTCTACGTCAGCTTCACCTCCGCGGTCAACCATCACGGTGCCGGCCCGTACCTTCCCGCGCAAGAAGACAGGCGCGTTCAGGCGGTGGAGGCAAAGCGCACCCGACTGGAAGCGTGGGCGGCGCAGCTGCGGTTAGCTGCCCTCGTGTGCCTCGCTGAAGCTGACACGAGCGGCGAGCGGCGCATGCTGCACATTCCGCACCCCAGTCCGGCTCCGCAGGATGCCCCACTCGCGCATGTCACGTTCGAACTCGAGCGCATCAGCGACGAGGCCGGCGAGGAACTGGCGGAAGTTTTCATCATGGTCGTTGTTGAAGACCATGCTGCGACAAACTTGATGCTTTCGGCCATGGAAGCTATACGTAGCGTGATCGAGCCCGTAGCTGATGCTTGGCGTGTATTGCCCGGTGCGGGAGCGAGTGAGATCTGGTCTGCGATCGTGGCGCCCGAGGATCTTGCTGCCGCTCACAACGCAGTCGAGTTTGGAGCGGTTCCAGAGGAGCGCGCGGCGTCCGTGCTCGCGCTAGGGGTCGTGGCGCACTACGCGCCCAAGGGGCACATCGTTGACGCGACAATTTCCGGTGACCCCGTGCGAGGCCTCTGTGGCCAGTGGTTTGTGCCGACTGCGAATCCGGACTCGCTGCCTATCTGCCCGACTTGCAAGCACAAGCACGCCGCGCTCGCGGATTAGAAACGGCGACAATGTAGTCGACTGCCAGCCGTCTCGAACCCTCAGGCAGACTCGACTTCTAGCGAAATCTAACGTTTTCTAAAGCCGGATCGATAGAAAAAGGGTCCGGTATGTGATTTATGGCGGCGGGGCACGAAGAGAGTCGTCGACGGCCGGACCCGGGCCTTGGTTCAGGCGGGGTTGTCCGTGTAGTAGCGTTTCAGGGCTCGGTGCAGTGCTTGTCCTTGGCGCGTGAGTTCAAGGGCTCGTCCGCGTTCGGCGTGCGTTAGGAGGGTCGCGCCGGTGTCGGCCGCTAGGCGCGTCAACTGGGTGCTGAGCGTGGATGGTGCGCAGCCGATTTCTCGGGCAGCGTCGGCGAGGGTCCGGTGGCGGGCGACGACGAGGAATCGGGCTGCGCGCTGTGGTGCACCGATTCCTGTTAGAGCGCGGCGCAGCAGTTTGTTGGAGGGGACGGTGTCGTCGGGTCGGAGAGCGGAGCGTCGGCTTGCGGGGCCAGGTGGTCGAGCGGGGATTCCTGCCGCCTTCAGCGCGTTGCTGATCGCACTCGGGCTGCTCTTTGTCTCGGCGGCGAGTTCATTGAGGGTGCGTTTGTCCTCCAGGTAGCGGGTGCGCAGCCATTCTGGTTCGATTTGGGCTGGGGGTCGGCCGGGTCGGCGGAGTGCGTGACCGCCATCGAGGAGCAGGCGGGACAGTGTTTGTTTGCTTACGCCGGTTTCTGCGGCGATTTGGCGAAGGGGCTTTCCCGAGAGGTAGTCCGCCACGACCGTCGGGAGGATGTCCCTGGCCGTCGCCCGGGTGGGTGCCCAGACGTTGCTGTTGTCTGCGGATGCGGTCGATGCGGAGAGGGGAGCGCTCGAGGCGCCGTCGATGAACTCGGGTGGGAGGGGCGGATGCCAGACGGTGGGCTCTGAGATACCGGCATCTTTGAGGTATTGCTGGGCGTGGCCGTGGAGGAGATCGAGAAGTATAGGTGGGGCCGAGCTATGAAATCGGGCGATTGACGCAGCTGTGCTGGCGCGTTCATTGGGGTTCGTGGTCGATTTTGCGAGAGGGGCGCCCGCGGTGAGCAGGGTGTGGACGCTCGCGTGGGCGACTTGCCAGCGTGGAGTGCCGCCGGATCGTACTCCGGCTCGGCGGCAGAGGATGCGCCATTGGTCGGGTGAAAGCAAGGTGGCGTAGTCGAGGGAGCGCCGGCGTGCGTAGTCGATAGGAACGGTTGTGTCGTCCAGCCATTCGGCCAGTTGGCTGATTCGCTGAAGGACCCGTGGACCATCGGTTGAGGTGTGCAGTGTTTTGAGGACATTGCTGGCTTGGCGGGGTGAACCCACCTGGTGCAGGAGGCTGCGTGCTTCGGCGTGGGTGAGCGGGGAACGGACGATAACGACGGCGACCGCGAGTGCTTGGGCAACCTGCTGGGTGGCCCGCGTGCCGGGCATGCAAGCCTCCACCCATTCGGTCCAAAGCAGGCTGGGAATCTTCGCCGATCGGTTAGTGGCGGTGCTGCGGTCGCCCCGGGTGTGTGAGCGAAGGATGGTAGTTGGGCGCCTAGTTCGATGGAGGGAACGGCTGAGGAGGGCTTGCAGCTGCGGGGAATGCCCAGCGAATGAGGTGTGGACACTGACGCCATCTGTGAGGATCGCCCGTGTTCGGTCGCCTACGAAGCGGCAACTCTCGGCACTCTCTATTGGCGTGCTGGCCAGCTGGATCTGGCTGAGCCCCTGCTGCGCCAGACCGCTGACGCCGACGCCCAGGCACGCGCCGACCTCGGTCATTTGCTCCTCGCCACTGGTCGCCGTAATGAGGCGGTGCAGGAGTGGGGGAAAGGTGTCGTGGACTCACAGCCGGAGAGCATGGTCCCTTTGGCTAATCTGCTTTCCCGGGAGGGTGATCAGGCCCACGCCGCGGATCCGTATGAGCGTGCCTATGAACTTGGGGATCCTCACGCCGCGCTGAACCTCGCACTCGATCTGTACAGCGACGAAAGGTTGCCCGACGCTCTGAGTTGGGCCCGAAGGGCCTCGGAACGAGGGGATGAGCAAGCGAAGGCCTGGCTGCCAGCCCTGGAGGAGGAAATGGGCGGCGGGAAGCCCAGGTGAGGGACGGCCAAATCTGGGGGACGAGTTTGCTGTTGACGTGTGAGGGTGCAGCTGATGCTGGCCGTTGTCCGGCATTCTCCATGGTGAGCTCCGGTGTTGCTGCCGGTTCCCGTCAGACGGGTTTCCCGTCCGATGGTCTGCAAGGCGGGATGAAAGCGTGGGATGCCGTTAGGGAGAGCCTGGCGGATGGGACCCATCGCGGCGGTGAAGCCTTTGCTTCTGCTGTCGACGCTTTCGTACCTTAGCGATCTGCGCGGTGCTGGGAGGTTGTGTTTGATCTCGACTAGCGATCCACCTCGGACACCTCGGTCGAATTACCGGACGAAGAGCTATCCGCGGGCACAATGAGAATGCTTCGGACTTCTGTGACAGCCGGCAAGCTCGCTCGCCTCAGTTCACCGGCGAACTCCTTTGACCGCGACGGCCACAGATTGATGTTGAATTCCAGCGGGTTATCAGGGATGGGCGTTGGATTCCACATCACGCGCTCGTGGACCAGGCGACCATCGACTCGCCAACGAATATATTCCGGCCGCCACTCAATTTCATACATGTGGAAGTCATCGCTGGCGTCAAATCCCAGAACGATCTCACTAGGAGTTCCTCGGTAACCATACTCGAGCTTTGTGCCGGGGGGCCCAGGGTTGTAGAACACATTGACCAGCATCCTGGTAGTGTCCTTGCCTCGGAACTCGATGTCGATTTCCTGCCGAGGCCCGTTGCGGTGCAAGAACAGTCCGGTAATAACGCCGGGGGTCCTCGCGGGTCGCAGCTTTGCCGCGAAGGTGCCGTAAAGAAACTCCTCGTTGCTCGCAATCGCCGCGGCCGAAAAATCTCGAACCCGCGTCGGCCTCTCACGCAGCACAAACTTCGCGGGCGCGTCAGGCTTCGTTACAACGTTCGCTGGGTCAAAGAGAGCTAGGTTACTCGGGAATGTGTCGTCCCGGAGTGTCCACGTCTTCTCATCAAGCGTCCGAGCGGCACGCCACTCTATGGGGATGCCCTGCACGCGCTCAACAGCACCGTCGTGAAGTCTCACGCCGCTTTCAGCTAGGCGACCGCGGATCACCCAGGGAGACTTGTCCCATCGGAGAGCTGGTGCAACTGCGGCCAGTGATCGCACACGGTTGTTGTCGGTTCTCCGCTGGCCGAGATCGCGCTGCTCAGGATAGGAGAACGATGGGTAATCGATGTTGAGGAATCGCGCCAGCGCTGCCCATTTGTCTTCGATGCTCGGTTCCAGTGCCAGCAGACGGTCAGCTTGTATATCGCCTAGTTGGTGTGACCCCCCGGTTCTTATGAAAAGGCTAGATGGGAATCGGCTTGCGATCCGAGCCAATCGCTCTTCGGTCAGTACTGCCACGTTCACGTAAGCGGAAAACGCTTGACCCTTGGGGCTCTTAATTTCCGGGATGCCTGTCGCCGGCAGCGTATCGACATCGCTGATCGTGGTGTAGCCAAGCATCGAAAGCGCCGTAGCGAGTGAGGAGAGTCCTGTGTCCGGTGGCCCGAAGGCGAATATGGGGCCAGGAAGCTTCCCTCGCGCTGTCGCCAACGGCTTCTCACGGGTGATCGCGCCTACTTGCGACAGAACGGGAAGGACCGAGTAGGAGTTAGTCGACGGTTCGTCTGCGCGTTGTTCGATCAGCGGACTCGCTGATGTGTATGCGCCGAGCTCGGCTAATTGAAAGTTCAGCCACAGATCGACGGGACCGCGGACAGGAATCCTGTCGAGAAGCTTCTTAGCACCTTGCCGGGTAAGCACATAGCCCGCGGCCTCCCATAGCCCGGGGGCTTGCCGTCGAACGGCGGGAGCTCCTCGCGAGGCGTCTCTCTCCGGCCGCACGTCATTAAACGCAAGGTAGAGCAGGTCAAGGCTCGAGGCGCTGCGCTCCCGTTCCAGCGACTGCCAAACTTCTCGAAGCCTGCGGGCGAATCCCCAACCCATGAAGACGTCATCTTCCAAAACCAGCGCAGACGGGACGTCGCCGCCAGCGATGAGATGCCAAACGGCTATGTGCGAGAGTGCCACTGCCACCTCCTCGCGAGACATCTTGATCACGCGTGTGGTGGCCGCAGCATCTATCTGCAGCAACGGGTTCGGGTGAACCGTCAGCTGCTCAGCAAGAGTGAACTCAGCGATCACGTCGGAAGGGTTCGCCTGGGATGCGAGGGAGTGGCGGGCGTCAACCGCCGAGAAGCGGCGGGCAATCGCAGTCAGAGGTACACCGTGACGGTCGCGGAACCGGCCGAGCTCGCGACGTAGGAGACGCCACCTGTCAATCTTGCGATCCAAGTTGATCACATAGATGCGGCGCAAGGCGTCCTGTTCAGCGCCACTGGAGAAGACGTTCGATTGTCGGCGCAAGTCGAGCAACCTCAGCATGCGTCTGACTCGATGTGTGAACAGTTCGCGCACGTCAGCGAAGGAATGCACGTTCACGGGGCCGTCTCCGAGACATCGCCCGCGATCTGTTCAAAGTCTCGCCGAGCCCATTTGCGCCAATCGCGTGCGCTTTCCCGATACTCCAACTCCCACTCACTTCGAGAGATAGCGTCCCAAGAGCGGAGCAGCGAGAAGTCGAACGGTCTGCCGAGGCGCCGCAATTCAACGGCATGGGAAACCAGCGTCGCCGTCAGGTTACCCGGCCCGGTTAGCGACTGAATATCGCGGTCATCCCTCCCCGCCGAGAGAAGCGCACGCGTCGCCCCTTGCAAAGCATTGACCACTACAGGGTGCCTCGGGGGAGCAATCATTGGATCGTTGTTGACGTAGAAGACCCGGTCAGAGTCACTGCCCAACGCGGCCACGGTGAGCGCGTCCGCCATCGCATCCTCCGGAATGCTGTAACACAAAGGATGAAGCTTCAAGTCCCCATCGGAGAAGAGTTCGTCAATCTGCGCACCGATAAAAACGTCGTCGGCATCTACGTAGAAGCCGCCCTCCCGCGAAATGTAGGCGAGACGGAAGTAGTCTGCGCGCATCGCGGGGTGCGAGCATCTGGCGAACGCTTCTGAATACGTCGGCGGGAACCTTGCGGCGATGTACTGCTTGGCCCCGGTGTCGTCGAACAGTATGTGACGAAATCCCCGCTGGTCGAGGAGCCTCCAACTATCAACGCACGCCTGAACATCTGAAGGGAGCGTCGCTTCATCCCAGAACTGGACGAGCACTCGGGGAACCGTTCCCTTCGTCGGCGTCGTTCGAGCGGGATCAGCTATCAACGCGCGCATAACCTCCGACCTGAGCTTGTGGTCACGGGCGATCTCCGCCGGCGTAGTGTTCGTCGCATCAAAAGCATCGGAAGGCATCTCTTGGAAGTGTTGTGGATGCAGTATCGGGCGTCAACGCCCCTAGCGCATCACAATTCCACGTGGAGCGCGCCCGCGCCTCTTTCAGCGGGTCGTGGCATGGGCGTGCACCACTGATCTCGAGAGTGTTGCCCGGTGGTTGTGCTTTTCGACGATCTTCGATATTCGTACCCCCCTTATGGCTAGGTTGCGAGAACTCGAACTCTGTTGATCGACTCTTTGGCGAGTGACGAAATCATCCGGCCAAGCCGTCGCCGTCGTCGCTGATCCACGCTAGGGCATCGTTTCGAGACCGGCATACTTCTGGCTCGGTAGTCGGGATTGTGCCCGCAAAGCCCAGCCAGACATCCTGCCGACGGGCCACGCGCCCGACCCGTAGTGCGCCAAAATCGAGCTGCGCGCCCTGCTTGGTAACTACCCAGTCCTGGGTCTCCTCCTCCAGCCATGCGACAAACGTGTTGCCCGTACGTGTGTTCTCAAAGATGATCTGGGTCGGGGTTTCGTTCAGTATCAGAATCATGGCAATTACCGTAGATCATGGGTGGCAGAGCAGTTGAAGCTGGACCTGTACCCGTTAGTCCAGTTCGTCCGAAGAGCCCACTGGCGAGGGTGCTGGAGCGCGAGATCGTCGCCAGCCTGGTTGTGGCTCGGACTGTTACTGCCCCATGATTGTCGCCAACCGACGTCGCCGACACCATCACCGATTAGCACGAACCCCTTCCCGGGTAGTGTTTGGTTCCTGCTAGCCGGGGGTATGAGGATCGGGCCATCGTCCTAGGGGGTCCGTGGCCTGGCTCTCGTCGTGCGCGCGGGCGGCAAAGGCACCACTGGTGACGATCGTTTACGGAAGACGAGCGGGTCGCAGCTGGCACAATCGTCGTCATGGGTGACTACTTCGAGGAGGCGGCCAGGCCGCGAGTCCTCACGATGGGCCTAACGGAGCAGGAACTCGCTATCGTGGCTCCGCTGGTTGGGACTGTGACCGCCTACACGGACGACGAGAAGTTTCGTGCGGAAGAATTCGACGGATCGCATATTTGGTGTGTTTATCGTCGGAGCCATGAAGCCGTTGTGAGGAATAGCGACCGTTCCCTTCCAAATGTCTCATCGCTTAGGCCGAGTCAGATGTCAACTTAGGAGTGGGCCCGCTTGGCGGCCGCCATCTTCGAGAAGGTCGAGACCGACGGAACCTCTGTTTTTGGACAACTCCGCCGAGAACCACCGCTCATGCTCGTGGACATATGGGCGCGAAATCCGCGGATGCTGGGGGTGCTTTGGACATTTCCGCCGAGAACCTACACGAGCGGGCCGAGCGCAGCTTCGTTCGACAGGCACGGTGCCGACGGGTCGGCGGACGGATAGCCGGGTTCGCCGCGGACAGGGGCCGAGAGCGCGAAGACCATGATGCCGACAGCTCAGGGACAGCAGGAGCCACACGCCCGTCGCGAGGGCGTATTCGGACGGGCGTAGCCACAACGGCGCCCTGCGCGCCGGCGCCGGCTTCGCGACCGGTGTGGGCTCACGCAGGTCGGCGTGCGCTCGAGGACGAGCCGTACGCGGATCCTCGGGGCCTGACCGGAGCGGCCCGGTTCCGTCATTGTCGGTTGCGTGCCGATCAGGTGACGGAGCGCGCCGCGGCGACGCCTTCTCGGAGGGCGGATAGGTCGCTGGGCGCGTAGTGACGTCCCTGGCGGACGACACCCACGATGTCATGAAGGTGCGCGGCCGATTCGCGGGGGTCGCGGGCGAGGAAGACGAGGTCGGCGAGCTTGCCGACCTCGATCGTGCCGGAATCCTCCGAGCGCCCGACGAGGCTCGCGGCGTCCACCGTCGTCATCTGGAGGATGCGGAGCGGGTCGACGCCGGCCGCGGCGAGGAGGTCGAACTCTCGGTGAAGCGACGGGCCGGCGATCACCCAGCCGGCGCCGGTGGCGTCGCTGCCGGTGGTCATGCGAACGCCCTCCTCGGCGAAGATCTTCACGAGCCGAAGCTCGGTGTCGTGTTGTGCCGCGAAGGTCGCGTGCTGCTGGGGTGTGTACTTCTTCGAGAAGTGATCCGCGGACCTGGTCCAGAATCTCACGGTGCCCGGCTTCACGTAGCGGAGGTCGGGGTCGTCGCGGAAGGACGGGATGTCGGCCCGCTGTGACGTCAGTTGCCGGACGAGCGTGGGGGTCACCCACGTGTCCTCTCGGACGAACAGCTGCGCGAGCTCCCGGGCCTCGCCGTCATCGAAGGTGTCGAGGGCGTGCTGAAGCAGTGCGATCGAGCTGTCGGTCGCCCGGGCGGTCGGATTCACGACGACGCGCGGGAGCGCCATCGTCAGGATGCGCGCGAGCACGGGCCGGGGAAGGCGCGGCAGCCGGAGCTCGCTCCCGCTCCGGAGCTGGGCCCGTATGGCCTGTTCGTCCGTGGAGCACGCGGCCAGGAGCGGAATGCCCGGACCCAGGTGCTCGATCGTGAATCCGAGACGCGCCGCCGCTCGCGGATCAGCGCCGGCGGGAAGATGCCCGGCCACGGGGACACCCCATGCGGCGGCCTCCCGTTGCACTGCGGTCAGGGTGTACGGGCTGACGGCTGCGACCTTGATGAAATCCGCGCCGTCCGCCGCCTCCGAGCGCACGGTCTCTCTGGCCTCCGCGGGGGTCGCCGCGTTCGCGGGCGAGAGGATCTCGCCGCAGAGCGCGGTCAGCGCTGGAGAATCGGCCGGGAGTCCCAACTGGTCCCGTGCGCGCCGGCGAAGAAGGTCGGAGCTGCCGGACATCTGCCGAAACGACGTGATCCCGAAGGCGAGCATGAGCGCCAACGTCCCGTCCGGCTCGGTGAGGTTCAGGGCGTGCGCGTGCGAGTCCGTGAACCCGGGGACGACGAAGACCGGGCCCGGCGTCAGCACGTCGTCGTGATCGGTGCGCGGGGTGGTGCCGGCGCGCGCCACCGCGGTGATCAGGCCGTCGCTGATCACCACCTCGCTGTCCGGCAGCAGGCCCCCGGTTCGCACGTCGACGACGGTGACTCCAGCGATGATGGTTCGCGTGGCCAAAGCGTGCTCCCTCCTCGGGCCCACGGCGAGCGATCCCGCTCGCGAGTGCTCGAGCCGCCTGATGCGGACCCGGGCCCGATACCGGAGGGTGCGTCGTAGGCCGTCCAACGTGGTGACGATGGCAATGGTGGCCTCATTCCCCGGAGGGCGGGCCGACGATTCCACTCAGCGGTAATCGAGCTTTCGTGACAGACTCCCTCCCATGGAGGAACCCTCGGCAGCCGTCGCCCGCCGCACCGGGGTGGTGGATCGGGCGTTCTCGATCCTGGCGGCGTTCGACGAGCGCCATGCAGCGCTCTCCCTGACCGCGATCGCAGGCCGTGCCGGTCTGCCGATCAACAGCGCTCTGCGGATCGTCCGGTCACTCGTCGGCGTCGGCGCTCTCGAACGGCGCGACGACGGGTTGTATGTCGTCGGTCTCCGACTTTTCGAGATCGCAGCGCTCGCTCCGAGGAGCCAGGGCATTCGACGAATCGCCATGCCGTTCCTGCAGGACCTCCATGCCGTCACCGAGGAGCACGTCCTCCTCACCGTCCGCGAAGGCGACGAGGCGGTGCTGATCGAACGCCTGTCCGCTCGTGGTGCGGGCCGCGTCGCCTATCGCGTCGGCGGGCGCCTGCCCCTGCACGGAACCGGTGGCGGCCTCGTCCTGCTCGCCCACAGCCCCCGTGAGGTGCAAGAGGCCATGATCGCTCACGCCGATGTCGATCTGACAGGACCAGGACGATTGGCCTTCCCGACCGGTGACGAGCTCCGCCGTCGGTTGGCCGCGATCCGGCAGGAGGGATCACTGGTCTTCGCCGCCTCCGCCGTCGACGGCATGGGCACCGTCGCGGCACCCGTCTTCGGGAGAGCGCGTGAGGTGGTCGCGGCGGTGTCGGTCGTCGCACCGGCGGACAAGCAGGTGCTGGAAGGCCTGCTGCCCGCCGTGCGCGTGACGGCCAGGGCCGTCTCCGGCGCTCTCGAACCGCGGCGCCCTACCGCTGGGTGGAAGTCGCCCCCCCGCTGATCGGCAGGCGACATACCGTGCCTGCATGCCTTCGCCGCTCGTCGATGTCCATGCGCACTTCGTCACGGACGACTATGTCGCGGGTGCCAGAGCCGCAGGAATCGAGCATCCCGACGGGATGCCGGGCTGGCCGGGCTTCGATGTCGGCGATCAGCTTGCGAGCATGGACAGGCGGGGCATCGCCCGCGCGGTGCTCTCGCTCTCGTCGCCCGGCGTGCATCTCGTCGCCGGGCGGGATGCTGAAGCAGCGGCGATGGCGGAGCACGTCAACGACGTCGCACTCGGATACGTCGACGACCATCCGGGGCGCTTCGACTGCTTCGCCTCCGTTCCCCTGCCCGATGTGGACGCGGCGCTGCGGGAGCTGACGCGGGCGATGACGGCGGGCGCGATCGGAATCGCGGTGGAGTCGAACGCGCACGGGCAGTACCTCGGGGATCCGGCGCTCGAGCCGCTGTGGGCGGAGCTCGACCGGCGGCGAGGGATCCTCTTCATCCACCCGACCTCGCCGGTGTCGTGGGAGTCGACGGGACTGGGGTTGCCACGCCCTCTGCTGGAGTTCCTCTTCGACTCCACCCGCACGGTCGTCGACCTTCTGCGAGCCACAGTGATCCACCGGTACCCGGGGATGCGTGTCATCGTGCCGCACTCGGGAGCGGCACTCGGGAGCCTCGCCGACCGCGTCACCGCCCTCCTCCCGCTCGCTGTCGGCGTCGACGCCGAGGCGCTCCACCTGTGGGAGCAGCTGACGTCCCTGTGGTTCGACACGGCCGGGACGCCGTTCCCGCACGCGATCCCCGCATTGACGTCGCTGGTCGGCACCGACCGGATCCTGTACGGCAGCGACTCCTGCTGGACACCGCCCGCCGTGGTCGACGCGCAGCTCGCCTCCCTCGACACGGCTCCCCACCCCAGCGGCGTCTCCTCCTGGCGTGAGCTGGCTGGAGCCAATGCCGCACGCCTCCTGAACGCGAGCGGACACCCCCATCCCCGTGCCGACCGTGAGAAAGCGTGAACAGCCCATGACCTCGCACCCTGACGACCCTCGTGAGACGCCCGCCACGTCATCACGCCGAACGTTCCTCAAGACCACCGGCTTCATTGCACTGGGTCTCGGGGCCGCCGCGGCATCGGGTGGGCCTCTCCTGTCCACGTTGACGAGCGGGAACCTTCCGCCGCAGTCGCCGCACGCGACCGCGCCTGCGTTGCGGATCGACCACGTGACCATCGTGGATCCGCGCGACGGGAGCCGCCGACCCGATATGTCCATCGAGACGCGCGGCGGCAGAATCGTGGCCACGACGGCCTTTCCCGGACCCGCGGTCTCTGGCCTGCGGGTCGTGGACGGTGAAGGCAGGTACGCCGTGCCGGGCTACAACAACATGCACACCCACGTCCTGCAGGAGGAACGCTCTGAACTGTTCATGGCCACGATGCTGCGTGAGGGGACGACCGGGATGCGGCAGATGGCCGGCCCCGACGAGGTGCTCCGGCGCCGTGCGCAGAATCGGCTCTCGCTCGGGCCCCGAACGCCCGCTCTGCTGACGATGCCCGGGGCGATCCTGATGCCCTTCAACTCACCCACCATCGGGAGGGTGCGCCGCGAGATCAGCCGTCAGAAGGCTCTCGGCGCCGACTTCATCAAACTCATCATGGTGGAGCGCGACGTGTTCTTCGCCGCGGTGAGCTGGGCGCACGCCCAGGGGTTGACGATCGGCGGCCACCTGCCGCCGTCGGTCAGTCCGGGTGAGGCGTCGGACGCCGGCTACGACTTCCTCGAACACCTCGGCACCAGTGCCAACATCTGGATCGAGACCTCGAGCGACCGCGCAGCGCTCCGGGCCGCGGCCGACACCTCTCTCGCGCTGCCGAACGCACTCGGCTACGTGCCGTTCGCCGAACAGCTCTTCGGGAGTCCCTTCGTCACCAAGCTGACCGCGACGACGCTGCTGAACCCCGCCCTGTCCGATCGGGCCGACAACATCCCGGTGCTCCAGCAGGCGCTGAACACCTTCGACGACGGCGCCGCGCGGGATCTCGCGCGAACCTTCCTGAAGAACAGCACCTGGCAGACGCCCACGCTCTCGCGACTGCGCACCGAGTACAGGATGGACGCCCCGGAGTACACGGACCACCCGCGGTTGAGGATGCTCTCACCACAGGTGAGGAAGGACTATCAGACCACTCGGACGAAGTTCCTCGATCTGCCCGCCCAGCGGCGAGACGCCTACCACCAGTACTACGACACCGCCGTGACGTTCGTCGGAATCCTCCACGAAGAAGGAGTGCCGATCATGACCGGAACCGACGGTCCGGGCGGCAACCCCGGGCAGGACCTGCGGTCCGAATTCCGGGAGCTGGCCTCCGCCGGCCTCGCGCCGCTCGACGTGCTGCGGGCGACCACGACCGTTCCGGCGAGCTTCCTCGGCCGCTCCGACCGCATGGGGGCTATCGACGCGGGGATGCGGGCCGATCTCCTCCTCCTCGACAACGACCCGCTCACGAGCGTGGAGAACCTCATGGACATCAGCGCCGTGGTGAACGCCGGGCACTACACGACCGCCGCCGAGCTCGACCAGACGATCGACCGGCTGCTCGCATCCGAGGAGGACGCATGACGGCACGCGCAACCCCGCCGAAGGCTTCCGGCACCGCACGTGCTCGGTGGACCCGGGTGGCGGGCTGGGCCCTCATCGGAGTGGGCGTCGTCGTCTCGTGGGCATGGTCGGCCGAGCTCGGCATCGCCGGCGAGCCCGTCGGGGCGGCCATCGCGGGTGCGTCGACGATGCTCCTCTTCAGCGCGGGCATCCTCGTGATCGGGCGCGCATCCCCGCGGCGCGGGCGCATCGCGACGCGGGCATTCCGCATCGGCGCGCTCGCGGCCGCACTCGGAGCCATCGCCGCCGGTGTGATCCCCGTCGCGGTCGTCGGCGCGACCACCGGCGCGGTGACAGCCGATGTCGTCTCCGGCAGAACCGGAGACGACTATCGCGTCTCCGGCACGGCCGTCGTCTCCAGCGACACGTATCACCAGACGAACATCGAGATCACGGTCCGGGCGACCGACCGCACCGCCCCGTACCTCGCCGCGACCGTCTCTTTCACCGACGGAACGTCTCCGGTGACCTGCACGAACACCCGGCAGACCTGGATCCATGAACTCGCGACAGTGGGCCTTCACTGCGAGAGCTTCCTCCCGCGCACGACACTCGACGCCATCTCGGGAATCGCGCTCTCTGAGCCGTAGGCGTCCCACGGAGGGGTAGTCCGGGTCGCGCGCCTGCACCGCGGCGGCCCTTCCGATAGCGTGAGACCAACACACGTGACACGGGGTGCCCTGCGGGGCTGAGATCACACCCGTCGAACCTGCTCTAGTTCGTACTAGCGAAGGGATGTCGCGCATGACGCGCACGCCACGACACCAGATCGAGTCCATCGTCTCCCTGCACGCGGAGGTGCGCACCCGCGCGCCGCTCGTGCAATGCATCACCAACGCCGTGGTGACGAACTTCACGGCCAACGTCCTGCTCGCCCTCGGCGCTGCCCCGGCCATGGTGGACATCCCGCGAGAGGCGGGCGTCTTCGCCGGGATCGCGTCGGGCGTGCTCGTCAACCTCGGCACTCCGAACGCGGACCAGCGCGAAGCGATGCGGGAGGCGGCGTCGGCCGCCACCCACGCCGGCACCCCGTGGGTGCTCGACCCCGTCGCGATCGGCGCCCTGCCGGTGCGCACGGCGCTCGCCGCAGAACTGAAGACCGCACCGCCGACGATCGTGCGGGGGAACGCCTCCGAGATCATCGCGTTCGACGGGGCGGGCGCGGGTGGTCGCGGCGTCGACGCGACGGACGTCGTCGAGGACGCGGCGTCCGCCGCCCGTCGGATCGCCCTCGCCACCGGCGGCGTGGTGGCGGTGTCGGGGCCGGTGGATCTTGTGACCGACGGCATCGACGAGTCGCGTCTCGGCAACGGGGATGCGCTGCTGACCCGGGTCACCGGAGGGGGGTGCGCGCTGGGTGCGGTGATGGCCGCGTTCGCGGGCGTGACGGCGGACCGGTTCGCCGCCACGGTCGCGGCGATCACGGTCTACAACGTCGCGGCAGAGCTCGCGGCCGAGCGCGCCGGAGGGCCCGGGACCTTCGCGTCCCTGTTCCTGGACGCGCTCGCGGGGGTCGACGCGGAGACCCTGCGTGCACGGGCGGTGGTCCGATGACGAGCGATCTCTCCCTCTACCTGGTCACCGATTCCGGCCTGGCCGCAGCGGCCGGTCACGATCTCGTCGAGCTGGTCCGGGCCGCCGCGGCCGACGGCGTGACGGCGGTGCAGCTCCGAGAGAAGGAGGCCACGGCCCGCGGGTTCCTCGACACGGTGCTGCGGGTCTCGGAGGCGATCCCGGATCGAGTCGCGCTGATCGTCAACGACCGGGTGGACGTGTTCCTCGCCGCCCGTGCTGCGGGAGCGCGGATCACGGGCGTCCATGTGGGGCAGTCCGATCTTCCGCCCGAGGCGGTGCGAGGGCTCATCGGCTCCGACGCCGTCCTCGGGCTGAGCGCCTCGACGCCGGAGCAATTGGCCGCGGCGTCCGACTCCGGCGTCGTCGACTACGTCGGCATCGGCGCGCTGCACGCGACCGCGACGAAACGCGACGCTCCGCCGCCGCTCGGTCACGAGGAGTTCGCCCGGTTGGTCGCGCTGAGCGCGCTCCCGGCGGTCGCGATCGGAGGGGTGCACGCGGCTGATCTGGGAGCGCTGCGCCGGGCGGGCGCCGCCGGGGCGGCGGTCGTGTCGGCGATCTGCGCCGCCGCCGATCCCGGACGGGCGGCCCGCGAGCTGCGCACGGCATGGGATGCCGCATGAGCCGGCAGCGTGTCGTACCGCGAGTGCTGAGCATCGCCGGCACCGACCCCACCGGCGGCGCCGGCATCCAGGCGGATCTGAAGAGCATCGCCGCGAACGGCGGTTACGGAATGGCGGTCGTCACAGCGCTCGTCGCCCAGAACACCCACGGCGTCCGTGCCGTCCATGTGCCTCCCCCGGCGTTCCTCGCCCAACAACTCGATGCCGTCTCCGACGACGTGGAGATCGACGCGGTCAAGATCGGAATGCTCGGCACCGCCGAGGTGATCGGGGCGGTCGCCGATTGGCTCGACCGGGTGCGGCCTCCTCTGGTCGTGCTCGACCCCGTGGCGGTCGCCACCAGCGGCGACCGCCTCCTCGACGCCGATGCGGAGGACGCGCTGCGTCGACTCGTCTCGCAGGCGGACCTGGTGACACCGAATATCCCCGAGCTCGCGGTCCTCGCGGAGTCGACCGTCGCCGTCTCCTGGGAGGAGGCGCTCGCGCAGGCGGGTCGGGTCGCCGCTCGGCACGGTGTTCGGGTGCTCGCCAAGGGCGGACACCTGACAGGGGAGCACCTCCCCGATGCGCTCGTCGAGGCCGTCGACGGCGCTGTCTCGGTGACCGAGTTCCCGGGGCTGCGCATCGCCACACGCAACACGCACGGCACGGGGTGCTCGCTGTCCTCCGCGGTCGCGACCCGGGTCGCCGCCACGGGGGACTGGGTGCGAGCCGCGGCGGAATCCAAGCAGTGGCTCGCCGAGAGCATTCGTCACGGGTCCGAACTCGAGGTGGGCACCGGCAATGGGCCGATCAGCCACTTCGCCGGTCTCTGGCGTCGAGGGGGCACCACGACGGCCCCGACGGCGGAGGACGTCGAGAGCGCCTGGTGGAACGAGATCGGCGGCCTCCGCGCCGACATCGACGACCTGCCGTTCGTGCGCGGGCTCGGCGACGGGACCCTGCCCCGCGACGAGTTCCTGGGGTTTCTGGCCCAGGACGCCCTCTACCTGCGCGACTACGCCCGGGTGCTCGCCGATTCCGCACGCCTCGCGCCGGCCTCGGACGAGCTCGTGTTCTGGGCCGACAGTGCGCAGGGGGCGATCGCGGGAGAGCTGCAGCTCCACGAGAGCTGGCTGACTGAGGAGGCACTGCGAACCGTGGAGCCGGACCCGGCGACGACGGCCTACCTGAACCACCTGCTCGCGACGGCGGCCCGAGGGGACTACCGGGTGCTCGCTGCGGCGCTCCTCCCGTGCTTCTGGATCTATCAGGACGTCGGGGAGCGCCTGCACGCGCTCTCGCACGAGCGGCACCCGTACCGGTCGTGGCTCGACACCTATGCCGACCCCGCATTCGCCGCCGCCACCCGGCGGGCGATCGGCATCGTCACAGAACTCGCCGCGACCTCCGATGAGGCGACACGGCGTGCGATGGGGCTCGCGTTCCGCGAGTCCGCCGCGCACGAGCGGGCGTTCTTCGCCGCACGCCGCGGGACGCCGCGGGCATGACGCGCGACCACGACGATGAGCTGCCGGTGCTCGCGTGCGAACCTCACCCTGCGTGGTGACGCGGCGACGGGGCGATGAGCCGGGCCGCATCGGCGCCGGACGCCTCCCGCAGCCACTGCGCGAAAGCGTGGATGGCGGCGTCGAACTGGGAGCGGGGCGGTGTCGCGAACCCGACGACCGCCGACGGCGGGTGGTCGTCGGTCCGGGAATACCGGCCGAGCGTGTGGAGCACCGCATCGCCCGCGCGAAGGGTGCCGCCCTCGTCACCGTGTGACCGGGGAGGAAGGGGGACGATCGCCTGTAAGCCGGCGGAGATGCCGGAGGCGGTCGACCCGGCCTGGGCCAGCACCTGATCGAGGATGACGCGACGCCGAGCGTACTCGCGCCGCTGGCGGCGGATATGGCGCTCGTAGTCTCCGCTGCGGATCAGCTCGGCCAGCGCGAGCTGATCCAGCACTGGCACACCGCCGGTCAGCGCCAGGGTCGTCGCAGCGACCGGCCCGACGAGATCCGGAGGAAGTACCATCCAGCCGAGCCGGAGTCGGGGGTCGAGTGATTTGCTCGTACTGCCGATGTAGATCACCCGGTCCGGTGCGGAGCGCTGCAGCGCGGCGACGGGGCGGCGATCGAAGCGGAACTCACCGTCGTAGTCGTCCTCGATGACGACGGAACGCGAGGCCGCCGCCCACGCGAGCACGTCGCGCCGCCGCGCGGCGCTGAGAACGACGCCGAGCGGGAACTGATGCGCCGGAGTCAGGACGGCGGCATCGATCGAGGAGTCGAGCAGATCGACGCGGGCGCCGGCCGCATCCACCGGCAGGTCGACGGTCTGCACACCCGCCCAGCGCCAAGCCGTGTCCAGCGCGGGAAGCGCCGGATCCTCGATCGCGACCCTCTCGGCTCCCTGTCCGCGCAGCGCGACCGCCAGCACGTTCGTGGCGGAGCGGTAGCCGGCGCAGACGACGACCGAGTCCGGCGTCGTCTCGACGCCGCGGGCCCGCGCGAGGTAGGCAGCGAGTTGAGCCCGAAGCTCCAGGCTGCCGCGCGCGTCCTCGTCGGCGCCCGTCGGCGTCCATCCCGCTGCCGCCCGGCGAAGCGCTGCGCTCCATCGCGCGAGCGGGAAGGAGCCGGCCTCGGGCCGGCCGGGGCGCAGGTCCCATCGCGTCGTCGGCTCCACAGGGGCAACGCGGGCTGCATCCGGCGCGCCGGGTGCGCGGGCCACGAACGTTCCCGCGCGTTCCCGCGTGACGAGTACCCCGTCGGCCACCAGATCGTCGATCGCGGCGGTGACCGTCCCGCGGGCCACGCCGAGCTCGGTCGCGAGCTCCCGGGTGCCCGGCACACGGCTGCCGACCGGGAGCTGCCCGAGGGCGATGCTCCGCCGGAGCGCCGTCTCCACCCCACGACGTTTCGGAATCGACGGGTCCAGCGAGAGGAAGAGGTCCACTGGACCACAATACCGGGCACCTTCTGGCCCTCTTGTCTGATCCAGATCATGCCTAGCATCGACCGCGTAATCCGGAAGAAGGAGGGAACATGAAGCTTTTCGTCGCCGGAGCCTCGGGAGTGCTCGGGCGTGCGTTTCTCCCGCTCGCACTCGCCGCCGGTCACGAGGTGGTCGGAATGACGAGGTCCGAGCGCGGTGAGGAGGCGATCCGCTCGCTCGGTGCGACACCGATGGTCGCCGACGCGCTGGACCCGGGCGTCGTGACGCGGGCGCTGTCCGCCGCGCAGCCTGACGCGATCGTCGATCTCCTCACCGACCTCGCCTCCGGAGACTCGGCGAGCAACGCACGGCTCCGCGTCGAGGGGACGCGGAACCTCGTGGACGCCGCGCGCGCCTGCCATGTTGAGACGACGATCGCCGAGAGCATCTCGTGGATCTATCCGTCGGGCGCCGAGGCCGCCGATGAGGACACGCCGCTCGACCTGGACGCGGTCGAGCCCCGCCGTACGACCGTCCACGCGGTCGCAGCGCTCGAGGACGCGGTGCGTGAGCTCCCGCACGCCGTCGTCCTGCGCTTCGGCCTGTTGTACGGGCCCGGAACCTGGTACGCGGCCGACGGCCGCTACGGCGACGCCGCGCGCGCGGGGAGCCTGCCGGCGACCGAGACCGCCGCGTCGTTCATCCACGTGGACGACGCCGCCCGTGCGGCGCTGCTCGCTCTGGAGTGGCCGAGCGGGACATGGAACATCGTGGACGACGAACCGGCGGCCGGCATCGAGTGGACGCCTGTCTTCGCGGCGTCCGTCGGCGGTCCCGCACCGCAATCCCGCGAGAGCGGCGACGTCGGCCGGCCGGTCAGCAACGCACGCGCGAAAGGGCGGGGACTCGTGCTGCGCCATCCGAGTTGGAGAGCGGGATTCCTGCAGTGACGCGAACGGCCTTCCGAACCGGCACCTGGAGGCAAGCGGTCGCCACCTTCTCGGGGGTGCTTCCGGTCAGCATCGTCCTCAATCTCGTACTCGCGCCCTTTCTCAGCGGCCTCCTGCCGCGCGCCGCCGTCGTGGTGGTCAACGCCGCGATCCTCGTCGCCGCACTGAACTGGCTCGTTCTGCCGGCGATCCAGTGGGCGACGAACGGCTGGGCCACACGGCCGCGGCGCGGCGGGGAGGCCGACCCCGGGTCCGGCCGGCACGACCGCGGGCTCAGGCGCGGGGGCGCAGGGTCTCGGCGAGTCCTTCGGCGAACTGCTCGGTGACGGCCACGATGTCGATGTCGTCGGGGTCGAGCAGCCACTGGGTGTTGAGCCCGTCGATGACCGCGATGACCTCGGCGGCTTTGAGCGCGGGATCGATGCCGGGCTCGAAGACGCCGGTGCGCTGGCCCTCGGCGATGAGTCCGGCGACGATCCGGCGCAGGCGGCGGTACCGCGTGACGAAGTGGTCATGGGCGACCGCATCGCGCGAGAGGTTCTCGGCGACCAGGACGGCGAAGAGGCGCACCAGGTTCGGTTCGGCCGCGTTGCGACGTGCGGAGTCGGGGAGGGCGTCGATGGCGTCGAAGCCGCCGATCGCGGCGAGCTCCTCGGCGAAGGCGACGGCGGCCCCGTCCCGGTCGTCGATGACCGCGTCGAGCAGGGCGGGCTTGCTGCCGAAGTAGTAGAGCAGCGCCTGCTGCGTGACGCCCACCCGCTGGGCGATGTCCGCGATGCTCGTGTCGCGGTAGCCGTTCTCGGCGAAGAGCTCGCTCGCCACGTGGACCAGCTCGTCGCGGCGGGAGTCGCCGCGCTCGGTCCCGCGGTGGCGGCCCCGACGAGAGGACGGCGCCTTCTGGGTGCTCTCGGTCATCTCCCCATTGTGCCCGGCTTGCATTTGACTTACCACTCGGTAAAAATAGCTGCCATGTCATCGACGACCTGGCCGGACGCATGGACCGGACGCTGGATCTGGTCCGACCGCCCCGCGCTGGCGGGTCCGAGTCGCGAGCACCCCTACGGCGCCGCCGACCCCGCACGCTTCGACACGCGCGTGCTCTTCCGCCGGACCCTGCAGCTGGATACCGCTCCGCGGACGGCCCGGCTGCGGATCACCGCCGATTCCGACTACCGGCTCTTCGTCAACGGACGCGAGCTCGGCTCCGGGCCGATCCGGCACGCGCCGCGCCGCATCGAGTACGACGAGTATCGCCTCGACGGTGCGCTCGTCGCCGGTGAGAACGCGGTGGCCGTGATCGGCCGGTTCCGCGGCTTCCCCTCGCCGTGGTGGGAACCCTCCCCCACCAGCTACACGCTGGGCGGCGGGAGCCTGGCGGCCGAGATCGCCCTCGACGGCACGATCGTCGGGACCGACGAGAGCTGGCGTGTGCGGGAGGCGGCCGCGTGGACGCCCACCGCACCGGCAGGGTTCCTCGTCACGCAGCCGGAGGAGCTGCTCGACGCGCGGCAACTCGACGCCGACTGGGCACAACGCGGATACGACGACGGCGACTGGCAGCCGGCGACGGTGCTGCGGGAGCACTCCATCGTCGGACCGGCGGGGCGCACGACCCCGGGTGGCGAGCCCTGGGGCGCGCCGCGGAGGCGCCCTGTCGCTCCCCTGACCGGCGGACGCCGCCTCCCGGCAGCCCTCGCGATCGCCGACGGCGGCCCGACGGCCTGGGACGGCTCGGCTCTCGACCCCGCCCGCGCGCTGCTCGCCGACCTGCTCGCGACGTCGCCGGCCGTACCCGCCGGGGCACCGGGTGACCTCGCGCAGCCGGCCGACATCCCGGGCGGCCGGCGCCTCCTCGTCGTCGACTTCGGTGCGATCGTGAGCGGGAGGCTGGAGTTGCGCGTCGACGCGCCCGCCGGGACCACGGTCGCCGCGGCTCTGCTCGAGGCACCGACGGCCGCAGCGCTCGACTCCGCCGCCGTGCTCGGCTATATCGCCCGCGGCGCCGACGATCGCTTTCTCTCCTGGGAACGCATCGGCGGGCGCTGGCTCGTGCTGCTCGTGGACGCCGCGACGGACTGGCGGCTGGAGGAGGTCTCGGTGCTCGAGCGCCTCCGCCCGCGTGAGGCGGTCGAGCCGTTCCGATCGGACGATCCGCGCCTCGACCGCATCTACGACGTCGCTCTGCGCACGGCCGACCTGAGCTCGCACGATGCCTACGTCGACTGCCCGACGCGCGAGCAGCGCGCCTGGACGGGCGACTCCGTCGTGCACCAGTCCGTCGACTTCGCGGCCAACCTCGACTGGAGCCTCCCCCGCTGGAGCCCCCGGCTGCTGGCCCAGCCGCGCCCGGACGGCATCCTCCCGATGGTCGCGGCAGGGGACTTCGCGACGCCGGCAGTGCCGACCATCCCCGACTGGTCTCTGCACTGGATCCGCCAGGTGCACCGCCTCCACGAGTACACCGGCGACCGGGAGGCCGTGGCAGAGCTCATGCCGGTGGCCGAGAACGTGTTGCGCTGGTTCGACCGGTTCGTGGGCGACGACGGCCTCGTGACCGAGGTGCCCGGGTGGGTTCTCATCGATTGGTCCCCGGTCCAGGTGACCGGCCGGAGCGCGGCCCTGAACGCACTGCTGGCCCGCGCCTTCCGCGACGTCGCGGAGCTCGCCGAGGCCCTCGGCGACCGTGGCAGGGCGGCCTGGGCCCGCGCCAGGCACGCCTCGATCGCCGACGGCTTCGAGGCCTTCTGGGATGAGGAGCGCGGGGCCTACCGCGACACCATCGTCGACGGCGAGCGCGGCCGCTCCGTCAGCGAGCACACCGCGGCGGCCGCGGTCTGTGCGGGCATCGTGCCCGACCGTCGCCGCGCCGCGGTGCGGCGGCTCCTGCTCGACCGTGCGGCCGTCTTCACCCGCAGTCCGCTGGCCGATCACGGCGCGGACGCCCTCGGGCCGGTCGCCGGCACGCCCGTCTCGGTGCGGGACGCCCCCGACTGGGACACCGAGCGTCTGACCGTCGGCGCGCAGCCCTTCTTCCGCCCGATCGTTCACGAGGCCCTCGACCTGCTCGGCGAGACCGACAGGCTGCCCGACCTTCTGCTCGACTGGGACGCGCTGCTCGACGACGCACCGACCGCCTTCCGCGAGTGCTGGGAAGGTGGATCGTACTGTCACGGCTGGAGCGCCACCCCCGCCCGGGATCTGATCGTCTTCACCCTCGGCATCCGGCCGGCCGAGCCCGGCTGCACGCGGATGCGGATCGCCCCGCGGCCCGGTCGTCTCACCAACGCATCCGGCGCCGCCGCCACCCCGTTCGGCCCTGTCCACGTCACGGTGGCGGGCGACCGGGTCGAGATCGTCTCTCCCGTGCCGTTCACCTTCGTGGATCGCGACGGCCGGGAGAGCGAGCACCACGCGGGAGCCGCGACGACGCGGCTCTGACCCCTGTGCGCACCCCCGTGCGCCGACGAAAGGAGGCAACGATGCCTTCCCCGCTCCTCGCGATCGCGGCGGCCGCCGCGCTGGCGTTCTCCGCCGGTGCGGCCCCCGCCGCCGACTCCGCACCTCCGTCCCTCTCCCTCACCGCGCCGCTCGCGAAGCCGGTGTGGCTGTGCCATCCCGGCGACCCCGCGTCGGCGTGCGGCGGCGCCGTGGGCCGCTATCCCGACGGCAGCACCGTTCCGCTGTCGACCACCGTCGCGGCGGGAGGAACGAGTGCGGTAGTGCAGCCGACGACGGGCGACGAGCCTCCGGTCGACTGCTTCTATGTCTATCCCACGGTGGATCTGCTCCCGAACCCTGTGCTGATGCTCGGCTCGGCCGCGCCGTCGGCGCGCGACGACGAGGTCGCCGTGCTGCTCGCGCAGCTCGGTCCGCTCGCGGGGCTCTGCCGCGTGTTCGCTCCGCTCTACCGGCAGAGCACTCTGCTCCAGCTTGCGGCGAGCGGCGCGACCGGCGGCGACCCGTATCCGGGCCCGGGCTTCGCCGACGTGCAGCAGGCGTGGGACGACTACTGGGCCCATGACAACATCGATCCGGCCACCGGTCAGCGCCGAGGGGTGATCGTGCTCGGCCACTCGCAGGGAAGCGTCGCGGTGGAGAAGCTGCTCCAGCACTCCGTGGACGGCGATGCGGCCGCCACGGCGCAGCTGGTGAGCGCGGTCGTGCTCGGCGGCCAGGTGCAGGTGCCGCTCGGCGCCGCGTCCGGCGGGGGCGCCGACCCCGCTTCGACGTTCCAGCACCTGCCCGTCTGCGAGCCGAAGCCGGGCGGTGTGCCGACGGGATGCGTCATCGCGTACTCCAGCTACGGCCAGCCCGCCGGGAGCGCGCCGGTGTCGGGAAGCCTGGCCGCGAACCTCGACGCCGGACACCGGATCGCCTGCGTCAACCCGAGCGCTCTGCTCGCCGGCGGACCGGCCGACGCGACCGCGGCGCTCGACCCGATCCTGCCCACGCGCACGCTCGTCCGCGGGAGCCTGCTGGCTCCCAACGGCGCCTTGACCCATCTCCTCCTCGGCTACACCCTCCCCGCCGATCCGACCGGGTACCGGTCGACCCCCGGCGCATTGAGCGGGCACTGCGCCTTCGCCGGCGACGCGACCGCCAACACCAGCTGGCTGCAGATCGATGACCCCACCGGGATGCTGCCCGACACCTCCACCTCTGCGCTCGGGCTCCACGTGGTCGACTACAACGTCGACCTCGGCGGGCTCCGCGCGCTCCTCGCCGCCCAGATCAGCCAGTGGGCGCAGACCCGATGAACGCAGACCCGATGAACGGAGACCTCCGCATGACCGACCCCACCCCCATCACCGCCGGGACCGAACCGGGCGGCCTCGTCGGCTCCGCCTCGACCGACCCGCAGTCGCGCGCACCCTGGCGCACCGCACTCCTGGCTGGCATGGCCTCGTACCTCGACGCCGGCACGATCGTCGCGGTCAGCGCGAGCCTCACCTTGTGGAAGGGCCAGTTCTCGCTGGATGCCTGGCAGCTCGGCTTCCTCTCCGCCGCGCTCACGGTGTGCATCGGCATCGGGGCGATCGTCGGCGGTCGGATCGGAGACCGGGTCGGCCGCAAGCGCGTGTACTCGTTCGACCTTCTGCTGTACGCGTTCGGCCTGCTGTGGATCGTGTGCGCCGTGGTCCCGGCCATGCTGTTCGTCGGCGTGATCATCGTCGGGCTGGCCGTGGGCGCCGACGTCCCGACCTCGATCACCGTCGTCGGCGAGACGGCGCCCGGCAAGCGACGCGGCCGGCTGGTCACCTTCACCCAGCTGCTGTGGGGCCTCGGGCCGCTCGTGGTCATCCTGGTGGTGCTGGCCTCGACCGGCTTCGGCGAGTGGATGCCGCGGATCGTCTTCGGGCACCTGCTGGTCCTGGCGCTGATCACGTGGGCGCTCCGCCGGCGTATCGGCGAGCCCACCGCGTGGACGAACGCACGCACCGCCGGCGCCACACGGGAGGGCGTGCGCGCTCTGTTCCGCGGGCGCCTGCTGCGGAGCACGCTGTTCATCCTCGCGTTCTACGCGCTGCTGACCATCGGGACGAACTTCTACGGCTCCTTCGGCCTGTACGCTCTCGAGACCGTCGGCGGCCTGCCTCCGGCGAGCGCTCTGCTGGTCTCGCTCATCGGCGTCCCGGTCATCCTCATCACGGTGCTCGCGATGATGCGCGCGATGGACAGCGCCGCACGCAGACCGATCTTCATCGTCGGGGCGATCGTGCAGGTGGCCGCCTGGATCCTCCCTCTCGTCCTCCCCGTCGGCGCCGGCACCCTCGTGATCGCGTTCGTGACCTACGGCATCGGCACCACCCTCGCCGGGGAAGCGCACTACAAGGTGTGGTCGCAGGAGCTGTTCCCGACCGAGCTGCGCAGTACCGCGCTCGGCCTGAGCTTCGGCGTCGCCCGCATCGCCTCCGCCGTCTCGCTGGTGTTCGTGCCGACTCTCCTCGCGGCGGGATTGGCTGGTGTCTCGGTGCTGATGATCGTGGTCACTGTCGGGTCGGGAATCCTCGGCATCCTCTTCATGCCGCGCACCCGCGGTGAGTCGATCGATGAGATCGACGCACGACTGCGGGCCGCCTCCCTCCCGGGTGAGTAGGCGGGCCGGCGCCCCTTCGCACCCCCAGTTCGAGGGAACGAATGCGTTCACAGACTGTTCGGAGCCTGAACGTTCACTAATGTCATAACGACTGAGCACCGAAGTCGCTGTGACCCGACTCGTTTCCCGACCGGTCCGGTCAGCGGCGGCACCTACCCGACACCGGCGCGTCCCGGCGCGCCGCCCTACCCGCTGAGGTTTCCTTGCGCCCGAAAACCGACGACCGCCGCGCCTCGGCGACGGTCACCCATCTGACCCGCACCGTCCTCTCGAGCGTCGCCGCCGTCGGCGTCGTCGCGCTCGCCCTCACCGGCGCGAGCGCGTCCTCCGCCGACCCGGCCACGCCGCCGGCGCAGACGACGTTCGTCAACGAAGGCTTCACCGGCACCACCGCGGGCAGCGGCTACACGCTGCCGGGTGCGCCGTCCGGCCCCAACAGCGCGTGCCTCACGGCACGCACGACGACGTCGTCCAGCGCCACCGACACCATCCCGGGCTGCGGCGGGACGGCGGATCCCGACCAGCAGGGCGCGCTGCGGCTGACCTCGGCGACGCTCAACATGACCGGCGGCGTCGGCGCGAAGCAGTCGGTGCCGATCACCAAGGGCATCGACGCGATCTTCGACAGCTACCAGTACAACGGCGTCGCGGACCAGACCGGCATCACGGCCGACGGCATCGTCTTCTACCTCGCCGCCACCGACCCCTACAACCCGGCCGTGCCGACCCAGATCGGCATGCTCGGCGGCTCGCTCGGCTACAGCGGCACGAAGTCCGGCAGCGGCCTCGCCCACGCCTACCTCGGCGTCGGGCTCGACCGCTACGGCAACTTCAACCACCCCGACTTCGAGGGCAACGGCTGCAGCACGACTCCGACGCGCGTGCGCTACCCGAACAGCGTCACCGTGCGCGGTCCGGGCAACGGCACCACCGGCTACTGCGTCGTCGCCTCCACCGCGAACACCCCGCTCACCGGCTCGCTGAGCACGGTCGGGGCGGCCTCGCGCGCCGATGCCAAGGTCCCCGTCGAGATCGTCATCAACCCCACCGCGACTGCGATCTCTGCGCAGCGCGCGACCGCGATCTCCGTCGACCCGGGAACGTTCGCGGTCATCTTCACCCCGATCGGCGGCAGCCAGCAGGTCCTGAAGGGAACCCTGCCCACACTGTCGGCCACCGGCAACGCGGCCGCGATCCCGGCATCCTGGATCGACCCCGCCACCGGCTACCCCTACAAGCTCACCTACGGCTGGGTCGCGGGCACCGGCGGCGCCTCCGACGTGCACGAGGTCAACTACCTGGAGGCGAAGACTGCGGCCGGGCCCGTTCCCGTGCTGACGGCCGCGGCCTCCGGGTCGAGCACCGTGGCGCACGGCGGAACCGGCACCTACACGATCACCCCGACGGTCACGGCCGACGGGGGCACCGAGTCCCAGCTCGTGCGAGCGACCACCACCTTCCCCGCCGGTGTGCAGCCGACCGTCCCGGCCGACCTGCCCGCGGGCTGGACCTGCACCCTCTCGGGTCAGACCGAGACCTGCGACTTCGCGGTGGATGCGGCGGCGCCGATCCAGCCGGGAACCTCCCTGCCCGCGCTGTCTCTCCCCTACACGGTCTCCGGTGCGGCTCGCACGGTCACGATCTCCTCGATCGTCGCCTCGACGGACGCCGAGGCCGTCACCGCGTCGGCCTCGGTCGCGATCAGCGCGCAGCCCGTGCGCCTCACCACTGGTGACGTCACGGTCGAGAAGGGCGCCACGGCGACCCTCTCGGCGACCATCGCCTCCTCCGCCGCCTCAGCGCCGACCGCGCCGACCGGGACCGTGACGTTCACGGACGCGAACAGCGGAGACACGATCTGCACGGCGACGGTCGCGGACGGCGTCGCCAGCTGCACCACGGTGGGCGGCGCCGTCGGACAGCACGCCGTCCTGGTGTCGTACTCCGGTGACGCCGACCACGACGCGGTCACGGGCGCCGACCGTGCCTCGCTCACGCTCACGGTCACGAAGATCGCGGTGGCCGTCGACCTGCAGGTCGCGCCGACCGAGGTGCCGTACGGTACCGCCGCGACGCTCTCGGCCACCGGCATCCCTGCCACCGCCGAGGGCGAGCTCACGTTCTCGACGGGAAGCACGACCCTGTGCACGACCACGCTCCCGGTCACGAGCTGCCCGACCGCTACGACCCTGGCGGCCGGCCAGTACGACGTGACGGTCGCCTACTCGGGCGACGCCACGCACGCGGCGGCGGAATCCGACTCGGCGACCCTCACCATCCGCAAGGCGGTCTCGACGATCGGCGGCGGCACGGGCGGCGGTCCCGGCTCCGGCGGCGGGACGGGCGGAACCGACCCCGATCCGGTGACCGTGACCCACGGCACGACGATCGACGTCACCGTCGACGGAGTCCCGGAGGACGCGACCGGCACCATCTCGTTCGTCACCGACGACGGCACCGTGCTCTGCACCGCCGCCTTGCCGGAGACGACCTGCGCTCTGCCGGACGACCTCCCGGGCGGAACGTACACGGTGCACGCGGTCTACTCGGGCGACGCCAACCATGAGCCGGCGACGGGCACCGCGTTCACCCTGGTGGTGGCGCCGCAGCCCACCGCGCTGGCCGCACGCCACGCGCTGTCCACGGGAGGGGCCACCCTCACGGCCTCTGGTCTGCCGGCGGGCGCCACCGGGACCGTGACCTTCACGGACGCCTCCGGTCGCGTGCTGTGCACGGTGACGCTCCCGGCGACGTCGTGCAGCACGGACGCGCTCGGAGCAGGGACGCACATCGTCACAGCTCGCTACAGCGGGGACGCCTCGTTCGCCGCGTCGAGCATGCAGCTCACCGTCACGGTCGCCGGGGACCCCGTCCTCGCGTCCACCGGATCGTCGGTGGCGACCGCCGTGTTCGTGTCGACCGCAGCGGCGCTGGTCGCACTGGGAGGAGCGCTGGTCCTCCTCCGTCGACGCGCGGCGCAGCGGAACCGTCGCGGGGCCTAGCGGCGCGAGTCGCAGAGCAGGGGAGGGCCGGCTCGAAGGAGCCGGTCCTCCCCTGCTCGATGGGGATCATCCTGCGGGATGACGCGGGAGTCCCCACGGCGCGGGTCTAATGGAGGCATGGACACGATCCTCCTCCCTCTCCTGCAGAGCGCAGGCGCGGTCGCACTCGCGGTGGTCGCGTTCTCCCTGGCGTTCACCTGGACGGCGCTCACCCCGTCGCTCGACCGGATGCGCACGGAACGCGGCCGCCTCCTCGGCTACCTCGCGCTCGGCGCCGTCCTGCTGCTGGCCGCGGCGACGATCTACCTCGTCCCGGGCCTCCTGATGCGCGACACCGTCGGGCTCGCGCTCGCCTTCCCGCTCGCGGCGGTCTGGCTGATCGCGGCAGCGGCGCTGCTGGTGACGGGGCTGGTGCACACCGGTGCCGCACGCGCCGTCTCCTCCTCCTTCGCCGTGGTCTCCGTCGCCGGAGTGGCCGCGGGGATCGTCTCGGCGCTGTGCGCACAGCACGGGCTCGCCGACCGGGTCACGCCGACCGGCGCCTTCCTGCTGGTGATCGGCGGGATCGCCGCGGTGGTCGTCTGGTCCGGGCGCGAAGGGGATCAGGGGGCGCCGGCGTCGACCGGGAGCGGTCTGCTGCCCCGCCAGCGCCGCGAGACCCACACGACGCCGTAACCGGCGCACAGGATGACCGCGGCGATCAGCACGATGTAGAAAGCCACACTGAGATAGCCGTTGGCCGACGTCGCGGGGTTGAGGAAGGGGTACGGATACCACGGCTGCCTTCCGGTGGTCGGCTCGGCCGCGATCGGCGCGCGCAGCAGCGTGTAGACGGCCCACACGATCGGGAACGCCGCGATGCCCCACACGACGCGGCGCCGCAGCGGTGCCCGACCCGGCGCGAGCAGCCAGTCGAGCAGCATATAGAGCGGCGCGATGACGTGCAGCACCTCGTTCGACCAGGCGACCGTCTGACCCTGCGGCAGCGCGATGTTGCGCAGCAGGAGGTTGTACACCACTCCCGTCGTGACCATGTAGGTGACCACGGCGGCACGGAGCGCCGTGAACCAGGCCGGGTCGTCGCCGGAACGGCCGAAGAGCAGGACGGCCCCGATGGCGAGCACGACGACGGTGGCGACGTTGGAGTCGATCGTGAAGAAGCTCAGAAAGTTGGCGATCAGTCCCGGGACGCTTCCGCCGGCCCGGGAGGTCTGGGCGATGCTGCTTGCGAGCTGGGCGATGATCGCCGCCAGGGTGACCAGCGCCATGACCGCGCGCAGGGCGCCGAAACCGATCCGCATGGCGCGATCGTAGCGGCCGTGCCGCCCGGCGCGCGGCAAACGCGCAGGTAGGCCACGGCTAGACTGGACGGGAAACCTGTATGAGAGAGGTCGCCGAGTGGCACCCGCCGTTCCTGCCCAGATCCCGGGGATTCAGACTCCGAGCCGCTACTGGGTCGTCCCCGCCGTGCGCGCCGTCATCGCGCTCGTCACTGCTGTCGTCGTCACCTTCACCCAGGGCGCCCACACGGCCGTCTTCGGGCTGATCGTCTTCGGTGTCTTCGCGATCGCCGACGGGATCGCGACTGCGGTGCTCACGCTCCTCGCCGGCCCGCGCAGTCTCAGCCGCACCCTCTTCGTCATTCAGGGAGCCGTCGGCGTGATCGCCGGTGTGCTCGCCCTCGCCCTGGCCGGCAGCGGTCTCGGGCTCTTCCTCTACCTCGTCACCGTGTGGGGTGCGCTCACCGGGTTCCTCGAGCTCTACAGCGGCCTGCGCGACCGGGGCCGTGACGCCGCGGCGCGCGACTGGCTCGTCACCGGGGCGCTGACCGCCATCCTGGCGCTCGTGCTGCTGCTCGTGCCCGCCGACGCTCTGCTCGCCGTCGGCCTCTTCGGGGCGTGGGCGGTCATCGTCGGCGTCTTCCAGGGCATCGGCGCCGCCTCCCTGCGCTCGGCGGCACGCTCTCAGGAGGCCGCACGGCAGGCGGAGGCATCGTGACCAAGCGCGACAAGAAAGACCCCAGCGTGACCTCCAGCCTCCAGCCGACCCGTCGTGACCGCTTCCTCCCCGTCGAGCTGCTCGCCATCTCGGGGGGCCTCGGGATCTTCACGGGCCTCATCGTGTTGATGTCCACGCGCGACATCCTGCTCGCCGGCATCTTCTTCGGTGTGGCCTTCATCCTGGCGCTCGTGCTCACGGCCCTCTTCGCCCTCGCTTTCAAGCCGAATGCGGCCGAGGTGGAGGACATCCTCGAACAGGACGCCGAAGCGCGCGACAAGGACAAGCCCTCCGGTCACTGACCAGGGACTGCGAACGACGAGAGGCCGCCGGCAGGTCGCCGGCGGCCTCTCGCATGCTCTGCTTCGCGCGGCTCAGAGCAGCGCGACGAGCTCCGACGCGAGTCCGACGTAGCCGGCCGGGGTGAGCTCGAGCAGGCGGTTCTTGGCCGCCTGGCTGATCTCGAGGCCGTTGACGAACTCCGTGAGACCGGCGTGGTCCACGCGCTTGCCGCGCGTGAGCTCCTTGAGCAGCGCGTACGGATCGGAGATGGTCGAGCGCCCGGCAGTGACCTCGGCGCGGATGACGGTCTGGATGGCCTCGGCCAGCACCTCCCAGTTCGCGTCGAGGTCGGCGTCGAGCGCGGCGCGGTCGAGGGAGATCTGCCCGAGGCCGCGCTGGATGTTGTCGAGGGCGAGCACCGAGTGGCCGAGGCCGACGCCGATGTTGCGCTGCGTGGTCGAGTCGGTCAGGTCGCGCTGGAGGCGGCTGGTGACGAGCGTCGCAGCCAGCGAGTCGAGCACGGCGCTCGACAGCTCGAGGTTCGCCTCGGCGTTCTCGAACCGGATCGGGTTGACCTTGTGCGGCATCGTCGACGAGCCGGTCGCGCCGGGCTCGGGGACCTGACGGAAATAGCCGAGCGAGATGTAGGTCCAGATGTCGGTCGCGAGGTTGTGCAGGACACGATTGGCGTGCGAGATGCGGGAGTACAGCTCCGCCTGCCAGTCGTGCGACTCGATCTGCGTCGTCAGCGGGTTCCAGTCGAGGCCCAGGCTGCCGACGAACTCGCGCGAGATGCGCGGCCAGTCCGCACCGGGGTCGGCGACGAGGTGGGCCGCGAACGTGCCCGTCGCACCGCTGAACTTGCCGAGGTACTCGGTCTGCTCCACCTGCTTGCGGATGCGCTCCAGGCGATGCACGAAGACGGCGATCTCCTTGCCCATGGTCGTCGGCGTCGCCGGCTGGCCGTGGGTGCGGGCGAGCATCGCGTCGTCGCGGTACTGCAGCGCCTGGGCGCGCAGCTCGGCGATCACGGCACGGAACTTCGGCAGCCACACCCGGTTCACCGCGGCGCTGACCGTGAGGGCGTAGGAGAGGTTGTTGATGTCCTCGCTGGTCGCCGCGAAGTGTGTCAGCTCGGCGATGTGGTCGAGGCCGAGCGCGTGCAGACGCTCGCGCACGAGGTACTCGACGGCCTTCACGTCGTGCTTGGTGGTCGCCTCCAGCTCGGCGAGCCGGTCGATCTCCGGCTGGCCGAAACCATCGGCGAGGGCGCGCAGCGAGCGGATCTGCTCAGCCGTCAGCGGCGACGAGCCGAACATCCGGTGGCCGGTCAGATAGATGAGCCACTCGACCTCGACCTGCACGCGAGCCCGGTTGAGGCCCGCCTCGGAGAGGAAGTCGCCGAGCTCGACCACGGCCGAGCGATAGCGGCCGTCCAGGGGGCTCAGGGGCTGGGGAGGCAGGGCGGTCATGGGGCTCCTCGCGAGGATCGGCGTGTGGGGTTCGCCGCCTATTCTCCCATCCCCGTGCGCCCGGCGCTCCCGCGGCCGTCAGCTGCGGTTGGGCCGCACGATCAGGCCGAACAGCCACGCGATGATGCCCAGCACCAGCGCGCCGAGCACCCCGGCCCAGAAGCCGTCCACGTGCAGGCCGAACCCCATGGCGTCGCTGATCCACGAGACGATCAGCAGCAGGAGGGCGTTCACCACCAGGGAGATGAGCCCGAGCGTGATGATGTAGATCGGGAACGCCACGATGCGGATCGCAGTGCCGACGATCGCGTTGACCACGCCGAAGATCACCGCGATCAGCAGGTAGGTCAGCACGGTCGCGGTCGTTCCGTCCGCGTACGGCTTCACGGTGACGCCGCTGACGATGAACGTCGTCAGCCAGAGCGCCAGGGCGTTGATGATCACCTTGAGCAGGAATCGCATGCGTTCATCATCCCAGGATGGGGGTGTGGGAGACAGGGGTCCCGCTGCCGAGAAAGGAATTCCCCCGCCGGAATGCGGGCGAGACTAAGTTGGTCAGGTGACTTCCGAAGACGCGCTCGGCGTGAAGCTCCGGCCCGAGATCGTGGCGGTCCCCGCCTATCGGCAGGGGCGGGCCGCACCGGCGGACGGCTTCAAGCTGTCCAGCAACGAGAACCCGTACCCTCCTCTGCCCGCCGTCATGGAGGCCGTGGCCGCCACGCTCGGCGAGCTCAACCGGTACCCGAACGCGGGCGGTGCCGATCTGCGGCAGCGGCTCGCGGAGCGGCACGGTGTCGGCGTGGAGCAGGTGCACCTGGGCAGCGGCTCAGTGGCGCTGCTGGCGCAGCTGATCTCGGCTGCCGCGGGCACGGGCGACGAGGTCGTGTACGCGTGGCGCTCGTTCGAGGCGTACCCGGGGCTGGTGACGGTGGCGGGTGCGACGAGCGTGCAGGTGCCGAACCGGGCGGACGGCGGCCATGACCTCGCGGCGATGGCCGCGGCGGTGACCGAGCGGACCCGCGTCGTGATCGTGTGCACGCCCAACAATCCGACCGGGCCGGTGGTGACGGCGGACGAGTTCGCGGAGTTCATGGCCGCGATCCCCTCCGACCTCCTGGTGCTGCTCGACGAGGCGTACTACGAGTTCGTCACCGACGACGCGTCGGTCGACGGCATCCCGCTTCTGGAGCGCTACCCGAACCTCGTCGTGCTGCGCACGTTCTCGAAGGCCTACGGGCTGGCCGCGCTGCGGATCGGTTACGTCGTCGGGCCGGCCGCCGTGCTCGACGCGGCGCGCTCGGCGGCCATCCCGCTCTCCGTGACCGATGCCTCCCGCGTCGCGGCGCTCGCGTCGATCGACGCGGAGGACGAGCTCATGGAGCGCGTCGCCCGGGTGGCGATGCGGCGCGACCGGCTGCGGGAGGCGCTGCTCGCGCAGGGCTGGGCCGTGCCGGAGGCGCAGGGCAACTTCGTGTGGCTGGCCACCGGGGAGCAGACCGAGGCCGCCAACGACGCCTTCTTCGACGCCGGGCTGACGGTGCGTGCCTTCGCCGGCGAAGGCATCCGGATCAGCGTGGGAGAGCAGGAATCTGTGGAGAAACTCCTTGAGGTGGCCGCCGATCTTGTGCGGAACCTACCAAATGACCACCCGGCCAAGCGGTTAGGTTAGAACGGTGGTTGCGACGAACGATACCCCGCGCCCGGCGAACACCGTCCAGCTGCTGACCGCAGACGGCCTGTTCCAGCCGAGTGACGCCGCGGGCGAGTACCTCCCCTACCTCGAGCGACTGGACGAGGACGACTACCGGCGCTTCTACCGCGACATGGTCCGCGTGCGCGCGTTTGACGTCGAGGCGGCCAACCTGCAGCGGCAGGGACAGCTCGGGCTCTGGGTCCCGAGCATCGGCCAGGAGGGCGCCCAGGTGGGGTCTGCGCGCGCCGCCAAGCCGCAGGACAACCTCTTCCCCTCCTACCGCGAGCACATCGTCGGGATGATCCGCGGGATCGACCCGGTCCGCATCCTGGCGCTGCTGCGCGGCGTGACGCACGGCGGCTGGGACCCGACCGACGCCGCCGTGAACAACTTCCACCTGTACACGCTCGTGATCGGCTCGCAGACGCTGCACGCCACCGGATACGCGATGGGCGTGAAGTTCGACGGCAAGGTCGGGACGGGCGATCCGGAGACGGACGAGGCGGTCATCGCCTACTTCGGCGACGGCGCGACGAGCCAGGGCGACGTGAGCGAGGCCTTCGTCTTCGCCGCGAGCTACCAGACCCCGCAGGTCTTCTTCTTGCAGAACAACCACTGGGCGATCTCGGTGCCGGTGTCGACGCAGTCGCGCACGCCGCTGTACCTGCGTTCGAGCGGCTTCGGCATCCCGGGCGTGCAGGTGGACGGCAACGACGTGCTCGCGTCGTACGCCGTGACCGCGAAGCACCTCGACGACGCGCGCAGCGGCGAGGGCCCGAGCATGATCGAGGCACTGACGTACCGGATGGGCGCGCACACCTCGAGCGACGACCCCTCCAAGTACCGCACCGACGAGGAGACGGCGTATTGGGCGGAGCGCGACCCCATTCTGCGCTTCCGGGTCTTCCTGGAGCAGCAGGGGATGGGCCAGGCGTTCTTCGACGCGGCGGACGAGGAGGCGACCGACCTCGCCGCCGACGTGCGCCGCCGGACGCTGCAGCTCGGGCCGCCGCCCATCCAGTCGATGTTCGAGAACGTCTACAGCGAGCCGCACCCCGTGATGGAGGAGCAGCAGCGCTGGCTCGAGGAGTACGAGTCGTCGTTCGGAGGTGACGCATGAACGAGGTGAGAAGCGGAGCCGAGTACGTGGAGGCCGAGCTGATCGAGGGCCAGGACGGCCACGACCAGATTCAGGCCGCCGAGCCGCAGGCCGACACGGAGGCGATCGACGTGGTCGAGATCATCGAGAACGACCCCGACTCCCGCGTCCTGGCGGAGCATGTCGCGGAGCAGGAGTGGTCGCGCGAGTTCTCCATCGACGACGCGACGCAGGTCGACGACGCGGCGCAGGTCGACGACGCGGCGCAGACGCAGGAGCGATCGCAGTCCGACGGCGACGGTGCCGCCGCGGCCCAGGAGGTTCCTGCCGCGGAGGACGTGCCCGCCCCGACACCGGTCGCTCCCGAGGAGCCGGTGCAGAACCTCCCTCTCGTGAAGGCGCTCAACGCCGGGTTGCGCCGTGCGCTCGCCGACGACCCCACCGTGCTCGTCCTGGGTGAGGACGTCGGCCCGCTCGGGGGTGTCTTCCGCGTCACGGAGGGGCTGCAGAAGGAGTTCGGGCCGCAGCGCGTCGTCGACACCCCGCTCGCGGAGGCCGGCATCATCGGCACCGCCATCGGTCTCGCCATGCGCGGCTACCGTCCGGTGGTCGAGATCCAGTTCAACGGCTTCGTCTTCCCCGGGTTCGACCAGATCACGACGCAGCTCGCGAAGATGACCAACCGGCACGAGGGCGCCCTGAAGATGCCGATCGTCGTGCGCATCCCCCACGGCGGCCACATCGGCGCCGTCGAGCACCACCAGGAGGCCCCGGAGGCGTACTTCGCCCACACCGCCGGCCTGCGGATCGTCGCCCCCTCCACGCCGCACGACGCGTACTGGATGATCCAGGAGGCCATCCAGTCGGACGACCCCGTGATCTTCTTCGAGCCGATGAGCCGCTACTGGCCGAAGGGCGAGGTCGACCTGGTCGAGAACGCGACGCCCCTGCACGCCAGCCGTGTCGTCCGCACTGGCACCGACGTCACCGTGGTCGCGTGGGCGGGCATGGTCAGCGTCGCGCTGCGTGCGGCCGAGATCGCCGCCGAGGAGGGGCGCAGCGTGGAGGTCGTCGACCTGCGCTCGCTCTCCCCCATCGACTACGGCCCCGTCGTCCAGTCGGTGCAGAAGACCGGTCGCCTGGTGATCGCCCAGGAGGCGCCCGGGAACGTGTCGGTCGGCTCCGAGATCGCCGCGACCGTGTCGGAGCGCGCGTTCTACTCGCTGGAGTCGCCGGTGCTGCGTGTCGCCGGGTTCGACACCCCGTTCCCGCCGGCGAAGCTCGAAGAGGTCTACCTGCCGGACGCCGACCGCATCCTCGAGGCCGTCGACCGCGCGCTCGCCTACTGAGCGCGCCAACCGAAAGAAGTCGCACATGAGCGAGTCCCAGTTCCTGCTGCCCGACGTGGGCGAGGGCCTGACCGAGGCGGAGATCGTCTCGTGGAAGGTCGCACCTGGCGAACCCGTCGCGGTCAATCAGGTGATCGTCGAGATCGAGACGGCGAAGTCGCTCGTGGAGCTGCCGTCGCCCTTCGAGGGCACGGTCGGCGAGCTGCTCGTCAGCGAGGGCCAGACGGTGGAGGTCGGCACGCCGATCATCACCGTGACCGGCGACGCCGGCGCGGAGGCCCCCGCCGCTCCCGTCAGCGAGGTGGCGGAGGCCGCGGCCGACGCGGCGGCGAGCGTCTCGCACGAGGCGGACGAGCCGAAACCGGGCGCGGTGCTCGTGGGCTACGGGTCGGCCGGACACGGCGCCAGCCGTCGCCGCCGGGCGACCCACCCGGGCACCAGCGCGCTCCCGGTCGTGACGCAGGCGACGATCGCACCCAGCGCTCCTGCTGCTCCTGCGGCCGCCGCGGCTTCCGCGGTCGAGGCGGCGCCGCCGGCCGCGCCCGCACCGAAGCCGACATCCGCGGCGCCGGCCGCGCCGGTCGCCGCTCCCCCGTCCGCGCAGGCGCCCGCCGGGCACACGCTGGCGACGGGCGCCCCTGTCATCGCCAAGCCGCCGATCCGCAAGCTCGCGAAGGACCTCGGTGTGGACCTCTCGACGGTCACCCCCACGGGCCCGATCGGCGATGTGACTCGCGACGACGTGCTGCGCGAGGCGACCCAGGCGAGCGTGTTCCGCAACATCCAGACGCCCGAGTGGCCGGACGACCGCGAGGAGCGCATCCCGGTCAAGGGGGTGCGCAAGGCCATCGCCAACGCGATGTCGACCAGCGCGTTCACCGCCCCGCACGTCAGCCTCTTCGTGGACGTCGACGCGACCCGCACCATGGAGTTCGTCAAGCGCCTCAAGAACTCGGCCGACTTCGTGGGTGTCAAGATCTCCCCCTTGCTCATCGTGGCCAAGGCGATCATCTGGGCCGTGCGCCGCAATCCGACCGTCAACTCGTCGTGGACCGACGAGGAGATCATCGTGCGCCACTACGTCAACCTGGGCATCGCGGCGGCGACCCCGCGCGGCCTGATCGTCCCCAACATCAAGGAAGCCCAGGGTATGACCCTGCTCGAGCTCGCCACGGCGCTCGAGCAGCTGACCCTGACCGCCCGCGACGGCAAGACGCCGCCCGCCGACATGGCCGGCGGAACGATCACGATCACCAACATCGGCGTCTTCGGCATGGACACCGGCACGCCCATCCTCAACCCGGGCGAGGTCGGCATCGTCGCGCTCGGCACGATCAAGCAGAAGCCCTGGGTCGTCGACGGCGAGGTGCGCCCGCGCTACGTCACGACCGTCGGCGCCTCGTTCGACCACCGGGTGGTCGACGGAGATGTGGCCTCCCGTTTCCTCGCCGATGTCGCCTCCATCATCGAGGAGCCCGCGCTGCTGCTCGACTGAGCGTCGCCGCGCCCCCCTCGGGCGAGCGCGCCTCTGTGGGACGAGCGCGCCGGGGCGCCCCGCCGCGGACGTCCCGAACGACCGCGGGGGCGCCGTGGACAGACGAGAAGCCCCGCCCGGGACCGTGCACGGTCGACCGGGCGGGGCCTCCTCGGTTGGGGGACACCGAGGTCTCGGGAGCCGTCAGCCGATGCCCTCCAGGACGTCGGTCTCCGTCGAGCCGATGGCGTCGATGACGTCCGGCCGATTCCTCGCGACCCAGGCGTAGCGGCCCACGCCGGCGATGACGGCGACGAGGAACAGCAACGGGATGATGTTGAGCGGGAAGGCCGGGATCGGCACGACGTTCACCCAGAACACGTACGCCATCCCGCCGACGGCGATCACGACGCAGGGCCAGACGAGCCAGTTGCGGATTCCCATGCGGCGCAGGAAGATCGGCGCGGCGATCGCGACGGCGGCGTAGGCGACCATGTAGCCGAACGTCCCGAAGGTGTCGACCCACACGAGGACGTCGTTCGCGTCGACGCCGAACAGGTAGAGCACGACCGGCACGAGGATGACCAGCGGTGCGAAGACCAGCAGGGCGCGGTGCGGGGTGAGCAGCGTGGCGTGGGTGGTGCCGAGGTACTTCGGGGCGATGCCCTCCTTGCCCATCACGTAGACGATGCGGCCGATCACGTTGAGCGGGGCGACGACCACGGCGAAGAACGAGGCGGCGATGCCGAGGTTCAGGACGGGGTTGAACCAGCTGGGGAGTCCCACGATGGTCGCGATGTCGTCGAGCGGGCTGACGGACTCGCCCAGCTTGTCGCCGAGGACGGCGACCTGGGTGTACGCGGCGAACACGTAGAGCACGCCGACCCCGAGAGCGCTCCACATGATGGCGCGCGGGATGGCCTTGAACGGGTTGCGCGCCTCCCTGCCCAGCGCGTCGGCGCTCGAGAACCCGACGAAGCCGAGGATGGCGAGCACCATGCCGATGGCGACGCCCTGCGGCTCCACGCCTTCGAGGGTGAACTGCGACGGGTCGAAGGCCGCGGGGCCCGCATTCGCCAGCGCGATGACCAGCAGGATGGTGATGATGGTCACCGAGACGATCTCGAGTACCAGCGAGACCCGCGCCGAGACGCGCACGCCCCACACGGTGAAGAGCGCGGCGAGACCGCCGAGCACGACCGCGAGCAGGATCTGCCCGGCCGTGCCGCCGATCCCGACGCCGACCTGGTTGAGGAAGGCGCCGAAGTGGATGACCGCACCGCTGAGCGAACCGGCAGCGATGCCGAAGCAGCCGATCACGAGCGTGAGGCCGGTGAGGAACGCGCCGAACGGGCCGAGGCCGGCGGCGGCGTAGTTGTAGAGCGAGCCGGCGGACGCGCGGCGCTTGGCGAACTGCGAGATGCAGTAGCCGACGGCCAGGATGACGACGGTCGCGAGGGCGAACGAGAGCCAGGTGCCCCTGCCCGCTGTGACGAAGATCGCGGCGGCGGTGAAGGCGATGACGGCGGAGGGGGCGATGTTGGCGATGGCCTGGGCGACGAGCTCGGCGCCGCCCATGGCGCCGCGGCGCAGGCCGCTCTCACTCGCCGCCGGGCGCGCCGGGGAGGTGGTTTCGGTCGAAGACAACGGTGTCCTGCCTTTCGGGGGAGAGGACGCGGGATGGAGGGGAGGGTGGGGCTCAGGGGATGAGCAGGGTGCGCAGCGCGGTGCCCTCCTGCAGGGCATCGAGCGCCTGCTCGGCCTCGGCGAGCGGACGGCGTCCGCTGACGAGCAGGTCGAGCTCCAGGTCGCCGTCCATGTAGCGGTCGACGAGCGCGGGGATGTCGATCGACGGCCGCACGCTTCCGTAGTTGGAGCCCAGGATGCGCTGGTCGGCCTCGGCGAGCACGAGCGGCTCGAACGAGGCGCGGGCGCCTGTCGGGGGCAGGCCGACGATGACGGCGGCCCCGCCGAGGCCGAGCATGCGGATGGCCTGCTCGGTGGTGGCGGTGTTGCCGATGGCGTCGAACGCGTAGTCGACGCCATCGGGGAGGATCTCGCGGAGCGCCTCGACGGCGTCCTGCGTGGAGGCGTCGATCTCGTCCGTGGCGCCGAGCCGGCGGGCGAGCGCGGTCTTCTCGGCGCGGACGTCGACGGCGACGATGCGGGAGGCGCCGGCGAGGCGGGCGCCCTGGATGACGGAGAGACCGACGCCGCCGCAGCCGATGACGACCACGATGGAGCCGGGTTCGACGGCGGCCGTGTTGGTGACGGCGCCGACGCCGGTGGCGACTGCGCAGCCCACGAGGGCGATGACGTCGAGCGGGGCGTCGTCGCGCACCTTGATCGCTCCGGAGGCCGGGACGACGGCCTCCTCGGCGAACGACGAGACGCCGAGGTAGTGGTGGAGGGGCTCGCCGTCGATCGACAGGCGGGAGGTGCCGTCCTGCAGCACGCCGTTGGGGGCGACCACGTTGGCGGCGACCTGGCAGCGGGCCTCGTGGCCGGCCAGGCAGTAGCGGCACTCGTTGCACGGCGCGACCCAGGAGAGCACGACGTGGTCGCCCTCGGCGAGGGTGGAGACGCCCGGGCCGACCGCGGTGACGACGCCGGAGCCCTCGTGTCCCATCACCAGGGGCGACGGCGCGTCCCACTCGTTGCGGCGCACGTGCAGGTCGGAGTGGCAGACGCCGGCGGCCGCGATCCTCACCCGCACCTCGCCCGGTCCGGGCTGGGCGAGGTCGACGTCGGTGTACTCGATGGAGCTGTCGGTGCTGTCGAAGACGATGGCTTTCACTGCGGGTTCCTCAGGGGTTCGGGGCGCGTCATTACGATGGTGGAAATGCTATGAGCAGTGCTCAGCGCCGGATACCCGCCGTTTCGTCCACCCCGTTGCGCCGCGCACACCGAAACGTCGTGCGGCCGCATGCGCACGCAGGAGAGGACAGGCGATGGATGCCGTCGACGCCGCCGAGGCCCGGCTCGTGGCGAGCGGCATCATCTCCCTCACGCTGGCGGCGAGGCGTGGCGGCACCGAGGGCGTCGTCACCACCCTGTCGCGCCTCCTGAACGGCTGGGCCGTGCTTGTCGACCGGTACGGCGAGCCGATCGCGGCCGTCGGGGCGGGCCGCATCCACATCGACGACGCGATCACCGCCGCGACCCAGCGCAGCAGACGGCAGCGCAACGTCGAGCTGCAGACCTTCCCCGTCGGCCGGCCGGAGGATCCTCGGGCGACGCTCGTGGTCTCCGCCCGGCGTGGCGCCACGAGCCGCACCAGGGATCTCGCCACGCAGGCGGCGGCTCTGCTCGACCTCACCTACTTCCCTCACCGCGACGCGCGGCTCGAGCAGCTCGCGCGGCAGGATGCGGTCGAGGTGCTGCTGCACGCACCCGCCGCCCTCGCCCGATCGGTCGCAGCGCGCTGGGGGCTGACCGGCGACCTGGTCGTCTGCGTCGTGAAATCGCGCTCGCGCGCGGTGGTGCTCGAGACGAAGGCGCTCGACTGGCTGGAGGAACTCGAGCTGCCTCCCGTCGCGGGTGTGCTCGACGGGGACGCCGTTGTCGTGATCGCCCCGGAGGCCGTCGGCGCCTGGATCGATCGGGTGGTCGTCGCGGCGACGACGGAACGGGTCCCGGTGCGCTGTGGGATCAGCGCTCCGGCGGCACCGGGCGCGCTCGCCGAGGCGCGGTCGCAGGCCGACCGTGCCGTCGGCGTCGCGCTGGCCGACGACCGGCCCGCCGTCGAGTTCGCGCGCATGGCGAGCGTGGCCGAGCTGCTGCGGGCCCTCCCCTCGTCAGCGGTGACGGCGCTCGTCGAGCCGCTGCGCCCCCTCGCCGCGGAGTCCGATGGCCAGCTGCTGGAGTCGCTGCGGGTGTTCCTCGCGGAGAACGGCAGCTGGGAGGCCGCGGCCACACAGCTGGGCGTGCACCGTCACACGCTGCGCAACCGCATGCAGAAGATCGAGGAGCTGACCGGGTTGTCGATGACGAGCGCCGAGGACCGTGCGCTCGCCTGGCTGGCGCTGCAAGCCCGCAGCTGATTTTGACAATCATTCTCAACAAGGCGTAGGTTCGTAGTGGCCCGGAACTCCGGCGCCCGCCCGAACCCTCCCCGCCGACTTAGACAGGTCCCGCTCATGCAGAAGCGCCCCCTCCTCGCGATCGCCCTCACGGCCGCCGCGGCCCTCGCCCTCACCGGCTGCTCGGCCGGATCCTCCGGCTCCTCGACCGACGACGGGAAGGTCCGCGTCGTCGCCAGCACGAACGTGTACGGCGACATCGCGCACACCATCGCCGGCGATGCGGTCGAGGTCACGTCGATCATGTCCGACCCGAACCAGGACCCGCACTCGTTCGAAGCCAGCGCCCAGAGCCAGCTCGCGATCTCGAAGGCCGACATCCTCATCGAGAACGGCGGAGGCTACGACGACTTCATGGAGACGCTGCGCAAGGGCGCCAAGAACTCGAGCCAGAAGGTGCTGAACGTCGTCGACATCTCCGGGAAGAAGCCCGTGGACGGCGAGCTCAACGAGCACGTCTGGTACGACTTCCCCACTGTCGCGAAGTTCGCGGGCGAACTCACCGACGCCCTGAGCGCGGCCGATCCCAGCCAGAAGAGCGTCTTCGAGAAGAACGCGGCCGCCTTCACCGACAAGCTGGACGCCCTGGAGAAGAAGGAGTCCGACCTCAAATCGCGGTATGCGGGCGAGGGTGCGGCGATCACCGAGCCGGTGCCGCTGTACATGCTCCAGGCGATCGGCCTGGAGGACAAGACGCCGGAGGACTTCAGCAAGGCGATCGAGGACGGCACCGACGTCTCGCCGGCGGTGCTGCAGCAGACGCTCGAGCTCTTCTCGAACCACACGGTGAAGCTGCTCGCCTACAATGAGCAGACCAGCGGCCCCGAGACCGAGAAGGTGCTCGCCGCCGCCAAGCAGGCCGGCGTGCCCGTCGTGCCCGTCACCGAGACCCTCCCGAGCGGCAAGGACTACATCGGCTGGATGAACGCGAACGTGGACGCCATCGCCACGGCACTCGGCGAATGACCGAACCCCTTGCGCGGGTCGCCGCGCCCACCGAGCGAGGTGTCGTGCTGCAATTGCGCGACGCCTCGCTCGGTTTCGGCGACCGCACCCTCTGGAGCGGCCTCGACCTCGACGTCCACGCGGGCGAGTTCGTCGCGGTCCTCGGGCCGAACGGATCCGGCAAGACCAGCCTCCTGCGCGCCATCCTCGGTCAGCAGCGCCTCGACGGCGGTTCGATCGTCTTCGACGGGCACCCTGTGCGCCGCGGAGACCGCCGGATCGGCTACATCCCGCAGCAGAAGCTCATCCCGGCGGGCACGCCCATGCGCGCCCGCGATCTCGTGCGGCTCGGGGTGGACGGGCACCGCTGGGGCATCCCGCTGCCGAACCGTGCCGACCGGGCACGCACGGAGGAGCTCATCGACGCGGTCGGGGCCCGCCGCTACGCGGACTCCCCCGTCGGCTCCCTCTCCGGCGGCGAGCAGCAGCGCCTGCGGGTCGCTCAGGCGCTCGCCGGTGACCCGGTCATGCTGCTCTGCGACGAGCCGCTCCTCTCCCTCGACCTGCAGCACCAGCGCGGCGTGAGCGAGCTGATCGACAAGCGGCGCCGCGATCAGGGCAGCGCCGTGGTCTTCGTCACGCACGACGTCAACCCGGTGCTCGGGATGGTCGATCGCGTGCTCTACCTCGCGGGCGGCCGGTTCCGCACCGGCACCCCGGACGAGGTGCTGCGCAGCGACGTGCTCACGGACCTCTACGGGACGCCGGTCGACGTCATCCGTAGTCGCGGACGGATCGTCGTGGTCGGCATCCCCGATTCCGAGACCCACGCGCACCACGACCACACCCACGCACCGCACCCGGAGCCGGCCGCATGATCCTCCACCTCGCCGCCTCGGGCGACCTCTGGTCGCAACTGTTCTCGTTCGCCGACTACGGCGAGCTGCTCGCCCTCGTGAAGAACTCGATCTTCGCCGGCGCGGTGCTCGGCGTCGTCGGAGGCCTGATCGGCGTCTTCGTGATGCAGCGCGATATGGCCTTCGCCGTGCACGGCATCAGCGAGCTGTCGTTCGCCGGCGCGTCGGCGGCGCTGCTGTTCGGCGCGAACGTCGTCGTCGGCTCGCTCTTCGGCTCCCTGCTCGCCGCCGTGCTGATCGGGCTGCTGGGCGCGAAGGCGCGCGACCGCAACTCGATCATCGCCGTCCTGATGCCGTTCGGCCTCGGCCTCGGCATCCTCTTCCTGGCGCTGTACCCGGGGCGCAGTGCGAACAAGTTCGGCCTGCTCACGGGCCAGATCGTCTCCGTGGACGACCCCCAGCTCGGCTGGCTGATCGGCATCGGCGTGGTCGTGCTCATCGGCCTGCTGCTGATGTGGCGCCCGCTCTCGTTCGACAGCCTGGACGCGGATGTCGCCGCCGCCCGTGGCATCCCGACCCGCTTCGTCGCGCTGGCGTTCATGGTGCTCCTCGGGCTGGCGGTCGCGGTGTCGGTGCAGATCGTCGGAGCCCTCCTGGTGCTGTCGCTGCTCGTCACCCCCGCCGCCGCCGCGATGCGCGTGTCGTCGTCGCCCCTCCTCGTCCCCGTGCTCAGCGTCGTGTTCGCCCTCGTCTCGGTGGTCGGCGGCATCCTGCTCGCCCTCGGCAGCTCCCTGCCGATCAGCCCCTACGTCACCACCATCTCCTTCGTCATCTACGTCGTGTGCCGCCTCGTCGGCGTGCGGCGCGAACGCGGTTCACGGCGACTCGTGAGCCAGGCGGGCTAGCCTGAGACCGTGAAGCGGAACACCTGGCAGCGGGAGGCCGTCCGAGAGGCCCTGTCCTCGACGGAGGGCTTCATCAGCGCGCAGTCGCTGCACCTCAACCTCCACGAGACCGGCTCCCCGATCGGCCTGGCCACGGTGTACCGCGCGCTCGCCGACCTCGCCGCGGAGGGGGATGCGGACTCGCTGCAGTCCCCCGAGGGAGAGAGCCTCTACCGCGCCTGCACCGGCGGCCACCACCACCACCTCATCTGCCGCAACTGCGGCCTCACCGTCGAGATCGAGGCCGACGCGGTCGAGGAATGGGCTCGTTCGGCGGCAGCGGCGCACGGCTTCACGCAGGCGCAGCACGTCGTCGACGTCTTCGGGCTGTGCGCGAACTGCTCCCGCGGATTTGCCAGTACCCCGGGCGTGTCGTAGAGTTGTTCTTTGGCTGAGTGGGCTCCTCCTGCTCAGATCGCGTTCGAAACCCTCACACCCTTCCAAGCGTGGGGAAGTCGTGCGCCGACAAGTGACCTTGGGTGAGGCCGTCCGGCCTCACGGTATTGGAGAAGAAAGCAATGGCAGCAGTGTGCCAGGTGACTGGAGCCGTCCCCGGCTTCGGTCACTCCATCTCGCACTCGCACCGTCGCAACAAGCGCCGGTTCGACCCGAACATCCAGAAGAAGACGTACTACGTTCCGTCGCTTCGCCGTAACGTCACCCTGACCCTGAGCGCCAAGGGCATCAAGGTCATCGACGCCCGTGGCATCGAGGCCGTCGTGAAGGACCTCCTGGCCCGTGGGGAGAAGATCTAATGGCAAAGCAGCAGGACATCCGTCCGATCATCAAGCTCCGTTCCACGGCGGGCACCGGGTACACCTACGTCACCCGCAAGAACCGCCGCAACAACCCTGACCGTCTCGTGCTCAAGAAGTACGACCCCGTCGTGCGCAAGCACGTCGACTTCCGAGAGGAGCGCTAAACATGGCCAAGAAGTCCAAGATCGCCAAGAACGAGCAGCGCAAGGTCGTCGTCGAGCGCTACGCCGCCCGTCGTGCCGAGCTCAAGAAGGCTCTCGTCGACCCGAACGGCACCGACGAGTCCCGCGAGGCCGCGCGCGTCGGTCTGCAGAAGCTCCCCCGCGACGCCTCGCCGATCCGCGTCCGCAACCGCGACGCCGTCGACGGCCGTCCGCGCGGAAACCTCAGCAAGTTCGGCATCTCGCGCGTGCGCTTCCGCGACATGGCGCACCGTGGCGAGCTGCCCGGCATCACCAAGTCCAGCTGGTAATCAGCGGGCGACGCACGAAAGGGGCGTCCGGTTTCCGACCGGGCGCCCCTTTTCGTCGTCCCGGGAGGCCTCCGCAAGGTGAAAGAGCGGTGGGAAACGCCGAAAATCCGCGTGTTTCCGCGGATTCCTGATACATTCGAGGCGGTCATCCGACCAAACGTTATGGCCCTCCGCGGCCGTGGCTGTTCCACTGCAAGCTGGAGATCCAGCACAACGTCCGAGGAGGACACTCAATGGCTGACAAGTCGCTGAACAAGACCGAGCTCGTCGCTGCCGTCGCCGCGGCGTCGGGGCAGAGCCAGGCCACCGTCTCCGGTGTCGTCGACGCTTTCTTCGCGACCATCTCCGAGACCGTCGCCGCCGGTGGCAAGGTCACCATCCCGGGCTGGCTCGCCGCCGAGCGCACCGAGACCGCTGCCCGCACCGGCCGCAACCCGCAGACCGGCGCCGAGATCTCGATCCCGGCCGGCCACCGCGTCAAGCTGACCGCGGGCTCGAAGCTGAAGGCTGCCGTCAAGTAAGTCCCCTTCGCTTTGCCCGAGGGCGGCGCCGCGCACTGCGGCGCCGCCTTCGTCGTATCCGGGAGGGGCGCGGCGGATGCTGTGGGCGGGCGCCCAGGCCCGGGGCCGTAGGCTGGTCTGGTGCCCCGAATCGTCCGTGTGATCGGCCCTGCCGCGCTGCTCGTCGCCGCCCTGGCGTCCGTGCTGGCCGGCCTCGCCTTCGGCGGTGGGGCGACGGCTCCGCTGCTGGCCGACCCGGGCGCGCTCGTGCGTTACGGTCTCCCGATCGCGACCCTGATCGTCAACCTCAGCCTCTCGGGAGCGGTCGGCGCTCTCGTCCTCGTCTGCTTCGTGTTCACACCGGATCGCGAGGAGTTCGGCAAGGCCCTCGACTTCGCTGCGGGATGCGCCGCGGTGATGACGGTGGCTGCCGCCGCGACCGGCCTCTTCACCTTCGTGAGCGTGTCGAACGTGCCGTGGTCGTTCGACGAGACCTTCAGCAACGGCCTGAGCTCCTTCATCACCAGCGTCTCCCTCGGCCAGGCGTGGCTCGGCGTCACACTGATCGCCGCCGCCGTCACCGTGCTCTGCTTCGCCGTGCGCAACCAGACGGCCCTGATCTTCGTCACCGTGCTGGCGATGGCCGCCGTCGTCCCGATGGCGCAGCAGGGCCACAGTGCGGAGGCTGCGGGTCACGACGCCGCCGTCACCTCGTTCGGTCTGCACGTGCTGTTCGCCGCCATCTGGCTGGGCGGTCTCGTGACGATCATCGTGCTCCGCGGCGTCTTCGGCGGCGACCGGCTCGTGACGGTGATGGAGCGGTACTCCTCGATCGCGCTGATCTCGTTCATCGTGGTCGCGGCCTCCGGGTATGTGAACGCGGAGCTGCGCATCGGCGACCTCGCCCAGCTCGCCACGCCGTACGGCATCCTCGTGCTCGTCAAGGTGGCTGTCCTCGTCGTGCTCGGTCTCTTCGGGGTCTCGCAGCGTCGCATCCTGATCGGGAGGCTGAAGGCGGGCGGCAAGCGCGGCACCTTCTGGTGGATCGTCACGGCGGAGCTCGCCTTCATGGGCATCGCCTCCGGTGTGGCGGCCGCTCTCGCGCGCACCGTCACGCCCGTCCCGCAGACGCGCGCCGCGACCCCGACGCCCGCCGAGATCCTCACCGGCGAGAAGCTCCCGCCCGAGCTCACCTGGGGCCGGCTCTTCACCAGCTGGAACTTCGACCTGCTCTGGGTGCTGGGCTGCGCATTCGCGTTGTTCTTCTACCTCGCCGGAGTGTGGCGCCTGCGGCGGCGCGGCGACGCCTGGCCGATCTACCGCACCATCCTGTGGGTGCTGGGAATCGCGTTGCTGTTCTACATCACGAACGGCGGCGTCAACGTCTACGAGAAGTACCTGTTCTCGGCGCACATGTCGGCGCACATGGTGCTGACGATGGCCGTGCCGCTGCTGCTCGTTCCCGGCGCGCCCGTGACCTTGGCCGCGCGCGCCATCCGCAAGCGCACCGACGGATCCCGCGGCGGCCGCGAGTGGATCCTGCTCGCCGTGCACTCGCGCTTCGCGGCGATCGTCTCCAACCCGATCGTCGCGGCGATCCTGTTCGCCGGCTCGCTGTGGGTGTTCTACTACACGCCGATCTTCCGGTGGGCGACGACGGACCATATCGGGCACGAGTGGATGGTCGTCCACTTCCTCATCACCGGCTACCTGTTCGTGCAGTCGCTGATCGGGATCGACCCGGTGAAGTTCCGGCTCCCCTACCCGTTCCGGTTGCTGCTCCTGCTGCTGACGATGGCGTTCCACGCGTTCTTCGGCCTCTCGATCATGCAGATGCACGGCCTCCTGCTCGCCGACTGGTTCGGTGCGATGGGCCGCACCTGGGGCGACCCCCCGCTCGTCGACCAGCAGACGGGCGGCGGCATCGCCTGGAGCATCGGAGAGATCCCGACCGTCATCCTGGCGATCGTCGTCGCGATCCAGTGGAGCCGCAGCGACGAGCGCGAGACGCGCCGCCGCGACCGCAACGCGGACCGGACGAACGACGCCGAGCTGCGCGCCTACAACGAGCAGCTCGCGCGCCTGGCGCAGCGCGACGGGGCCGAGCGGCAGTAGCTACTGCCCCACGACGATGTCGAGCGACCCGTCCGAACGGATGGTGACGCTCGTGAGGGAGACGGCGAAGCGCTCGTCCGACTCGCGCTGATCGATCGTCCCGTCGAACAGCGACTGCACGGTGACCGAGAGGTGCGCCACTCCCACCGCCTGGTCCATCGTCCACGCGGTCGCGCCGGCCGAGAGGTGCACGGCGGGATACGTGGCCATGGTCCAGGCGGGGGCGCCCTGCACGCGGTCGTCGATCTCCACCCCGAACGGGCAGCCGGCGGGCTGGAGGACCTGCTGGGTCGCGCACTGGTCGAGGAAGGCGTTCAGCTGCTTCTGCACGGCGTCCGTGAACGCCTGCGTCGGCTGGGCGTCGACGGTCGTCTCCACGGTGCGTGCCGGGGCGGCGAGGACGACGGCGGGCGCGGCGTCGAGGTATCTCGAGGTGTGGCCGAGCACGTAGCGGCCGGGCGCGAACATGAGATAGTCGGCGGCGACGCTGAAGGCGTTCGCGGGCTGGTCGGGGGCGGCGGCACGCGGGTCGACCGTGTGGGAGGCGATGGTGAAGTCCTGCGCGTGGGCGACCGTGATGTGCGCGACGGTGAGCGGCGTCGTGGCGAACCGCCACAGGGGCAGGATGCCGAGAACCGAGCCCGACTGCTCGACGGCGAAGGTCGCGCTCACGGCGTGGCCGTCCGAGGTCGCCTGGACGGTGACGTCGTGGACACCGCTCGATCGGGTGCGGTCGGAGACGACGCGGATGTCGGCGATGCGTGGCAGGAGGTCGGCCCGCAGAAGCTCCCGCGAGGCGCTGGAGGGCAGTCCGGCCTGCTTCAGGGCGGCGGAGGTCGGCGCGGCACCCGGCATCCCGAGGGCTGCGGCGACATCGCGCGCGGCGAGGGTCTGCATGTAGCCGGCGACGAAGCCCGAGGCGCTGTAGTAGGTGCGCTGAACGGCGCCGAACGCCGCGAACAACGCGACGAGGAGCAGGAGCCCGATGCCGGACCAGACGATGAGCGTGCGCACTCGTCGCCCCGACTCATCCCCAGCCATGAAGCCATCCTATTGGCCTGTGTAGAAGCGGCTCCCGCTCGGCCACGCGGGTTAGAGTAGTCCGGCAGGTCGCGCGAGGGGAAAGGGACTCGGATGGGCCGACTCTCGCTCTCGCCGGAGCAGCAGGCGGTGTTCGAACTCATCGAGCACACGCGTGAGCACGTCTTCGTGACGGGTCGTGCGGGCACGGGCAAGTCCACCCTGCTCAACCACCTCTCCTGGAACACGGAGAAGTCGATCGTGATCGCGGCACCGACGGGCGTCGCCGCCCTCAACGTGGGTGGCCAGACCATCCACTCGCTCTTCCGGCTGCCCATCGGCGTCATCGCCGACCACGCCATCGAGCAGAGCGCCGAGCTGCGCAAGCTCCTCAACACGATCGACACCCTCGTGATCGACGAGGTCTCGATGGTCAACGCCGACCTCATGGACGCGGTCGACCGCAGCCTGCGCCAGGCGCGCCAGCGCCCGGCCGAATCGTTCGGCGGCGTGCAGGTCGTGCTCTTCGGCGACCCGTACCAGCTGGCCCCCGTGCCGGGAGACCAGGAGGAGCGCGCCTACTTCACCGACAACTACCGCTCGATGTGGTTCTTCGACGCCAAGGTGTGGCAGGAGTCCGAGCTGCGCATCGTGGAACTGCTGCAGGTGCACCGGCAGCACGAGTCCGACTTCCGGTTCATGCTCAACGCCGTGCGGCACGGGCAGGTGACGAAGGAGATCGCCGACCGGCTGAACGAGGTCGGCGCCCGGCCGGCCCCGGACGACGGCACGATCACCCTCGCGACCCGCAACGACACGGTCAACCGCATCAACGCGCAGGCGCTCGAGCGGCTCCCCGGCCGGGTGCTGACGGCGAAGGCCGAGATCAGCGGCGACTTCGGCGGCCGCAACTACCCGGCGGAGGAAGCCCTGGAGCTGAAAGTCGGCGCCCAGGTCATGTTCCTGCGCAACGACGTCGGGCATGGCGACGGGCCGCGCTGGGTCAATGGAACGATCGGCACGGTCACGCGCATCGACTCCACTGTCTTCGTCGACGTCGACGGGGAGGTCCACGAGGTCGAGCCCACGATCTGGGAGAAGTTCAAGTACAGCTACTCCCCCGAGACCAAGAAGCTCACGAAGGACGTGGTGGCGGAGTTCACGCAGTTCCCGTTGCGCCTGGCGTGGGCGGTCACCATCCACAAGTCGCAGGGCAAGACGTACGACGCGGCCATCGTCGACCTGGGCAGCCGGGCCTTCACCTCCGGTCAGACGTATGTGGCGCTCAGCCGTATCACGACGCTCGACGGGCTGTACCTGACGCGTCCGCTGCGCCCGAGCGACATCACGGTCGACCCCGACGTGGAGCGGTTCATGCGCGACGCACGACCGGTGAGGGTCCCGCTCAGCGCGAGCTGAGCGCGGCCGAGGCGAAGGAGACGCAGATGATCACGTTCGTGCTGGACTTCAGCGATGGGCAGCACGTCGAGACCACCGGCAACGGGGTCATCGGCCGCAACCCGGGCGTCCACACGCCGGGGACCGAGTTCGACGACCCGGCCCATGTGGAGCTGGTCGGGATCCGCGACGACAACACGTCCGTCTCCCGCGCGCACCTGGCGTTCGGCCAGTACGACGACGTCTTCTGGGTGATGGACCTGGGCTCGTCGAACGGCACGACCATCTCGTACCCGGGCGAGGGCACGTTCGCGTGCGATCCGAACACGCGGCACGAGGTCGACCCGGGGTCGATCGTGCGGTTCGGGAGCGCGAGCTTCACGCTCAGCCGCCGCTGAACGTCAGGCCGCGGCGGCCTTCGCCGCGGCGAGATCGTTGAACAGCTCGGTGTTGAAGCGGAACGCCAGCCCGACCTCCGCGATCACGCGCTCGCGCTCCTCCTCCGTCCAGTCGACGGCGTCGAGCTGGGAGCGGTAGACGTCTTTGAAGACCTTCGGCTTGGCGATGTCGGCGAACAGGTAGAACCCGACGCCGTTCGTCTCGAAACCGTACTGGCGCTGCAGGAGGGTGCGGATGATCTGACCGCCGGAGAGGTCGCCGAGGTAGCGCGTGTAGTGGTGGGCGATGAAGCCGCCCGGCCAGTCGTGGCCCACCTCGCGGATCCGCGCGGTGTAGCGGAAGGTGCTCGGCAGCGGCGCGATGCGGTCGCGCCAGTCGTTGCCGAGCAGGAACTCGAGGTCGGCCTCGATGGCCGGCAGGCGAGTGAGCTTGGGGGTGATGAACAGGGCGGCGACCGGGTCGTCGGCCATGTGGACCGCGGCCTCCTCGAGCGCCTCGTAGATGAAGTAATGCTGGGCGAGGAGGTGGATGTAGTCCTCACGGCTGCCCTTGCCGCTCATGAGGTCCTGCATGAAGTTCGCGCCTTCGCTCTCCTCGTGCACGGTCCGGGTGCGCTCGCGGAGCGCTTGCGAGAAGGGGATCAGTTCGGCCATCGGGTCTCCTGGTCAGGTAAGGCTTGCCTAACATCGTGACGGACGGAAGGGGGTCCCGTCAAGCTGGACGGCCCGGTCTGCGCGCCTCCTTCAGCGGGTCGGCAGGTGGGCGGCCTACGCTCGCCCCATGAACGCCTGCGCCGATCTCGTCTCGACAGCGGAGCGTCTCGCCCGCACCTCGGCCTCCTCCCGCCGCTTCTTCGTCGATCTCGGCGCCGAGGCCGGGGGTGTGCGCCGCGGTCCGCTCTGGTTCTGGGATGCCGCGCGCGGCGGCCGCAACAGGATCCGGGGGCGCGGCTTCCGCCCGCACGTCGACGACGGCACGGACGGCCAGGCGCGGCACTTCGCCGGCATCCTCGCCGTCGCGGCGCGGATCGGCGTGAGGGCGACGCGCTGGTTCGCCATCCACGTGCTCGGGGACGCCGAGGACTCCGCCGACGGACGCCTCACCGACCACGCGCTCGACCTCGTGCGGCTCGCGCGCTCCGGGGCCGTGACCAGGGCCACCGTCGGCGACTGGATCCGCCGCACGATCTGCGAGCCGGTGCACTGACGCAGAGAGGCCGTGCGGCGATCGCCGCACGGCCTCTCGCTGCGCTCGGCGCCGGTCAGCCGAAGCTCACCACGACCTTGTCGTCCTTCACCTCGATGTCGGCCGAGATGTAACCGGCCTTGCCGGTCAGGTTCTCGGTCGCCGGGTTGCCGCGATAGTCGGAGCCGGTCAGGACGGCCGTGAACGCACCGTCGCCGATCTTGAACTGGTAGTACGAGTCGCTGTCGTCGACCTCGACCTTCGGCGACTCGACGACCGTGACGGCGACGGTGGAGCCCGAGACGCTCATGTTCGAGGGGTAGCTCAGCTCGATGCCGCAGTCCTCGACGTCGTAGTACGAGGTCTTGGTCGCGCAGTCGGCGTAGTGCGCGTCGACCTGCTTCTGCACCTCGGCCAGGTACTCCTTCGAGGGCGTGAGGTCCAGCTTGAGGTCGGCGTAGGTTCCCGCGGCGATCGTCAGCTTCGGAGACCCTGCGAGCTCGTAGAAGCGGTTCGGGGCACCCAGCGTGTAGACAGCGGGATACGCGGAGATCTCGGAGTCCTTCGACGTCACGGCCTGCGTCGCGCCCTCGACGGTGAAACCGGGGATGGTCGACGAGACGTACGGCAGCTGATAGGCGAGGCCGCGGCTGACGTACCAGCCCTTGTCGTCCTTGTCGAGCTCGATGGTGTCGCGGTAGGTCTTGCCGGCGAGCTTGTACGTGACCGAGACCTGGGTCTGGTCGGAGCTGCGGCTGGTGAGGGTGCGGGTCACAGCGGGAGCGGTGATCCGCTCGGCCTTGGCGAGCACCGCGTCCGTGAGCAGGAAGTCGGACGCGTCGGCACGGCCCAGCTTGTTGGCCGCGGACGCGTTGCCCTTCGCGATGTCCTGCAGGTACTGCTCGGCGACGCCCTTCGCGCCGTTGCCGCCCGCGAGCACAGTCACGAAGAGCACGATCGCGACGATGACGACGATGACGAACGCCACGGCGCCGCCGATGACCCACCACACCCAGGGGCGGATACCGGAGCGCGCGCCCGGCGCGGGAGCGTACGGGTTGGGGGCCGCGGCGTACGCGCCCGGCTGCGGCTGCTGGGGCGGCTGCGGCTGCTGGTCCTGCGGCGGCTGCGGTGCCTGCTCCGGCGTCGGTGCCGGCGCCTGCTCGTGCGGCTTCTGCTGTCCGCCGCTCGGGTTCTGATCGTCGGTCGGTGTGTTCGGGTCGGTCATGTGATCCCCCTCTGGTCGCTGCGTTCTGGTGACGGCTCCCGAGGGGTTGCGCGCGTGGCGCGTGGATGCGGGCGCGGCCGAGGCCGGCCGGCGGACGACGGAATCCCCCGAGTTCCGTCCGACAGCTTAGCGGGCCGGTCAGTGGTGGTGGCCGACCGTCACCGCGGCGATGCCGGCATCCGTCAGGCCGAGCGCAGGGATGGTGACGGCGCACACGGCGGAGGCGCTGAGCGCCAGCGCGGCCACGAAGCGCAGCGCGCCTCCCCGTTGCGATGCGGGACGACCGCGCCGCAGCACCACGGCGCTCACGGCAGCCACAGCGACGTCGAGCAGGGAAGCCACTCCCATCGGGATCAGCGGCAATGCGAGCACGGTGCCGGAGGTCGCTGTGGCCCCCACGACGGCGAGGGACGCCCACAGCCCCACGGGGATCAGCGCCAGCACGGGCACGAGCCGGAACACGAGGGGCAGGTCGCGGGCCAGCGTCGTGACCGACCAGGCGAGCTCCGCTGCGGCGACGATCACGAGCAGGATGAGCAGTGGAAGAGGTGCGCTGGGGGCGAGCGCCGCGTGAAGCAGACCCGCCCCCAGCGCGGCCACGGCGAGGAACGCCCGGGTCGGAGGGACGACCGAGGGGGTCCCTGACATCCTGCTCAGAGGAGCCGTGGCCATGTCGGTCAGACGGCGGCCGGAGTGGAGCGCACGGTCCGCTCGGCACCGAGACCGACACCGAGGAGCACGATCGCGCTCGCCAAGTGGAGGAAGTGGTCCGGGGTGTTGAGCGCGAGGATGTTCGCGCCGGTCCCGACCAGGAAGAAGCCGACGATTCCGAGCAGCAGGTACACGGCGCCGACGGTGGTGTTGACCGCCTTCGCGGCCGCCGCCCGGGTGAGGCCGGCGATGAGCAGTGCTGCGCCGATCAGCAGATGGGCGACGTTGTGCAGCGGGTTGACCTCGAAGATGCCGAGGAGCAGCCCTCCCTGGGTGGCGACGAAGCCGACGCCGCCGGTGAAGGCGAAGCCGAGCAGGCCGACGAGCAGGTAGACGGCGCCGAAGATCGTGGCGACGAGACGGTTCGGTGATGTGCGCATGGTTCGTTCCTCCTTGGACGGCGCACGGATGCGCGCCTCATCTGGTCTTCGCAGCGTCGAACGGATCGGATTGGGACACCACCCGTTGCGTCCTGACCGGTTCCATGCCGCGGGCTACAATCCAGGGACGAGGACCAGAACGGCGGGGGAGTCCATGCGACGAGCGAACCGGATCGGACGGGCGATCGCCGCCGCGGCCGCGGCCGTGCTCCTGCTCGGCGTCACCGCCTGCACCTCCTCCTCCGCCTCCGATCTGCCGAGTCAGCGCCCCGGCGCCTTCCCCTCCGACGTCCAGAAGCGCATGGAGTCCGCGTTGACGGACGCGATGACGCTGGCGGACGCCTCCGCCGGGTTCGCGGGCGTGTGGGCGCCGTGGGCGGGCAGCTGGACCACCGCCTCCGGGACGACCACCCGTGGCGGTTCCGCCCCCGTCACGGAAGACATGACGTTCCGCATCGGGCAGAACACGCTCCCCATGACCTGCACGGTGTTCCTGCAGCTCGTCGACGACGGCACGATGGGGATCGACGACCCGCTCTCGAAGTGGATACCCGACCTGGTGGGCGTCGACGGCATCACGATGCGCGAGCTCTGCCAGGACACCTCCGGACTCGGCGACTACTCGGCGCAGCTGAACGGCCGCATGGTGATGAACCCCATCCGGCAGTGGCCGCCCCTCGAGCTCGCGAGCGAGGGCATCGCCGCCCCGCGCACCGGGAAGCCGGGCGAGAAACACTCCCCCGCCCGCACGAACGCCGTGCTCGTGGGCATGGCGGTGCGCAACGCGGCCGGAGCCGACTGGCCCGAGCTGTACGAGAAGCACCTCTTCGAACCGCTCGGGATGGACGCCAGCGTGCTGCCCGAGAGCTCGACTCTCGTGGTGCCGGGCGCGCATCCCGCCGGCTACTCCGCGAGTGTCGACGGCGTGGGCGCGGTCGCCTGCGATCCCGTCCGCGATGTCTCGCGACTCTCCCCGTCGGGTGGCTGGACCTCCGGAGGCGTGGTCTCGAACCTCCACGACCTGAAGGCGTTCAGCCAGGCGCTCGCCGCAGGCTCCCTCCTCGAGGAGAAGACCGCCGACGCCCAGATGACGGGAGTGACGAGCGGCGCCTCCTGGCAGAAGCAGGGGCTGGGAGTCGAGCTGCTCGGGCCGCTGCGCGGGAGCACCGGGGCGATCCCCGGTTACCTCTCGGCCATGTACACCGACCCGGCCTCGGGCCTCACGGTCGTCGTCGCCCTGAACAACTCGACCCCCGGCTCGGGGTTCGCCCGGGCGCTGGCCCAGCGGTTCGCCTCCATCGCCTCCAAGATCCCGGGGGCCGCCAAGGGCGCCAAGGTCGTCGCGGCGCTCCCGTGGTCGGAGGAGCAGACGGTCGACGCGATGACGAAGTCCGCGCCGTGCCCGGCGAAGGCGCCGGCCGCGAAGTAGGTCAGGCTCCGGCGAGTGCCGCCAGCTCGGCGCGCACCGGGAACGCGTCGTCGTCCAGCACCAGCTGGAGGGCGGCACCCGTCAGACGATTGACGATCACGGGGGCGAGCAGGTTGACGGTGCTCCCCTGCAGCGACGGCGTCACGACGACCAAGAGCTGCGCCTGGTCGGCCGTCTCGATGCCGAGCTCGACGGCGCGGTCGTCCGGCAGCTCCGGCGAGTAGCCGGGCAGGTGTCGTTCGGCGTCGAGTGTGAACAGCCGGATCTCCGGTCGCTCCGCCGAGGCCAGGGTGAACAGGCCCGCGGCGCCGTCGACGGGGCTCAGCTCGAAGTCGGCGAGCGGTTCGAGCCCGGGAGGCGGGCTGACGAAACGGATGGCGCTCATCGGAGGAAGTCCATCAGCGTCGGCTGCAGGACACGTGCCGTGACGGCGATCGCGGTCTGGTAGTTGACATCCTGCGTCTTGAGGTCGAGGAGCACCTTGCTCAGGTCGACGTCCTCGATGCTCGAACGCTGCGCCTCCAGCGAGTTCGCACCGACAGCGAGCATGTCCTTCGCCTTGTCGATGCGGGTCTGCCGCCCGCCGATCTCCGCGTGCTCTCCCACGATGGCCTTCGTCCTGTCGTCGATCTCGCCGAGGCGGGGACCGACGTTGACCCCCGTCCGCAGATCGTTCGAGATGGCGTCGAGCAGGGCGAACACCGAACCGGCGCCCGTGCCGAAGACGGCGGCCCCGTCGGCATCCACCCGCACCGTCGTGTCCGGGCCGATCCTGCGCTCCACTGTACTTCCCGAGGCTCCGGTGAAGGAGTAGTCCGGCTGGAACGCGACGCCCGCGTCCGAGTTTCCGGCGAAGACCGTGCGACCGAGGTAGCTGGTGTTCGCCAGCGACAGGAGCGACTTCTTGAGCCCGTCGAGCTCCGTGGCGATGGCCTCCTTCGCCTCTGTCGAGAGCGAGCCGTCGTTCGCGCCCGAGACGGTGAGGTCGCGCACGCGGCGCATGATGTCCTCCACGGAGTTGAGAGTGGAGTCGGCCGTGGTCAGCCACGCGTCGCCGTTGTCGGCGTTGCGCTTGTACTGCGCGGTCGCCGCCTGATCGGCGCGCACGCCGAGGGCGCTCGCCGTGGCCGTCGGATCGTCCGACGGCTTGGTGATCTGCCGGCGGCTCGTCGCCTGGTCGTAGAGCTGCTGCTGGCGTTGCAGGCTGAGCTGCAGGTTGCGCTGGGCGCCCAGCGTCTGCGTGGCGTTCGTCACACGGGTGAACAACGGTTTACCTCCCGACCAGTCCGGTGTGGTTGATGAGCACGTCGAGTGCCTCGTCCACAGCCGTCATCACGCGCGCAGCACCCTGATAGGCGTGCTGGAACGCGAGCATGTTCATGTTCTCCTCGTCGAGGTCGACGGAGGAGTTGGCGAGCAGCGCACTGGTGGCGGAGCTCGCGGAGAGCTCTGCGAGATCCCCCTGCTGCTGCGCGATCTTGCTCGCGACGCCGATGCGCACGACGAAGGACGACCACTGCTTGTCCACGGCGTCCGTGCCGGTCCCGAGCTGGGCGATCCTGTCGGCGATGCTGCCGTCCGTACCGCCAGCCCCCGGCGTGCCTGTCGCGATCTGCGAGACGCTCGTCGGCACGACCGAGAGGCCCAGGGCGGCGGGCTTGCTCGCGTCGATGGCGAAGAAGTCGAGCCCGGTCGCCCCGGTGCTGGTCGCGCCCGTGCGGTGGATGTCATTGACGCGCTGCGCGATCGTCACGGCGAAGGAGTTGAAGCCGGCGGCGGCCTCGGCGAGCACGCCCCCGGTGCCGGACGCGTCGGCCGGGGCGAGCGTGGAGATCGCGCCGGCGATCGATCCGCCCTCCATCGCGATGGCGGAGCCGGGACGGTACGCCCATTCGAGCCGCACCGCGTCGCCGCCGGCGTCGGACATGCGCTGCGCGCCTGCCAGGGCGACGGCGTTCGCCGAGGTGCCCTGCACCAGCGCGTTGCCGCCCACCAGCACGTCGACCGTGCCGTCCTGGTTGGCGCGCACCACTCCCCCGGCGAGCGAGGCGATCTTCGTCGTCAGCGCGTCCCGCTGGTCCATCAGCTCATTCGCCGAGGCGCCCGCGTTCAGCGCCGCGCGGATGCGGCCGTTGAGCTCGGCGACGGCGTTCGCGGCGGAGTTGAGGTCGTCGACCATCCCGCCGGCCTGCGTGCGCAGCGTCGACCACTGGTCGTCGACCGCCTGGTAGCCCTGTGCGATCTGCGTCACCAGGCTGCCCGCCTGGCCGAGCAGCACGCCGGCGGGCGCCTGCTCACCGGCCTGGTTGGAGACGTCCCCCCAGGCGGACCAGAACTTCTGCAGCTGTGTCGAGATGCCGTTGGTGCCCGGCTCGTTGAGCGAGGCCTCCAGCGACGCGAGCGCCTGGGCACGCGTATCGGAGTAGCCGGAGACCGCGGAGGTGGCGCGCACCCGGGAGCTGAGGGCGGCGTCGTCGAGCCGTTGCACGCCGCCGACGAACACGCCCTGACCCGGCTGCATGCCGCCGCTGAAGAGACCGGCCGAGCTCAGGGGTTCGACGGCGGAGGTCGCCACCCGCTGACGCGTGTAGCCGGCGGTGTTGGCGTTGACGAGGTTCTGGCCGACCACATCGAGGCCCGCCTTGGCCGCGACGAGGCCGGTGTACGCGGTGTTCAGGCCGCTGAAGGTGCTCATCGCCCTACGCCTCCGTGTCGAAGAATCGCGCGCCGCCGTCGCCGCTGCGGCTCTCGCCCGCGGCGCCGTACAGGCCGGGGTCGCCGCCGCCGGAGAGCCCGTTCAGGGTCTCCTGGGTGGAGCGGGAGGCCTCGCGCAGCAGGCGCTCGTTGGTGTCCCGCACCTCGGCGATCTGACCGGTCAGCTCCGTCATCGCCGCCAGGTGGGAGCCGAAGATGTCCGACCAGATGCCGTCGGGTGCGGCGGTCGCGAGCTCCCGGAGGGTGGCGTCCGGTCCGAGGCCCCAGGCCTCGGTGACCTCGGCGACTTCGACCGTGCGCGTCAGCCCGGCGACGCGCATCCGTTCCATGACCTGCTCGACCTCACGGGTGGCGTGGGAGATCCACCGCGACTTGCCGGCGACCAGCAGCAGCTGCTCCTCCTCGAGCTTGAACAGCAGCAGCTCCAGGAGCTCGCGCTCCTTCCAGAGCTGCGCGGAGAGTTCGCTCGCGGCCATGTCGCTCCTGACTTCCTCGTGAGTCGTAGTGCGCACTCGGTCCCCTCCGGTTCGCGAGACGGGCGGACCTGCCCGTCGACACCAGGGACAATCGGCACCGATGACCTCGATGTTAGGCGCGCACGGCTGCGAATACCCTCAGCGCGCTCCCCCTCTTCCCAGCTCGTCCTTATCAGCCGCATAGACCGTTCACGGGGATGTCGGTGATCCCATTTTTGGGGGTGCCTCCTGCCCTGTAGTGGGGGCATCCATCGCGAGACCGGAGTGCGCCGCCGTTGTTACCGTGAAAACGGAAAGACCCCTAGCACCTGCTCGGCACCCGACCCAGCCCGAGCAATCGACAGCACCGCCCGAGTACCCGTCTCAGCCCGCTCCTGGAGGGCTGCGCCGTGGTACCCGTCCGATGAAGAGGGGTCGCACGCGTGAACCGCAACGAACGAAACGCGCTCGTCGTAGAGAACCTGCCGCTGGTGGGGTACCTGGTCTCCGACCTGGTCTCGCGCGCCACCCACCTGTCGAGGGACGACCTGGCCTCCGCCGGCTCCCTTGCGCTGGTGGCCGCCGCCGACGCGTACGACGCGTCCACCGGCGTGCCGTTCGGGGCCTACGCCCGCACCCGCATCCTCGGCGCCCTCGCCGACGAGCTGCGGGCGAGCGATTGGGCCACCCGCTCCGCGCGCAAGCGCATCAAGGAGACGGTCGCCGTGCGCGAGAGCCTCACCGCCGCCCTCGGGCGCACGCCGACCGTCGACGAGATCGCCGACGCGCTGGGCGTCGACCGTCAGACGGCGGCGGCCGGCCTCGCCGACGCCGCCCGCACCGTGACCGCGCTCGACGAGACGGTCGAGCCCCTCCTCGTCTCTGACGCCGTCGGGCCGGAGGAGGCCCTCATGACCGGGGAGCGCACCGCCTACGTGCGCGCAGTCGTCGCCGCCCTCCCCGATCGGATGCGCTCCATCGTCGAGGCCATCTACTTCGACGACCGCACCGTCACCGAGATCGCCGACGAGCTGGGGATCACGCACTCCGCCGTCTCGCAGCAGCGCTCGGAGGCCATCCGCCTCATGCGCGAGGGGCTGGCGACCCACTACTCCGACGAGGGCGACCCGGAGGTCATCGAGGCCAAGACCTCGCAGGCCCGGCGCAGCGCCTACCTCGCCCGCCTCGCCCAGCGCGCGGTCGCGCACATGGGCGCGCATCCCGCGCCCCTCTCCCCCACCTCGCCCGCGCGAGCATCCTGACGTCCCTAACGGACCGGTGAGACCGGCCGATAGGGCTCCTCGCGGGCCACGGATGGGCCGCGGAACACAACCCAGATCATGGAGGAAACATCATGGGTATGCAGATCAACACCAACATCGCGGCCAACAACGCCTACCGCAACCTGAACAACACGCAGAGCGACCTCTCGAAGTCGCTCGAGAAGCTGTCCAGCGGCCTTCGCATCAACCGTGCGGCGGACGACGCGGCGGGCCTGGCCATCTCGGAGGGCCTGAAGTCGCAGGTCGGCGGCCTCACCGTCGCCGCCCGCAACGCTCAGGACGGCATCAGCGTCGTGCAGACCGCTGAAGGTCAGCTGACCGAGGTCCACTCGATCCTGCAGCGCGTGCGCGACCTGGCCGTCCAGGCCGGTAACGACTCGAACAACACCGACTCGCGCGCCGCCATCAAGACCGAGGTCGACCAGCTCCAGAAGGAGCTCACCCGGATCTCGGGCAGCGCCAACTTCAACGGCATCAAGCTGCTCGACGGCTCCAACGCCACGCTGACCTTCCAGGTCGGTGCCGGCGACACCGCGGCGAACGACCAGATCTCGGTCGACCTGTCCGGTGCGAACGTCGCCACCGTCGCCACCGCGGTCGGTGCCCTGACGTTCGACTCGGCGGCCAACGCTCTGACCTCGATCACCGCTCTCGACACGCAGATCAAGAACGTGTCGACCGCCCGCGCGAGCCTCGGTGCCGTCCAGAACCGCTTCGAGAGCACCATCCGCAGCCTCAACGTCTCCAAGGAGAACCTGTCGGCTGCGTCGTCCCGTATCACCGACACCGACATGGCGGAGGAGATGGTGAAGTACACCCGCTCCAACATCCTGTCGCAGGCCGGTACCGCGATGCTCGCCCAGGCCAACCAGTCCGGTCAGGGCGTGCTCCAGCTGCTCCGCTAGTCCGCGAGTCCCAGCTGACCAGCATGCAGTGAAGGACGGCCGGGATGCGACGCTCAAAAGCGCATCCCGGCCGTCTCACCGCAGCACCTGATCCACCGAGCACCACCAGCAGCATCACCCGCACCAGCCGTCCACCAGGGAGGGAGCACCGATGGGTTTGGCCGTCGACGGTCTCATCAGCGGTCTGCAGACCACCGATCTGATCAATCAGCTGATGCAGGCGGAGGCTGTTCCGCAGACGCTGCTGAAGAACAAGGTCACCACCTCCACCACCTACATCACGGCGATGCAGGCGCTGAACACCAAGGTGGCCGCCCTCGCAGACCTCGCGACGAAGACCGCGAAGCCCGCCACCTCCGACCTCCACACGGCCACGTCGAGCTCGACCGCCGTCACCGCGACCGCGGGGGCGGGTGCGGTGGACGGCACCATCGACTTCACCGTCGACAAGGTCGCCCAGTCGCAGGTCACCGTCACGGGCCCGCTCACACAGTGGCCCGACCAGCCGCCGGTTCTCACGTTCGTGGCCGCCGACGGGACGATGAAGCAGGTCACGGCCACGAGTTCGTCGTTGGCCGACGTCGCCGCGGCGATCAACAAGGCCGGAGTCGGCGTGACCGCCACCCGCGTCGCCGCCGGGCTCGACCCCTCGACCGGCGAGCAGCTCTACCGCCTCCAGCTGAGCTCCACCAAGACCGGCGCCGAGGGCGCCTTCACCGCCTACCGAGGCTCGACCGCCGATGTGACCGCCGGCACCGCCACCGACCTGCTCACGGAGCCGGGAGCGGCACAGGTGCGGCAGGCGCAGGACGCGCAGCTCACCCTCTGGAGCGGAACGGGCGCCGCCCAGACGGTCACCTCGTCAACCAACACCTTCGCGGATGTGCTCCCCGGTGTCTCGATCACCGTCACCGCCGCGTCGAGCACCCCGGTCACCCTCACGGTGGCGCGCAACGACCAGGCCATCTCCGATGTGGCGAAATCCTTGGTCACAAGCCTGAACGACATCTTCTCGTACATCGCGACGAAGCAGGCGGTCACGACCAGCACCGACACCGCGGGCGGCACCGTGGTCACCGCGGGCACCTTCACGGGCGACTCCACCGTGCGGGATGCGAACCAGAAGCTTCTCGACGCAGCCTCGGCCCCGATCGACGGCGTCTCCCCCTCCACCTACGGGATCTCGATCACCAGCGACGGCAACATGTCGTTCGACGCGGACACGTTCGCGACGGCGCTCGCTGCCGATCCCGAGAAGACGAAAGCGGCGGTCGCTGCGATCGCGCAACGGGTCGCCGACGCCGCCACCGCTGCCAGCGACAAGTACGACGGCACGATCACCACGAAGATCACCGGCGAGCAGTCCACGGTCAAGAGCCTCAACACCCAGATCACCGACTGGGACACGCGCCTCGCCGACCGCCGCTCCAGCCTCGAGAAGACCTACGCGAACCTAGAGGTGCAGCTCCAGAAGCTGCAGTCCCAGTCCAATTGGCTGACCGGCCAGCTCTCCTCCCTCTCATCGAGCTCCTCATGACCCTCCTGAACTCCGCCGCCGCCAAGCTCTCCGCCTACAACCGGGACAGCGTGCTCTCCGCGAGCCCCGCCCGCCTCCTGACGATGCTGTACGACCGTCTGGTGCTCGACCTGACCCGTGCGGAGAACGCCCTGGGCTCGGACAACTGGCCGATCGCGTGGGAGAACCTCCGCCACGCCGACCAGATCGTCGCGGAGCTCGCCTCCAGCCTGCGTGTCGAGCTGTGGAGCGGCGCGGACGGCCTCCTGCAGCTCTACACGTATCTCGCCGAGCTGATCGTCGACGTGACCATCGAGCGCGATGCGGCGAAGGTGCGCGAGGCGATCGAGCTCGTGGAGCCGCTCCGCCAGGCCTGGCACGAGGCCGCCGCGTCCATCCCGGCCGTGAACGCCGGAGCCGGCGGGAGCGACCTCGGTGTCGCCTGACCCGGAGGGCGCTGCCGAGGGGACCGGCTCCCCGGAGTTCCTGGACTCCTCCGAGGCCCCGGACTCCGCGGAGTCACTGGGCCCGTGGACGGCGGCGCTCGAGCGTATGGAGGGCGAGCTGCACAGCGCCCTCGCTGGGGCGGACCCCGTTCCGTGGCTCCCGCCGATCGCGCTCGGGCCGCTCCCGGCAGCGCTGCGCGATCGCGCGGCGCGGCTGCTGGAGGCCCAGCACCACACCATCCGCCATCTCGAGGACGTGCGGCAGACGACCGCGAAGCACCTCGCCGTGGTGAAGTCCGTCCCCCGGGCCGAAGATGGTCCGCGGCCGGTCTACTTCGACCTGCTCGGCTGATCGGAGCGGCGCTCTCTGCTCCATTTGGGGCATCTTGAAATCCGGGATGCTCCCGTAGCCTGGGCGCAACACCGGAAAGGGCGCGAGCATGTCGAATCAGAACCCCGTGAGCGCGTCGAGCGACATCGCGACGGCAACGCCAGCGATTTCCGGCCTCGACTATCAAGCCTTTTGGACGACGAGCGCCGGCGAAGGCTGGATGGAATTGGCCCTCGCTCAAGCCGGCGAATGGGTTCGGGATCGACTTGGTCTCGATGTCGACCTGACGAGGAACAACGAAGCGTCAAACCCCTCCCGCACCAAGCGAGTGCAAGTACTTCACAGGCAAGCTGGGCGAGAGGAGGGGGTGCGGCTTCGGGCGTGGAACACGAACCACGGGACCACCTTCACGGTGACCATCCTCGCGGTGAACGGGCCGTCCGGCGGCTGGTTGTTGGTTCAAGCGACATCGTCCGATCGGTCCCGCCGAACGGCTAAGCCCGCGGTAGCCGACCGGATCCTCAGCGTTGTGGACTTCTCGGACGTTGGTCCACTTCGCTCCACTACTCGCCATGTCGGTGCGAGCGGCCTCGATGACCTCGAGGATCTCATCGATGACCCTGACCGCAGGCTACCGGTAATCGTCGCTGCGCCGGTAGAGGGCATCGAGTTCGACCGTTGGATCGCGGCAGTCGACCGGTGGACCACGTACATCGCCGGAATCGCGCATGTTGTTTCGCTCGACCCGAACTCAGCCGCTGAATTCGCGCGCCGTCACGGTCGACGCGCGGTGTTGCCCGCCACCCTCCGAACCTATCCCCCGGGCTCCGACCTCGCCGACCCCGCTGTCGAACAGGCCTCGAAGTGGCTGACCCCTCGATCTCTAGCCGAAGACGATGTGCGCGTGTCGCGCAGCATCGAGACGTTCATCCGGCAGTACCAGGTGTCGCACCCGGTCGCCCTGCCGCCTGCGGTTCGCGAATGGTCGCGGGCTTTCGATCGCTTCGCGGCCCAGCAGCTCCGCGACGCGGTGAGCCCTGTGTCCGCAGAGCTCGACGTGCGCGTGGCGGAGCGTCAAGCGGCCCATCGGGCGCCGACTCGTGCGACTCCGCCTGCAATGCCGCCGGCTGCCAAGCGGATCCGAGAGCATGAGCGCGGTCACCGTCCCGTCGAGGAGATGGCGCGCCTCCGTGCCCAGTTGGAGGAAAGCGAGAGAGCCCGGCAGCTGCTGGAGGAGCAATTGGTGGGGATACAAGACTTCCTATCGTTGACCGACCTGTCCGAAGGCTCCCTTCTCGAGCTGCTGGACGCAGCCACCAGAACGCACCCTGATTCGGGAGCCATTCAGCAGCTCCTCGGAGACAACGAACGACTGCAGAGCCGGGTCGAGGAATTGGAGGACGCTCTCCTCCTGGAGCAGATCAACTACAGCGAATCGGTCGCCGAGCAGGATCGGCTCGAGTACTACTACGAACAGCGCGATCGCGAGGCCGCCTATCTGCGGTCGCGACTCGCCGAGTCCGACACTGCAGCAGCCTTCGGGTGGATCGACGACGGCGGGCCCTCGAACCCCCTCGGCGAGCCGCCAGCGGATTGGGATGCGTTCGTCGCTGATCCGCGCCTGGCGGACAACGGGATCGTCCTCACAGGCAACAAGCGGCGGACAAGGGACCTGGCGGGCCTGGACATCGACGGCTCGGCCCTTCAAGCCGCGTGGGACGCGATGGGAACGCTCGTGTCCTATCGCAGCGCACGGTTGGATGGGACGTGGGAAAGCGGCGTCCATTCATTCTGCGAGGCTGGGCCCCGAGGGGCATTCCATGTTCCGCCCAATCGGCATGCGCAGGATGAGTCGAGCATCACACGGAAGAACAAGAGGCTGGCTGACTATCGCCGCCTACCCGTTCCGGCATCGGTTGACTCGACTGAGCTCGTCCATATGTGGACGCACTTCAAGCCTTTCAGCTGGTCTGCCGACCAGAAGCTCCGGATCCACTACTACGACCAGGTCACCTCGGACGGTCATATATATGTCGGCCACGTCGGAATGCACCTCCCGTCCGGGTCGACAGACAAGATCCACCGATGAGCCGGAGCGGGCGCGCTCGAAGCCTGCTCGGCTGATCGGAACGGTGCGATCTGCTCATATGAGCAGTCGCCGATCCATCCTTCAGGCGCCCTCTCGGGCGTGTCCTCGCCGTCCATCGGGCATTCATGGGCCGTTCACCGCGCGGGGGTGGACCGACGCGTTCACCTTCCTCTGCTCCGCCCACGTTGTCCACCTGTGGATAACTCTGGGGAGAAGTGGTGGATGGAGGTGCGAAACGTGTGGAGGACACGCGCGAGATGTGTGGACACTCACGACACACAGGAAACAGAAATCACATCTGATCAGCAAAAACCTGGCAATTTCGCTCGCGTCGAACATCCCTTCGAAACCACATCCGTGTAATTCACACCCTCGTTCCAGTTGTGGATGAAGCTGTGGGTATACCGCTTCCGGGACCCGGAAATCCACTCTTTCCACACCGCGATCCGCAGGCTGTGGGCAATTGCGCGGACGTCGCTAACGAGCCGCTTCGAACGGCCGATAGAGCAGGCTGAGCACGGATAGCTCACCCACCAGGCCACGGATGCGCCGCCCCGACCCCGATGGAGTGCAGCTGTGCTCGAATCCGTGACCAGTGCCGCCCTGACGAGCGCCCTCGACGGCCTCGCCGCGCGGCAGCGGGCGATCGCGAACAACATCGCCAACGTCAACACCCCCGGCTACACGGCCGAGCGGGTCTCCTTCGAAGACGCCCTCGCCCGCTCGGTGGCCGAGGGCGACGGGCACACCACCGCGACGACGGCGCGCTCGCTCGAGCCGACGCGTCTCGACGGCAACAACGTCAACCTCGACACCGAGACCCTCTCGAACGTGGACACGGTCCTGCGGTTCCAGTTCGCCTCCCAGGCGGCGGGCAACCAGTTCACGGCGATCCGCTCCGCACTGCGGACGAGCTGACGGGAGCACCGGCGATGACATTCGACGCGATCGGGATCGCGGGCACGGGTCTCACCCTGCACCGCAAGTGGCTGGACGCCGTCTCGGACAATCTGGCCAACATCAACACCGCCAAGCCGACGGACGGCGCCGCTTTCCAGGCCCGCTACATCGTGGCGCAGGAGGGGCAGGGGGTCTCGGGGGCGTACGTGGCCGGAGCGGCCTACGGCAGCGCGGAGGGGCGCATGGTCTACGAGCCCGACAATCCAGTGGCGGACGCCGAGGGGTACGTCCGCTACCCCGACATCGACCTCTCGGAGCAGATGGGGGCGCTCATCATGGCTCAGCGCGGCTACCAGGCGAACGCCGCCGTGGTGGACCGCGCCAAAGAGACCTACCAGGCCGCCCTGCAGATCGGAAAGAACTGATGCCCATCTCTGCGATCTCCGCCGTCGGCTCGGTCGGCGGCACCACCTCCGCCGCGGCGGCCGCCGGTACGACCGCGAGCGGGGGAGCGGCCTTCGGCGACGCGCTCACGGGAGCGATCGACAACCTCCAATCGCTCCAGGGGACCAGCGACAAGCTCGCCATCCAGGCCGTCACGGGCAACCTGGACGACATCCATGACGCCACCATCGCCTCCTCCCGCGCCCAGGTGACCCTGGAGCTCGTCGCCGGCGTGCGCAACAAGGCCGTCGACGCGTTCAACGAGATCATGCGGATGCAGGCCTGATGCCCCAGCAGGTGACGAGCTTCTTCCGGAGACTCGGCGACACGGTCCGCGGGTTCTCGATCGCCCAGCGGGTGATCGCGATCATCGGCGTTGCCGTGCTGGCCCTGGGCGTCACCGGCATCGCGCTGTGGGCGTCGCAGCCGACGTACACGCCGCTGTTCTCGGGACTGCAGTCGTCCGACGCCTCGGCGATCGTCGACCAGCTGCGCACCGACGGCGTGCAGTACCAGCTGACCGACGGCGGCTCGACCATCCTCGTGCCGCAGCAGAGCGTCTACGACGAACGGCTCAAGGCGGCCTCGGCGGGGCTGCCGTCGTCGACCACCGGCGGGTACTCGCTGCTCGACAAGATGGGCGTCACCTCGTCGGAGTTCCAGCAGTCCGTGACGTACAAGCGCGCGATGGAGGGCGAGCTCGCCAACACCATCGGCGCGATGAAAGGCGTCAAGACGGCGTCGGTGCGGCTCGCGATCCCGGAGGACACCGTCTTCGCGGCAGAGAAGAAGGACCCGACCGCCTCCGTCTTCGTCGAGACCCAGAACGGCGTCACCCTCAGCCAGGACCAGGTGCAGGCGATCGTCCACCTGACCAGCGCCGCCGTCACCGGCATGCAGCCGACCGACGTCGCGGTCGTGGATGCGAACGGCACGGTGCTGAGCGCCGTGGGCACCGGCGCCGTCGGGGGAGCGGACAAGCAGGCCGGCGACTACGAGACGCGGGTGAAGAACGCCGTGCAGGACATGCTCGACAAGGTCGTCGGCCCGGGCAACGCCACCGTCGCGGTCGCCGCCGACGTGAGCAAGGAGTCCGCGCAGCGCACCGAGGAGTCGTACACCGCGCCGACCGATGCGCCGTCGCTCAGCGAGACCAGCCAGAAGGAGACGTACACGGGCTCCGGCGGAAGCGCCGCGGGTGTGCTCGGGCCCGACAACATCGCCGTGCCCAACGGGACCAACGGCAACGGCACCTTCAACTCCGAGTCGTCGACCAAGGACAACGCGGTCGACAAGGTGACCGAGCAGCGCACCATCCCGGCCGGCGCGATCAACCGGCAGACCGTCTCCGTCGCGCTCAACTCCGACGCCGTCGGCAGCGTCAGTCCCAACGAGATCCGCAACCTGGTGAATGCCGCGGCCGGCATCGACACCAAGCGGGGCGACTCCGTGAGCGTCGAGATGGTGCCGTTCAGCAAGGCGGGCGCCACCGAGGCGGCCAAGGCCCTGCAGGAGGCGAAGGACGCGGCCGCCGCCGACCAGCTGACCGGCATCATCCGCACCTCCATCATCGCCGCGGCCGTGCTGGCCGCTCTGATCATCGTGTTCGCCCTCGTGCGCCGCGGCCGTCGCAAGGCCGCGGAGCAGAGCGAGCTCGAGGAGGAGTCCGTGGCGTTCGAGGCCTCGCCGTTCCCCCTCCCGCTCGAGCAGGCCGCTCCGACCGTGCCGATGCAGCTCGACGCTCCGGACCCGGACGGCCCCGAACTGGAGGCGGAGCGTCGACGCTCCGAGATCGAGGCGCTCGCCGAGCGCGATCCGCAGAAGACCGCCGAGTACCTGCGCAGCCTGATGGATGATCGGGCGGCCGTATGACCGACGCGAAGACACCGCTGACCGGCCCGCAGAAGGTCGCCGTCGTGCTGATGAACATGGATCAGCAGCGCGCAGCCCAGGTGATGAAGCAGTTCTCCGACGAGGAGGCCGACGAGATCACCGCGGAGATCCTGCGACTGCGCCGCGTGGACCCGGGGGTCGCCGAGAAGGCGATGACCGAGTTCCACGACCTCGCGACGCGCGGCGCCGTCTCCACGCGTGGCGGCCGCGAGATCGCGGTCGGGCTGCTGGAGGCCTCCTTCGGCGCCGAGCGAGCCACGGGAGTGATGAACCGTGTGGCGTCGAACATGGCGGGCAAGCAGTTCGAGTTCCTCGACACCGTGGAGCCCGGCCAGGTGCAGATGCTGCTGGCGGGGGAGCTGCCGCAGACCAGCGCCCTCGTGCTCGCGCACCTGCGCGCGGACCACGCCTCTCGCGTGCTGAGCGGCCTCGACGACGAGGCCCGCACCGAGGTCGCGCACGCGATCGCGACGATGGGCTCGCCGAGCCCGGATGCGGTGCGGGTCGTCGCGGACACGCTCAAGCAGCGGGCGAGCGCGGTCGTCGCCGCCCGCACCGCCAGCGACGCGGTCGGGGGAGTGCAGCCCCTCGTCGACATCATCAACCGCTCCGACGCGAGCACCGAGAAGGCGCTGCTGGAGGCGCTGGAGCGCCGCGATCCCGAGCTGGCCGAAGAGGTGCGCTCGCGCATGCTCACTTTCGACGACATCGTGCGCCTGGAGGCCCGTGACGTGCAGCAGGTGCTGCGCGGTGTGGACGTCGCCGTGCTCGCTGTGGCGATGAAGGGCGCGGTACCGGCGGTCGAGGAGATCATCACGGCCAACCTCTCGGAGCGCAACCGCGAGGTGCTCGCCGACGAGGTGCGGATGCTCGGACCGGTCCGCCTCTCCCAGGTCGAGGAGGCACGTGCCGCGGTCGTGCGTGCCATCCGCGATCTGGAGGCGACCGGCGCGATCACCGTGCAGCGCGGCGACGAGGACGCGTATGTCGACTGAGACCGCCTTCGAGCCGCTCGCGATCCCCGTGCTCACGGAGACCGAGCAGGAGCATGCCGCGCTGACGTCGGCGCGCTCCCGCGGCTACGCGACCGGCTACGCGGACGGGCGCAGGGCGGCCGCCGAGGAGCAGCGCGCGTGGCAGGAGGCGGCGGAGCGGTCGCGCGCCGAGCAGGAGGAGCGTGCCGCGCGGCGGATCGCGGTGCTCGCTCAGGCGCTGCGTGCCGCGGCCGTCGAGCTGGGCGAGGCCACCGTGCCGGTGCTCGCCGAGGTCGAGGATGTGCTGGTCGAGGCCGCTTTCGAGTTGGCCTCCGCGGTGGTGGGGGAGGCGCTGGCCGACCGGGTGTCGGCCGCGCGTGCCGCCGTGAGCCGCGCGCTGGCGGCCGAGACCGTCGGAGCGGTGGCCGTCGTGCGACTGAACCCGGAGGACTTGGCTCTCCTGACGGAGGCGGACGCGGGAGCGGGGGGCGCGGCGGCCGGGCCCGCTGCGGCGCCGCGGCTCGTGGCGGATCCCGCGCTCGCGCCCGGCGACGCGATCGGCGAACTGCCCGCGGGCTGGCTCGACGCGCGCGTGTCGACCGCGCTAGCCCGCGCGAGGCAGGCGCTCTCGTGACCGCGACGCTGCCGCGCTGGGCCCGGGCCGTGCGCGAGGCCGCGCCGGAACGCGTCGGCCGGGTGAAGACGGTCATCGGACTGGGCGCCGAGGTCGAGGGTGTCGCCGCCGCGATCGGCGACCTGGTGACCATCGGGGAGGATCCCGGCGTGCACGCCGAGGTGGTCGCGACGACCGCGGACTCGGTGCGCGTGATGCCTTACGGCCGCGTGACGGGCATCGCCGCAGGGGCGCCGGCGCGCGCGGTACGCACGCCGCTGCTCGTCCCGACGGGCCGCGGGATGCTCGGCCGCGTGATCGACGCGCTCGGCCGTCCCATCGACGGCAAAGGCCCCGTCGAGCCCGACGGCTTCGTGCCGCTCGACAACCGTGCGCCCGACGCGATGCGTCGTGCGCGCATCCTGCACCCGCTGGGCCTCGGCGTGCGTGTGCTCGACACCATGGTGAGCGCCGGCCGCGGTCAGCGTCTCGGGCTGTTCGCGGGGTCCGGTGTCGGCAAGTCGTCCCTGCTGTCGATGATCGCGCGCGGCACGGAGGCCGATATCTCGGTCATCGCGCTGGTGGGGGAGCGCGGCCGCGAGGTGCGCGAGTTCCTCGAGGACGACCTCGGCGCGGACGGGCTCGCCCGCTCGATCGTGGTGGTCGCCACGTCCGACGAGCCGGCGGTGATGCGCCTGCGCGCCGCATTCGCCGCCACCCGTATCGCGGAGTCGTTCCGCGACCAGGGCGCCGACGTGGTGCTCATGATGGACTCGCTCACCCGCGTGGCGATGGCGCAGCGCGAGATCGGCCTCTCGGCGGGCGAGCCTCCGGCCACGCGCGGCTACCCGCCCTCGACGTTCTCGCTGCTGGCCCAGCTGCTCGAGCGCGCGGGGACCGGCGAGACCGGCTCGATCACCGGGCTCTACACCGTGCTCGTCGACGGCGACGACCACAACGAGCCGATCGCCGACTCCGCCCGCAGCATCCTCGACGGTCACGTCGTGCTCGACCGCCGGCTCTCGGTCGTCGGCCACTTTCCGTCGGTCGACGTGCTCGGCTCCATCTCGCGGCTGGCCTCGCGTGTCACCACGCCCGAGCAGCGCGCCGCCGCGACCGCGCTCCGTGCCGTGCTCGCCGCCAAAGTGGCCGCGCAGGATCTGCTCGATGTCGGCGCCTACAAGCCGGGCACGAACCCACGGGTCGATGCCGCGGTCGCGAACGAGGACGCCATCAACGCGTTCCTCCGGCAGAGCATCGGCGAGCCGGCGCCGTCGGCGGAGTCCTGGGCACGCCTCGGCGCGCTCGTCGCGACGATGGGAGGGGTGTGATGGCACGCACGTTCCAGCTGGCCGGACTGCTGCGCCTGCGGCAGATCGAGAAGGACCACGCCGCGAGCGACCTCGCGGCGGCCAACGCGCTGCGACGCGATGCGGGGGAGCGGCAGGTGCGTGCGATCGCCGCCCTGCACGCCGTCCCCGTCGAGGCGACCGACGCGAGCACGCTGTTCGCGCTCGCCGCCGCCCGTGCGTCCAGCCGCAGCATGCTCGCCGACCTGACCGCGCTCGCCGCCCAGGCGGAGGCCGACGCCGCGGCGGCGCAGGAGGCGTTCACCGAGGCGAAGAAGCGGGCCGTCGGCCTGGAGAAGCTGGAGGCGCGCCACGCGGCGGAGGTCGTCGCCAGCGATCTCGGTGCGGAGCAGGCGGCCATCGACGAGATCGCGACCGGCGCCTGGCAGCGCGACCGGTCCGCCGACGGACGGGGGAGCGGGTCATGACGGTGACGGACGCGATCGGACGGATCGCGCAGATCCAGGCGACGCTCGTGCAGCTCGACAGCGTCACGACGGGGACGGCGACGCCCGCCGCCTCCACCCGCTCGTCGAGCGGCGCGACCGACTTCGCCTCCGCCCTCACGCAGGCCCTCGGCGGCACGGGCGCCACGACCGACGCCACCACCTCGAGCGGGGGAGTGACCGGTGCAGACGTCGTCGCCGACGCGAAGAAGTACCTCGGCGTCCCGTATGTCTTCGGCGGCACCTCCGCCTCCGGCCTCGACTGCTCCGGCCTGGTGCAGCGCGTCTTCAAAGACCTCGGCATCGACGTCCCGCGCCTGGTCTCCGGTCAGTCGACGGTGGGTACCGAGGTGCCCTCGCTCGCGCAGGCCCAGCCCGGCGACATCATCGTCTGCAACGGCGGCGAGCACATCGTGATCTACGCGGGCGACGGCAAGGTCATCCACGCGCCGAGCGAGGGCCGCAACGTCAGCCTGGTCGACAACTGGCTCAGCGACTCCGACATCGTCACGATCCGCCGGGTGGTGCCGCAGGCGAGCACGGCCGCGTCATCCGCGTCGTCGCTCTCCACGGCTCAGACGGACGCGCTGCGCTCGCTCTTCACCTCCATGCTGCAGGGAGGCTCGCTGTGAGCCCCGCGGCGGTGGGGTCGGCGCCGATGGCGGCGGGGAGTGCTCCGGGGGCCCCGGGTGCCACGTCCGCCCGCTCGGGCACGGCCGGCGGCGACGCGTTCGCCGCGCTCCTCAGCGGTGCGTCTGCGCGGGACGCCGGTCGAGGTGCGCGCGACGCCGCGGGGTCGCGGGATGCCGCCGGCACGCGGGAGGCGCGTCCGTCGCACGAGGCCCGTGCCGCCCAGCATCGCCCCGCCGGGCGCGCATCGTCCCGCGCGGGAGGGCCGGCCGAGGGAGCGGCGTCCGCGACCGCACACTCCGGCGACGTCGGCGCCACGACGGAGGCCGCCGCCGAGCCGGCCGCGGCCTCATCGGGCGCGGCGTCCTCGGCCTCGGCGACGTCGGACGGCCTCGCGGCCCCGTCGCCGATCGCCGCGGGCGTGGCGCTGATCCCGGCTGCGCCGGCGCCGGTCGCGGAGCCGGTCGCGTCGCCTGCCGTTGCCGCGGACGCGGCGAGCGGCGCGACGACCGCCGCCGAGATCGGGGGCAGCGCTGCGGGGGCCACCGGCGAGGCCGCCCCGAGCACCGCCCCGGCCGGGGCACAGGTGCTCGCCGCGTCGGGCGCGGTGTCGTCGACTCGTGATCTCGCCGCGGCGACGTCCCCGGCCGCCGGCGCGCTGTCGTCCGCGGCTCCGGGAGCGCGGGCGGCACACGGACCGACTGCGGACGCGGCCGGGCGCTCCGGCGAGCTGTCCAGTGCCCAGCTGCCGAGCGACCAGCTGTCCACCCCCCAGCTGTCCGGCGCACCGAGCGCCGCTGCTGCAGCGTCCCCGAGCACGCCTGCGCCCGCCATCGCGACACCGGCGACGAACGCGGGCACCGGCCCCGGCGCCGGACCGGCCGGGACCCCGGCGGACGCCGCCCTCGTCGCGGGAGCCCGCACCGGCGAGGGGGTCCAGCGTGCCGTGTCCGCCGAGCCGGCTGCGCGCCCGGGGACCGAGACCGCGCGCGGTGCCGACCCGCAACCCGCACCGGCGGCCGCCTCGCCGGCCCCCGCCACCACGACACCGACGGTCGCCCCTCCCGTGGCCGCACCGCAGCCTCCCGCCGCCACTCCGGCCGCTCCGGCGCCGACCCCCGCCCCGCACACCCCGGCACAGACACTCGACGCGCAACTCGCGCGGCCCGTGTTCACCCTCGCCGCGGCGGGCACGGGCGAACACGTCATGACCGTGCACGTCACCCCCGACACGCTCGGGCCGGTCACCGTCCGCGCCCACGTCGGCGCGGAGGGCGTGCGGGTGGAGCTCTTCGCGCCGACCGACGCGGGACGCGACGCAGTGCGGGCCATCCTGCCCGACCTGCGCCGCGACCTGACCGGCGCGGGACTCAGCGGGTCGCTCGACCTCTCGTCCCAGAACCAGCCGCCGCCGCAGCAGGACTCCTCGCCGCGCGACGGCCTGCGCGGCGGTCCGGCCACGCAGACGGAACCGCCCGGCCGCACCCGCGCCGCAGCCGACCAGCTCTCGGCGGCGATCGCGACCGGCGCTCCGCCCGACGGCCTCGCCCACTCGATCGACCTGATCGTCTGAACCCCGAACCGAACCATCCGCCACCAGAAGGGAGCCACCGTGGTCGACGCCGTCACCGGAACCGACACCGCAACCACGAGCGGGATCTACACCACCGCGCCCACGCGCACGCCCAAGCAGACACTCGACGGCGAGGCGTTCATGCAACTGCTGGTGACCCAGCTGCGCAACCAGGACCCGAGCTCGCCGATGGACACCAACCAGATGATCTCGCAGACCACCCAGCTGGCCGTGATGGAGAAGCTCACCAACATGGACACCACGAGCCAGGAGGGCTTCGCCCTGCAGATGCGCTCCGCCGCGGCCCAGCTCATCGGGCACACGGTCAGCTACCTCGACAAGAACGGCGACACCCGGACCGGCGTCGCCGGCTCCGTCTCGTACGCGGGGTCGGTGCCGATCGTCACCGTCGGCGACGCGAAGATCAACCTCGACGCGATTCTGGGTGTGGTCGCCCCGACGTCCGCCGCCTCCTGAACACCTCCGACTCTCCGCCCCGCAGCATCCACAGAAAGGCAGCGTCATGCTCCGCTCTCTCTACTCCGGAATCTCCGGCCTCCGGTCGCACCAGACCATGCTCGACGTTACGGGAAACAACATCGCCAACGTCAACACCACCGCCTTCAAGTCGTCCGCCGTGCAGTTCCAGGACACGCTCTCGCAGCTCGTCCAGGGTGCGGGCGGCCCGCAGGCGCAGACCGGCGGCACCAACCCGGCGCAGATCGGACTGGGTGTGCTCGTCGCCGGCATCTCCACCAACTTCACCCAGGGTGCCGCCCAGGCGACCGGCCGCTCGACCGACATGATGATCAACGGCGACGGCTTCTTCGTCACCAACGTCGGCGGCGAGACCGTCTACACGCGCGCCGGCTCCTTCGACCCGGACGCCCTCGGCCGCCTGGTCGGCCCCGGCGGCGCGATCCTGCAGGGCTACAACGCGGTCAACGGTGTCATCCAGCAGGGCGGTGCGCTCAGCGACATCACCATTCCGCTGAAGGCCGTCACCCCGGCCTCCGCGACCACCGCCGCGAACGTCAACGGCAACCTCCCCTCGGACGCCGTGACCGGCGACCAGCTCGTGCGCGACATCTCCGTCTACGACGCGAACGGGACGGAGCGCAAGCTCACCCTCACCTTCACCAAGTCCGCCACGGGGTGGGACGTCTCCGGCACCGACGGCACCGCCACGACGACCGGCGCGATGACATTCAACAACGGCGTCCTGGCGACGGGAGGCGCGCTCACCGTAGGCGGCGTCAACGTCAACCTCAGCACGGTGACCGGCTACTCCGGACTCTCGACCGTGGCCTTCAAGGACCAGAACGGCCGCGCCGCCGGCACCCTCGAGTCGTTCACGCTCTCGAAGGACGGCACGATCATCGGCCTCTTCTCCAACGGTGACAAGCAGGCCGTCGCCCGCATCGCCCTCGCGACCTTCGTCAACCCGGGCGGCCTCGAGAAGGCCGGCGGCTCCACCTACCGCGCCACCATCAACTCCGGGGCCGCCCAGATCGGCGGCCCCGGAGAGGACGGCCTCGGCAACATCCAGGGCGGCTCCCTCGAGATGTCGAACGTCGACCTGTCCCAGGAGTTCACCAACCTGATCGTCGCGCAGCGCGGCTTCCAGGCGAACGCCCGCATCATCACCACCTCCGACGAGGTGCTGCAGGAGCTCACGAACCTGAAGCGCTGACCTCTCCGTCGCTGAGGTTCACGACGTTGCGGTCATTCCGACCGGAATCACCGCAACGTCGTGAACTTCGAGCTTCGCTCAGTGAGCGGTCTGCGTAGATATATGTCTACGGTCGCGTAGGATGGAGGCATGACAGCCACGATGGAACGCACGGAGCGAAACATCACGGTCGGGCAGCTCCGCCAGAACCCGACGCGGATGCTGGCCGACGTACAGAACGGAGAGTCGTACGTCGTCACGAGCCACGGTCATCCGATCGCCGACGTGGTGCCGCACACCGACGGAGCGTGGGTGCCGGTGGAACGAGCGCTCGCCGCGCTCTCGAGCTCCGATGCGATTGGCTGGGCCGAGGAGCTCTCCGAGCAGCGCGCCTCCCAAGACCTCCGGGACCCGTGGGGATGAGGGCGGTCGTCGACACCAACGTGCTGATCACCGGCCTGCGCGCAGTACCGCCAGAGATCACGGAGATCGCCGTCTCATCCATCAGCTATGCCGAACTCGAACAGGGGCTCGTGAACCCCGACGTCGCGCCGACGGTGTTGGTCGAACGTCGGCTGCACCTGCTCGAGATCCGGCGTACGTTCGGCCGAGGCCTGCCCTTCGACGACACCGCTGCCGAGTACTTCGGCCGGGTCGTCGAGGCCGTCCACGCCGCGGGGCGCTCGCCGCGCGGTCGGATAGCCGATTTGATGATCGCCGCGACGGCGCGCGCACACGACGCGGTCGTCATCACGCACAACACGGCCGACTTCGCAGGACTCGAACGGATCGTCCGCGTCCTCCCCGCTTGATGACAGCACCGCGGACGACCTCGAAAAGTAGTTTTGAGACGATCCGGCGGGTGCGGACACTTCTTGAGTAGGAGCGGCCCGACGGGCCAGCCCACAGTGTCCCGGACGGCATTCGGCTAAATTCCACCCGGGATGCCGCGTGGGGCCGCGCATCCCGACCGGGGGGTTGTCGGATGCGCGGCCCACGCCTTCCTCAGCCCGCGGCGACCTCCTGCCGGGGGCCGCCGTGCGCGTCGGCGCCGATGTCGTCGTCGTGCGGGAGCGCCCGCCGGAACGGGGCCCGCAGCGTCGGCCACAGACGACGCCACTGGAAAGCGAAGAGCGCCACGGCCAGAACGGCATAGACGCCCGACACGATCCAGCGGGCCTCGGTGCCCGTGAAGACGAACGTCGCGGCGAACAGCACGAACAGCGCGGTCGCCCAGCGGCCCGAGAACCGCAGGCTGAGCAGCATCGCCACACCGAGCAGGGTCTGCGTGGCGGTCAGGACGAACTCCTCCACCTGGCGGCCGTCCATCGGCAGGGCCCAGCCTCCGCCGCCCAGGGCGTGGGCGATCGGCAGCGTCCCCACCAGGGCGGTCCACTGGTTGACCTTGCTCGCGAGCAGGATTCCCACGCCCATCGCCGCCTTGCCGCGCATCGCGAAGATGATCGCGATGACGAACTCCGGCGCCTCCGAGGCGAGCGGCGCGAGCCACTGCACGAGCAGGAAGTCGTCGATGCCCGCGGCGCGACCGCCCTGGATGAGGCTGTGCGCGAACGGCTCGGCGAGCAGCAGGATGACCGCGGCCGACAGCGCGAAGATCGCGATCACCGTGGTGCGCCGGGCGATCGTCGACAGTCCGCCGATCGCGGCCGGGACGCCGACCAGCTCGGGCTCCTCGCTCTCGCCGGTCGAGACCTTCCACAGGTAGTAGACGAACAGGGCGAGGAGCACGACGCCCAGCAGGACGTGGATCTGGCCGGTGAGCGGGATGGTCAGGGTGAGGACCGAGGCGATCATCAGCAGGCCGAGCTCCACCCGGTTGTCGCCGGGGAGGCGCACGGCGAAGGGCCGGCGGGAGACATCCGGGTCGACCGGGCGCTTGCGTGCGCGCGCCGCCCGGTAGACCAGGAAGGCCACGAGCAGGATGAACGGCCAGCCGAAGCCGAGCAGCAACCGGTTCGATCCGGTCATGTTGGCAGCGGCGTACTGCGCTTGGCTCGGGTCGCTGCCCGCGGTGAACGCGAAGTAGAGGTCGATCGCGTACTCGGGCAGGATCGCGATGATCGCGAGCAGGCCGACGGCGAGCCCGCCGGAGATGTCGACCTCGGCCGCCTCGCCCGCCCACGCCAGGGCGAACGCGGCGGCGACGATCGCCAAGCCGAACATGACGATTCCGACGACGGGCGCGGGCTCGATCCCGCTGAGGCGCAGGGCGACGCCTTGCGCCGCGACCAGTCCGACGATCCCGAGCGGGATCACCAGGCGTCGGGCGAGTCCGGTCGTTCGCGTGCTCATGTGGGGCCTTCCGATCGTGACGACCGGGCAGGTACGACGGAGGGGCCCGGCCATCGTGTGCTGATGACCGAAGGTCTCGCTCGCCCAAGAGCTGGGAGGCACGCCGGGCCGCGTCTTCGCGAGCCAGTATGTCGACGTGCCGCGCACCCGGAACCGGATGCTGAGCTACTCCCCTTCGCCCGTCAAATCTGGCAGAAGAGCGCACCCCGATCCCAGCCGGAGAGGCGGATTCCCAGCGTTTCGCGCCCCCTAACTCGCGCGGTAGGCGAGGGGACGGAGAATGTCAGGAGGAGTCTTCATCCGTGCAGGCGAGCGCCCTTCACGATGCGGTCGACGGTGTTGCGTGGCCCGCGGACGGCGATCCCCACCAGGTCGAGGGCGTCGGAGGCGACCGCGGCGACGGCCTCCCGGTTCGCCTCGTCGTGCCCGGTGGCGAAGAGGTCGCGCGTGTAGACGGCGGGCGTGACGTCGCGGGAGGCGGCGCGGACCCGGGCGGCCGCGAGCACCTCGGCGTCGCCGGTCATCACGACGACCGGCTGACGCAGCATCGGGAGGTACTCCGCGCCGTCGCCGTCGCGGTAGGGCTCACCGACGAGGTCGGGGGCGCTGGTCGCGATCCCGCTGATCAGGAAGGCGGTGACGTTGAGCTCCTGCCAGGCGGCGAGATCGTCGGACAGCAGCACGACGATCTTGGTGTCGAACCGGACGGCGGGGGTGGCGGCAGCGGCGGAGGACATGCGTCCAGCCTCCGCCCGCCCCCACACCGTCGTCTTGTACATTCCTTGCATGGTCGAGTCCGTGCGCGCCTGGCATCCGGCGGTGCCGCACGTGCGGGAGGTGCTCCACGCCGATTTCGACCATGCCTACCCCGCCCACACCCACGATGCCTGGACCGTCCTCCTCATCGACGCGGGGGTGGTCGACTTCTCGCTCGGCGGCTCCGAGCACCGCGCCGCGCCCGAGTCGATCGCCCTCCTGCCGCCTGGGATCCCGCACGACGGGCACTCCGCGATCCGCGACAACGGATACCGCAAGCGCGTGCTCTACCTGGAGCCGGACTGGCTCCCGCCGCACGCGCCGTCCGCCGCGGTCGGCCGCCCCACGGTCGTCGCGCGCACCGGGGTCGCCGCCGAGCACTGGATGCTCGCCTTGCGTCACGGCTTGCTCGGCCACCTCGGCGCCGCGCCGGCCGCCACCCCGGATGCCCCGCTCGCCCGCCGGCTGCGCACCCTCCTCGACGATCGGCTGACCGAGACGTTCACGCTCGCGGAGGCGGGGGAGGCCCTCGGCGCGCATCCCAGCCACCTCGTCCGGGCGTTCTCGCACGCCTACGGCATCGCGCCCCACCGCTACGTGACCGGGCGTCGCGTCGACCTCGCGCGTCGACTCCTGCTCGAGGGGCGGACGCCCGCGGACTCGGCCGCGCTCGCCGGATTCCACGACCAGGCGCACCTGACGCGGCACTTCCGCCGCACGCTCGGGGTCACCCCGGGCGCGTTCGCGCGGGCGGGCGGTCCGGCGGCCGCATAGGCTCGGCTCGTGCCAATCGTCCGCGAGCTCGCCCCCACCCTCCTGGGCCTCGCCGTGCTCGCGCTCATCGCGACGGCCGTGCTCGCCCTCTACCGCGTGCCGCACCGCTGGGCGCCGGTGCTCGCGATCGTGCGGGGCGCAGCACAGCTCGCCGTGATCAGCGTGATCCTCTCCGGGGTGATCACCAGCCCGCTCTGGGTGTCCCTCGCCCTGCTGGTGATGTTCGGCGTCGCCGCAGCGACCGCGACGCACCGCGTCGGGTGGAGCGCCGAGCACGCCGGAATGATGGCGGCGGCGATGGCGATCGGCGTCGGCACGACCCTGGTCGTCGTCTTCGCCACCGGCGCCATCGAGCTCAGCGCCCGCTACGCGCTCGCGATCGGCGGCATCGTGATCGGGAACGCCATGAGCATCGCCACCCTCGCCGGCCGCCGCTTCACCGAGACCGTCGACGACCGCTGGGACGAGGTGGAGGGCTGGCTCGCCCTCGGCGCGACCCCGCGCCAGTCGACGCTCGAGCAGGCCCGCGCGGCGGTCTACTCCGCCCTCATCCCCTCCGTGGACCAGACCAAGACCACCGGACTCGTCACCCTTCCCGGCGCCTTCGTCGGCGCGATCTTCGGCGGGGTCTCGCCGCTCGAGGCCGGCCGCTTCCAGGTCGTCGTGCTCGCCGCGATCATGTGCACCGGTGCCCTCACCGCGGTGATCGTCGCCGCCTGGCTCGCCCCGGTACGGGTGCGCCCGGCGCGGCTGCGATAGGGGCCGGGAGGGGAGCACCCGCTCTCACGGGACGTAGTGGTACCGACACTGGGCGATCGGCACCGCATCCTCCGTCACCGTGTAGACGAGCCGATGCTCATCCGTGATGCGCCGCGACCAGAACCCCTGGAACCCGTGCTTGAGCGCTTCAGGCTTGCCGATCCCGGTAGTGCCGGTGCGCCGGATGTCCACCAGGAGCTGGGTGATGCGCTTCAGTACGCGACGGTCCTGCGCCTGCCAGTAGAGGCCCGCGGTCACCCGCCCGACGACGTCGTCCCCGCTGGAGCGGCGCCCGGCTGCAGAGCCTGGGGGAGCAGCTCCCGGATGCGCTCGGGTTGCGACGACAGCACCACGACATCCACGCGGCGGTTCACAGCGAGATCCTGGTCGGAGGTGCTGGTCGCGGTGGCGAGCGGGCGCGCCGAGCCGTAGCTGACGGCCGCGATGCGCTCGGCAGGAAAACCGTTGGACTCCACGAGGTGGCGCAGCACGCTCGTCGCGCGTCCCGCGGAGAGCTCCCAGTTCGTCGGGTACGGAGCCCCCGGCTGGCGCATGTCGGCGTGACCCTCCACCGAGACCTGGTACGCCTCCGGGGCGATGACCGGGCCGATGTCGTCCAGAACGCGGATCGCGGTGGGGCTCAACTCGGCGTGGTTGGAGTCGAAGAACGTGGAGCTGCCGACCAGGCCGATGGTGAGGCCGCGCTCGTCGATCTTCATCTGCACGGCATCCTGCAGCCCGTCGCGGGTCAGCGCCGCCTGGATCGCGTCGCGGATGCGCTCCAGGTTCTGCGCCTCCTGCCTGGCGAGCTGGAGGTCGGTGGTGTCGCCCTTCTGGTCGACCTGCGCGGGCGGGACGACGACACCGCTCGCCGTGTCGATCTTCTCGGTCTTCACCTGACCGAAGCCGGTCGCCAGCGAGTTCTTCAGCGCTTCGAACTTCTTCTGGTCGACGGTCGACATCGCGAAGAGCACGATGAACATGCACATCAGCACGGTGACCATGTCCATGTAGGAGGCCATCCAGCGCTCTTCGTTCTCGTGCTCCTCCGGCTCCTCCTGCTTGCGCCGGCGACGGGCGGACACGTCAGGCCGCTTCTTCGGCGGGGGCCTTGGCCGACGTCTTCGCGGGCTTCGCCGCCTTCTCGGCCTTGGCATCCGCACCGCCCGGCACCATCGCGCGCAGGCGCTCGCCGAGGAGGCGCGGCTGGCTGCCGGCCTGCACTGCGAGAACACCCTCCATCAGCAGGTTCATGCGCTCCACGTCGAGCTCGGAGAGCCTCCGCAGCCGGGCGCCGATCGGGAGCCACAGGAAGTTGGCGGACAGCAGGCCCCAGAGGGTGGCGACGAACGCGCTGGCGATCATTGGGCCGAGGTGGCCGGGGTCGTCGAGGTTCTCGAGCACGTGCGTCAGCGAGACGACCGTGCCGATGATGCCGATGGTCGGCGCGTAGCCGCCCATCGACGAGAAGAACTTGGCGGCGACGCGGCTCTGCGTGGAGCGCGTCGCGATCTCGTCCTCGAGCAGGATGCGCAACTCGTCGCCGTCGGTGCCGTCGGCGATGTTCTGCAGGGCGCCCTTCAGGAAGGGGTCGCTGACGTTCTCGGCCTCCTGCTCCATCGCGAGCAGGCCGTTCGAGCGCGCGGTCTCGGCGAGGCGCACGACCTCGTCGATGACCTGCTGCGGCGGGTCGATCTTGCCGCGGAACGCGCTCGGCAACGCCTTCACCGCGCTGAGGAAGTCCTTGATCGTGCCGCTGGCGATGCCGACGGCGATGGTCGCCCCGAACACCAGCACCATCGGGGCGGGCAGCAGGAGGGCCGTGAGGTGCCCGCCCTCCAGCGTCACCATGGCGACGACGGAGCCGAACGCCAGGACGATGCCGATGATGGTTGCCGGATCCATGGGGGTTCTTCCTCGCTACTTCTTGCGTGCGTGCAGCGGGACGGCCCGCAGGCCCTCCTGCTGCTCCGCGGGGGAGGGCACCGGTCGGGGGCCGGCTGCGGGCAGGTCGTGAGCCAGCGCGATCACGCGGGCCCGGTAGGCGGCGATCTTCTCGATGACCTCCGCCATCGACTCGGTGACGATGAACTTGGCACCGTCCACCATCACGAGAGTCGTATCGGGGCTGGCGTGGATGCGCTCGATCAGATCCGGGTTGACCGCGAACTGGGTGTCGTTCAATCGGGTGACGACGATCATGGGCGCGAATCCTGGTCTCGGCTCCGGGTGAGCCGTCACAGGGGCACTATCGGCGCACCAGCCGTGCACGTTAGAGGACCCACAGGATGCGCACGGTGCCTAACGCCCGCCCCGCGCCTGCCGATAGACCCTCTCGTGACCACCCTGCCCGCCTCCCTCGCGCCCGAGGCGCCGGTGTACGACTTCCGGCGGCCGACCACGCTGGCGCGGGAGCACTCGCGCGTGCTCGAGCTGGCGTTCGAGACGTTCGCGCGGCAGTGGGCGACGCAGCTGACCGCGAAGGTGCGCGTGCTCAGCCAGGTGACGTGCATCTCGGTGCAGATGCAGTCGTACGACGAGTACGCCGCGGCGTTGCCCGCGACGACCGCGATGGTGCTGTGCGAACTCGACGGAGTGGCACCGAAGGGCGTGATCCAGTTCCCGACCGTCGCCGCGCTGTCGTGGGTGAACGCGATGCTCGGCGGGACGGGCGTGCCGATCGCGAACGAGCGGACGTTCACGCAGGTCGAGCACGCGCTCGTGCGCCGGCTGATGGACGACGCGCTCGAAGACCTCCGCTACTCCCTCGGATCCCTGCTGGTCACCCCGATCGCCGTGGACGCCATCCAGTACAACTCGCAGTTCGCGCAGGCCGCGGCCACCGCCGAGCTGATGATCGTGGCGGCGTTCGAGCTGCAGGTGGGCGAGAGCCTCGCCGAGGCGACCGTCGCGCTGCCCGCCGTCGTGCTCCTCCCGCAGCTGGGCGAGACCAACCCGACGCACAGCGCCGAGAACGCCCGGGAGCTGGTGGATGCGCAGCTCGCGCGCGTCCCCGTCGACGTCTCCCTGCGTCTCGCCCCCGCCAGCGTCAAGCCGAGCGTCGTGCTCGGGCTCGCGGTCGGCGACCTGCTGCCCCTCCCGCATCCGCACCACCGACCGTTCGATCTCGCCGTCGGGGGCCACCCCGTCGCCGGAGCAGCGCTGGGCTCCAGCGGCTCCCGTCTGGCGTGCGTGATCGTGAAGACAGAGGACTGAACCGATGAACATCGCCACCGCAACCGGCGCCGCGCTCTCCCTCGCACAGGCGCAGACCGCCGCGCAGGCGCTCGCGGGCGTGCTCCCGACCGGCGCGCCGCTCAGCCCACTGCTCGAGACCGATGGCGCCTTCGCCGGCCAGACCGGTTCGGCCGTCGTCGCCAGTTTCGTGGGCGCGTTCTCGGCCGACCTCGCGGTCGTGCTGCTGGAGGCCCCGGCCCTCGTCGACGAGGGGGCCGACGGCTCGCCTGTCGTGGCGCTGCAGGACGTGCTCCAGCCGGCTCTGGAGGCGGCGAGCGACACGCTCGGCGCCGGCGTGCTCGACGACGCCCGCGTCGAGGAGGCCGGGGAGCTCTTCGCCGACGCCGCGACCACCGTCTTCGCCCTGCACGGGGCATCCGGAGTCGCGGGATGGTTCGCGATCCGGGGACGTGCCGCGCTCGCCGAGCGCCCGCTCGGGTCGGCGGCCATCGCCGGCAAGCTCGCCCGCATCAGCAACGTGGAGATGGCGCTGACCGTGGAGATCGGCCGCACCCGCATGGCCGTGCGCGACGTGCTCGCGATGGAGCCGGGGGCCGTCATCGAGCTGGACCGCTCGGCCGGGTCGCCTGCCGACGTGCTCCTGAACGGCCGCCTGATCGCCCACGGCGAGATCGTCGTCGTCGACCAGGACTACGCCGTCCGCATCACCAAGATCCTCGACGCCGCCGAAGAGCTCGACTAGCGAACATCCCGCGCACCCCTCCTCCCGCGCCGCCGAGACGGCTCGAAATCGCACCAAAAGCGCCGAGACGGCTGACAATTCGCCGCCTCGATGCCGGCGCGGGGCAGCGGCGGTGCGAGGGCGGGGAGATCGGCGGGGGGAGGTGCCTAACGGGTGGAGGAGGGCGGCCGATAGTGCGCTGCGTGACCCTCCGCTGCCCCTCCTCGTCGATCGACGCACGGGGGTAGGCCGTGGAGACCGTCTTCATCGCCCTGCGCGTGCTCGTCGTGCTCGCCGTCATCGTGCTGGTGCTCTGGTACGTGCAGCGACGCGTCACCACGGGCCGCGGCGCCTCCCGGCGCACCAATGCGGTGAACGTCGTCGGCCGTCAGGGTGTCGGGCCGAAGGCGTCGGTCGTGGTGGTGGATGTGGACGGCCACCGGTTCGTGCTCGGGGTCACCGAGCGGCAGGTCAGCGTGCTCCACGCGGGGGACCGTCCGCAGGATGCGGACGTCACCCCGCTGAAGCCCGTGCGCAAGACGTTCGCCAAGGAGCTCCCGGTGCGGCAGGATGCCGCCGAGAGCACCACGAGCTCCACCAGTTCCACCAGCTCCACCAGCACGGACACCAGGCAGGATGCCGACTTCCTCACGGCGCAGGGACGCGCCTCGCTCTTCGACGAGGCACTCAAAGGCTCGATCCTGTCCCCGGCCACGTGGCGGCAGGCGAGTTCGGCGGTGCGGCCCAAGAAGTGACGGCCGCCGCCGACGCGCGCGCCCTGCGTCCGCGTCCCGTGCCCGGTGAGGAGGTCCGCACCGTGCCGCGCGTCCCGCACCTCACGCGCATCCTCGTCGCCGCGCTCCTCGTCGGGCTGATCGCTGCCGCGTTCGTCCTGCTGACCGCCGCGACCGCCCACGCCGAGCCGACGCCCGTCCCGACCCCGAGCGGCCCGGCCGGCCCCGGCGGCACCGGAGGCATCACCGTCGACATCAACGGCCCGAACGGCACACCGAGCGCGGCCGTCCTGACACTGCTCGGCATCACCATCCTGTCCGTCGCGCCCGCGCTGCTGCTGATGATGTCGTCGTTCACGAAGATCTTCGTGGTGCTCGCGATCACCCGCAACGCGCTGGCGCTCCCCTCCATCCCGCCGAATCAGGTGCTCGCCGGGCTGTCGCTGTTCCTGAGCCTGTTCATCATGAGCCCGGTGCTGATCGACATCAACAACCTGGCGGTGCAGCCCTACCTCGCCGGCCACGTCGACTTCACGGCGGCGGTGCACGCGGCCGAGGGCCCCCTGCGCGGTTTCATGGCGGCGCACACGCGGGAGGAGGACATCGCGCTCATGACGCGCGCGGCGGGGCGCCCGAACCCCGAGAACGCGTCGTCCGTGCCGATGCTCACCCTCATCCCGGCGTTCATGATCTCGGAGCTGCGGGCCGCGTTCATCATCGGCTTCGTGATCTTCGTGCCGTTCCTCGTGATCGACATGGTGGTCTCGGCGGCGCTGATGTCGATGGGCATGATGATGCTCCCGCCGGTGATGATCTCGTTGCCGTTCAAGATTCTGCTGTTCGTGCTCGTCGACGGCTGGGGGCTCATCGTCACGAGCCTGATCACGAGCTACCGGGGCGGCTGATGAACGCCAACGCCGTGCTCGACATCGCCATGCAGGCTCTCCTGGTCACGGCGAAACTGGCCGCGCCCATCGTGGTGACGGCGCTCGTCGTCGGGTTCGCCATCTCGCTGATCCAGTCGATCACGCAGATCCAGGAGGTGACGCTCTCGTTCGTGCCGAAGGCGGCGGCGGTCGCCATCGCCCTGATCGTGTGCGGCCAGTGGATGATCGCCGAGCTGATCAGCTTCACCCACGTGCTGTTCGAGAAGATCCCGTCCCTGCTCGGCGGTGGCTGATGTTCATCCCGATCGACCTGGCGATGATCGAGGCGGTGGCGCTCGCCTCGCTGCGGATGGTCGCGTTCCTGATCATCGCGCCGCCGTTCTCGTACAACGGCTTCCCGGCGCAGGTGAAGGGGATGCTGGCGATCGGTCTCGCGATCGCCGTGGCCCCGCGCGTGGGCGCCGGGTACCAGTCGGGTGAGATCGGTGCCTTCCTCCTCGACATGGTGCGGGAGCTCGCTGTCGGAGCGACGCTCGGGTTCCTGGTGTTCCTGGTGTTCGCTGCGATCCAGTCCGCCGGCGCCTTCATCGACCTCTTCGGCGGGTTCCAGCTCGCGCAGGCATTCGACCCCCAGTCGATGATCAACGGCGCGCAGTTCACGCGGCTCTTCCAGTTGACGGCGTTGGCGCTGCTGTTCGCCTCCGGCGGCTACCAACTGATCATCGGCGGACTGGTGCGCACGTTCGACGCCATCCCGCTGGCCGGCGGCGTCGACCTGGCGGATCCGGCGAAGGAGATGGTGACCGGCCTCACGCAGATGTTCATCGCGGCGCTGCAGATCGCAGGGCCGCTGATCGTCGTGCTGTTCCTCGCCGACGTCGGGCTCGGCCTCCTGACCCGCGTGGCACCCGCCCTCAATGCGTTCGCGCTCGGGTTCCCGCTCAAGATCATGCTGACGGTGGTGCTCGCGGGCATCGTCGTGGTGGCCCTGCCGGGCGTCGTCTCGAGCCTCACCGACACCGCGGTCAAGACCATGCTGGGGGTGGGCCGGTGAGCGACGCCCAGGAACGCACCGAGCAGGCCACCGAGAAGCGGATGAAGGAGGCCCGCGAGAAGGGCCGCCTCGGCAAGTCGACCGACCTCACCGCGTGGGTCGGCGTCGGCGCGGCCGCGGTGATGCTGCCATTCACCATCCAGCTCGGCACCACCGCGGCGATCGACCAGATGTACAGCGTGCGCGCGGTGATCGAGGCGCCCGACCCGGCCAAGGCGGTCGCCGCCCTCGGCGCCGGGCTCGGCAGCATCCTGCCGACCATCGGCGCGCTGCTCGTCGTGGGCGCCGTGGCGATCGTCGGTGCGGCGGCGGCGCAGGGCGGCATCCACCTCAAGAAGCTCGAGGGCAAGTACGAGCAGTTCGACATCGTCAAGGGCGTGGGCCGGGTGTTCGGGATGCGCGCCCTGTGGGAGGGGGCCAAGACGCTCCTCAAATCGGCGGTCGTGGCCATCGGCCTCTACCTCGTGGTGCAGGGGCTCATGCCCGTGCTGCTCCTGGCCGGGAGTCTGCCGCTCTCGTCGCTGCTGGAGGCTGCGCAGGCCGGGGCCGGCGGTCTGCTGCAGGCGGCGATCGGCGCCGGACTCGTGCTCGCGGCGCTCGACGTGCTCGTCGTGATGCGACGCAACCGCAAGCAGACGCGCATGACCAAGCGCGAGGTGCGCGACGAGAACAAGAACTCGGACGGCGACCCGCTGATCCGGTCGCAGCGCCGTGCCCGCCAGCTCGCGATGAGCCGCAATCGCATGATCTCCGCGATCGGCGGATCCGACGTCGTGCTCGTGAACCCGACGCACATCGCGATCGCGATCAGATACGAGCCGGGCAAGTCCGCTCCGCGGGTCGTCGCCAAGGGCGCCGGCGTCATCGCCCAGCGCATCCGCGAGAAGGCGGAGGAGGAGCGCGTGCCGATCGTCAAGGACATCCCGCTCGCCCGGGCCCTGCACGCGGGCTGCGCGCTCGGCGACGAGATCCCGGTCGAGCTCTACAACTCGGTGGCGCGCGTGCTCGCCTTCGTCATGTCGCTGAAGGCGCGCGGAGCGGCCACCGGAATCCACACGATGACCCCTGCACCGATAGGAGGGCTCACATGAAGTCACGCAACGGACTGGGCGCCAAGGTCGCCGTGCCGATCGGCGTCGTCGGCATCATCATGCTGCTGGTGGTCCCCGTGCCCGCTTGGCTGCTGGACACCCTGATCATCGTGAACATCATGCTCGCGCTGGTCATCCTGCTGACCACGATGTTCGCCAAGAAGCCGCTCGACTTCTCCGTGTTCCCGTCGCTGCTGCTCGTCGCGACCCTGTTCCGGCTCGGCCTCAACGTCGCGTCGACCCGCCTGGTGCTGGGGGACGGCTTCGCCGGGCAGGTCATCCAGGCGTTCGGGCACGTGGCCGTCGGCGGCTCCATCATCATCGGCGCGGTGGTGTTCCTCATCCTGGTCGTCATCCAGTTCATCGTGGTGACGAAGGGGGCGGAGCGCGTCGCCGAGGTGGGCGCCCGCTTCACCCTCGACGCGATGCCGGGCAAGCAGATGGCGATCGACGCCGATCTCAACGCGGGCCTCATCACCGAGGAGCAGGCGCGTCAGCGCCGCGCGGAGGTCTCCGCCGAGGCCGACTTCTACGGAGCGATGGACGGCGCCAGCAAGTTCGTCAAGGGCGACGCGATCGCGGGCATCCTGATCATCATCATCAACGTGGTCGGCGGCATCGCGATCGGCATGATCCAGCGCGGGATGGAGATCGGCGACGCCGTGAACACCTACACGCTGCTGACCATCGGCGACGGACTCGTGACGCAGATCCCCGCGCTGCTCATGGCCGTCTCGACCGGCATGATCGTCACCCGCTCCAACGCGGAGAGCGACATCGGAACGACCGCGAGCGGCCAGCTCAGCCAGTCGCGCAACGCCTTGACCATCGCGGGATGCGCGGCGATCGTGATGGCGCTCATCCCGGGCATGCCGCCCATCCCGTTCGTGCTCGTCGGAGCGTTCCTCATCCTGGCGGCGCAGCGGCTCAAGACCCGCCAGGCGGAGCAGAAGAAGGCCGAAGCGGCCAAGAAGGCCGTTGCAACGGCCGGAACCGGCGAGACGACCGAGGACCTCATGGACCAGATGCGCGTTCACGCGCTCGAGATCACCCTCGCGCCGGACCTCGTCGACATCGTGAGCGGCGCCTCCGACGACCTCCTTGCCCGGGTGCGGGCGTTGCGCCGCAAGATCGCGCTGGAACTGGGCGTGATCGTGCCGCCCGTGCGCACGCGCGACTCGGCGGAGTTGCCGTCGTCGACCTACGTCATCAAGATCGCGGGGGTGGAGGCCGGGCGGGGCCAGGCGCCCTCCGGCCGGGTGCTCGCGCTCGGCGAGGCCCTCGACGCGCTCCCGGGCACGCCGACCATCGAGCCGGTGTTCGGCCTCCCCGCCAAGTGGATCCCGAGCGAGATGCGGCACAGCGCCGAGCTCGGCGGCGCCACGGTCATCGATCGTGTCAGCGTGCTGATCACCCACCTGTCGTCCATCATCACCGCCAACGCAGGCCGACTGCTCACCCGGGAGGACGTGCGCCAGCTCACCGAGGGTGTCAAGCAGGTCAACCCTTCCGCCGTGGAGGAGCTGGTGCCCGGTCTGCTGTCGCTCGCCGAGGTGCAGCGCGTGCTGCAGGGGCTGCTCGCCGAGCAGGTGCCGATCAACGACCTCCCGCGCATCCTGGAGGCGCTCGCGCTCCGGGCCAAGGTCTCGAACGATCCCGAGGGGCTCGTCGAGGCGGCGCGCTCGGCGCTCGGCCCCGCGGTGGTGGCCCCCCATCTGGACGGCGACCTGCTGCGGGTCATCATGATCGACCCGGTCGTCGAGCAGTCGATGCTGGAGGGGTTGCGGCCGTCGGAGGCGGGCACGCAGATCGTGCTCGACCCGGCCCGCCTCGAGGCCGTGATGGGCTCCATCAAGCAGACCGCCGGCCAGCTCGACGACCTCGGCGTCTCCGCGGTGCTCGTCTGCGCTCCCGCGCTGCGCCCGGCCATCCGCCGGCTCGTCGCCGGTCAGGTGAGCGGGCTCGCCGTGCTGTCGTACCAGGAGGTCACGGCCGTGCAGGCGAACATCGAGACCGTCGGGGTGGTGAGAGGTGCCGAGTCGATCGCGGCCTGAATGGCTGGGACCCGAGACGGACGACATCACGCCCGCCGTCTCGACGTCGTCGCACGCCTTCCAGGCGATCCTCGACGACCTCGTCCGCACCGTGGACCTGCCGATGCCGTCGATGGATCCGGTGGCGCCTGCGGCAGCACCGTCCGCCTCCATCGGCCTCGACGACGTGACGCCCGCCGGGCTCCCGTCGCCGGCGGAGGCCGACGACGCCGCCCTCGTGGGGCCGCCGCCCGCCCGGTTGCAGGGCAAGGGCGACCTCACGCTGGTGATCGGCTTCGGCCCCGACGCCCGGGAGGCCGCGCGCATCCTCGCCGACGGCGTCTCCGGCGACGTGCGTCCGGTCGCCGACCGCCGGGATGCGCTCGCCGCCCGCGCCGACGGCGTGCGCCGGGGCTGCGCGGTCGTGGCCCCAGTCGAGCTGGACGCCGTCGACGCCGTGCCCGCCCTCGCGGCGCGCCTCGCCGCCCTCGCTCCCGACCAGGTCTGGGTCGCCGTCGATGTCTCCCGCCGCCCCGAGGACACGCTTCGCTGGGTCGCCCAGGTCGACGCCGTGCTCGCTGTCGACGCCATCGCCGCCACCGGCGCCCGCCGCACCGCGGGTTCGCACGGCCTCGCCTCCCTCGCCCGCCCCCTCCTCTGGCTAGAAACCCGCGAAGGGTGAGTCGTTGCGGGTATTTGGGGGGAGTACCCGCAACCACTCACCCCTCGAAGGCGCACCCGGCTAGGCTGAAACAATGCTGGTACTGACGCGCAAGCCGGGCGAGCGGGTGCTCATCGGCGACGACATCGTCGTGACGATTCTCGACGCGCGCGGCGACGGCGTCCGCATCGGGATCGACGCCCCGCGCGGCATCCGCATCCAGCGCGACGAGGTGGTCAAGGCCGTGACCGAGGCCAACCAGGAAGCCACCGAGCAGGCCGCGGGCACGGCCGATCCCGAGGCGCTCATCAAGAAGTCCCTGGGGCTCTGAGCCGGCGGCGGACGGAGGATGCCGCGGCCGACACGCCGCGGGCAGACGGGAACGGAGGAGTTCCGGGTCATCACGCCCCGAAACTCCTCCGGTGGACACCGGCCGATCGCTACGCGATCCCGCCCCCGTCGACGACCATCGCCGACCCCGTCACGTACGACGACTCGTCGCTCGCGAGCCACACCACGGCCGCGGCGATCTCGGTCGGCTCGCCCATGCGGCGCAGCGGGCGGTCGGCGGCCTCGGCGAGGAACGATCCGGTCTCCTGCCCGAGCTGACGGGCCTCGTCGCGCAGCATCCCGGTGTTCACATCGCCCGGGTTGACCGAGTTGACGCGGATGCCCTGCGGGCCGTGGTCGATCGCGAGGGCGCGGGTCATGTTGACGACCGCGCCCTTCGAGGCGCAGTAGGAGATCGCCTGGCCGCCGCCCTTGAGGCCCCAGCCGCTGCCGGTGTTGATGATGGAGCCCTTCCCGGCCGCCGCCATGACGGGTACGACGTGCTTGCACATGAGGAAGATGCCGCGCACGTTGACGCCGAAGACGCGGTCCCACTCCTCGACGGTCGTGTCGACCGCGGTGGTGCGGCGGATGATGCCGGCGTTGTTGAACGCGATGTCGAGTCCGCCGAAGGCCTCGACCGCGGCGGCGACCGCGCGCTCGACGTCGGCCTCGGCGGAGACGTCGGCCGCGATCGCGACCGCGTCGCCTCCGGCCGCACGGATCTCGGCGGCGACGGCCTCGGCCGCCTCCTGCTGCAGGTCGACGACGGCGACGCGGGCACCCTCCGCGGCGAAGGCGAGGGAGGTGGCGCGGCCGATGCCGCCCGCTCCTCCGGTGACGATGGCGGACTTGCCAGCTAGACGCATTCGGGATCTCCTTCGATGGGGGCCGCGGTGGCGGCACTGACAGGGTAGATGCTCGCCGCGGCGGGCCCGGTGACCACCGTCAGGTGGCCGGCCAGCCGCGCGTCGAGCGCGGGGTCGCCGGTGTCGACCAGCAGGGGCCGGCCGGCGAGGTCGATGAGTTTCTGCTCCGTGGCGACCACGAGCAGGGGATGCGGCCCGAGCGCCGCGACCACGCGCGGGGAGAGCTGCTGGTTGCCACGGCCGAGCACGAACCCCTGGCCGCCGATGACGGTCACGACGGCCCGGGCGGTGTGCCCGGCGATCGCGGCGAGGGCCTGGTCGGCGGTCACGTCGCGGGCGAGCATGCGGCCGTCCTCGATGACGTCGACGCCGAGGGGTGTGGTGTCGAGGCCGAGCACGCGGCCCACCTCGGCTGTGGTGCTTCCCGGGCCGAGCAGATAGCGCGTGCCCGGCCGCAGCTGTTCGACGGCCCCGACGGCGGCGCGGTGCACCGCCTCCCGCTCGCTCGCGGGGGTGGAGGCTTTGCGCGCCTGGGTGCGACCGGGCGCGGCGGGAACCGGAACGAGGGCGAAGAGCCGCGGGTCGGGCCGCCCGGCGCGCAAGGTCTCCTCGTCGAGATCGAGCACCTCGGCCTCAGCGGTGGGGAGGGGATGGTCGGTCCAGGCGGCGGCCAGCGCCCCGGCCGCGGCGGGCCCGACCGCGAAGCAGCCCGAGTACATCTTGACCCCGGCCGGGATGCCGAGCATCGGGACTCCCGCCGGCACGCCGCGCGCCACATCCCGGGCCGTGCCGTCGCCGCCCGCGAAGAGCACGAGGGTCGCCCCGGCGGCGCCGAGGGCCATCGCCGCGCGCGCCGTGTCCTCCCCGGATGTCCCGCCGTCCAGGGGCGACTCGTTGCGGTCATCCGCGCCGAATGACCGCAACAACGCGCCCCTCGACGCCGGGACAGGTCGCGAGTACACGACTCGAGGGGTCAGGCCGGCGGCGCGCACCGCGTCCTCGCCCATCGGGCCTGCGGCCGTGAGCACCTCGGTGCCGGGATGCGCCGCCGCGAGCACGGCCAGCGCCTCCCGCGCCCGCTCGGACGCGCGCGGACGGCCGCCGCGGCGCAGCGCCTCCCGCTGCACCGCGGCGCCGTCGCTCCCGGCCAGACCCGCGGGCCCGCCGATCCCCGCGATCGGGTTCACGACGAGCCCGATGCTCACGCGGCGGCGTCCTCGTCGGTGGCCGCGCCCGCGGGAGCGACCGCCGTCTCCCCGCCGAAGTACTTGCGCTGGTACGCCCGCCAGGTGACCGCCCAGCGGGCCGGGTCGTCCAGGTCGTCGTGGTGGGTGTGGTGCACGGTCTGGTTGTGCGGGGCGGTGCGGACGACCTCCGGGGTCTCCCGGGCCTCCCGCGCCACCTCGGCCAGCACGGCCGCGTACTCGTCCAGCTCGGCCATCGAGTACGACTCGGTCGGCTCCAGGGTGAAGGGCTGAGGCACCACGTAGGGGTGGTGGCTGGTCCAGTAGTGCATCCCGAAGTCGGCGGCGCGGATGCCGATCTCCTCTGAGCTGATGCCCGTCTCCTCGAACAGCTCCTGCCACGAGTAGCGCACCTGCTCGATGCGGCGGCGGCCGGTCGCGTAGGGGGCACTCGCTCCCGGGATCTCCAGGATGCGCTTCATCAGGTAGTTGTTGTTGAGCACGGCGGTCTCGGCCACCGCGCGCAGCCCGGGGGCGCCGAGCGCGCGGATCCAGGCGTAGGTGCGCACGATGTTCGGGATGACGCCGTAGAACGGCGCGACGGAGCCGATGGACTGCGGCCGGTCGCCGTCGAGCACGTACCGGTCGCCCACTTTCTCGACCACCGGCCCCGGCAGGAACGGCACGAGCGCCTCCGACACCGCGTTGGCGCCGGACCCCGGGCCGCCGCAGCCGTGCGGAGTGCCGAAGGTCTTGTGGAGGTTGAAGTGGCACACATCGAAGCCGGCGTCGCGCGCCCGCGTGATCCCGAGGATGCCGTTCGCGTTCGCCTGGTCGTAGGAGGCGAGGGCCCCGACCGAGTGCGCCAGCTCGACCCACTCGCGGATGCGCGGGTTGTAGATGCCCGTGTCCTCGGGGTTGGTGACCATGATCGCGGCCGTGCGGGGCGAGATCGCCGCGCGCAGCGCCTCCACGTCGGGGTAGCCGTCGGCGTCGGGGAAGATCGTGATGACCTTGTAGCCGGCCATCTTCGCCGCCGCGGCGTTCGAGGGGTGCGAGAAGATCGTCGTGATGACCTCGTCCCGCTGCTCGGCCTCGCCGCGCGACGCGTGGTAGGCGCGGATCATCGAGATGTTGGCCCAGATCGCCTCCGAGCCGCCGCTGGTCTGCAGCGAGACGCGGCTCATCCCCGAGATCTCGGCGAGCATCCGCTCGGTGCGCCAGACGATCTCCAGCACCCCCTGGGCCGACGCCGGGTCCTGCAGCGGGTGCAGGTCGGTCAGGTCGGGGGTGCGGATGATCGTCTCGTTGACCTTGGGCGCGTACTTCATGGTGCAGGTGCCCTGGCCCACGTCGACGTTGAGGTCGGCGCCGAGGTTCTCCTGGCTGAGGCGCAGATAGTGCTTGAGCACGCGCATCTGGCCGATCTCGGGGAGGGCCGGGGGCGCGCTGCGGCGCAGGGAGGCCGGGAGGGCGGAGACGACGTCGCCGACGGCCTCCCGCACCTCGGGCTCGACCTGCGAGGGCATGACGCCGCGCTCGCCGGGGGTGTGCAGCTCGAAGACGATCGGCTCGTCCCAGCGCGCCTGGTGGAACCGGCGCAGGGCGGGCTTGGGGGCGATGGGGAGGCTCATGCGGCGTGCTCCTCGGTGGTGGTGGCGGTGGTGGATGCTGTGGATGCCGTCAGCGCCGCGCCGAACGCGGCCGCGAGGTCGTCGATGTCCGAGCGTGTGTTCTGCTCGGTGACGCACACCAGCAGGCGGGCGTCGTCGAGCGCCAGCCCGGGCTCGAACCCCTCGACGCGCAGTGCGGCGACGACCTCCGGAGCCGTCAGCGCGGCATCGTTCAGGTCGAGCACGAACTCGCGCAGGTGTGCGGCGCCGTCGCTGTCACGGACTCCCGGGAGCGCGGTCAGCGCCTGCCGGGCGTACGCCGTGCGGGCGAGGAGCGTCTCGCCCAGCTCGGCCATGCCCTGCGGGCCCATCAGCGCTAGGTGCACGCCGGCGGCGATGCCCCAGAGCGCGGCGGCCGTGCCGACCCACTCCTTCCCTTCCTCGCGCAGTGCGAACGAGGTGCGGTCGTAGGCGACGTCGCCGAAGCCGTACTCGCCAGGGACGTCCGTCGACGCCAGGCCGAAGAGGCGCGACGGCATCTCCATCACGAACCGGGTGTCGTCGCGCACGGCGATGAACCCGGCGTGCGCGCCTCCGTACCAGGGGTGGAGGCCGAGGGACTGGATGTCGCCGTGCACGATGTCGGCGCCGGCATCCGCGGGGGAGGCGAGCACACCCAGCCCGACCGGGTCCGTCCCTGCCACCAGCAGGGCGCCTGCGGCGTGGGCGGCCTGCGCGAGCTCCGCGACTGCCGTCTCCAGGGCGCCGTGGAAGCTCGGGGTCTCGACCCACACCGCGGCGGTGTCGTCGCCGATCAGCGCGCGTGCCGTGGCGACATCGGCGACGCCGTCCACGGTCGGGACGATCGTCAGGTCGGCGATCGGCTGCACATAGTCGCGCACCTTGCTCAGCTTGTCGGGGTGCGCGTCGCTGACCAGCAGGATGCCGCGGCGCCCGGTGATGCGCGTCGCCATGGCGAGCGCCGTCGCCGCCGACTGGTAACCGTCATAGGTGGGCACGTTCACCACGTCGAGGTTCAGCAACTCCGCCATCAGCGACTGATACTGGAACAGCGCCTGGAAGCGCCCGTGGTCCTCGTACGGCTCTCCGGCGTAGGCGGTGAGGAACTCGCTGCGGTTGATGATCTCGTCGACGACGGCCGGCACCGCGTGGTTGTACGTGCCGGCGCCCAGGAAGAGGCGGCCCGGCTCGACCGCGCGGTTGCGGCGCAGCAGGCCGCCGACGTGGCGCACCAGGTCCTGCTCGGCGACCAGCGGCTCCGGGAGGTCGAGGTCGCGGCCCAGCCGCAGGTCGGCCGGGACGTCCGCGTAGAACTCCTCGACGCTCGCCGCACCGACGGCGTCGAGCATCGCCTGCCGCGACGCGGGCGCCGTGTTCGGCACATAGGGGTGGACGAAGGGGTGGGTCATGCTTGCCTCTCAGTTGGTCGCAGGGCGGTTCGCGGGATGCGCCACCACGGCGACGCCGAACGCGTCCAGCGGCAGGCCCGCCCCGGCGTCCGCGCCGGTGAGCAGGTCGGTGCCGCCCGGGATGCGCGGCGCGTTGCGCGCCTCCCGGCCGTGGTTGAGCACGAAGGTGTAGTCGGTCTCCCCGTCGGTGCGGGTCACGATCTCGAGGGCGCTGTCCGGTTCGCGGGCCGCCAGCCCGGCCGCGGCGAAGACGGAGGAGAGCACGGCGCGCATCCCCTCGTCGTCCAGTCCGGCTGCGAGGTACCAGGCGGCACCGGCACCGTGGGAGCGGCGGGTGACCGCGGCCAGCCCGGCGAGCTCGCCGTCGGCGAAGCGGCCGAGCACCTCCGTGCCGTCCGCAGTCTCGATCCATTCGCCCCAGACCCGGGTGGAGTGCACGACACCGCCGAGCTCGACGGTGCGGTGCCCGCCGTCCGGCAGCGGCCACCACTCGTCGACCTCGACACCGAGCAGGGCACGCAGCGGGCCGGGCGCCCCTCCCGGGTGGACCTGTTCGCGGTGGTCGACGACGCCCGAGAACGGGCCGACGACCAGCTGGCCGCCCGCCGCGACGAACGCCTCCAGCGCCGCCGCCTGCTCCTCCGTGGCCGCGTAGAGGTTCGGGACGAGCAGCACGCGGTGCTCGCCGAACGGTCCGGTCGCGCGGGCGACGTCCACCGGCTGTCCCAGGGCGAACGCTGCCGCGTGCCAGGCCCGCGTCTCCGTCAGCCAGTCGAGGCGCTGCGACGGCATCGACTCGCTCTGCGTCAGTCCCCACCATGCGTCCCAGTCGGCGACGAGCGCGACCTCGGAGCGGACGCGCGCGCCGCGCACCGGCTCCAGCCGCTTCAGCTCCGCGCCGAGCGCCTTCGTCTCCTGGAAGCTGCGGCTGCGCTCGCCGCGGTGGCCGAGCATCGCGGAGTGGAACTTCTCCGGCCCGAACTTCGCCTGCCGCCACTGGAAGAACATGACGCCGTCGGAGCCGTGGGCGACGGCCTGAAGGCTGCCGAGCCGCATCTGCCCGGGCGCTTTCGGCACGTTCACGTCGCGCCAGCTGACCGCGCTCGGCGCCTGCTCCAGGAGCAGCCAGGGGCGGCCGTCCTTGAGGCTGCGCATGAGGCCGTAGTTGAGGGCGGCGCCGACGTGGGCGAGGGGATCGGCGGGGTCGGGATACGCGTCGTCGGTGACGAGGTCCTCCGCGTCGGCGAACCGCCAGTAGTCCAGCTCGCGGAACAGGCTCATGAAGTTCGTGGTGACGGCGATCTCGGGCGTGACCTCCCGCAGCACGTCGACCTCCGCCTGGAACAGCTCCAGCAGTGCGTCCGACGAGAACCGCTCGAAGTCGACGAGCTCGGCCGGGTTGATCGGGCCGGTCGCTGTGCGCGGGGGCTCGATCTGGTCGAAGCTCAGGTAGTTCTGGCCCCAGCAGCTCGTTCCCCACGCCGCGTTGAGGCCCGCGATGTCGCCGTAGCGCGCTTCCAGCCAGCGGCGGAAGTGGCGGGCCGACTCCGGGCACCAGCACCGCGAGACGTGGTCGCCGTACTCGTTCGAGACATGCCAGAGCGCGAGTGCGGGATGCTCGCCGTAGCGCTCCGCGAGGGCTCGCGTCAGTCGCAGGGCGGCCTCCCGGAACACCGGCGAACTCGGGCAGTACGTCTGCCGTGAGCCGAACTCGAGCCGCACGCCGTCCGCGTTCCACGGCAGCACCTCGGGATGCTCGCGCACCAGCCAGGCCGGCGGCGTCGCCGTCGCGGTCGCCAGGTCGATGCGGATGCCGTGCGTCCAGAGCAGGTCGATCACGCGGTCCAGTCCCGCGAAGTCCCACACTCCCGGCTCCGGTTCCAGCAGCGGCCACGAGAACACCGGCAGCGTCACCAGGTTGACCCCCGCCTCCACCATCAGCCGCGCATCCTCCGCCCAGACCTCTTCCGGCCACTGGTCCGGGTTGTAGTCGCCTCCGTAGGCGAGCGCGTCGAGCCGGATGCTCCGGGGTGCGGGGATCGTCATCGGTCTCCTTGGACGTCGGTCGGGGGCGGTCTCTTGTGTCGATTCAGTGTCGACTGTATTCTGTATACAGTAACGCTAAAGCGATCGTCGCGGCGGGTCAACCCCTAAGCTGGCGACCACGAGTCCGGCCGGGAGGGGTCACATGGCGATCGAACGCAAGAATCTGCGTTCCCAGGTGCGGGAGGAGCTCATCGCCCGGATGCGCGCGGGGGACGTCCACCCCGGCGAGAGCATCAACGAGGTGCAGCTCGCCGCCGAGCTCGGCGTCAGCCGCACCCCGCTGCGGGAGGCCCTGATCGCCCTCGAGAGCGAAGGCCAGATCGAGAGCGAGAACGGCAAGGGCTTCCGTTTCGTTCCCCTCAGCGCCCGCGAGTTCGAAGAGCTCTGCCCGATCATCGTCACCCTCGAATGCCTCGCCCTCGACCTGTCGCCCCTCGACGACCTCGCCGCCCTCGGCACCCGTCTCGCCTCCCTCGCCGCTGACTTCTCCGACGACGTCGCCCAGCACGCGGTCGTCAACCGCAAGGACGACGAGTGGCACAACCTCATGCTCAGCGCGTGCCCGAACCGCACGCTCCTGGAGCAGATCACCCAGGTGCGCAGTGCCATCCACCGCTACGAGTCCCTCCTCGTCGGCGGGGAGGTCCTCGTGGAGCGCTCCGCCGCCGAGCACGCCATCATCGCCCGGCACCTCGTCGAGCGCGACGTGCCCGCGGCCAAGGCGGCTCTCGCGGAGAACTGGACGAACGGCGTGCGGCGGCTGCTGGCGGACGCGGGGATCAAGTGGGAGCGGTTGGGGTAGGGGCTGTCCGAGTACCCGATCGCTGAGTTCGGCTTCCCCGGCCCCACGAGGGACCGCCTGGTTGCCGCCATCCTCGCCGGCGAGAAGACGGCGACCACCTCGCTGCTCATCGAGTACGAACGTGAGAGCGAGCCGCTTCCGGAGGTCGGAGACCGTCAGGCGGTCATCGACTCGGAGGGCGTCGTGGTCGCGACGATAGAGATCACACGCGTGGACATCCTCCCGCTCGGCTCCGTACCTCTCTCCCACGCCGTCGCCGAGGGCGAAGGATGTCTCACTGTCGAAGAATGGCGCGCTCAGCACGACGCCTTCTGGTCGAGCGCGGAATTCCTCGACGGCCTCGGTGCGCCGTGGCCGGTCATCGACGACGACGCAGTTTCCGTGCTGGAGCGGTTCGCTGTGGTGGCGCGGGCGTGAAGGTGTGGACCGGGGTCGCATGCTGCAGCGACGAGTCGCGCTCGCGGTGCTGATCGCTGCAGCTGCTGCCGCCGGCCCCCGTCAGTCCGCCGGACTGCCCGGAGCGAACGCGTTGCCGGGCCCGTGGATGCGCCCCGTGGAGGGGTCGACCCAGTTGCCCGACCCGGTGGCTCGGTGCCAGCGTTTGTGGAAGGCGAGATCGGTATCGGCGGCGTCGACGACGGCCGCACCGCACAGGTCGCAGATGCGCAGGATGACGATGTCGCCGTCCGCGGTCGTGACCGAGACCGTGCCTTCCGGGAATGCGACGCCCATCGAGTCCCCCTGTCTGTGACCGACCATCGTGGTCAGGTTCCGAGACTGCCACAGCCGGAGCTCTACCGCGACACCTGCACCGCCAGATCCACGAACAGCGCCGCCGACCACCCGAACGCGGTCGTGGCCGTGCGCGCCTTCTGTCCCGTCGCCGGGTTGAAGTACTCGTGCGGCCCGCCGCCGTGGATCACGAGCCGCAGCGTCTGCTCGATCAGCTCCCGCGCACGCTCGGCCTGCCCCGACACGGCGAGCCCCTCGGCCAGCAGCGCGTTGACGTTGAGCCATACCGGGCCGCGCCACATGCGCTCGTCGGAATATGACGGGTCGCGGCGCGCAACGGTCGGCACGCTCCAGGTCGTCGCGAAGCGGTCGGGGTCGTCGAGGGCGGCGAGGATGCCCGTGACGTACCGGCCCGGAAGTCGGCCCGTGAGCAGGGGCAGCAGGGAGACGACCGCCTCCGCCTCGACCGGCGTCCCGGCGCCCGCCGAGCGGAAGAACCCGGCCGACTCGTCCCACATGCCCTCCAGCAGCTCCAGGGTGCGCGCCGAGCGGACGGCATGCCGGGAGGCACCCGCGGCGTCGCCGACGGACCGCGCGCGCGTCGCCAGCAGGTCGTCCTGCAGGATCAGGTAGGCCGCGAGGTCGGGGGAGGCCACGGGCAGCTCGGCGTCGAAGACGGGGCTGTCGTCGAGACCGGAGGAATAGGGGTGGCAGTACTCGGGCATCCCGTCGCCGTCGAGGTCGGAGTGCGCGAACCACCAGTCCTGGCTGCGCGCGACGGTCGCCCAGGCGGCGTCGAACCAGGCCGGGTCGTCGACGAAGGCCTCCAGGCGGCGCAGTGCCCAGGCGGCGAGCGGCGGCTTGGTCAGGGGGATGGGCGCGGACGGGTCGGCGATGGCGGAGCCGGCGCGGCGCAGGTTGTCGCGGTCGCCGGGCGGGAGGTCGTCGCTGGAGGCGAGCACGCCCTCGTCGTGGACGACGTCCGGCAGCTGTCCCTCGGCGGTGGGGAAGGCGAAGGCGAGCTCCAGCTGCTCGCGGGCGAGCTCGGGGTCGCCGTGGCGGAGGCCGGAGGCGATGAAGTAGGCGTCCCACTGCCACAGGCCGACGTACCCGATCTTCGACGGCACCACGGCGCGCGCGCCGCGGCCGGGCAGCGACACGATGTTGGCGCCGAGCACCCACCAGCAGAAGGCGGTCATGTCGGCGAGGTCGTCGCGCACGACGGGTGTGCGCGCGAACCACGCATTCCACACCCGCGCCGTCTCATCGAGCGCCCGCGCATGTCCCTCGGCGTCGGGATGCTCCGAGACCTGTGCCACGAATCGCGCGCCCGGTCGGAGCTCGGTGGAGGCCGGAACCACGGCGATGCGCACCGCGGAGGACGTCCGCACGGCCGGGGCGAACGGGAGGTCGAGCTCGGCCGACCAGGCGACCGTGCCGTCGCCGCCGAGACTGAGGGCGTCGGGGCCGTCGAAGGTCAACGTGACTCCGGCCTCCCCGAACTCGACGCGGTCGGGGTGCACGGCGGTCACCGCGGCCGCGCGGCCGGACGGCCCGAGAACGCGCAGGGTGCGCACGAGCACGCACTCGTCGAGGCGACGCTCGTACTCGGCCAGCCGCACCGTCACCCCGTCGCCGGCCCGCTGCACCAGGATGCGCGAGCCCGGCAAGGTGAACGGCGCCGACTCGAGGTCGAGGAACGGGGAGACGCGCGCAGCGGTCGCGGCGGCGCGGCTCATCGGCCGCCCAGCCCCGACGCCGCCATCGAGTTCAGGATGCGGCGCTGGCCGATCACGAACGCGATCAGCATGGGGATGGTCGCGATGGCCGAGGCGGCCATGATCAGCCCGTAGTTGACCGATCCGTACTGGCCGCGGAAGCTCTGCAGCAGCAGCGGAACCGTGAACAGGTCCTGCGAGTTGAGCAGCACGAGCGGCAGCAGGAAGTTGTTCCAGGTGCTCAGCGCCACGATGATCGCGAGCGCGCCGAGGCCGGGCTTCAGGTTCGGCAGGATGATACTCCAGAAGATCCGCCAGCGGCCCGCGCCGTCGACGAGCGCCGCCTCCTCCAGCTCGCGCGGCAGGGACAGCACGAACTGGCGCATGAGGAACACTGCGAACGGGTTCGCCAGCGCGGCCGGCACGATCAGCGCGAGGTGCGAGTCCACCCACCCCAGCTTCGCCATCAGAAAGTAGAAGGGGATGAGCGTGACCTGCATCGGGATCATCTGCGTCGCCAGGAACAGCACGAAGAGCACCTTGCTGCCGCGGAACGGGATGCGCGCGAACGCGTACCCGGCCATGGCGGCGGTGACGAGGGTGCCGACGACGACGAGCACGGCGATGTAGATCGTGTTCCAGTACGCCTGCCCGAACGGCACGTCGTTCCAGGCGTCGACGTAGTTCTGCAGCGTGAACGGCTGCGGCCAGACGCTCAGCGGGTCGTTCAGCAGCTGCGGGAGCGACTTGAACGAGGTGATGAGCATCCAGAGGAAGGGGAACACCATCGCGAGGCCGCCGAGCAGCAGGACGACGTGCAGCAGCGCCTTGCGGGTGCGGGAGGCCGCGCGGCCCGGGTGCGCGTCGGGGATGCGGGCGGGGGACTCGGTCGGGGCCGTGGCCGTGGTCATGCGGCACCATCCTCGTAGTGGACGAACTTCTTCTGGGCGGCGAACTGGATGCCCGTGATCACCAGCGTGATGATCAGCAGGATGATCGACGCGGCGCTGGCCGGGCCGAACTGGAACTTGCCGAAGCCCAGGTCGTAGATGTGGTAGACGATCGTGCGGGTCGCGTTGTCGGGTCCCGCGTTCGCGGTGAGGATGAACACGGTGTCGAACGTCTGCAGCGAGCTGATGAACGCGATGACGGTCGAGAAGAAGATGATCGGTGACAGGAGCGGCAGCCGCACGCGGAAGAACAGGGTGATCGCGCCCGCGCCGTCGAGCCGGGCCGCCTCGATCACGGCCGGCGAGATGTTCTGCAGTCCCGCCAGGAAGATGATCACGTTCAGGCCGACCGACGACCAGATGGTCACGATGCAGACGGCGATGAGCGCGAGGTGGGGGTCGCCCAGCCAGTCCGGCGGGGCGGTGTGGAACACGTTCGCGATGAACCCGCTCAGCACGCCGTCCTTGCGGAACAGCTGCTGCCAGATCATCGCCACCGCGACCGACGACGTGACGACGGGCGCGAAGAACAGGATGAGGTAGAGCGTGCGCGTCTTCAGCTTCTCCAGCGCGACCGCCAGCACGACGGCGAGACCGAGCCCGATCGGCACCGTGATGAGGGCGATGAGGAGCGTGTTGACGATCGACCGTCCGAAGAGCGGGTCGCTCAGCTCGGTGCGGAAGTTGTCGAAGCCGACCCAGCTGAGGTCGTTCAGGCCGTCCCACTGGGCGAACGCCAGCACGAGGCTCGCGATGAACGGCACGACGACGAACAGGGCCATGCCGAACAGCTGCGGGCCGACGAAGACGTAGCCCCAGCGGCGGTCGCGACGCCGCCAGGCGGACTCCTTGCGGAGCCCGCCCGGCGTCGCGGGAGGGGTCTCGGCCTCGGGGGCGACCAGTGCTTCCCTGACTGCGCTCACGCTCGATGCCTCACTTGCCGCCGGTCTTGTCGGCGATCATCTTCGCGACCTCGTCGAGCGTCTCCTTCGTGGAGGCCTTGCCCTGGTAGAGCGCGAGCATCTTGTCGCTGATGTCGCTCGAGAGGCCGGGGACGGAGGCCTCGGTGGCGTAGTCCTCGAAGCCGATGTCGCGCATGTCGAGCAGGGTCTGCGCGTGCGCGGGGTAGCCGTCCAGCACCACCGAGTCGGCGCCGCTGATCGACGGGACGGCGTTGCCGCCGCCCTTGAGGCGGAACGTCTGCCCCTGGGCCGAGAGGAAGTTCGTCCAGAACTCGAACGCCGCATCCTTGTTCTTGGTCTTCGCGTTGATGGCGAGGTAGCTGACCGCGACGCCGGTGGGCGCGGCCTTGCCGCTCGGGGTCGGCCACGGGGCGACGTCGTAGTTCTCGGGGTCGCCCGCGGCCTTCACCGTGCCGATCGTGTAGCGGCCCTGGATGAAGAAGCCGGCCTTGTGGGTGACGAACACGCTGTCCGCGCCCGCGCCCTCCGGGAGGGTGTCGGCGACGACGAACGTGCCGTCCTGGAAGTTCTTGGCCAGCACGTCCATCGCCTTCACGCTGGTCGGGTCGGTGTTGGCGACGAACTTCCCGGAGTCGTCGAACGCCTTGCCGCCCTGGGACGAGATCCAGCTGTAGTGGGTGGACCAGTAGTTCCAGAACATCGAGCCGGTGAGGCCCGCGTCGTGGAGCTTGGCGTTCATGTCGAGGAACGCCTCGGTCGTCCATTTGCCCTCGGCGGCGAGCGTCGCCGGGTCCTCGGTGATGCCGGCCTTCTTCAGCGCCTCCTTGTCGTACCAGAGGGCGTCGGGGTTGGAGTCGTTGGGGGCGGCGTAGATCTCGTCGCCCTTCTTCGTCGCGCCGAACAGGCCCTGCGCGAAGTCCTCCGGCTTGGTCTTGCTGGCCGACGAGTTCATGAGCGACGTCAGCGGCATGAGCGCCTTGGAGTTGACGAACTGGCCGATCTTGTCGTCGCCGATGTAGAACACGTCGGGGGCGGTGCCGGAGGCCAGCTGCGCGAGGAGCTTCGTGTGGTAGTCGCCGTAGTCGGCGACCGGCTGGAGCACGACCTTGATGTCGGGGTGCTCCTTCATGAACTGGGTGTCGAATTCCTTGTACCTGGTCAGTTCCTCGGGGGTGCCCCAGGTGGACCAGACGACGGTTTTGGTGCCGCCTCCGCCCGATCCGGAGCACGCGGCCATGCTGAGGGCCAGTGCGGCGGCCGCCGTGATGGCCAGCGCCCTTCTCACCGTTGAGTCGACGCGAGACATGAGTACCTCGTTCCTTGAGAGTCTCTGCTGTGGTGGTCTGTATTCTGTATACAGTAGGCAGCGAGGGGATGCAAGCCTTCCCGGCAATCCACCGGCGGCGAGGTAGTTTATGCATGTGAACGATTTGTCGCTGGACCCCTCCCGTACCGCGCTGCTCCTCATGGATCTGCAGCCCACCATCCTCGCCTCCCACCCCGACGCCGACACCTTCCTCGCCGAACTCGGGCGCGCCCGGGAGGCCGCCCGCGCGGCCGGAGCCACCATCGGCTACGTGCGCGTGGCCCTCTCGGAGGAGGACGCCGCACGCGTCCCCGCCCACTCCCGTTTCGCCGCCGCCGCCGAGCGCGTGCGCGAGATCGGCCCCGACCACCCCGCCGTCTCGGTGGATCCGCGCATCGCCCCCGCCGACGGGGAGATCGTCGTGCGCAAGTCCCGTTACGGCGCCTTCAGCACCACGGACCTGCACGAGCAGCTCCAGGCCCGCGGCGTCGACACGCTCGTGCTCGCCGGCATCTCCACGAGCGGGGTCGTGCTCTCCACCGCGCGGGACGGCGTCGACAAGGACTACCGCATCGTCGTCCTCTCCGACGGCACGTTCGACCGCGACCCCGAGGTCCACCGGGTCCTCACCGAGAAGGTCTACCCGGCGCAGCAGGCCGCCGTCGTCACCATCGACGAGCTGATCGGCGCGCTCGCAGCGGTCTGAGCCGGCGACCGCTGCGCTTCGGGACGTCCGCGGTCGTGCGCCGCACCGCCGATGTCCCGCGGGACCGCGGTCGTCTCCTGGGTCGTGGGCGCGCGGCGAGCGATGCCGTGTCCACCGATCGGCGGACACGGGTGACCACCGTCAGCCGGTGCCGCGCCGGGCCGCCGCCCGGGAGGCTGGGAGCATGTCAACCTCCTCGTCCCGTCTGGCCCTCGCCGGGCTCATCCTCGCCGTCTCCATGACGACGATCGATCAGACGATCGTCGCCCTCTCCGCGCCCACCATCCAGCAGAACCTCGGGCTCAGCCACGACGGGATGCAGTGGGCGGTCAATGTCTACCTGCTCACCACCGCCGCGTTCTTCCTCCTCGGCGGCCGCGTCGCCGACGTCGTCGGTCACAAGCGGATGGCCCTTGTCGGCATCGCCGGCTTCGGCGTCACGTCGCTGCTCTGCGGTCTGGCCCCGGCCGGCGACTTCGCCGAGTCGTGGCTGGTCGCCGCCCGCGCCCTGCAGGGCGTCAGCGGCGCGATCATGTTCCCGGCCGCGATCGGCATCGTCGTGGAGGGTTTCGCGCGCGAGAGCCGCGGTCGCGCCATGGCGATCTTCTTCGCGATCACCGGGGCGATGACCGCGCTCGGCCCGATCGCAGGCGGCTACCTCACGCAGTGGACGTGGCGCGCGATCTTCTGGGTCAATGTGCCGATCGCGGTCGCCGCCTTCGTCATCGTCGCGATCGCCGCGCGTCCATCGGCCCCTCGGCACGAACGCATCGACAGGCTCGGCGCGGTCGTCGTCGCCGCCGGGATGGGGCTGATCGTCTTCGGCTTGCAGCAGGCGAGCCCCTGGGGCTGGGCGAACGCGGCCGTCATCGGTTCGCTGATCGCCGGCGCCGCCCTGCTGGTGGTGTTCGTGCTCCTCCAGCGCCGCACAGCCCAGCCGCTGGTGCAGCTGGCCGCGTTCCGCGACCGCGGTTTCACCCTCTCCACCCTCGCCACGCTCTTCTCGTCGGTCGCCTTCATCGCGACGTTCTTCTTCCTCAGCGTCTACGGGCAGGTGTCGCTGGGCCTCTCCGCCGGGCTGACGGGCCTCCTCTTCCTCAAGTTCTTCATCGGTTTCGTCGTCGCGAGCCGCATCGGCTCGGTGCGGTTCGACAAGTACGGCGCCCGCGGGGTGGTGCTCGTCGGCGGCCTGGTCGGAGCCATCGGGTTCGGCTGGCTCGCGCTGAAGGCCACCGACCTCGACTTCGACGCGACGTCGTTCTTCAACCAGCAGACCTGGCCGATCATCGTCGCAGGCGCCGGAATCGGCCTGATGTTCTCCGCCGTCTCGACGGATGCGGTCAACCGGGCGATCGGCGCGAGCTACGGCGAGGTCACCGCGATCTCCCAGACGATGAAGAACTTCGGCGGCGCGCTGGGCCTGGCCGTCTTCACGACGATCGTCACCTCGCGCCTCACCGACCTGCTCACCGCCTCCTTCGAGAAGATCGGCGGAACGGCGGCGGACGCGCAGAGCGCGGTGGACCGCATCAGCGGGGCCTCCGGCGACGGCGCCTCCCTCGCGAAGGTGCCGACCGCGGTGCGCGATCAGATCATGCACGCCGTCGCCTCCGACTACGCGGGCGCGGTGCAGTGGGCCTTCTGGGGGATGGCCGGGGCGATGCTCGTCGTCGCCGTGATCGGCGTGCTCTACCCGGCGGGCCGCACGTCGGTCGCCGAGGCCTCCGCGGCCGAGGCGGAGCGAGCGGCTACAGTCTGACCGTGCAGCAGCAACCACGTGACGGGCAGTTCTTCGAGCTCCGCGCCTGGATCGCCTACTCGGCGGCCGCGACCGTCGCCACCGTCGTGATCATCCTGGCGAACCCGTACACCGGGTTCGCCAGGTCGGTCGCGTCCGCCGCGATCGTCCTCATCCTGTTCCCGCTGTTCTGGCTGGTCGTCCGGCTCCGCCGCGACGGCGACGACGGCCCGTGGGACGTCGGCTACTGCCTGCTCGCCGCGGCCGGCTACCTCTTCGCCCTCTCGATGAACGACTGGGCCAACGTCGCCCTCTTCGTGCTGTCGCCCCAGTTCTTCCTGCTGCTCTCGATGGTTCCGGCGTCGATCGCGATCACGGTGGTGAACGCGGGAGGCGTCGTCGTCCGCTGGGCGATCGGCGACCTCCCCGGAGACTCCATCGTCGACGCCGGCGCGATGACCCTGCTCGTCATCGCCTTCTCGATCTTCTTCGGCCACCGCATCGCCGCCGTGAGCAAGCAGAGCGCCGAGCGGGGGAGGCTGATCGACCGCCTCCGCCAGCAGCAGAAGGAGATCGCCGAGCTCTCCGAGCAGCAGGGCGCCGCGAGCGAGCGGGAGCGGATCGCGCGCGAGATGCACGACACCCTCGCGCAGGGCTTCACCAGCATCGTGACGCTCGGGCACGCCGTGCAGGGGGAGCTCGATGCGGATCCCGCCGCCGCGCGCCGCCACGTGGAGCTGATGACCGAGACCGCGCAGGAGAACCTCCAGGAGTCACGGCGCATCATCGCCGCGATGACGCCGGGCCGGCTCAGCGGCTCCGCCCTGCCGGAAGCGCTCGAGCGCGTTGTCGCCCGCTTCGCGGAGGAGACCGGGGTCGGCGCGGGCTTCGTGGTCGACGGTGACGCCCGGCCGGCCCCGCCCGCGGTCGACGTCGTCGCCCTGCGCGTGCTGCAGGAGTCGCTGTCCAACGTCCGCAAGCACGCTGCCGCCCGCACGGTCGATGTCGAGCTCGCCTACCTGCCCGACGCCCTTCGCCTCCGCGTGACCGACGACGGCCGCGGCTTCGACCGCCATTCCCCGCGCGACGGGTATGGACTCGACGGCATGGCCGCCCGTGTGCGCGAGGCGGGAGGCGCCTTCAGCGTGGAGTCGTCCCCCGGCGCCGGCACGGGAATCACGGTCGAGCTGCCCGCGCCGGCCATCGGCGCCGCGTCGGCGTCCGCATCCACCGAGGAGCCCGCATGATCCGCATCGTCCTGGCCGACGATCACCCCGTCGTGCGGGAGGGCATCCGCGGCATGCTGACCGGCTACGACGACATCGACGTGGTAGGGCAGGCCGCCAGCGGTCCGGAGGCCGTCGCCCTCGTCGCGACCCTCAGGCCCGACCTCGTGCTCATGGACCTGCGGATGCCCGGCGGCGACGGCGTCGCGGCCACCCGGGCGATCGCGGCCGCGCACCCCGCCACCCGTGTCGTCGTGCTGACGACGTACGAGACAGACCAGGACATCCTGCGCGCGATCGAGGCCGGGGCCAGCGGCTATCTGCTCAAGGACATCGCCCCGGCCGAGCTGGCCCGTTCCGTGCGCGCGGCGGCGGCGGGGGAGACCGTGCTCGCGACCTCGGCCGCCACCGCCCTGCTCGGCAGGCTGCGCGGCGGCGGCGCGCCGCCCCCTCCCGCGCTGTCTCCCCAGGAGGTCAAGGTGCTGCGGCTCGCCGCCGACGGCCGCACCAACGCCGCGATCGGCGCGGAGCTGTTCATCGGCGAGGCGACGGTCAAGACCTATCTCAGCCGCGCCTACGAGAAGCTCGGCGCCTCCGACCGGACCTCGGCCGTGCGGCGTGCCCTGGAGCTCGGACTGCTCGGCGACGCGCCAGAATGAGCGCATGACAGTGGTGAGGACCGAGCGCGGGCTGGACCGGCTCGTCAACTTCTCGGACGCGACCGTCGCGATCGCGATCACCCTGCTCATCCTGCCGCTGGTGGATGAGGCGGGCCAGGCCGCGAAAGAGGGAGTCGGGCCGTGGTACCACGACCACTACTGGGACGTGATCTCCTTCGCCATCTCCTTCGTCGTGATCGCCCGGTTCTGGATCAACCACCACCGCATCTTCGAATGGGTCACGGACTACACCACCGGGATCATCTGGCTGAACTTCCTGTGGCTGGCCGCCATCGTGGTCATGCCGTTCACCACCAACCTCCTCTCCGGCAGCGACCAGCACGACGGCGTCGTCTACGCGGTGTACATCGGCAACATGCTCGTGGCCTCGCTCACGATGCAGGCGATCGCTGAGATCCTCCGGCACTCTCCCGAGCTCGTTCGTGAAGACGCCCGCCCGGCCATGAACGAGTCGCGGGGCTGGTTCGTCGACATCCTGATGGCGGCGGCTCTGGTGCTGGCGGTGGTGTTCCCGCAGATCGGCATCTGGTGGCTGCTGCTGCTCTTCCTGCAGGGTCCGCTGTACGCGGTGACGCGGGCGCTCCGTCGACGCACGCCCTGACCCGGTTCCGTGCACCGCGCGGCGCGGGGTGGTGCGACGGCGGCCTCCGGTCTACTGTCGGCCCAGACGGACTCAGGAGGACCGGATGCGCTTCAAGACTTTTCTCGTTCTGATCGCGATCGCCACGGCTTACGTGCTCGGCTCGCGGGCCGGCCGCGAGCGCTACGAGCAGATCGTCGGGGCGGTCAGCTCGTTCTGGAACGACCCGAACGTGAAGAAGACGCGCAAGAAGCTCAAGAAGGCGACCCGCTAGGCCGGTCAGGGAGCGGTGCGTTCGATTCCCGCGATGAGCGCGCGGATGGCGAAATCGCGCCGCGTCCGCTCGTCGGGACCGGTGAGGAGCGCGGCCTGTCGGCGCACGCGCGGAAAGCGCTCGGGATCGGCGTTCTCGTAGGCCGAGAGAACCTGCTGACGCTCGCCGGCACCGCGGTCGCCGCTCGCGCGTACGGTGCGCTCGATCGCGGACGAGGCGGCGAACTGCGCGATGAGGTCGACGCCGAGCGCGGCGCGCTCACCCGGAACGCCACCGTGTTCCATGAGGGAGAGCTCGTGTTCGGCGAGCCTGAGCGCACCGGGAAGCACGGGGATCGTGCCGAGTGCGACGGAACCGAGCCCGGCGTAGCGCTCCAGGGTCGTGATCGTGTTCGCGATCGTGTCGGCGAGCGCCTCGCGCCACCCGCGCTCCCGGCCGTCTGCTTCGACCAGTTCGACCTGCGCGTACGCGGCATCGAGCACGTGTTCGAGCAGCGCGTCGCGGCCGGTGAAGTACGCGTAGAGGGATGCTGCTCCGGTCTCCACCCGCTCCGCGACGTGCCGGAGGGCCACCGCGTCCGCGCCGCGCTCCTCGATCAGACCCAGGGCTGCCTCGACGATCGATCGGGAGGTGAGGGGGGCCTTCGCTGATCGTCCCCGTCGGGCGCCGAGGGTGTCTGCGTGATCGGACATGGCGGAAGCCTATCAGTTGACACGAACGACATTCGTAACGAATACTGTTCGCGAACGTTGTTCGTTGAGTGGGAGGTTGTCATGGCGGTACTGGTCGTCGGTGCGAGCGGAGCGATCGGAGGCGCGGTCGTCGCCGGGCTGATCGAGCGGGGTGTGGATGTGCGCGCGTCGAGCCGCACGCCGGCGAAGCTGTCCCTGCCGGAGAGCGTCCGGGTGTTCGCGGCGGACCTGAACGAGCCCGCATCGTTCGCCGCCGCGCTGGAGGGCGTCGACCGGGTCTTCCTCTACGCGGATCTCGAGCATCCGGATGCGCTGGTCGCGGCGTTCGTCGCGGCCGGGGTGCGGCATGTTGTGCTGCTCTCGTCCTCGTCCGTGACGTTTCCCGGCGCCGCGGAGGACTTCAACGGCTCCCGATTCCTGCGTGTCGAGCGGGCGATCGAGGAGTCGGGGGCGGCGTACACGTTCCTCCGGCCGGGCGGGTTCGCGAGCAACGCCGCGCGGTGGAGCTGGAGCGTTCAGCGGGAGAGCGCCGTGCCCCTGCCCTATCCGGAGGCGGTGCAGGTGCCCGTGCACGAGCAGGACATCGCCGATGTCGCCGTCCTCGCCCTCACCGGCGACGCCCTCATCGGCGAGAAGCCGGTCCTGACCGGTCCCGAACGACTCACGCTGCGGCAGCAGGTCGACACGATCGGGGCGGTCATCGGTCGCCCGGTCGTCGTGATCGAGCAGACGGAGGCGGAGTCGACGGCGCTGCTCTCGCAGTACGTGCCCGAGGTGTGGGTGCGGCAGATCGTGAAGGACTGGCGGGAAGCCGTCGGCGCGACGCCGGCCATCTCGCACGAGTACGAGCGCCTCATGGGCGCGCCGTCCCGCAGCTTCCGCACCTGGGTCGAAGACAACGTCCACCTCTTCCGGTGAACGTCTCTCCGAAGCGCCCCACTGGCCGCGGGTCGGCGGCCTACGGCTCGTCGGTGTCGGTGTACTCGCCCTGCGGCGCGTCGGCGGCTTCGTCGACGTCCGTGTAGGTGCCCTCGATATCGGTCTCGGGCCCGGGATTGTCCTCGGTCTCGGTGTACTGGCCGTGGACGGTGCGCTCGTGGGGGGCCTCGCCGTCGACCTCGGTGTAGCTGCCCTCGAGGTCCTCGCGCGGCGTGTCGGCCGGGTCTGCTGGGGTGCTCATGATGCAGACATTACGCCCGGCGGGCCGCCAGGAGTAGAGCGCCGCCGATTCGGCACGGAATCCCAGGCTGGCCGCACATCGTCGCGGAGCGGTACCCTGCGCGCGCGAGGGTCTGCGCGAGAGGGGTCTCATGGGCTGGTTCAGCACGCTGTTCGGTGCGCGCCGCGGGGGCGCCCCCGAGCAGGACATCCTCGAACTGCGCATCCACGGCATCAAGAACACGCCCCCCGCCGAGATGCTCGGCGTGCCCCCGGGGGAGGTGCGGCCGGATCAGGCGGATGAGAACGGCGGCTTCTTCGTGCCGACCGTCGACCCTGTCGACCCGACCGATCCGGCGTACCCGCCGAGCCGTATCCGCCGCGAGGGGTACTCCTGGGGACTCATGGCCCGGTACGGCGGCGGCGCGCTCGTCGTCGTCGGGCAGTTCTTCGTCCAGCTCGCGTGGTTGCTCATCCTGCCCTTCGGGCTGTGCAACACCGCGTACTGGACGCGCCGCATCCCCCGGCAGACCGTGGCCGGAGAGTGGCGGGCCGGGCGCGGCGCAGCCTCACTCCGCGTCTTCGCACTCTGCCTGACCCTGCTCTACGTCTGCGCCCTGGCCTCGGTGGCGCTCGACCTCATCGGCTCGCAGTGCCTGGCCGGCACCGCCTCCTGCCCGTCGATGCCGGGCTGGCTGAACGACTTCTTCGCCCTGCCCGATTTCGACCGCCGGGGAATCCGGCTGGCGATGCTCTCCCTCGTGCCGGTGCTGGGAGTCGTCGTGCTGCTGGTGGTCTCGCACACGGCGCGCACACGCTACGAGGCCGGGATCTTCGGCACGGTCGACAAGATGCGCCACGCGGAGGAGCGCGGCGGCGCGGCGGCGGCCGATCCGAACGGCCGCACGCCGCTGGCGACGGAGGGGTTCTGGGGGATGACGAGGGTCAGGCTCCCCTCCGAACTGCTGCACCTCGCCGGCTCCCTCTTCCTCGTGAGCATCCTGCTCGGCTGGGACGACGTGTTCGCGGCGTGCTCTCGCGGCAGCAGTCGCATCCCGGCGGCGTGCTGGGGCGGGGAGCCCGCTCCGCTCGCCCGATGGTGGGTGTCGGCGGCCGTCCTCGCGGCGATCGTCGGTCTCGTGGTCGCGATCGCCCGTGTCATGGCCGACACCGACACGGTGACCAGGCCGTCGCGGACCGTCTCGACCGCCGCGCGCCGCAATCTCGTCCGCCGCAGGCTGCGGCTCCGGGAGAGGTGGGCGGGATGGACGCTCCTCGTGTCCGTCGCCGTCTACGTCGTGGTGTTCGTGGCGGTCGCGGTGCCCGACCCGCACCTGAACTACGCGCGCATCCCGTTCCTCGGACTGGTGATCTCCCCCGCCATCGTGACGGGCGTGCTGCTGGCGATCGCACTCTCCGCCCTCGGCTGGCGGAGGCTCCCGGAGTGGCCGAGGTCCGCGGCGCGCGTGCGCGAGTGGTTTCCGGCGGTCGCCTGCATCGCGCTCGTGGTGGTCGCCGGGCTCGCGGTGGCGCTCGCGGTGCTCCTCACCCCGGACGGGAGTCCGCCGGAGCCGCCCTCGATCATCGCCTACTCGGTGAGCCTCGGCGCCCTCGTGCTGCTCGCGCTGGTCATCGCCTTCCAGCCGTCCCGGGCCCGGCGACGGGAGGTGCTCCGCTACGAAGGCTGGGGCGGCACCGGCCCGGGCGTCGTCCTGCTGCTCTCGCTGGGAGGCGCGATGCTGCTCTCGACGCTGGTGGTGCTCGGGGCGCAGTGCTGGCTCAGCTCTCCCGGCGCGGTCCCGATCTGCCCGCTCTCGCCGGGGGACGCGGCCCTGATCACCCCCGGTGCGTACCGCAACTTCGGCAGCACGGTCCCGGTGCTCGCCGTCCTTCTCCTCCTGCTCGTGGCCGTCGTCGCGGTGGCACGGATGCGCACCACGCCCCAGTTCACGACACCGCGGACCGAGGGCGGCCGTCCGCTGCTCGCGCCGCTGCGCAGCTACCGCGACGGGCACGTGCCTCTGACGACGACCTCCGGCAAGCTCACCACCCGGATGCTGCACGCCCGCCGGTTCGCCGGGCTGTTCCACCGCGGCGAGCCGATCCTCGGTGCCCTCGCGGGTCTCCTCGCCGTCGGCTGCGTGGTGGCGGTGTCGTTCCCGGACACCTGGCGCCCGACCGCGCTGCTCGACTTCGCGCTGCCCGCGCTCGGGCTGATCGCGGTGTCCGCCATCGTCACCATCGCCGAGAACGCCATCGCCACGAAGGAGCGGCCGATCGGGGTGATGTGGGACCTGATGTGCTTCCTGCCGCGGGCCGGCCATCCCTATGGCCCGCCGTGCTACGCCGAGCGCGTCATCCCGGAGCTGCGCGGCCGCATCGTCGCGTGGCTCGAGACGGATCTGCTGGCGGGCAGGATCGTCGACGGTCGCGACACGCGCTCCGAGCTCGAGAGGGCCGACGACGAGCTCGCCGCGCTCGGCACGCCGCAGCGGCGCAAGGTCATCCTGAGCGCGCACAGCCTCGGCGGAGTGCTCGCGGTCTCGTGCCTCTTCACGCTGGGGGCCGACACGTCGGGCGGCCTGCGCAACGTCGGCCTCCTCACCTACGGCACCCAGCTGCGGGCGTTCTTCGGCCGTTTCTTCCCCGAGCTGTTCGGCGGCGAGGTCCTGGGAGTGCGCAGGAGCGCCGGGCCATCGCTGTGGAGCGCCGACCCGTGGCTGCGGCAGGTCAATCGCGACCAGGCCGACCCTCCGGTCGAGCGGCCGGGGGACGGCCCGGAGCCGACGCTCCGCGAGCTGCTCACCCAGCCGGACGGCGAGATCGCGTGGATCAACCTCTGGCGCCGGACGGACTATCTCGGCTTCCCCGACGACTCCTACGACGACAACGACATCGACCGCGGCGCCGACGAGTTCGGGCCCGCCCGCTACCTGGTCAAGGTGGCGACGCATCCCGGGTATCCCGCGTCGGCGCAGTACATGACGGCTCTGCGGGATCTCTCCCGGCGCCTCTGACGTGAAGTCCCTGAGAACCCTTCCGCCCTTAAAACCGAGTGATGTAAGGTATTGTCACCGCTCGCCGACCACATCGAAGGAGAACCATGGTCGACCGTCTCGTCCGCGCACCCGAACTGACCACTGAGGAGAAGGCGTCGATCACCTCCGGCGCGAGCTTCTGGGAGACCGAAGCGGTGCAGCGCGTCGGCATCCCCTCCATCTACCTGACCGACGGCCCGCACGGCGTGCGCAAGCAGAGCCAGGGCGGCGACCACCTCGGCATCGGCGACAGCGTGCCCGCCACCTGCTTCCCGCCCGCCGTCGCACTCGGCTCCTCGTGGGACGCCGACCTGCTGGAACGCGTCGGCCGCGCCCTCGGCGAGGAGGCCAAGGCCGAAGGCGTCAGCGTGCTGCTCGGCCCGGGCATCAACATCAAGCGCTCGCCGCTGTGCGGCCGCAACTTCGAGTACCTCTCCGAGGACCCGATCATCAGCGGGCGTCTCGGCGCGGCCCTGGTGCGCGGCCTCCAGTCGCAGGGCGTCGGCGCCTCCCTCAAGCACTTCGCCGCCAACAACCAGGAGACCGACCGGATGCGCGTGAGCGCCGACGTCGACGAGCGCCCGCTGCGCGAGATCTACCTGCGCGGGTTCCAGCGCGTCGTCCAGGATGCACAGCCCTGGACGGTCATGTGCTCCTACAACCGCATCAACGGCGTCTACGCCAGCGAGGACCCGTGGCTGCTCACGACGGTGCTGCGCGACGAGTGGGGCTTCGACGGCCTCGTCGTCTCCGACTGGGGTGCGGTCAACGACCGGGTCTCGGCGCTCATCGCCGGCCTCGACCTCGAGATGCCCTCGACGGGCGGCTCGACGGACGCGCAGCTCGTCGCCGCCGTGCGCGACGGCTCGCTCGACGAGGCGGTGCTCGAGACCGGCGCGCAGCGCGTCATCGACCTCGTGCAGAAGTCGGTGGACAACCTCGATCCCGAGGCGACCTACGACGTGGATGCGCACCACGCGCTCGCCCGAGAGGTCGCCGGCCGCAGCATCGTGCTCCTCAAGAACGACGGTGTGCTGCCGCTCGCGGCCTCAGCGGGGCGCCGCATCGCCGTGATCGGCGAGTTCGCCCGCACTCCGCGCTACCAGGGCGCCGGCTCGTCGCAGATCGTCCCGACCCGCCTCGACAACGCGCTCGACGAGATCCGCGCGCTCGCCGGTGACGCCGAGGTCTCCTTCGCCGCCGGCTACGCGCTCGGCAGTGAGGGCGACATCGCCTCCCTGACGGCGGAGGCCGTCGCCGCGGCGACCTCGGCCGACGACGTCCTGCTCTTCCTCGGTCTCCCCGGCGAGGACGAGTCCGAGGGCTTCGACCGCGAGCACATCGAGCTTCCCACCGCACAGACCGCACTGCTGGAGGCGGTGCTCGCCGCCAACCCGCGCGTCGCCGTCGTGCTCTCCAACGGTGGCGCGGTGCGGGTCTCGGGATGGGCCGACCGCGTTCCCGCGATCGTCGAGGGCTGGCTGCTCGGCCAGGCCGGCGGCGGCGCGATCGCCGACGTGCTCTTCGGTGTCGTGAACCCGTCCGGCCGCCTGGCCGAGACGCTGCTGCTGCGCCTCGAAGACTCCGCCGTGTCGCTCAACTTCCCGGGCGAGAAGGGGCACGTCCGCTACGGTGAGGGCCTGTTCGTCGGCTACCGCGATGTCGACGCGCGCGAGGTCGCCGTGAGCTTCCCGTTCGGGCATGGCCTCTCGTACACGACCTTCGACTTCGGGGCCCCTGCCGTGGAGGCCACGGCCGAAGGTGGCATCCGCGTCACGGTCGACATCTCCAACAGCGGCGCCCGCGACGGCCGGGAGGTCGTGCAGGTCTACGTCGCGCTCCCGGGCTCGGCGGTCACCCGCCCCATCCGCGAGCTGAAGGGCTTCGCGAACGTCGCCGTCGCCGCCGGTGAGACCGAGACCGTCGTCATCGAGATCCCCGCCGACGATCTGGCGTACTACGACATCGACCTCGGCGGCTGGATCGTCGAGGGCGGCGACTACGAGGTGTCGGTCGGCGCCTCCTCCCGCGACCTGCGCGGCACCGTCACCCTCGCGCTCGCCGGCGACGGCACGTCTGTCCCGCTGTCCGCCGAGTCGACGCTCGGCGAGTGGCTCGACCACCCGGTCGGCTCCCAGCTGCTCGGCGCCGCGCTCGCCCAGTCGGGCGACGCCGCCATCTCGGGCCTGCTCGCCGACCCCGGGATGCGGCGCATGGCCGAGGCCATCCCCCTCGTGCGCGCCGCCGCCCTCTCGGGCAACGCCATCACGAGCGACCAGCTCGACCAGCTGGTCGCCGCGGCGAACGCCTAGAGCCGGGCCGGGATCGTCGGTCCGCGGGAGCGCGGGAGGCAGCGGACCCTTCGCGCATCCCCCCCCGGTGAGGCGCTGAGCCTACGCCGGGGGCGGTTGCAGGGTGGAGGCGACCGTGGGGATGCCACGGGTGCGGGCTTCGGCGAGCGGGTCGCCGAAGCCGCCGAACTGCACCCCTGCGCCACGCCCGAGTCCGGCGGGCGCCCGATCGATCGGATACACCTCGAGTTCGACGGACTCGCGTCCGCTCAAAACGACCCGGCCGTCGAGCGTGTCGACGTCCTCCCACCGGAACCTCGACAAGCCCCCGCCCTGCCAGTCGGGGCCGACGAGGCGGTGGTCCAGTCGCAGACGGTCGCCGTCGGCGATGTCGTGGGGGAAGACCCCGGTACCGGCGACGAGCGCATCCGCACGATTCCAGCAGTGGGCGGGCACGGCACGGATGAGACGGTCGAGTGTGGTCACGCGGTCGCGGATCGCGGCGGCATCCCACGGCTCGAACCCGTAGGCGAGGATGACGCCGGCGCGGATGACGATCGCGGAGCAGGGCGCCGCCGCCTCCAGTGCGGCCATGAAATCCGCTGTCAGCACGTCGGAAGCGAAGGCCGGCAGGAACCCCTCGGCGGACCATCGCGCCCCCGCCTCCCCGGGCGCGGTCGCCGCCGGGAGCCGGATGCCGGCGTCGTCCTGGGTGCCGCTGCGGTCGACGAGACGGATCTCGGGCAGTGCAGCGGGAAGCGGGGACCAGACGATCGTCGTCTCCGTGAGGTGACCGAATACCGTCCCGTCGTTGGTGGTGCCACGGGCATACCCCGCCAGGCGGCCGGCGACGAAGGTCCGGTCGCCGACGGTTCCGCTGACGCCGTCGGCGAGCCCGACCGTCCAGACGGGCTGGATGCCGTTCGTCCAGGGCAGGCCTGCGCGACGTGTGCCGCGCAGCGCCGCCTCGCAGATCTCCTGCGGTGGCGGCGGGGTCGGGCCCTGCCAGACCCACCCGGCCGCCTGGGCGTCACGCGCGAGCGACGCGCGCGCCGCTGCCGCCTGCTTCTTCCTACTACCGTCGAACATCACGCGGTCACCTTATCCTCGCCATCGATGACGATGCTCAGGAAGACTTCACCAGCGCCGGCTCGGCATCGGCGATGAGCAACCGGAATCCCGACCCGCCACCGAGGCTCTCGGCCCGGCGAGGCTCTCGGCGATCAGTCGCGATGTTCATCAGACACGGCGCAAACCTACGCCGCTCCTCCGACTCGGTGAACCCCCTTGCGAGAGCGAGGGGGTTCGGCGTTTCGTGGGCGTCATGAGCGATCCGACGGAGCAGGAACCGATCGTCGGCCATGACCCCACCAACGGACTGGCCGGCGATCTCGAGGGCGACGACGGCGGCTCCGCGGAGCCGACCGCCGACCAGAACGTGATTCAGGAGGTCGTTCGCGACCTCGACCGCGACCGGGTGGACGATGCATCCGATGACGAAGCGGTCACTCCGTACAGCGAGGAGGGCACGCCATGAGCGACACCAGCGGACTGCAGAACGCCGACGCCGAGGGGGTGCCCGCGGAGGAGCGCCCCGAGCGCTTCGAGGCCCGCTCCACCGCCGATGCCGCCGATGCCGCCGATGCCCAGGCGGCCGAACCGCCGGAGACCGCGCCCGGCGAGGACGGTACGTCGGACGACGTCAGTGAGCCCGGCGAGACCGGTGTGTCTCCCGAGGGTGCGCAAGACGTCACGACCGCAGACACCACGGGAGGGGACGCGGCCGAGCCTCCGCCCGCCGACTTCGACCCGGCGCAGCAGCCGTCCAACCCCGATCTCGTGCAGAACACCGAGCCTCCGGACTGATCCGCGCACCACTCCGGCCGCCGAGGCGGCCGAAAATCGCACGAATCGCGCCGAGGCGGCGCAGAATCAGCCGTCTCGGCGCGCGCCTACGACCGTTCGCGGGACGACAGGAACCAGCCGGTCCCGACGATGAGTCCGCCGATCAGCAGGCCGACACCGACGGTCAGGACCGAGATCGTGCCGCCCGCCCGCGGCACGATGAGCCCGACGACGAAGAGCAGCGCGCCGACGTTGAGGAGCACCGCGGCGATCCAGCCGAGTGTCCTGCGCAGCGCCGCGTTCATCCCGGGTATCGTACTCGCCGCACCTGCCCGCGGGCTGACCGTGATCGGCGGGAGTGCGCGTGGAGCGATCAGGAGCCCCCGAGGTTGCCGGTGCCCGACGGCTCGGCGTCCGCGTCGATCGCCTCGTTGATGATCGACGACACGAGCGTCTTCCAGTCCGACCCCTCGCGCAGCGTCTCCGTCTGCCCGGGCGGGACCGTGCCGAAGACCGGCTCGTGCTCCTCGCCCTCCGGTGCGACCCGCACCAGCGTCCCGAGTTCGGCGTGAGACTCGTCCAGCACCACCCACACCCCCGGCGCCTTCTTCTCGACGTGGAAGACGCGCTCCCGGTACGGGAAGCGGACGCTGGACATCTCGAGCTCACTGGCGGACATGCTGCCCCCTTCGTCGGTTGCCGTTCTCTCAGCATCCAACGCCTGCGAGGGCTGCCTTGGCAAGACGCGCCCCGCCGCAGGAGGTCGGCCCGAGGGGCGCGATCAGTTGAAGATCGCCCACTCTTCCCGGCTGATCCGGGTCGGCTCCCCGTCGAGGACGACGTGCCAGCTGGTGTCGTCCCGGTGGAGATACTCGGCGAGGAGGGTGGTGTACGTCCACTCGTCCGCGTCCTTCGTCCAGCGGATCAGCGAGATGAGCTGACCCTGGCGCAGGGAGGGCACGGCGATGTACTCATCGTGCGTGGTGGTGCTCATGGCTGCATGCTAGCCCGAGGCGCGAACAGCTGGACAGAGCATGAAATGAAGAAGATCGCGTTCCACTGCCCCTTTCGGGGGTCAGGGAATCGCCACGCCGCGCGCGTTCACGGCTCGTTCAGGCTGGGGTGGTGGACTGTGCGCGTGAAGACGCGAATCGCGGAGTACCCGCGGCCCGACCACTTCCTGCTGCACATCAGCGACACCCACCTGCTCGCAGGTGGGGAGCGCCTCTATGGCTCGGTCGACAGCGACGCCCACCTGCGCGCCCTGCTGGCCGAGGTGGAGGCGTCAGGAGGCCGCCCAGAGGCGATCGTGTTCACGGGCGATCTCGCCGACCGCGGCCAGCCCGGCGCCTACGCGCGGCTGCGGGAGCTCGTCGAGCCCGTGGCCGAACGGCTCGGCTCCCGGATCGTCTGGGTGATGGGCAATCACGACGACCGCGGAGCCTTCCGGTCGGGGCTGCGCGGCGATGCGCCCACCGGCGAGCCGGTCGACGAGGTGCACTGGATCGGCGGCCTGCGGATCATCGTGCTCGACTCGAGCGTCCCCGGTCACCACTACGGAGACGTGAGCGAGTCGCAGCTCGATTGGCTGGCCGCCGAGCTGGCGACCACCGCCCCCGAAGGCACCATCCTCGCCATGCATCACCCGCCCGTGCCGAGCGTCCTCGACCTCGCCGTCTCCGTGGAGCTGCGGGACCAGGCGCAGCTGGCGGAGGTGCTCGAGGGCAGCGACGTCCGCAGCATCCTCGCCGGGCACCTCCACTATTCGTCCACGGCGACGTTCGCGGGCATCCCCGTCTCCGTCGCGTCGGCGAGCTGCTACACGCAGGACCTCAACGTCCCGGTCGGCGGCACCAAAGGTCGCGACGGTGCGCTCGCATTCAACCTCGTGCACGTGTACCCGACGACCGTGCTGCATTCCGTGGTCCCGCTCGGCCAGTACCCGACTCTCGACTACATCGACGCGGAGGAGTCGGCACGCCGACTCGCCGCTGACGGCATCCGCATCCCGCCGGCGCGCCCGCGCCTGGACGCGCCGACCGAGCCGGTCACGCTCCCGGTGTGATCGCCTGCGGCGCCGTGATCTCCTGCGGCCCCGTGACCTCCTGCGGAGCCCTGACCTCCTGCGGCGCCCTGACCTCCCATGGCGCCGCGAACGGGAAGTAGCGCTCGAGGAAGTCGGTCACGACGCGGGTGCGCACCTCCGCCGGGATCTCGGGCTTCGACCCGTCGTTCAGGCAGAACATGTCCTGGTCGCGGCGTTTCAGCAGCCGTTTCATCATCTCGGGCGCCTGCCGCAGCGTCGTCTCGATGTAGAGCACGCGCGCCTGCGTCTGCGTGACCGCGCGGCCCGACATCAGCGCGTAGTAGTGATACAGAGAGTTCGTGACCGAGATGTCGGTCGCCGAGCGGAACGGGCTGGCCGCGGTGCGCCGGAACTCCTCGGCGAACTCCCGCTCCATCTCCTGCAGCACGTCGACCCGCAGCGGAGCCGCGCAGTGTTCCAGGTGCCGCGTCGTGACGGCGCCGAAGCGCTCCCAGAGCAGGCGGCGGTTCACCCGGGCGGCGTTCTCGAAGCCGCTCCGCGCCGGGTCCGACTCGCCGAGCCCGATGCGGGTGCCCGCCTCGACGAACTTCGTGATGCCACCGGGCGAGAAGAACACGTCGGGGGAGATCGGCCGGCCGAAGAACATGTCGTCGTTCGAGTACAGGAAGTGCTGCGAGATGCCCGGGATGTGGTGCAGCTGGGCCTCCACCGCGTGCGAGTTGTGCGTGGGGAGGGTGGAGGTGTCGGCGAAGAAGTCCTCGCTCCGCATGATGTGGATGCGCGGATGCTCCGCGTCGAGCCATGCGGGCACGGGCGAGTCGGTGGCGATGTAGATGTTGCGCACCCAGGGTGCGAACATGTGGACGCTCCGCAGCGCGTACTTCAGCTCGTCGATCTGCCGGTACCGTGCCTCGTTGTCGTCGCCCTCGCCGACGACGTAGGCGGCCATCTGCGCGGCACGCTGGCGTTGGTACTCGGCGCTCGATCCGTCCACCCACGAGAAGACGATGTCGATGTCGAACGCCACGTCGCTCGCGAGCGGGTCGAACATGTGCTGCAGGGAGCGCCAGCGGCGGCCGTAGAGCTCCACTTCGGCCTCCACGGCCTCGCTGCGGGGCAGGCGCGTGCGCATGAGGGCGTTGGGGCAGGGGGCCTCGATCTCGTCGTCGCCGAAGCGCCAGAGCTCCAGCTGGAAGGCGGTGTCGGAGCCGTAGCGCAGCCGGCCGACCGGTTCGAGGCGCGGGCGGTAGAGGCGCAGGATGTCGGCCTTGCGCCGGGAGAGGCGCCCGTCCGCGATGAGCAACGCCTCATCCCCCGGGCGGCCCTCGGCGTCGATCGGGCGCGCGTAGAACGGCTCTCTCGCGAAGGCGTCGGCGAGCACGGCCTCCAGCTCCTTGCGCCGGCGCCGGTCGACGGCGACGATGAGACGACCGTCGTCTCCGCGCACCAGCAGGAAGTCGAAACCGGCGGCCTCGAGGGCGTCGTGCACCGCCAGCAGGTCCTCGATCATCGACTCGCGCGGTGTGAACGGCCCGGAGACGAGCGTGAAGAGGCCCTTGCGGCGCACGACATCCCCGCGCTCGAAGCGGGTGAGGGACGGGTCGGAGCCGCCGGTGACGACGACGGGCTCGGGCTGGGCGGAGAGGGAGGCGGGCGGATGCTCTGTCATACGCTCCCCACTCTAGGCGGCGGCGACGACAGCGGCAGGGGGTTGCGTTCCGCGCCAGGGGTGTAGCCTTCCCGCGTGATCCCGAACGCGCTGCATCACGAATGGCACGGCGACCCGGACTCGCCGAACCCGCCACTGCTCCTTCTCCACGGCGGGGGCTCGACGATCGCGTCGAACTGGGGGCTGCTGCTGCCGCGACTGGCGCCGACCCGCTCGGTGCTCGCCGTCGAGCTGCAGGGCCACGGCCGCACGGCGACCGGCGACGGCCCTGCCTCGTTCGAGCGCTCGGCCGACGACGTGGCCGCGTTGCTCGCGACGCTGCACTGCGGACCGGTGGACGTGCTCGGGTTCAGCAACGGCGGCCAGGTCGCGCTGCAGCTCGCCGGGCGGCATCCAGCAGCCGTGCGGCGGCTGATCGTGGCGTCGGCGCCGTTCCGCCGCTCCGGGATGGTGGAGGGCTTCTGGGAGGGGCTGGCCGCCGGAACGTTCGACGACCTCCCCGCTCCGTATCGTCGGGCGGACCTGGCTGTGAGCGGAGATCCGGATCACGCACGGAGGATGTTCCACCTCGATCGCGACCTCATGCTCGGGTTCCAGGATTTCCCGGACGAGCTGCTCGACGCCGTCACCGCGACGACCCTGGTGGTCGTGGCCGATCGCGACGTGGTGCGGGTGCAGGAGGGGGTGGAGCTCGCGTCCCGGCTGGCCGACGCGCGGCTGCTCGTCGTCCCCGGGAACCACGGGGACTATCTCGGCGAGGTGCTCGCGTCCGGTGGGGATGACGCGGCACTGCGTCGAGCGCTTCCCTTCCTGGTTGCCCACCTCGACGCGAGATAGTGCTTTTAAGCCTCATTTGACTACGCAGCCCATATATAGGCATTCCGGAGATGCCGCAGTTGGGCCGCTGTAATGGCGTGAGTTCTCCTGCATTGCCGTTCGGCCGGTGCTTGGTTGGTCATGTCCTCGACGATTCCGCATGTCACATGCAGTACAGCCGGGGTCATCCCGAACCGCATCGATCGCCCCGGAGCCCGCATGGAGTCCCTCAGCCGCACACGTCGTGACCTGCGGCGCCGCGCGACCCGCCGTCGTATGCTCGGTGCGCTCTCCGTCTGCGGCGCCCTGGCCGTGGCCGCGACCGCCGCGATCGTCGTTCCCGCCGTCACGGGCACGGTCGCGGCGTACACGGACAACGCGTACCTGAATCTGGGAGCCGGCGGAGGCAAGCCGATCGGGACGGGCGTCTACGATCTCGTGTTCCGGTGGCGGCAGACAGGCGACTGGAGCGTCGGCACGGAGCTCGGCGTGACGTCGTGGATCCAGGCGGACGACGACAGAGGGCAGGAACTCACCCTTCCCGCCGGAGCGTGCCCCCTTCCTCTGCGTCCGCAGTCCGATGCCTCGGGATCAAGCGCGTGCCGCATAGAGATCCATGTCGCCAACCGTAGTCCCGGTATCGCATCCACGCTGCAGGTGCGCGTCGATGCCGCACCCGGATCGGATGCGACGGCGGCCTCGGCGCTCAAGTACTCGGTGTACTCCGCCTTCCCCGCATCCGACAACGCGTCCGATCGACGCCTCGAGGCCTCCGTCCGATCGATCGGCGATGTCGTGCCGATCCGGGGTGCAGACGCCGGCCGTCCGCCACTTGCGCCCGGTCCCGCGGTCATGGGGGTCCCCGTGGTCGGGGGTCGTCTCGAGTTCGTCTTCTACCTCTCCGACCGGGGCGCCGCGCTCAACGCGGCGGTCGTCGGCAAACCCGTGAGCCTGCAGATCAAGCTTCACGGCCGATCCGTTGTCTCGCCCTAGCGAGCCACCCACACACGTCCGCGACAAGCAGCGGTACGGGTGCTCCCACCCCGGGACGCACCGAACTCACGAAAGGAACATTGTGCAGAAGACCAAGCACAACGGTCGCCGCCGGGCGATCATCGCGGGCGGTGCCCTCCTGGGCGTCGCGGCCCTCACCACGGCTGCGTTCTACACCGACAATGCCTTCCTCAACCTCGGCGGTGCCGGAGCGGGCAACGGCGGGTTCTCCACGGAAGGCAGCTTCAACATCCTCGTGGTCGACACCAACGCGGACTTCACCCCGAAGGCCGAGACGTTCGCCGCGGCCAATACGAACGACTACTGGCAGGAGGCCAACGACCCGGACGGCGTGTCGATCGCCATCGTCGGGTCGGATCGTCTCATCCCGGGCGACCCCATCAAGAGTGTCAACATCCCGTTCAAGAACGACAGCGAGCGCTCGGGCGCAAAGCTCGATGTGACGCTGGTGGACCGTGCGACCGGCGGCGCGGACACCACGCTGCGCGACAAGCTCCGTTTCACGGTCTCGCTGAACGGCGCGGTCCTCCCGGGCCTCAGCAATGTCAGCTACAGCGCGGTGTCGTCCGCGATCATGGGCAGCACCGTGCCGGCCGGTCAGGGTGGAGTGCTCACCATCGGCGTGACGGTTCCCGACCAGGGGACCGAGGCGGCCAACAACGCGCTGGCGGGCAAGACTGCGGCCATCCAGGCCAAGATCCACGCCCAGTCGATCGACTAAGCGCCGCGACTCCGACGGCGGGCCGGACTCGCTCCGGCCCGCCGCTCCCCTCCAGACCGCACACGTCGAATGGAACAGCGAGTGACCTCCCCCTCCCCGTCCGCGCGCGTCGTTGCGCTCCGCGGCCGTAAACGTGCTCTCCTCAGCGTGGGCGCCCTGCTCGGCATCGGCGCTCTGTGCACCACCGCCGCGCTCACCGACTCCTCGTCCGTGCTGACCCACCTCGACGGGCGTAGCAACTACGTCGCCCTCCAGACTTCGGCGGCCGAAGCCGACACCGAGCTCCCGGTCTGGCCGAGCGAAGCCGAGAACGCCTCGTTCACTCTCGACCTGGGCGGCGACCGGCTCCTCGAGCCCGGCGTTTCGCACACCTTCCGGATGGCGGTCCGCAACGCGAGCCCCCGGCTCGCCACCGACGTCACGATGGCGATCACTCGGCCCGCCTCAGAAGCCGCCGATGACGGAGACTCCCTGCGCCTCTTCCAGGCCTTGCGGTTCACCGTGCGCGAGGGCGGTGCGGTCGTGATCGACCAAGCCGGCGCCGCCACGGTGGCCGAGCTCACCCGCCGCCTGCCCGACAGCGTCGACTCCGGAGGCGTCCGACTGTTCGAGATCGATGTGACTCTTCCCGCGGACGCTGCCGACGATCTGGCCGGCCTGCGCACCGCCGTGCAGGTCGCCTTCACCGGAACGAGCACCAATCCCGCCGCCCGATCGGCCTTCGAATGAACAGGAACGTCGCGATGCGCTTCATCTCTCGTGTACTGCTCGGGCTCGGGGTCGGCGCTGCTGCCCTCGCGCTTCCGTCGGCGGCGCACGCCACCGACCCCCTGCTTTCGGTCGAGAGCACGACGGTCACCATCCAGTCGCCCGCGCCGGGCGAGACCTGGTCGCAGACCTACTCGACCCGAAACGTGAGCGGGTCGCCCGTGCGCGTGAGCGTCGCCGTCACGGACCGGAGCGGCCGCATCTGGGAGGGACCGCACCCGGTCACGGTGTCGCACGGCGACACCGTGGTGGGCGAGGGGTCGATCGATCTCGGTTCGGTCGACTCGGGCGACAGCGCCCGTGTCACACTCGACTTCGCCCAGTCACACGACGCGGGCAACGAGTACGCCCGTCACAGCGGCGACCTCACCGTCGTGTTCACTGCGGTCGCCGAGGGGGCGAGCGAACCGGGGGACGGCGACCTCGCCCGCACCGGCGGAACCATCGCGACCGCCGCAATCGGTGTGGCAGTCGTGCTGCTCGCTGGCGGCGTGCTCGTGCTCGCGTTCTCCCGGCGGCGTTCGGAAGCCCGGCGAGGATGAGCCTCGGCTGGCGGATCTATGCGGTCGCCCGAAACATTCTCCTCACGGTCGGCGCGGTCGTCGGCGCCGCGTGCGTGGTGATCGTCGCGATCGGCCTGTTCCTCGGTGCCAAACCGGCGATCGTGATCTCGGGCTCGATGGAGCCGACCATCCCCGTGGGCGCGATGACTTTCTCGCTAGACCGGGCTGCGGTCGACCTCAAGGTCGGGGACGTCGTGATGGTCGACCGTCCAAACGACGAGGGACTCGTCACCCACCGCATCGTGTCCCTGGAGAAGTCGGGTGGTCGCATAGCCCTCACACTGCAGGGCGATGCCAATGCCGTGACCGATCCCGAGCCGTACGTCGTGAAGAACGCCGCCGTCGTGGTGTTCACCGTTCCTTACTTGGGCTACGTCGCCGACTTCCTGCAGCGCCAGGGGATCCTCGTCGGCATCGTCCTCGTGTGCCTGATCGGCGCGCTGCTCGTGCTCGACCCCGCGAAGTTCGCGCGACGCCCCGACGAGTCCGGTCCGGTCGGCCAGTCCGATCCGGTGGCCGACAACGCGGCAGACAGCCGAACCCTCGCCGATGAAGCGGGCCCCGACACCGCACCCGAGCCACTGAGATCCGGGCGACGAGCCCTGCGCAAGGAGTCCGCCCGATGAGCAAGCCTTCTCCCGTCCGGCGGCGGCGCCTGAAGCCGGCACTTCTCGGCCTCGGCGGAGTCGCGGTCGTCGCCGCGCTGATCACCGTCGGGGCGACAGGCGCCGATTTCACGGATCGCGGCCAGTTCAACTACCTGGTCACGATGGGGGCGTCGACATCGTCGCCGACCTCCACTCCGACCCAGACACCGACCTCCACGCCGACGCAGACGCCGACGACCCCTCCCGGCTCCGGCAACGGTGTGCCGACCCAGAACTTCTCGAACGTCCACTCGCTGGCGCGCGCCGGCGGAACGCTCTACGGTTGGGCCGGCGGCCAGGCCTCCGGAGTCGGCACGTACTCGGACTCGCTGCAGCAGGTCCGCGTACCCGCGGGGACCACGTTCACGGAGATCGCCCTCGGCCCGAAGCACAACCTCGCCATCGACCAGAACGGCGACATCTGGGGGTGGGGCTACGGGCAGACGGGTGCGCTCGGCTCCTACACCGACCAGCCGACCCCGGTGAAGATCGTCTCGACCGCGACGAAGTACCGCAAGGTCGCGGCCGGCGGGTACATCAACCTCGGCACCGGGCAGAACCAGACCAGCACGAGCTACGCCATCGACACCAACGGCAACCTCTGGAGCTGGGGCGCGTGGAACGGCGGGGCACAGACGAGGTTCCATGTGCTGGGCGATTCGGCCAGCGTCAACCGGAATGCGCCCAAGCAGATCACGACCGGCATCGACTTCGTGGACGTGTCCGTCGGATGGGACAAGAACATGGCCGTCGCTCGCGACGGATCCGTGTACGCCTGGGGCAGCAACCACATGGCAGGGCTCGCCCTCTCGGACACCTACTCGACCTCCGAGGTCGTCACGCCGACGCGATCGCCCTACCTCTCCAACATCGTCAAGGTGGCTATGGGGGGCCGCACCGCCTATGCGCTGGATCGCGACGGCTACGTCTGGTCCTGGGGCTCGAAGAGCGGGACCCAGTCGAACACCACGCTCGGGTTGAATCCGACCACCGCGCAACTCTGCAAGTGGTCGAACCAGTCCGAGCAGAGCACCGCGCTCTCGGCGGTCTGCAAACCGCTCCGGGTCGGACGCGCGGCCGGGCAGGCCCCCTTCACCAACATCTCGGCGGGCGAGTCGCACTTCTACGCGCTCGACGCCAACGGCGCCGTGTGGGCGTGGGGCGGCAACCGCTTCGGCAACACCGGCATCGGAACGACCAGCAATGGGACCTCGGCGCAGGACACGCTCTCGCCGACCAAGGTCGATTTCAGCGTGAAGATCGCGGCTGTGGCCGCCGAATACTTCGGCGGCGTCGCGGTGGATGTGAATGGCGGCGTCTGGGCTTGGGGCCGGACCAACATGAACACCATCAACCTGCTCGGCGACGGCCGCAGCTCGTGGTCGTCGAATGCCCAGACAACCCCCAAGAAGGTGAAGTGATGCGACGCCCCACGGCTCTCAGCTCCCTCCCTGCACTGCTCATCGCAATGGTGCTCGCCCTTATTCCGGCCGCGTCAGCGACGGCAGGAGACATCTATCAAGAAGTGGCGATGTATCGCTGGGGAGACGAGAACGCGACGCAGGTCGCGATCTCCGGCGATCTGATCGCTGTCACTCACGCCAGGACCGTCGACGTGATGCGCGTGGACGAAACGGGGGCGATCCTCAAGGCCGCAGAAGTCCGTGCTCCGGACGGCGCACTCTCTTTCGGCAGCGCGATCGCGCTCGACGAGGCGGGCGGCCGGATGTATATCGGCGCGTACGGGAACTCGCAGGCGTTCGAGTACCTTCTGGACGAATCCGGAGGTTACTGGAGGTGGCACCTGGCACGCACGTTCGTGCCACCCGGCGGCATCAACGCGCGTGGTTTCGGTGAGGCGCTCTTCCTCCGGGGTGATGAGCTCGCGATCGGCGCCTTCGGAGCCGACGGCGGCTCTGGTGCCGTCTTCCTCGTCGACCTCGCCGCGGGAACCGTTCAGCGCGCGGGAGTCACGGGTCTCTACACCGACGCGCTGCTCGGCGACGAGGTGCTGCTGACCGACGACTACCTCATCGCCGGCGCTCATGGCACGCGCAAGAAGAACCCGGCCGGGCAGCGCGTGGAGACCGGCGGCGTCTACGTGTGGGATCGTCACGACCTCTCCGCACCGAAGGCCTTCATCGATCACCCGCTCTGGGACGTACCGGAGAACGAGCGCAAGACGTTCTACAGCGGTGCCACGGGTGGCTCGTCGGGCGGCTTCGGCTATCAGATCGCCGCGACCGAGACGGACCTCTTCGTCTCTTCGCCGGGTGAGATCAGCTACACCGCGGACGACACTGCGGACCCGAACGGCGGAGCCAACAATCCCTCGATCGACAGCGGGACCTCGACGCAGGGCGCGGTCTACCGATTCTCGCTTGCCGACCTGCAGCCGATCGGGTCCAAGATCGTTCCCCCTCCCCACACGAGGAAAGCCGGTCTCAACATGGTCGCCGAAGGGAACGCGCTCCTTCTCTCGGGGCTGACCCGAAACGACGGCTCCCGCGGGCAGATCCAGGTCTACGACATCTCGACCCTCGCGACCTCCTCGTCACCGGGTGACCTGATGCGACAGCAGCCTGAAGCAGTACAGGTCCTGGAAGGGTCCGACGTAGAGCCGGACGACGAGTTCGGTGGCAACATCCTGGCGGGTGCCCTCCGGGTCGAAGGCGGCCGAGCGATCATCGCGAGCAGCGGAGCCGTAGGGAACAAGCCCGGTAAGGCCTACCTCTTCTCCCCGATCATCCCGAACGTCACCGAGTGGCCGATGACCGTCGACGCACCGTCGATCGTGTACGGGCAGGAGGGGCGCATCGCGGCGAGCGTGCCGGGGCTGGGCGTGCCGGTGACCGTCCAGCTCGAACTGAACGGGGAGCAGCACGAGGCCGGGACGGACGCGTCCGGAACGGCGGTCTTCGACTTCGGGCCGGCGGAGCATCCGGCGGGGACCTATCCGGCGGAGGTGTCGTTCGTCGCTCCGGGCGGCCGTGACACGGGAACGGCGACGACCGACTATGTGGTCGCCAAGGCCCCGACCGCCGTGGTGGGCACGAATGTGGAGGTGCGCTGATGATCGCGACGACGCTCACCCGACTCGCGGCGCTGGGACGGTCGGCCGTCGGCCTGTTGATCACGGCGGCAGTCGTGTGCGGGATGCTGCTCGCCGGCGGGTTCGGTCCGGTACAGACGACGGCCGGGTACAACGACAGCGCGTACCTGAACCTCTCGATGAAGGTCATCGATCAGCGCACGGCCGTCATCACCGGCCGGATCGAGGCGCAGTACGGAACCACCCCGACGGGGACGGTGACGCTCGTTCGCGGTGCCGACACGGTGGGGACGGCGACGCTCGACGGCGGTGCGTATCGGTTCGAGCTCGCGGTTCCGATGACCTGGTCGGGCGACGTACAGCTGGACGTCGTCTACGGCGGCGACGCGAACCACGAGCCGAGCCGGGACACGATCACCGTGCGGCTGGGCGCCTGAATCCGCCGCCGCAGCGCGGGCAGCGGCGGAGGAGACGGAGGCGCGTCGGACCCCCGGCGCGCCTCCCGGCATTCTCGGAGCATGACGCGGTAAGATGTCAGATTCGTTTCGAGAATCACGGAGGTTGCCATGAAGACGTTCGTTCGTCGTGTCGGCAAGCTGAGCGCGGACGAGATCGCCCGCCTCGTCGAACTGCAGCTCGCCGCCCAGCGCGGAGGCCGCGCCACCCTGGAGAAGGCCGCGCGCGTCAAGGTCTCGCGCCTCGACGCCGAGCACGACCTCGTCGCAGAGATCGACAGCGCCTTCCTCGAATCCGCCCGGTCGGTCGGCTACGTCGGTGCACGTCAGGCGGCACAGTCCGCCGTGCGCTGGGCGGGATTGGGGGAGGCCTACAAGGATCAGCTGGAACCCGACGAGGTCGAAGCTCTGCAGGCGGTCTGGACCGCGGCGATCGCGAAGCGCTGACACGCATCGCCCCACCGCAGCAGTCCAGGCCCGCACCCAGCGGGCCTTTTTCGTACCCCGTATGATCCGAGCATGACGCGTGCGCGAGCGGCGAGGCCCCCGGCGGAGCTGGTGGTCGCGATCGTCCTGTCGTACGTAGTCGGGATCGGGCAGATCCTGGTCGGGATCGCGCTCGTCTTCGTGCGCTATCTGCCCGATCTCGACGGCACGGACCGTTTCGTCGTGACGTTGATCGGTGCACTGACGATGCTTCTCGGGCTGCTCGTCGTGTCGTTGGCCTCCGGTCTCGGGCGGGCGCGTCGGGATGCGCGCGTCCTGCTCACCGCGCTGATGGGCGTCTCCGCGGCGCTCGGCGTCTACGTGCTGGTCACCGCGGGCGACGACGTGTGGTTCCGCGGCATCGACGTGGCGATCACGGGCGCCGTCATCGTTGTGCTGTGGACCGGGCGAGTGGCGCGGTTCTTCGCACGAAGCGACGGTGCGCGAACCGGATGATCTCGATGGCGCCGATGGTCGCCGCCGACACCACCAGCACGAGGGCCGCCGTCACGAAGGACGGGTCGGCGAACTGCACGAAGTCGTAGACGATCGGCACCGAGTAGACCAGCACGAGGCCGACCATCATCGCGCCGATGATGAGGATCTTCCAGCCGTCGATGGGGCGTGAGAGCACCGTCAGCACCCACAGGCCCACGATCGTCAGGATGAGTGTCGAGCCCGTGCGGAGCTCCTGCTCCGGGATGCCCGATGCGGTCGCCGCCCACGCGTACAGCCACAGGGCAGCCGCGATCACGAGGCCGGCGGGAACGGCGAAGCTGAGCGAGCGGCGCAGGAAGCCCGGGCGGTAGCGCCTCGCGTTCGGCATGAGCGCGAGGAAGAACGCGGGAAGTCCGATGGTGAGGCCGTCGATGACGGACAGCTGGCGCGGGAGGAAGGGGAACTGCATCAGCGTCGCCCCGAACAGCACCGCCAGCGCGGTCGCGTACGCGGTCTTGGTCAGGAACAGCATCGAGACGCGCTCGATGTTGGCGATGACCTGCCGCCCCTCCGCCACCACCGACGGGAGGTGCGAGAACTTGCCGTCGAGCAGCACCAGCCGGGCGACGGCCTTGGTCGCGGGGGAGCCGGTCTCCATCGCGATGCCGATGTCGGCCTCTTTGATCGCGAGCGCGTCGTTGACTCCGTCGCCGGTCATCGCGACGGTGCGACCGGAGGCCTTCAGCGCGAGCACGATGCGCTTCTTCTGCGTGGGGGTGACGCGTCCGAAGACGGTGTGCGCCTCCAGCACGCTCGCGAGCTCGGCGTCGTCCGCCGGCAGCTCGCGTGCGTCGAAGCCGTCGGGTGCGTCGAGGCCGACCTCGCGGGCGATGGCGGCCACCGTCTGCGGGTTGTCGCCCGAGATGACGCGCACGGCGACATCCTGCTCGGCGAAGTAGCGGAGGGTCTGCGCGGCGTCGTCGCGCACCTTCTCGCGGAACGTCAGCAGGGTGACGGGTTCGAGCGCGGCAGGCAGCCGCTCGGCGGCGACATCGTCCGGCGCGAGCACGGCCGGGGAGTGGGCGAGCACGAGGGTGCGGCGTCCGGTGGCGGCGAGCTGCACCGCCCGCGCCCGCAGACGGCCGCCCGCATCGCCGACCCCGCCCGCCGGGAACACCATCTCCGGTCCGCCGAGCACCCACGTGCCTTCCGCCTCCCCGCCCGCCGGGAAGGCGACCGCACTCCATTTGCGGGCGGAGGAGAACGGGATGCGTCCGCTGGGCGGCGCGGCGACAGGCCGTGCGTATGCGGCGGCGAGGCAGCGCGCCGTCGCGTTCGCATCCGGGTCGGTACCGTTCCAGGCGAGCACGGCCTCCCAGTCGGCGGGCGGCGCGGCCGTCGGATCGTCGGCGAGGGGATGCGCGCCGTCGAACACGATCTCTCCCTCGGTGAGCGTCCCTGTCTTGTCGAGGCAGATCGTGTCGACGCGTGCGAGTCCTTCGACCGCGGGGAGCTCCTGCACGAGCACCTGCTGACGGGCGAGCTTCACGGCGCCGACGGCGAACGCGATGCTCGTCATCAGCACGAGGCCGAGCGGGATCATCGCGACGACCGCAGCGATCGTGTTGACGGCGGCCTGCTGCCAGCGCCCGTCGGCGACCGCGTGTGCCCACCCGCCGAGCGCGATCATCTGGGCGTTCAGGACCAGGAGGGCGATCGGGCCGACGATCCAGGCGATCCAGCGCAGCACGCGGTCGATGGAGGAGCGCAGCTCGCTGGTCACGAGGGAGAACCTCTTCGCCTCGCTCGCGAGCCGGTTCGCGAACGAGTCGGCCCCGACCGCTGCGATGGTCGCCGCCCCCTCGCCGCCCACGACGATCGACCCCGAGAGCACGCGGTCACCGGGTGCCTTGTCCACCGCGTCCGACTCGCCCGTCAGCATCGACTCGTCGAGTTGGAGGCGTGACGACGCGGTCACGACACCGTCGGCGGGCACCTGGTCCCCGGCGCGCAGCAGCAGGACGTCGTCGAGCACGACCTCGGCGACGGGGATCTCGCGCACCTCGCCGGCTCGCCGCACCCGGGCTGCGGGGGCGTGCATCAATGCGAGCTTGTCCAGCGCCGCCTTGGCCCGGAACTCCTGCACCGATCCGATGATCGTGTTGGCCAGCGCGCTGATTCCGAACAGCGCGTCCTTCCAGTGACCGAGCACCAGCAGCACCAGGAAGCACGCGGCGATGATCGCATTGAACAGCGTGAAGACGTTCGCCCGGACGATGCTCCACGCGCTCCGGCTCGACGCGGCGTCGTAGGCGTTGGTCTGCCCGCGTTCGACGCGGTCGCGCACCTCCGCCTCCGTCAGCCCAGCGGACTCCGCGACCGCCTGCTCGACCATGCGTCCCTCCGCTCCCGCGTCCGTGTCAGCGTACGACAGGCGCGAAGCGCAGCGTCCGCACCTCGAACGGCGAGAGCGCGAGGTCGAACGACCCGTCGACGGCGGTCTCCAGGCCGGCGAGGGGCTCCTCGAGCAGCGTCGCGGTGTGCGCGCCGGTCACCGCCGCATCCACCCGGAGCCGTGCCGTGGCGCGCTGCCCGGCCGGCTCGTACAGGCGGACCACGAGGTCGCCGCTCCGGTCGTCCGCCAGCTTCACCGCGGAGAGCACGGCGCCGCCCTCCACCGTCACGAGCGGAGCCACCTCCCGGCCGCCGGTGAGGGGACGCGCGTCCTGGTTGAGCAGGATGCCCGCGTCGGTCGCGCTCGCCAGGGTCGCTCCGATCAGGAGGCCGTACCGGTGCGTCTGGACGCCCTGATCCGTCTCGGGGTCCGGGAAGCGCGGGGCGCGCAGCAGTGAGAGGCGCAGCGTCGTGACCACGTCGCCGTCGGTCACCGCGCGTTCCGTGTCGTAGCCGTAGACCGAGTCGTTGACGAGGGCGACGCCGAAACCGGGCTCCTCGACGAGCACGAAGCGGTGCATCGACGTCTCGAACTTCGCGGCCTCCCACGACGTGTTCGTGTGCGTCACCCGTTTCTGCGCCCCGAACTGCGTCTCGGCGATGGTGTGCTCCGCACGGACATCGAGCGGGAAGGCGACCTTGAGGAACTTCTCCGTCTCGTGCCAGTCGGTCGACTGGGCGATCTCGAGCGTCCGCGAGGCCGGCGCGAGCGACAGCGTCTGCTCGACCGTCGACGCGGAGAACGACCTCCGGACGACGACGCGGGCGACGCCGTCGCTGCCGACCCCGGCGTCGATCGCGTCGACGTCGCGGATGTCCTGGACGCGGTTGCGGTAGAAGCGGTCCACGTCCCATGCGTCCCACATGTTCGGGAAGTCCTGGTGCAGTTGCAGGAGGTTCGCCTCGTGTCCGGGCGCGATCGCGTCGCGGCCTGTGGCGAGGTCGACGGCCGAGGTGACGAGCCCCTCCCGGGACACGGCGACGCGCACGAGCGCGTTCTCCAGCACGAAGCCGTCCGCGGTATCGGCGAGCCGCACGGCGGGTCCGCCGTCGCCCGCCGGGGCGATCCCGTACGGCGCGACCGTTCCGAGCGCGGCCGCCGCCGGGTTGGCCACGAGCGGGACGTCGCCCTCGCCGATGAGGGCGTTCAACGCGGTTCGGATGAGACCCTGCAGCTCGGACACGACCTGCGCGTAGGTGGCGACGGCCTCCCGGTGCACCCAGGCGATGGAGGTGCCGGGCAGGATGTCGTGGAACTGAAGCAGCAGCACCTGCCGCCACAGCGCGTCCAGCCGTTCGTAGGGGTACGGCTCGCCCGTTCGGAGAGCGGCGGCCGAGCACCACACCTCGGCCTCGACGAGCAGGTGCTCGGCGCGGCGGTTGCCCTGCTTGGTGCGGTGCTGCGACGTGAGCGTCGCGCGGTGCAGCTCGAGGTAGAGCTCGCCGACCCACACCGGGGGAGCGGGGAGTTCGGCGCGCGCCCGGTCGAAGAAGGCGTCGGGGTGCTCCCAGCGCACGCGGGCGCTGCCCTCGAGGTCGGCCAGACGCGCGGCCTTGCCGACCATCTCGCGGGTGGTCCCGCCCCCGCCGTCGCCCCAGCCGACCGGGGCGATCGACCCCGTCGCGCGGCGGTTCTCGCGGAACTGCCGCGACGCCTTCGCGACCTCCTCGCCGGAGAGCCGCGAGTTGTAGGTGTCCATCGGCGGGAAGTGCGAGAACACCTGGGAGCCGTCGATCCCCTCCCAGAGGAAAGTGTGGTGCGGGAACGTGTTCACCTGGTTCCACGAGATCTTCTGGGTGAAGAACCACTCGAACCCCGCCCGGCGCATCAGCTGGGGAAGGGCGGGCGAGTAGCCGAAGCTGTCCGGCAGCCAGACGCCCTTCGGGGCGATTCCGAACTCCTCGCGGAAGAACCGTTGCCCCTGGGTGAACTGCCGCACCAGGGCCTCCCCGGTCGGCATCACCGTGTCGGACTCCACCCACATGCCGCCCAGCGGGAGGAAACGCCCGGCGGCGACCGCGGCCACGATGCGCGTCCACACCTCGGGCCGGTGCTCCTTCACCCACGCGTACTGCTGCGCGCTCGACATCCCGTAGAGGAAGTCGTCGGTCTGGTCGATCAGGTCCGTCATGGACGATGTGGTCCGTGCCACCTTGCGCACGGTCTCGCGCACCGGCCACAGCCAGGCCGAGTCGATGTGGGCGTGGCCGATGGCGGAGATCCGGTGGGCGGACGCGTCGGCCGGCGCGGACAGCGCGGGGGCGAGCGCCGCACGTGCTGCGGCAGCCGTCTCGGGGATGCGCTGCAGATCGAGCGCGTCGAGCGCGTCGTCGAGCGCCTGCAGGATGCGCATGCGGCGCGGCCCCTCCGGCAGCTCGGCCTGCAGCTCCAGCAGCACCTCGACATCCAGCGCCAGCTCGTGCACCTCCGACTCGAAGACGGCCACGTCGATGCGCCGGGTCGTGTAAAGCGGAGCGCGCGACGAGGTCAGGATGTCGCCCTCCCGCGTCGGCAGGAACGGGTGGTAGTCGAGCAGCACCGGGTTGGCCGCCGCCTCCACGTACAGCTCGACGGTCTCGCTGCCGACGGCCTCCTCCGCGATGAGGATCCACTGGTTGCGGGGGTTGAGTGACTTCACCGGGGAGCCGTCGGCGCGGAAGACGAGACCCTCGCACTGGAACCCCGGCATGTTCACGTCGAAGCCGAGGTCGGCCACCACCTCCACACGACGGCCCGCCCACTCCGCGGGCACCGTGCCGGTCAGCCGGAACCAGGTCGTGCTCCAGGCCGGCCCCCACGGGGTCCCGAGCGCATACGGCGCGTAGTCCAGGGCCAGGCCCTCGGCCGGCGGGATGGGCTCACCGGGCAGCGCGTTCCAGGCGACCTCGAGCGGCACGGAGACGCCGTGCACGGCGGGGAGGATGCGCTCGTCGAGCACGCGGCGGGCGCGGCCCGTGGTGAGGGGGATGTCGTCGTGCATGGGTGCCTTCGGCTTCGGAGAACGTGCCCTGCGGGTCCTTCGGGCCGACCCTCCTGCCGAGGCTATCCGCCCGACGCGTGAGCGATCAAGGGCCGCCGCGTGCGAGGCGTCTCGTCCGTTCGCAAACCACGAAGACGCCCCGCAGTCAATCCCCCTGACAAACGCACCTGAGCGTGGCATCTGTGAGGCACACTATGAACATCATGGGAAAACTCCTCTACGGCTCAGGTCAGGAATACGACCTGGATGATCGCGTGCTGAGTCACGTCAAGCTCGCGATCGTGGCCAAGCTGCGCCGGCACGAGAGCTTCCTCCTCAACTGGGACGTGCCGGTCGAGCAGGGCTCCGGCCGGGTCTCCCTCTGGATCAGCCGCGAGGTGCCGCTGGCCTTCCACTTCAGCGGCAGCCGCCCTCCGGCGATCAACACCCAGTGGCTGGAGGCCCTCATGCACACCTCGCAGCGCACCGGCGGCATGGTCGTCATGGCCGAGGACGAGATCGGGCAGCACCTGCCGGGCTGAGCGCGCCCGGCCCGGCTGAGCGTGCCCGGCCCCTGACCTCCTCTACCGGAACATCATCTTCTCGTAGAGGGTGCGGCCCGTGACGTGGTCCGTGAGGTCGTCGAGGGCGATGTCGAGCTCGAGGTCGGCGTTGAAGTCGTAGTACATCGGGTGCTCGCCGGCGTGGAGCGCCTTCGAGAGGCCATGGCGCGGCGTGCGCATGTCGAGCGACTCGATGAGGGTGGGGTTCGTCGCGGTCATCGTGATGGTGCCGCGCTCCGACGACCAGGTCCATTCCATGCGGGTGGGGTAGGTCTGGTGGCCCGGGCCGTCGACGTCGGCGCTCGTGGTGAGGCGCAGCGGGAGCAGGTCGTCCGTGATGATGCGGTCGGCCGTCGCGAGGTAGAAGGTGGGGATGTTGATCTCGCCGAAGCCGAAGAGGCCCTTGGTGGTCATCCGCACGTAGACGACGGTGTAGTCGCCGACGTGCGCGCGACCCCAGTACCAATGGTCGAGGAACGAACCCATCAGGTGGTTGCCCCAGTTGTGGTCGTGGTATGCGCTGCCGGTGAGGGAGGCCGTCGTGCCGTTCTGCGCGATCGTCGCCGAGACCGTCCCGTACGGCACCGGCACGACCCAGGCGAGGAAGTGCGTGCGTGCGGAGTCGAAGTAGCTGATGCCGGCGCCGGGGCGCCACGAGGGCGCCGCACGGTCGATGGTGACGTCGGCGGTGATCCCGTCGGCTTCGATGTGGATGTCGTAACGGTCCAGGTCGCCCGTCACGGTGTTGGGGCCGATGCGCACGTCGCAACGGTCGGCGGCGGCGCTGAACTCGGTCGCGTCGAAGTGCGGCTCCAGGTGCAGTCGCGTGCCGTCGGCGAGCTGGCGGATGATGAGCACGGTCGGGGTGAGCGGGCCGGACGGGTCGGTGTGCGGCTTGTTCGAGAACGTGACGACCAGGGTCGATCCGTCGTCGAACTGGCAGTCGAAGTACCACCACTCGAAGGTGCTGTCGGCGGTCCCGGTCGCACGGTACCCGTCCTCCCACACCTCGATGGTCGGCGTCAGGCCGAGAGCGGTCATGCCCTCCACCTGGCCGGCGGCCATCTTCTCGCGGACCTCAGCGGTGTCAGGGATGTCGTGAGCGGTCATGCAGCCAGGGTCGTGGATGGGGCGGCGCGCGGACAAGGACCGCAAGAGGGGGTCGCAGGAGCCACGAGGCGCGCTCCCTGAGAGAAGACTCATGTTCGTAACAAACGTCCGATACGGTGCTCCTCACCGAATGTTCACGCTCGCATGCAACGACCGTGCGTGAAGGCGAGACTCCTCGCAAAGAACCCCCGCCACAAGCGCTCAGCACCTCCCTGCCCCACCCGTGCGGTCGCCCGACCGCGCGCTCGGACGACGCATCCCCTGGAGGACCCGTTGGAACCCCGGAACACCCCCACGCGACGGAGGCTGGCACGCTCGCTGGCCGCCGTCTCCGCGGCCGCGCTGATCGGCGCGACCCAGATCCCTCTCGCCACCGCGGCCTCGGCCGCCGACGGAACGCCGGGCGCGACCGCCATCGGCGACTCGCTCTTCCGCGGCATCGGCAACGGCGGCTACGACGTCACGCACTACGACGTCTCCCTCGCCTTCAATCCCGACAAGTCGATCACGGCGACGACCGTCATCAGCGCGACGGCCACCCAGGCGCTCTCCTCGTTCTCCCTCGACTTCGAGGGCCTGACGGTGTCGTCCGTGCTGGTGAACGGCACGCCCGCCGCCTTCACGCGCACCAGCGACCCGAGCATCAGCTCCTACAAGCTCGTCATCACGCCGACCTCGACCCTCACCGGCGCCTTCACGGTGGCGGTGGCGTACGCGGGCACCCCGGTCACCCACGTGGACCCGGACGATTCGAGCGAGGGATGGGTCGCCACATCGGACGGGGCCACCGCGATCGGCCAGCCGGTCGGGAACATGACGTGGCTCCCGAGCAACAACACGCCCGCCGACAAGGCCACCTACGACATCACGATCGACGCGCCCACGACGATCGACGGCGTCTCGGCCGCGGCCGTCAGCAACGGCGAGCTGGTCTCCAAGACCCCGAGCGGCGACGGCACCCGCACCTCCTGGCACTGGCGGCAGAGCCGGCCGATGGCGACGGAGCTCGCGATGATCACCATCGGCAAGTACCTGGTCTACGAGTCGGACATCGCCCTCGCGGTCAGCGGCCGCACGATCCACGAGTGGACGTTCGTCGATCCGGCCGTCAGCACCGCGAACCAGGCGACCATCCAGACCCGCCGGGCGGCGCTGCCCGAGATCCTCAACTACCTCGAGTCGAAGTACGGCGCCTACCCCGGCGGCAGCACCGGCTTCGTCGTCGACATCACGAGCCTCGGATATGCGCTCGAGACCCAGGACCGCCCGTACTTCGAGCGGTCGGTCTCCGCGAACACGTTCATCCACGAGCTCGCGCACCAGTGGTTCGGCGACTCGGTGACGCCGGCCGACTGGAACAGCATCTGGCTCAACGAGGGTCCCGCCACCTTCATCCCGACCCAGTACAGCCAGGACCACGGCAGCGCGACGACCACCGCCTCCAGCCTCTTCGGCACCTGGAACTCGACGGCCGCGAGCAGCGCCCGCTGGACCATCCCGCCGGCGGCGATGACGGACCCGGCCGATCTGTTCGACTGGCAGGTGTACACGCGCGGTGCGATGACGCTGGAGGCGCTCCGGCAGTCCGTCGGCCAGACCGCCTTCGACGGCATCATGAAGACGTGGGTGCAGCGCTACGCCGGACAGAGCAAGACGACGGAGGACTTCATCGCCCTCGCCCAGGAGCTCTCGGGACGCGACCTGACCGCGTTCTTCCAGGACTGGGTGTACGACGCCGACAAGCCGGCGTGGCCGTCCGTCTGGACCCTCGGGCTCGCCTCCGACCCCGCCGACGGGCAGGTCGCCCCCGGCCAGACGCTGACGTACACGCTCACGGCGGCCAACACGGGGCAGATCGCGCTGAGCGGCGCCACGGCATCCGTCGACCTCGCCGACCTGCTGGACGACGCCGCGATCGACCCCGTGACCCTGCCCGCCGAGCTCGCCCTGAACGGCACGACGCTCACCTGGAGCGTGCCGGACACGGCGACCGGCGCCACGGCTTCCATCGCGTTCGAGGCCGTCGTCTCCGCGACCTCCTCGGGCGGCACGCTCGCCGTCACCGCGTCGGCCGGTGCGCTGGGCGCCAGTTGCGCGACCTGCGCCTCCACACTGAGCACTCCGGTGATCCCGGAGCCGGACCCGATCGAGGAAGGCGACCTGACGGACGCCACCCGCGGGCCTGTGCGCGTTCCCGACACGGCGGCGCCGGGGAGCACGGTGAATGTCACGATCATCGGCGGTGCGAACGAGGGCGAGACCGTCACTCCGGTGCTCTTCTCGGCCCCGCGGGCGCTTGCGACCGCCGTCGTCGAGGGTGGCGCCTTCTCCGTCACCATTCCGGCGGATGCGCCCCTCGGCGCTCACAAGCTGGCAGTGGTCGACGCGCAGGGCGCGCTGATCGGCTGGGACGACCTGACCCTCGTCGCGGCGGCCGGCTCCGACGACCCGGGGTCGCCCTCGACCGGGGCGGCGGGCGGCGACGCTCTCGCCAGCACCGGGTCGTCCGTGACGCTCCCGCTCGGCGTCGCCGGCGCGGTGCTGCTCGCCGGGGTCGCGGCCCTTCTCGTGGCCGCCTGGCGCCGCCGCGTGGCCGCCCGGATCGTGGTCGAGGGCTCTGAGCAGGAGTAGCCCTCGATCGCAGCAGACGCGCCGTCCGGTCACCCGACCGGGCGGCGCGTTCGTGCGCGCTGGGCGGTCAGGCGTCCGCCGCCCGGGCTGACCCCCTGACGATCGCTCCGTCGCGGGGTACCGTGCCCGTCGGGACAACGGAAGGAGTGCCGCATGCCAGGACGACAGCCGACGCTGAAGGACGAGGAGCTGTACGAGAAGCTCCGCGACGAGGGCAACTCGAAGGAGAAGTCGGCGCGCATCTCCAACGCCGCCGCGGCGCGCGGGCGGAAGTCGGTCGGCCGGAAAGGCGGCGAGTCCGGGTCGTACGACGATTGGACGGTGCCGGAGCTGAAGAAGCGTGCGAAGGAGCTCGGCCTGACGGGCTACTCGAAGAAGACGAAGAGCGAGCTCATCTCCGCGCTCCGCGATCACTGACCCTCTCGATCGCCGAGCCCCTCGGCTCGGGTCGCCGCGCGTATGCTCGCGGCATGGATCTGAGGGAGGTCGCCGAGGAGCTCTACGCGAGCGCGCCCGCCGCGTTCGTCGAGCGCCGCAGCGCCGCGGCCCAGGAGGCCGACGACCGTGACCTCGCCCGGCGGATCCGGGCGCTCCGCAAGCCGACGGCCTCCGCAGCCGCCCTCAACGCGCTCGTGCGGGACGATCCGGACGCGGTCCACGACGTGCTCGAAATCGGCGACCGCCTGCGCGACGCCTTCGCCGCCCGTGACCGTGCGGTGATCCGCGAGCTCACCCGCGAACGCCAGCGCCTGCTGCAGGTGGCGACCCGCGGCCTCAGGCTCAGTGCTGCGGTCGCGCGGGAGGTGGAGGAGACCCTGCAAGCGGCCGTCGTCGACCCGGCGGCCGCGGCGGCGGTGCGTAGCGGCATGCTCCTGCGTTCCCTCGAATCCACCGGTGTCGACGAGGTGGATGTGTCGGACGCCGTCGCGCTCCCCGTCGACACGAGCGCGGCGCCTTCGCGTCGCCCGCCCCGCTCGGCGAAGCAGGCCGCCGTGAAGCAGGCCGCCGGCCAGAAGGCCGACGAGGCGCCGCGCGAGACGGCGAGCGAACGACGCGAACGCCAGCGCCGCATCCGCACCGCCGAGAAGGCGCTGGAGCGCGCACGTGCCGACGCAGACGGCCTCGACGACGAGTTGGATGCGGAGGTCGACCGCCGCACTGACCTCGAAGGAGAGCGGGACACCCTCGAACGGCGTCTGGAACGCACCACCGAGGAGCTCGCGGAGGCGCGGGCCGTCGAGCGGGATCTCCGCAGGCGCATCACGGCGGCGCAGGCCGCCCTCCGCGACGCCGAGCGCGCCCTCCGCGACGCCCGCGCCGACGCCTGACCCGCGCTCCCGCGCTCGGCGAGACGGCTCGAAATACGCGAAAAAGCGCCGAGGCGGCCCATAATCGGCCGCCTCGACGCTTCGAGGAGGGTCAGGCGCGCGGGGCCTTCGACGCCTTGACGGCGGCGAAGTACTCCGTCGAGGGGCGCAGCCAGAGGAGCACCACGGCGACGATCGAGGCGACGACCTGCAGCGCGCCGAGGCCGTAGCCGGCGAGCAGGTTGAGCAGGGAGAGCGCGGTCAGCACGGTGAGCACGATGCGCGCCCAGTTCGCCCCACGGCGGGCGAAGAACGCGAACAGCACGAACACGATCGCCCAGAAGATCAGGGTGACGATCGCCCACGTGATCCCCACCGCGATCGCGCCGTCGACGAACTGGTCGGTCGTCACACCGCGCAGATCGGTGGAGCTGCTCCGGAGGCTGTCGATCAGCTGCTGGCGCGTGTTGCCGACGACGACCACGGTGATGATGCCGCTGATGACGCTGAAGAGCGCCGATGCGACATACAGCCAGAACGCCGTGTTCACGGTGGTCGGCGGCGCACTCGGCGCGGCGACGGGAGCGCCCGGGGTCGCCCCGTAGGCCGGGAAGGCCGGCGGTGCGGGGGGAGCCGGGGGCAGATCGGCGGCCGGAGCGGCGGGCGCGACCGGCTCGGCCGGGGGCACGGGTGCCGGCGCGGCGGCCGGCTCCGGAGCCGCGGGAGCCGGCGGGACGGGCGGTGCCGGAGGGACGGCGTCCGAGCCGGCGGGGCCGCCCGCCGGCTGCTGGGGCGTGTTCTCGTCGTTCGGAATAGTCATGCGGCGACCATACTGCGGGATGGACGCATCTGCCTAGCCTTCTGCGCGGGGTGCCGCATCCTGGTCCTCCCCCGCGTGGCCCAGCGGCGTTGCGACCGCGGCGAGCGGAGCCGTGGCCGGGCCTTCGAGCACCGAGCCGTCCGTGCGAAGCGGGAGCCGTGCAGCGGACAGTCCCAGGAGAGTTCCGCGTCGTTCCAGCGGACGACCCCTCCGAGGTGCGTGCAGACACCGGACACCGCGCACGACGCACCGCCCACCGTGGAGACCGCGACGGGCTCTGCGCCGCGGCGGCCGACCCTCCCGGTGCCCTCAGCGGGCGCCGCTGCGTCGGCGATGTCGGGGGAGGTCTCGGCCGCGGTCCACGCCGCGGCGGCGGAAGCGCCCGCGGCGGCGTTGATGCGGGCGCCTTCGGCGAGGTCCCCGGGCCTGGTGACCCGGTGGTGGAGCACGCGCGCCCAGTCGATGGTCTCGCCGGTCAGGTCGGCGGTGAGGCTCAGGGCGGCGGCGACCGCGTTCGTCATGCCCCACTTGGCGTACCCGGTCGCGAGGAACAGCCTCCCCCGTCCGCGCGGCAGCCAACCCACGAACGGCACGTGGTTGGCCGACCGGTAGTCGTGCGCGGCCCACCAGCGTGTGCGCCGCGCCCCGGGGAAGTGCTGCTCCGCCCAGGCCGTCAGCTCGGCGACCTTGCGGGCGGGCGAGCCGGCGCGGCCGGTCGGATGCCCGTTGCCGCCCACCAGCAGCAGGTCGCCGTCTCCGTCCGCGGCCTGGCGGAGGGACCGCACCGGCGACTCGGCGGAGAGGTGCATGGAGCGGGGGATCGGGCCGGGCACGCGGAACGCGGCGAGGTACGAGCGCTCCGCGGCGGTCTTCGCGAAGTAGAGTCCGCGGTCGAGGATGGGGGTGCCGGTCGCGATCACGACGTGATCGGCCCGGGTGCGCCCGGAGGCGCTCGTCACGACTGCGGGGTCGGCGGCCGACACGTGCGTCACCCGTTCGCCTTCGATGAGTCGCCCGCCCAGCCGGCGCAGCTCGGCCGCGAGCGCGGCGAGAACCCGCATCGGGTCCACTTGTGCCTGACCGGCGAGTGCCAGGGCGCCGTCGACGGGGAAGGGCAGCTCCGAGATCTCCGGTCGCGTCGCCGGCAGTCCGGCGGCGTGGAGGGCCGCGAGCTCGGCGTCGAGGAGGTCGATCCCGTGCCGCGTGGTCGCGTAGGTGACCGCGTCCCGTACCTCGTAGGGTGTTCCCTGGGCGTCGAGGAAGTCGAGCAGCCAGCCCTGCCCGGCGACATTGCCGTCGACGTAGGCGGAGAGCACACGGTCGGAGGTGCGGCGCCGGATGCCCGCGAGGGTCGTGCCCTGCAACAGGCTGACCTTGCCCGTCGAGCCGCCGGTCGTCACCGCGCCGACGGTGCGCGCCTCGAGCACGACGACCCGCATCCCGGTGCGCGCGAGCATCACCGCGGTCGCGATGCCGGTGAGGCCGGCTCCGACCACGATCGTGTCGTAGCGGCCGTCTCCCTCGAACGCGTCGGTGGGGATGACCGGGGCCGTGTCGTGCCAGAGAGTGGTCGTCATGCGGGGCAGCATCCTCCCGCATCCCGCGCTCGGGAAGCGGTTGACAGCGGGCGCGGCCCGAGGGTGCCCGGGCTCAGGAGAGCGAGTCGAAGTCGAACCAGAAGGCGTCGTCCTCGTCTTCCCCCGCGGCGTGAGCGGCGGGTTCTCGGGGGATGGTCGCCGTCTCGATCCGCACCTTCGTCTGACTGGTGACGAACACTTCGGTCGGCGGCCGGCTGGACTGCGTGATCGCGACGAAGTCGCCGTCACTCCTGCTCGCCTGCACGACCAGCCGCTTGAGCTCGTCGACAGGGGCCCGATCGACGAACGTGAAGCGCAGCTCGTCGATGTAGACGTGGAACACCTGCATGCCTCTGCCGCTCGCTCTCCGTCGGTCGTCTGCCTCACCCGGGGCCGTCCCGCCCGATAGTACGCGGGGTTGGATGTTTCGCCAGTGCAGTTCTGCATCCGCGCCGTTCGTCCAGGGCGGAGTCGTGTCAACCCGGTTGTGTCCGGCCGCGGTGAGGGGTTGCGTGCGGGCATGACAGACAGCACACGAACCCTCAGCGCTCTGGCCCTCGTCTGCACCCTCAAGCCGTCGCCGGCCGAGTCGAGCAGCCAGCTCCTCGCGACCCAGCTCCTGGACGAGCTCTCGGCACATGGCGTCACCGGGACCGCGGTGCGCGTCGCCGACTACGACGTCAGGCCGGGCGTGGGGCTCGACGAGGGCGAGGGTGATCAATGGCCGCAGCTGCGGCGTCAGATCATCGACTCCGACATCCTCGTGATCGTGTCGCCCACGTGGATGGGGCATCTCTCCTCCATCGCTCAGCGCGTGCTCGAGCGCCTCGACGCCGAGCTCTCGGAGACCGACGACGACGGCCGGCCGCTCGTCGAGGGGAAGGTCGCGATCGCGGGCGTCGTGGGGAACGAGGACGGCGCGCACGCCATCATCGCCGACCTCTTCCAGGGGCTCAACGACGTCGGCTTCACCGTCCCGTCGCAGGGTGCGACCTACTGGAACGGCGAGGCGATGCAGGCCGTCGACTACAAGGACCTCGACGAGACCCCGGAGGCCGTGGCGGGTACCAACGCGACGGCCGCGAAGAACGCCGCGCATCTCGCGCGGCTGCTGGCCGAGAAGCCGTACTGAACTCCGCGGCTAGCATGGCGGGGTGACCGGATCCGAGGCGCGTCCCCGCCCCGCACTCGTCGCCCGGCTGCGGGCGGCGGGCTGCGTCTTCGCGGAGGAGGAGGCGGCGCTCCTGATCCAGGCCTCTGCGGGATCGGCCGCCCGTCTCGAGCTCCTCGTCGCGCGCCGGGTGGCCGGTGAGCCTCTGGAGCCGCTGCTCGGCTGGGTGGAGTTCGCCGGTCTGCGACTGCACGTCGAGCCCGGCGTCTTCGTCCCGCGGCGGCGGACCGAGAGGCTGGCGGAGCGCGCCGCGGCCGAAACCGTCGCCCGGGCGCCGGCGACCGCCCTCGACCTCTGCTGCGGCATCGGCGCGATCGGAGCCGTGATCGCCGACCGGGACCCGGATGCCCGGCTCATCGCGGCGGACATCGACCCGGCCGCCGTGCGCTGCGCCCGGGTCAACCTCCCGCACGCCACGGTCGTCGAGGGAGACCTGTTCGCGCCTGTGCCGCCGCACCTGCGCCGACGGTTCGATGTCATCGCGGTGAACGCCCCGTACGTCCCTACCGGCGCCATCCCGAGCCTGCCTCCCGAGGCCCGCGACCACGAGCCCGTGGCCGCCCTGGACGGCGGGGACGACGGCCTCGACCTGCATCGCCGTATCGCCGCCGAGGCGGAGGCCTGGCTCGCCCCCGACGGACTCCTCCTCATCGAGGCGAGCGCCGACCAGGCACCCGCGAGCGCGGCCCTCTTCGCCGCCGCCGGCTTCGCCGCAGCGATCGAACGCGACGACGAACGAGGCTCGACCCTCGTCACCGTGCGGGCAGCGGCGCCCTCCTGACCAGCGTCGGCTGGCGGCGGAACTGGCCGCAGAGCACGAGCACGACGGCGATGGCGGTGCAGACGATCCAGCCGGTCCAGCCGAGGGGGAGCAGAGCGGCGGGCGAGGCCGGGGATCCGGCGGCGAGCAGCAGAGCGCCGACCCCGGCGGACGCGTTGAAGGCGCCGTGGGCGAAGACGGCGGGCCACACGGATCCGGAGCGGAGGCGGAGCCAGCCGATGAGCACGCCGTAGGCGGTGCAGCCGAGGGTCATCAGCAGCACGCCCAGGAGGTTCGGCTCGCCGAAGTTGTAGCCGAGCAGGATGATCGGACTGTGCCAGAGGCCCCACAGCGCGCCACTGATCAGGAGCGCCGGCCAGGTGCCGAGCGGGCGGAGGCTGGGGAGCAGCCAGCCGCGCCAGCCGAGCTCCTCGCCGACGGTCGCGACGCTGTTGATCAATGCGCCGAACGGGATCGTCAGCAGCTGGACCAGCACGAGGACGCCGATCGGTAGGGGCAGTTCCTGCTGCACACCGGCGGCGGCGAGCTGGGAGTGCAGCAGCTCGGAGAAGCCGGAGAAGCCGGTGAGGTCGAGCCGGACGGCACCGAACGCCGCCGCCAGGAACACGGCGGCCACCGAGACGAGGATGGAGCCGAAGATGCCGGCGAGCGAGAGGCCGATGAGCCGCCAGGCGGGGCGCAGGGGCCACATCCCCAGGTATTCCGGCACCGATCGTGGACGCGGGCGCTGCACGAGGAACACGGCGACCAGGGCGCCGATGGTCGGGGTGAACATCATCGCGATCAGGAGCACGCCCGCGAACGAGGCGGTGAGGCCGCCGCCGAGCCAGAGCGGCAGAGTCACCAGCCAGGCGAGCCCGAAGGCGACGACGACATAGGCGACCACGGCGAGCCACGGCACCCGCGGCGGGCGATCGGGGCGTGCGCCTGCAGCGGCTCCGGTGACGCCGTCGACGGCGGCGGCGGGCTGCGCGGCGCTCATGCCACGCCTCCCGACGACTCGGCCAGCTGCGCCGGGTCGAGCACGAACAGGCCGCCGACCCGCCGGTCGGGATGCAGCGACACCCGTCCGACCATCTCGCCCGCCTCGAAGCGGAGCGGCACGTCGACCACCGTCAGATCGCCCATCCGGCGCGCCACGGGCTCGTCCGCGGCGTCGAAGGCCCCGACCGCGCTGGCGATCTGCGCCCAAACCGCGCCCAGTCCGGCCGCATCCAGCCCCTCCGCCATGTGTTCGTCGAAGCGTGCGACGACGGCGTCGTACCGGCCGGCGGCAAGTTCGCCGAAGATCTCGGTCGCCAGCGCGTCGGCGCCGGCCAGTGGTGTCGTGTCCATGGGTTCTCCTGTCCGCGGATCCACGGGATGCCCGAAGCGCTGGAAGGCCGCCTGCCTGCTCGTGCCGAGCGTGCGGCCGAGGTCCTGCCAGGTCGCCCCGGCGGCGCGCGCCGCGTCGACCAGGGCGGCGAGAGCCGCGTCGGCGTCGGCGCGCAGGGCGACCGCATGCGCGACCAGCTCGAGCCACTGCCCCCGGTCGGCCGCGTTGCCCGCCTGCTCGGCCAGCGTCCTCGCGGCGGCCGCGAGCGCGGCCACCGTATCCCGCTCTGCTCTCATCGTGTCAAGGCTACCTTGACACGCGCGCATCCGCATCAGCCTTCTCGGGAGCCCGGCTGCGGTCTACTGTGACGGGCGTGAGCACCCTGACCGCGCGCGATGCCGGATCCGCGACCCGACCGATGGCGGCCGACCGCGTCCGTCAGATCGCGGTGATCGCCGCCGCGGCGGCGGCCGTCGTCGGGGCGGCGGTGGGTTCCGGGCTCCTGGGCGGGACCTCCATCGCCCGCGCGGCCGGCGGCGCCCTGAGCGCCGACGCGACGCTCGTCGCGCCCGCCGGGCCCGCGTTCGCCGTCTGGTCCGTGATCTACGCAGGCCTCGTGCTCTACGCGATCTGGCAGGCGCTCCCCTCGCAAGCGTCGCGCGCGCGGCAGCGGGCCGCCGGCTACTGGATGGCCGCCTCGCTGCTGCTCAACGCCGCCTGGATCCTCGTGGTGCAGGCGGGCCTCCTCGCGCTGAGCGTGGTCGTCATCGCCGCGCTGCTCGTGGTGCTCGTCGTGACGTTCGCGCGCCTGCTCGCCCGGCCGGGCGGCACGACCGCCGACGCGGTGCTGTTCGACGGCGTGGCGGGCCTCTACCTCGGCTGGGTGATGGTCGCCACGGTGGCGAACGTCGCCGCGGGGCTCACGGCGGCCGGGTTCGACGGGTTCGGCTGGAGCGTGCACGCGTGGGGCCTCGCGGTCGTGGGGGTGGTGGCCCTGCTCGGCTGTGCTCTCGCGCTCTGGGACGGCGGGCGACTCGCCCCCGCCGCATCCTCCGCCTGGGGTCTCGCCTGGATCGGGGTCGCCCGCCTCGACGGAGCCCTCCCGTCGGCGCCTGTCGCCGCGGCCGCGTTCGCGGCGGCCGCCCTGATCGTGCTGGTGGCGGTCGCGGCGCGGGTGGCCCACCGCTCCCGGCCGTCCCGCCGCACTCGACGCTGAGAGTCCTCACAGACGGATTCCGCCGTGAAATCGCTGAATCACGGCGTTTTCAGTGGTGATTCGCCGATTCTGCAATGCGATCAGTCGAGATTCGATTCGCCGATCGCTGCGCGCCGTGCGTACTATGGCTCGTCTCGTCGACTGAGCGAAGGAGCTCGCGTGCCCTCACCCACCGCACCCACGTCACTGCGCCGGTCCCTCGGGCTCTGGGCGATCGTCGGGCTCGGGCTGGGGTACATGACGCCGATGACCGTGTTCGACACGTTCGGGATCGTCACCGGCGAGACGAACGGGGTGGTGCCCTCCGCCTACCTCTTCGCTCTCGTCGCCATGGTGTTCACCGCGCTGAGCTACGGGCGGATGACGCGGGTCTACCCGTCGGCGGGTTCCGCGTACACGTACGCCTCCGAGACCATCCACCCCACCGTCGGCTTCCTGGTCGGCTGGTCGTCCCTCCTCGACTACCTGCTGCTGCCGCTCGTCAACGCGCTCATCGTGCGGCTGTACCTCGAGTCGTTCTTCCCGCAGGTCCCGGGGTGGATCTGGGTGGTCGGCTACGTCGCCGCCATCACGGCCATGAACCTGTTCAGCATGTCGTCCACCTCCACGGTCAACGGCATCCTCGTCGCCTTCCAGATCGTGCTCATCGGTGTGTTCGTCGCCCTGACCTGGGCGGCGCTCAACTCCGGGGCCGGCACGGGCACGGCGTTCAGCCTGGCGCCGCTGTTCCACTCGGGCGTGCACCTGACGGCCGTGATCGGGGGCGCGACGGTCGTGTGCTTCTCGTTCATCGGCTTCGACGCGATCACGATGTACACGGAGGAGGCCAAAGACACCCGGACGGTGCCGCGCGCGATCGTGCTCGCGCTCCTGATCGGCGGAACGATCTTCTTCGTGGCGGCATGGTTCGCGCAGTCGCGGTTCCCGACGATGGCGGGCTTCGACTTCACCGATGACACCCTGCCCGAGATCGCCCTCAAGACGGGCGGACTGCTCTTCCAGATCCTCTTCATCTCCGCCGCGGTCGCGGCCGCCGTGGCTTCGAGCCTCGCCTCTCATGCCAGCGTCTCCCGCATGATCTTCGTGATGGCGCGCAACGGCAGCGGACGCATCTCGCGCTTCCTCTCCTACGTGCACCCGCGCTTCCGCACCCCGTCGACGGCCGTGCTCCTCGTCGGCGCCGTCTCGCTGCTCGCGGCGGCGTTCACGCTGGAGTTCGTGTCGTCGATGATCAACTTCGGTGCGCTGATCGCCTTCACCGTGGTGAACGCCACCGTCATCATCCACTTCGCGTTCCGTCGCAAGGAGCGGCGCGGCGCGGCGCAGATCCTGCGCAACATCGTGCTGCCGGGCATCGGGATGGTGCTCACTGGCGTGCTCTGGGTCAACCTCCACCTCGACGCGCTCGAGTACGGCCTCGTCTGGCTGGCGATCGGCATCGTCACCCTGCTGGTGCTGACCCGCGCCTTCCGCAAGCCGCTGCGCGTGAAGCTGGACGAGGACGGCGACGCCGCCATCATCACTCGCGAGGGGGCGCCGGCGGAGAAGGCGCGGTAGCCGCGTGCGCCGCCGTCGGCGGGCGACGTGACGCGCTCAGTGTCCGCGAGACCGCGGCCGGTAACGTGTGGCCCATGACCGTCGACACCATCGTCATCGGAGCCGGCGTCGTGGGCGCCGCAGCGGCTCGCTCCCTCGCCGAGGCCGGCTCCCGCGTGCTGCTGCTCGAGGCGTTCGACCGCGGGCACGACCGCGGCTCGTCGCACGGCGCCAGCCGCATCTTCCGCCACGGCTACGACGCCGCGGACTACGTACAGCTCACCGTGCGCGCCGCCGCGGGCTGGCAGCGGCTGGAGAGGCAGACGGGGCGCACGGTCTTCGATCGCACCGGCGCCCTCGACCACGGCGATCCGCGTGCGCTCGACGCCATCGCCGCCGCCATGACGGCGGAGGCCCTCCCCTCCGAGCGTCTGCGGGGCTCCGAGGCGGCGGAGCGCTGGCCCGGATTGCGGTTCGAAGACGACGTGCTGTTCAGCCCGGGCGGGGGCAGGCTGCGCGCTGCGGACGCGATCGATGCGCTCCTCGACACGGCCGCGGCGGCCGGAGCAGACCTGCGCTTCGGTGTGCGGGTGGCGTCCATCGCCAGCGACGGGGACGGTGTCGTCGTGACGGCGGACGACGGCGTGCACCATGCCGCCCGTCTGGTGATCGCCGCGGGCTCGTGGACACCGGGGCTCGCGGGCGGATGGCTCTCGCGCAACGGTGCCGCGCTCCCCGACCTGCGCGTGACCGAGGAGCAGCCCGCGCACTTCCCGCTGCTGCCCGGCCCCGCATCCGACGAGGGCGTCTGGCCGAGCTTCGTGCACCATCCCACCGACCCCGAGGTTCCGAGCGTCTACGGCCTGCTGACCCCGGGCGAGGGGGTCAAGGTCGGCGTGCACGGCGGCGGCCCCGTCGTCGACCCCGACGACCGCGACCGCACCATCGACCTGGTGCGCTTGGAACGCCTGCAGAGGTACGTCGCCGAATGGGTCCCCGGTGTCGACGCGTCCCGCCCCGCCTCCATCAGCTGCCTCTACGACACCACGCCCGACTCCGACTTCGTGCTCGACCGCGTCGGCCCGGTCACGGTCGCCGCGGGTTTCTCGGGCCACGGGTTCAAGTTCGGCCCCGCGCTCGGTGACGTGCTCGCCCGGCTCGCCCTGCACGGCGAGCGCGCGCCGGAGCGGTTCCGGCTGGCGGTGGCGTCGCCGGGTTGAGCGGGCGGAGGTCAGTGCCGGTGCGCCTGCTCGGACGCGGTCGCCGCCGCGTCGCCCCGCTCCCGGTCCACTCCGCGCAGGTGCTCCGCGTTCCCGCGCAGCGCCTGCTCGTAGCGCAGGAGGTCGGGGGTGCGGATGCGGTCGGCGGCCAGGTCCATGAGCGCGGCGACCGCGGCGTCGCTGCGTCCCGCGGCGTGGAGCGACAGGGCCTGCCAGACGCGCACCGACTCGGAGTCGGGGAACTCCGCGAGGGCGCGGTCGAGCACAGCGAGCGACTCGTCGAAGCGGCCGAGGTTGCGCAGGGTGCTGCCGTACTGGAGCAGGCATCTGCGCAGGGTCTCGCCGTCGAGGCCCGCAGCGAGGGCGCGTTCGTAGTAGCCGGCCGCGGTCTCCTCCTCGCCGGCCGTGTCGTACGAGCCGCCGACCTCGTACAGCACCCGCGCGTCGTCGGGATGCTCGGCGAGCACCTGCAGGAACGCGGCGATCGTGGGGGCCATGCGCGTGCGATCGCGGGCGGAGAAGATCGTGGCGAGGCGTGCGTCGAGGGCGTCGTCGGCTGCGGGCATGCGCTCCACCCTACGCGCGCGCGTCCGAGCCCTCCTCGTCGCCCAGCAGGGCGGAGACCAGCGGGGCGGGGAGGCGCTCGGCCGTCAGCGCGGCGGTGAGCGCTCGGCCGTACCGCTCCTTGCGGCCGGAGGTCGTGCCGAAGAACCGGTGCAGCTGCTGCGCCGGCGTGCGGGCGCGCTGCGCTGGTTGGTTCTGGAACGTGCGGAACAGCCGCAGGTCCCCCTCCTGAGCGAGCACCTCCTCCGTGCCGGCGATCCCCAATGCCTCGATCAGCTCGCCCTCGAGATCCGGACGGCACACCGCGATGGCGGGGTCCGGGATGCCCGCGCGCTCGAAGAACCGGCGCTCGGCGGCGTCGCACAGGCCGCGCACCTCGGGGCGGTGTGCGGTGGCGGGGGCGTCGTCACCGCCGGTGGGACGCCGCGGCCCGAGTGCCTCCGCGAATCGTCGAGCGCTCATCGCGCCGCCCATCGGCACGACGGCGACCCCTTCCATGCCGAGATCGCGGCCGAGCAGAACTGCCGCTGTCAGCACGGCTGCGCGGTCGCTCGCGCCCTCGACGAGGAGCACGACGCGCACGGCGGAGACTGCGTCGGCCGACGGCGTACCGCCGCCGGCCGCCCAGTGCGCCAGCGCGCTCTCGAGCTCCGCCGCGGCTGAGGCGGCGGCCTCCCCTCGCCGTGGTGCGGAGCCGGTCACGCAGCCATTCTGCTCCCCGCGATCCCGGGCATCCGCAAGCCCCTGTCACGTCGGCGATGGCGCGCGTACGGTACCCGGCATGAAACTACTCATCTTCGTCGCTGGGGTCGCCGTCGGATTCGTCATCGGGTCGCGGGCGGGACGCGGGGCTTACGACGACATGCGCAAGAAGCTGCGGGGCTTCACCGAGTCGGCCCCCGTACAACAGGTCAAGGACGATGTGAAGGACTTCGCCTCCCGCGCAGCCTCCGACATCGGCGAGACCGTCGGCGACGCCGTCGGCAAGGCCACCGACAAGGCGGCGGCCGCGATCGACGACCTGACGGGCAAGAAGAGCGGCGGCGCGGCGACGGCGAGCTGAGGGGCGGACTCCTCACGCCCCCTGCGGCGGGTGCGCCAGCAACTCCACCCGCTCCGCCAGGTAGCCGAGCGCGTCGCGGGCGTCGGTGTCCGCGACCGCGGTGCTCCAGCGCACGCGCACGACGCCGTCGCTCAGGAACAGGGGGCCGCGTCCGGTGCGCGCTGCGTCCCGGAGGGTCTCCACGTCGAGCGGCACCGGGTCCGCGTCGAAGTCGACGGTCTCGCCGTCACGGAAGTGACCCCGCTCGGCCGCGGCGCGGTAAGCGCGGCGCGTCTCGGCCGAGACCGAGACGTACTGCGTGCGCCCCGGTTCGGTGGCCCGGATGACGGAGCCTGTCGCGTGCAGGCCTCCGTCCGCGTCGAGCAGCAGCACGCCCAGGCGCCACACACGCCCGGCCGGTCGCAGCACCGGCTCGCGCATGATCAGGAGCTTGCGCTGCCGGGCCTCGTAGACGGCCAGCGCCTCCGTGCGGGCGCCGGCCTCCGTCAGACGCGCGACGGCATCGTCGACGGCGGCGCGGAACTCCTCCACGGCCAGCGCGTCGTCCTTCCCGACCTCCGCCTCGCTCACCCTCCGAGCGTAGGACGACCCCGCACCGCTACGCCAACGTGCGGATGCTGAACGAGTTGTCGTCGGTCACGAGCAGCAACTCGACGCCCTCCTCGTGACGCAACACGACGAGGGCGGAGCTGTCGTCGTGCGCCACCCGCTCCACCTGGCGCACGAAGATCTGCGCCATCTCGTCGCTGACCCGGAAGTCCCTGCCCAGCGCGTGCACCACGTAGCGCGGCCGGGCGGGGGCACGGCGGGCGCCCAGGTCGGTCTCGGCGCGGAAGTCCTGTACGGCAAGCTGCATCTCCGGTGTCATCGTCATGGGACGTCCTCCTGTTTCGCGCATGGACCTTCAGGATCCGCACGCTAGCCCCGCTCCATGCGGCCGGGGAGGGGGTTGACGGGAGGAGGATGGGAGGCATGCGAACTCTCACCTTCCCCGGCGTCGGCGTCGGCGCGTCCAACATCGTCCTCGGTCTGATGCGCATCGAGCCCCTCTCCGACGAGGAGATCCGCGCACTCGTCCGCAGCGCCCGGGACGAGGGCGTCACGGTCTTCGATCACGCCGACATCTACGGCGACCGGCGCCACGGCAGCGAGCGGCGGTTCGGGGATGCGGGAGCGATCCCGGCCGCCGAGCGCGACCAGGTCGTCATCCAGTCCAAGGTCGGCATCCGCGACGGCTATTTCGACTTCTCGCGCGAGCACATCCTGGCCACCGTGGACGAGTCGCTCGCGGCCCTCCGCACCGACTACCTCGACCTCCTGCTCCTGCACCGTCCCGACACGCTCGTCGAGCCGGAGGAGGTCGCCGCCGCCTTCGACGCACTGCAGGAGTCGGGCAAGGTGCGCGCGTTCGGCGTCTCGAACCACACGCCGGGGCAGATCGACCTGCTCCGCCGGTACGTCGTGCAGCCCATCGTCGCCAACCAGGTGCAGCTCAGCATCACGCACGCCCCGCTCATCGCCCAGGGTGTCGCCGCCAACATGGCGGGCCTGCCGCAGTCCATCGACCGCGACAACGGCATCCTGGACCACGCGCGCCTCCACGACATCACCCTGCAGGCCTGGTCGCCGTTCCAGAAGGGGTTCTTCGACGGCGTCTTCCTCGGCGACCGCGAGCAGTACGCGGAGCTGAACGATGTCATCGACGAGCTCGCCGCCGACTACGGAGTCACGCCCACCGCGATCGCCACGGCCTGGATCACCCGGCACCCCGCCGGCATCCAGGTCGTCCTCGGCACCACCAACGCCCAGCGCGTCCGCGACGCCGCCGCCGGGTCGGAGCTCCCGCTCACCCGCGAGGAGTGGTACCGCCTGTTCCGCGCGGCCGGGCACACGCTGCCCTGAGCCCGCCGCTGGCCGTCATACATTCCGGGTGAGTCGGCGAGCCGCCGCTAGGCCGAACCGGTATGCCGGGATACCGTCAACCGGGTGAATGCTGAAAGCCTGAGACCGGGGCTCCGCCTCGCGACCCGGGCGCGGCTGCTGCAGGTCGTCAACATCCGCACCAGGCTGGTGCGCCCGTCGGATGCGCCGCAGGGCTTCGTCGCCGGGCGGCGGAACATCCGCGTGCTGCTGGTGGGCTCGGGACCGGTGGTCGGGTGGGGTGTCGGCAGCCACGATCTCGCGCTCCCCGGAGCCGTGGCGCGGGCGCTGGCCTCGTCGACGGGGCGCGGCGCCGTGGTCGACGTGGTCGCGCATCCGTCCGCCGGTGTCAGGAGGCTGCGATCCCTGGTGCGTGCGGCCACGCCCGAACGCTACGACGCCGTGGTGCTGAGCGCTGCGCTCGCGGACTCGCTGCGCCTCCCCGACCCGGGGCGGTGGGGCGAGCGGATGCGTGCCGTCCTCCGTGAGGTGCTCGCCGCCCGCGGCGGGGCGGCGGCCGTGGCCTGGCTGGGCGCGCAGCCCATCCTGGCGTCCGCCACGGACGACGTCGGTCCGGCCCGGATCGCCGAGGAGCACGGCGAGCGGCTCAACCGGGTGGCCGAGCGGGTGTGCCGGGAGGAAGGCGCGCATTTCGTCGCCCTGGCGGCCCCGCCGCACGCCGAGTCCGCCCGGCCCCACGGCCCCGCCGCCTACCTCTTCTGGGCCCGCAGCATCGCCGACGCCCTCACCCCCGTCCTCGGCTCGCTTCCCGCGGAGCAGCCGCCTTCGCCGCAGTCGGCCGCCGAGCGGGTCGAGGCCATCGACCGGTTGCGCCTGGCCGAGCGTGGGCGCGACGCCCGGCTCGACGGCCTGGTGGGCACGGCGCAACGCACCCTCGGCACCGAGATCGCGATGTTCACGATCCTGGACGACGAGAAGGAGTGGCCGATCTCCGCCGTCGGGACCACGCCGCGCGAGATCCCGATCGAGCAGTCGGCCTGTCTCCACACGATCGCCTCGTCCGACGGGATGGTCGTCACCGACGCCGTCGACGACGAGCGCTTCGCCGCCAGTCCGCTCGTGACCGGTCCCGCCGGTCTGCGCTACTACGCCGGCTACCCCGTCGAGGCACCGGACGGCACCCGCATCGGCGCGCTCTGCGTGTTCAGTCGCACGCCGCGTGACGCCGAGACCGGCGAGTTCGACCTCGACGTGCTCCGGGAGCTCGCCCTCCTCGCCCAGCGCGAACTCTGGCGCTGGCAGCCCGACGCCGTCTGAGCCCTCGAGGCGGCCCATTGTCAGCCGTCTCGGCGCCCTGCACCCGATTTCGAGCCGTCTCGGTGCCTCCCGGGTCAGTCGGGGAGCGCCGCCAGCAGGCGGTCGAGCGACCCGCCGAGACCCCAGCGCGCGGCCAGCGCGTCGAGCGCCTCGCGCTGGTGCTCCTGCGGACGGCGCAGGCGCGCGTCCACGGCGGGCAGCTCGAGGTCACGCACGACCTCGACGACGCGCGGGGCCACATCCAGGTAGTCCGCCGCCGCCAGGAACCGCGCCCGCACGGCCGGCTTCATCGCGCTCGAGGCGTCAGCCGCGGCGGCCCGGATGCCGTCGAGCGACCCGTACTCGGCGAGAAGCGCGGCCGCGGTCTTCTCGCCGACGCCCGCCACTCCGGGCAGCCCGTCGGAGCTGTCGCCGCGCATGGCGGCGAAGTCCGCATACTGATCGGGCCGCACCCCGTACTTGCCCGCGACGACCTCGTCGGTCAGAACCTCGAGGTTGCTCATCCCGCGTGCGGTGTAGACAACGCGGACGTCGTGGGCGTCGTCCACGAGCTGGAAGAGGTCTCGGTCGCCGGTCACGACGTCCGCCGGTCCGGTCCGCCGAGAGGCGAGGGTGCCGATCACGTCGTCCGCCTCATGCTGCGCGACCCCGACGATCGCGATCCCGAGCGCGCCCAGGACCTCCCGGATCACGGGTACCTGCGCGACCAGCTCCGCGGGGGTCTCCTCCACGTCCACGCCGCCCGGAACCTCCCGCGCCACCCGATGCGCCTTGTAGCTCGGGATGAGGTCGACACGCCACCGGGGCCGCCAGTCGTCATCCCAGCACGCCACGAGCGACGCGGGTCCGAAATCGGCGACGAGACGGGCGATGATGTCGAGGAAGCCGCGTACCGCGTTGACCGGCTCGCCCTCGGGGGAGCGCACCGTGTCGGGCACGCCGTAGAAGGCGCGGAAGTAGAGCGACGCGGAGTCGAGGAGCATCGTGCGCCCCGAACCGGGTGCGGTGTCGGCCGCGGGTGTGTGCTGTGGCATGGGAACCTCCGCCTGCCACGTTACGCAGGGGGTCGCACCGAGGGCCAGAGGCGCTACCCTGACGACATGGCCGGAACGATCGTCGTGGAGCGCACTGTCCGCATCGCCGCGACTCCCGAAGAACTGCAGCGCCGCCTCGCCGACCTCCCCGGCTGGGTCGACTGGTCGCCGTGGGAGGGCCTCGACCCCGCGCTGGACCGCGACTACACGGGCGAGCCGGGTACGGTCGGCTCCGGCTACGCCTGGTCGGGCAACCGCAAGGCGGGCGCCGGGCGCATGCAGGTCACCGCGGTGGACCCCGACGGTGTCGGGATCGCGCTGGACTTCACCAAGCCGTTCCGATCGAGCAATCGCATCCGCTTCGTGCTCACCCCGGAGGGGGACGGCACCCGCGTGACCTGGCGCATGGAGAGCCCGAAGACGTTCCTGTCGCGCGTGTTCAACATCGAGAAGCTGGTCGGCAAAGACTTCGAGAAGGGGCTGCGCCAGCTCAACCAGGTCGTGGAGGGGTAGCCCCCTCCATCCCGGAGTCGTCGCGCCCGGGTCCGTCGCCCGCCGGCCGGACCCGGGCGTTTCCGCGTGCGCGCGAGAAGGTGGCACGCAACAGTTGACAACTAGACAACTATGAACATACGCTGCTCATGTTCATAGTTGTTCACGTACAAGGAAGTACCCGTCAATGACGCTCGAATCGATGAAGATCGCCGTGGTCGGCAGCTACGGCGCCGGGCTCACCATGCGCGTCCCACGCTCGCCTGAGGCCGGCGAGACCCTCAGCGGAGGCGTGTTCGACTCCGGACCGGGCGGCAAGGGCTCCAACCAGGCGGTGGCGGCCGCGCGTCTCGGCGCGCAGGTCAGCCTCCTCACCGCCGTCGGAGCCGACGACTTCGGCCGCGCCGCTCACGTGCTGTGGGAGCGCGAGGGAGTCGACGCGAGCAAGACGCTCACCGGGCGCGGTGCCACGATGGTCGGCTTCATCCTCGTCGAGCCGTCGGGCGAGAACCGCATCGCGATCGCCCCCGGCGCGCTCGACGAGCTCGACACGGCCGCGGTCGACGCCTTCCGGGACGAGATCGCCGCCGCCGACATCCTCGTCGTGTCGATGGAGATCCCGCTCGACGCCGTCGTGCACGCCCTCCGCGTCGCACGGGAGGTCGGGACCCGCACGCTGCTCAACCCCGCGCCGGCCCGCGCCCTTCCCGACGACGCGTGGGAGCTGATCGACATCATCACGCCCAACCAGACGGAGGCGCCGGTGCTGCTCGGCCGCGCGCCCGGCGACGGAGCGACCGAGCGCGACCTGGTCGCCGCCCTGCGCGCCCGCACCGGCGGCGCCGTCCTCCTCACCCGCGGGGCCTCCGGAGCCCTCCTGGCGGATGCGGACGGGGAGCACGAGATCGCACCCGTCGCGCCCACGGCGGTCGTCGACACGACCGGCGCCGGGGACGCCTTCACGGCGGCCCTCGCCGTCGCGGTCGCGGCGGGCGCCCCGCTCGCCGACGCGGCCGCGTACGCCGCCCACGCGGGCGCGCACACCGTCGCCGCGGCGGGCGTCGTCCCCGCGCTCCCCACGGCCGATCAGCTCCCGGCCCTCCCTACCACCCCGACCCCCGGCTCGATTGGACCCGCCCGATGACCGCCACCACCACCGCCCCCGCGCGACGCAGCGCACCCGACTTCCGCACGCTCCTGCACGCCCGCGAGGCCGGTGTCTTCGCGGCCCTCGTGCTGCTGGTGGTGCTCGGCACCGTGCTCTCGCCGAGCTTCCTGCAGGCGGGGAACCTGCTCTCGGTCGGCCAGCAGGTGTCCCAGATCGGCATCATGGCCATCGGCGCCACCTTCGTCATCATCAATGGTGAGATCGATCTGTCGGTCGGTTCGATCTACGCGCTCTCGGCGATCGCGACCGGTATGGCGATCGCGGGCGGAGTCGCGTGGCCGCTCGCGATCCTGATCGGTCTCGCGGTCGGTGTGGTCGCCGGCCTCGTCAACGGGCTCGCGGTGGTCCTGCTCGGAGTGCCGTCGTTCATCGTCACGCTGGGCAGCCTGAGCGTGTTCCGCGGCGTCGCGCTCCTGATCTCCGACGGCAAGCCGATCTCGCTGAGCACCTCCCAGGCCGGAGTCGCCGACTTCAACCTGCTCGGCCAGGGGCGCCTCTTCGGGGTCGTGCCCATGCAGCTCATCATCTTCGCCGTCATCATCGTGCTGGGCGTCGTGCTGCTGTCGCGCTCACGCCTCGGCTTCAACACCTACGCCGTCGGCGGCAACCGGGAGGCCGCCCGCCTCGTCGGCATCAATGTCGGCGCGGTGAAGCTCACCGCGTTCGTCCTCTCCGGATTCACCGCGGCGGTCGCCGGCGTGCTCGGCCTGTCGTTCCTGAGCTACGTGCAGGGCGTCACCGGGACCGGCCTGGAGCTGACCGTCATCTCGGCCGTCATCATCGGCGGCGCAGCCCTCTTCGGTGGTTCCGGCACGATGTGGGGAACCGTCATCGGCGTCCTCTTCATCGGCATCCTGCAGAACATCCTCAACATCAACGGCATCTCGTCCTTCTGGCAGACCGTCGTCACCGGTCTCGTCATCGTCGCGGCTGTCGCCGCGGACACCTGGCAGCGCAAACGCAAGACGCGCGCCTGACACTGCGCGCCCCGCCCGCCCGACCGGCGCGCCGGACCCCGCGCACACCGCATCCCCCATCGCACCAACCCGAGCACATCACAACGAAGGAGTATTGATGTCTTTCCGCACCCTCACGCGCCGCGTGCTGACGGCCGCCGCCGTCGCCACGACGGTCGCGCTCACCGCCGCCGGCTGCGGCGCGATCACCAACGGCAGCGCCGCCGACGCCTCGGGCGGGTTCCACCTCGCCGAGTACATCCAGAAGCGTGTCGACGGCGGCGAGAAGCTGCGCATCAAGCTCAGCTACCACGACCCCTCCCTCGCGTTCGCCACCCCGATCCGCGAGGGCATGGAGAAGGCGGGCGCCGAGTTCGGCGCCGACGTGCAGCTGATCGGCCCCACCGGCGGCGACGCGGCCAAGCAGGTCGCCGAGCTGCAGACGCTCATCCAGCAGCAGGCGGTCGACGGACTGGCGGTCTCCTCCGCGAGCAGCGACGCGCTCAAGCCGGTCATCGCCCAGGCCTATGAGGCGGGCATCCCGATCATCTCGTTCAACACCGACAACCCGGGCTCGAAGCAGATGGGCTTCGTGGGCCAGGACCTCGCCGCCTCCGGCGAGTCGGAGGCGAAGGAGCTGCGCACCGCGCTCGGCGGCACGACGTCCGGCAAGGTCGTCGTGTTCTCGCTCGACACCGGCGCCGGCTGGTCCAACGACCGCTTCGGCGGGTTCCAGAAGGGAATGGAGGGATCCGGCTTCGAGGTCGTCGGTCCGGTGAACGTGGGCAACGAGCCGAACGCGGCCTACAACACGGTCGACTCGACCATGTCGGGACAGTCGGGCGTCGTCGCCATCGCCGGCCTCGACTGCTGCAGCACGACCGCCGCGGCCAAGTGGGTCCAGCAGTCGGGCAACTCCGGAAAGATCACGATGGTCGGCTTCGACCTCCTCCCGCAGACGGCCGAGTTCATCACCCAGGGTGTCGTGACATTCACGATCAGCCAGAACCCCTCCGAGCAGGGCTACCAGGCGGTCAAGGTTCTCGCGGACTTCCTGAAGAAGGGCACCGAGATCACGGGCGTCGACACGGGAGCACAGATCATCGACGCCAAGAACCTCTCCGACGCGACGGTGGAGGGCTGACATGACGCTCCCGACGCTCGACGCGGCAGAGCCGGCCATCCGCATCACCGGTCTCAGCCGCCGGTTCGGACCCGTCACCGCGCTGGCCGACGTCACGATGGAGGTTCCGGAGGGGCGGGTGACCGCCCTGCTCGGAGAGAACGGCGCGGGCAAGTCCACCCTCCTCAAGATCCTCGCGGGGCTGCAGCCGCCGAGCGCCGGGAGCGTCACCGTGCACGGGGTGGAGGTGCAGCGGTTCGACCCGCACTCGCTCCTCACCGAGCACGGCGTGGCGATCGTGCCGCAGGAGCTCTCGCTCCTGCCGGAACGCACGGTGGCCGAGAACATCCTGGTCGGGGTCGAGCCCGGGAGCCGCTGGTTCCCGTCGCGGCGCCGGATGCGGCAGCGCGCCGCCGAGCTGCTCCGCACGCTCGACCTCGACCTCGACCCGGGAGCCGCGGTCGGCGGTCTCGACCTGGCCACGCAGCAGCTGGTCGTGGTGGCGCGATCGATCGCCCGCGGCTGCCGCATCCTCATCCTGGACGAGCCCACCTCCGTGCTGACCCCGGCGGAGTCGGAGCGCCTGTTCGCGCTGATGGACACGCTCACGAGACAGGGCACGACCCTGCTGTACGTCTCGCACCGGATGCCCGAGGTGTTCCGCCTCGCCGACCAGCTCGAGGTGCTGCGCGACGGCCGGCACGTCGCCTCCTGGGCCCGCGAGGAGACGACGCCGGAGCAGGCCGTCGCCGCGATGGTCGGCCGCGAGCTCGGCGACGTCGCCCGCCGGTCGGACATCGTGCGCGCCGAGCCGCTCGACGCTCCGGTGCTCACGGTGCGGGAGCTCGCCGGCCGCGGGCACCGCGCCGTCTCCTTCGACCTGCACCCGGGCGAGATCCTCGGCATCGCAGGCCTCCCCGACAGTGGACGCGTCGAACTGCTCCGCAACCTCTTCGGGGCCGACCGCGGCACGGGAGGACGTGTCGTGCTCGACGGTGCGCCGTACGACCGCCGCGCTCCGGGAGAGTCGGTGCGCCGCCGCCTCGGCTTCGTACCCGGTGAGCGCCGTGCCCAGGGCCTCCTGAGCTCCCTCGGTGTCGGCGACAACATCGGCGTGCTCACCCTCGGGCGCCACACCACCGGCGGACTCGTCCGCCGCCGCGCCCTCGACGCGGAGGCCGGCCGGCTCTCCACCGCCCTCACGGTGAAGACGGCGTCGCTCCAGACGCCCATCGTCAACCTCTCGGGCGGCAACCAGCAGAAGGCCATGCTCGCGCGCTGGCTCGCGATCGAGCCGCGCGTGCTCATCCTCGACGAGCCGACCCGCGGCGTGGATGTCGGAGCCAAGGCCGAGATCTACGAGCAGCTGTTCGCGCTCGCCGAGGCCGGTGTCGCCATCCTGTGCTCGTCGTCCGACCTCCCGGAGCTGCTCACCGTCACCGATCGCATCGCCGTCATGACGGAGGGCCGCATCTCGACCGTGCTGCCGACGGCGGAGGCGACGGAGGAGAACATCATGGCCGCCGCGACCGGCGCCGTGCCCGCCGCGACCGCTGTCGCCTGAGCGACCCCGGCCGGCCCGCCTACCTCGACCATCCCGGCCGCCTCGACCATCCCGACCACCGAAAGAGAGACCATGAAGAAGAACGGCATCCTCAACGCCGAGCTGAGCGGAGCCCTCGCCACGCTCGGCCACACGGACCTGCTGCTCGTCGTCGACGCCGGGTTCCCCATCCCGCGCGACGCTCACCGCATCGACCTCGCGATCGCCGAGAACCTGCCCGACCTGCGCACCGTGCTCGGCCTCATCGCCGACGAGCTGGTGGTGGAGGGCGTTGTGCGCGCCGACGACGTCGTCAGCAACAACCCGCGCCTCGACGAGTGGCTCGCCGACCGGTTCGCCGGCGCCGAGTTCAGCACCCGCGCCCACGCCGACCTGCTCGGGCCCGTCGCCGCCCAGGCCAAGGTCATCGTGCGCACCGGAGCCTTCGAGCCCTGGGGCAACATCGGCCTGATCTGCGGCGTCGACGTGCCGCGCTGGTTCGGCGGGGACGGCGTCGTCGCCCCCGCCTACTACGCCGACCGTCTCTGACGGCCGGCCCCACCCTCCCGCACCCCGCGGTCCATGCGAAAGGAACAACCGTGACCACCACCGAGACCTCCGGCGAGAAGACCCTCGCCCCGGCCGAGCTCGCCCCGTACATCCAGCACACAAAGATCGAGGTCGGGCTCACGCGCGACGAGATCGTCGCTCACGCTCGTGAGACGGTCGAGCACGGCTTCAACGCCGCGATGGTCCCGGCCTCCTGGGTCGACGTCGTCGCGGCCGAACTGGCCGGCACCGGCGTGGGCATCGCCACCGCGCTCGACTTCCCGACCGTGGGCGTCACCACGAGCGCGGGCAAGGCCGCAGAGGCCGAGTCGATCGCCCGCCTCGGCGCCACCCAGCTCGACATCGGCGTGCAGGTCGGCTGGCTGAAGTCCGGCATGTACGACGCCTTCCGCGACGACATCGCCGGTGTCGTGCGCGCCTCCGGCCTTCCGGTCAAGGTGATGCTCGAACTGCCCCTCCTCACACCCGACGAGCGCCGCGCCGCGGTCGAGCTGTCGATGGAGGCCGGCGTCGCCTACCTGAAGAACGCGTCCAGCGGGCAGATCGAGACGGCCAACCCGGAGAGCGTCCGCTACCTGGTCGGCCTCGCCCGTGACGGCGTCCTCGTCAAGGCGTCCGGATCGATCAAGAGCTACCCGCAGGCGCTCTCACTGCTCGAGGCCGGCGCGAGCCTCCTCGGTACGAGCGCGGGGCTGGCGATCATCAGCGACTCCGGCGACGAGAACACCACCAGCTACTGATCAGCGCCGCCGCCGTCCCGGTGAACTAAGGTCGGGACGGCGGCGCACGCCAGGGAGGACACACGACGGTGACCGTGAACCAGGAGCTGTTCGACGAGGGGGATGTCGACCGGGAGGCCCCGATCGCCCTCCACGCGCAGATCTCGGAGCGCATCCGAGGGCGGATCGCGACAGGGGAGTGGCCGGCCCACTATCGGCTGAAGAGCGAGCCCGAGCTGGCGCACGACCTCGGCGTGAGCCGCGGGACGCTGCGCCGCGCCCTCACCACGCTCATCGAGGAAGGCCTGCTGCGCCAGATCCGCGGCAAAGGCACCTTCGTCACCTCGACCACCATCGAGCCCTCCATCGCCCAGAAGCTCAGCACCCTCTCGGAGGACTTCGCGAACCAGGGCATCGTGACCGAGACCGATGTGCTCGAGTGCGTGCTGCTCGAGCCGCCGCGGCCCGTCGCGGCCCTGCTCGACACCCCTCCCGGGGCCAAGGTCCTCACCCTCCGGCGCCTCCGCCGGACCGCAGACGGCCCCGTCGCCCTGCTCGCCAACTACGTCCGCGCCGACCTCGTCCCGGGCCTCGAGGACACCGACTTCACGTCGTCCAGCCTGTTCGGCACGCTGGAGGGCCGCTTCCAGCTCAAGATCGGGAGCGCCCGCCGCACCTTCTCGGCGGAGGCGGCGGACGCGCCCACCGCGGACGCGCTCGAGCTGCCGCCGGGCGCGCCCGTCCAGTACCTGCAGCAGGTGACCTACCTCGCCGACGGGCGTCCGATCGAGTACTCGGACGTGTGGATCCACTCCGGCCGCCTGCGGGTGACGTCGCTGCTGTCACGGCGGTAGCGCGCCCGGGAGCAGCTGCTCAGGCGGCCAGGTATGTCCCGTGCCCGCGCACGATCGTGTCGCCCGCGAACTCCAGCACTTCGCAGACCACCCCGCCGGCGTGATTGCGATACCGGATCACGAGGGTGTCCACGCCGACGTAGTGGTCGAGTACGTCGAAGCGCAGGTCGGGGAGCGCCGCGAGACCGGCTGTCCAGTACTCCCGAAGCGCCGCCTTGCCCTGGGCGACCCCACCGCTCCCCGGCAGGAGCCGGTCGGCGAGGGGCGAGGTGAAGACGACGTCGTCCGCGTAGTGCGCGAGCAGAGCGTCGAGGTCGTGTGCGTTCCAGTCGGCCAGCCATCGGTCGACGAAGCTGCGGGCGGAGTCGTCGCTGATCATCCGACCAGCATGGCACCGCGCGGCGACCCGAGACCCGCATCCCCTACCGTGGAGGCATGACCCTCCCTCCCCTCCAGGTCGCCGCCATCGCGCTCATCCGCGACCGCACGGTGCTGATGGTCACGGCTCGCGGGCGCGACGTTCACTACATGCCGGGCGGCAAGATCGACCCGGGCGAGACGGCGGCCGAGGGGGCGGCGCGGGAGGCGCTCGAGGAGGTCGCCCTGACCCTCGACCCCGCCGCGCTCGAGGAACTCTTCGAGGTACGGGCCCTCGCCCACGGGCAGGCGGAGGGGCGGATGGTCCACATGCGCGTCTTCCGTGCGCACACCGACGCCCGGCCCGCACCGTCCGCCGAGGTCGGCGCGCTGCACTGGGTCACCACCGCGGACGCCGATCGCTGCCCGCCTGCCGGCCGCGAGGTGCTGCGCCTCCTCGCCGCCCGCGACCTCATCGACTGAGCCGCCGTCTCCCGCGCGCCCTTTTCCGTTCCCGCCCGTCGAGTGCGCGAACACTCTGCATCCTCGACGGCTTCGCCTCGAGTTCTTGCGCACTCGGGGGCTGTGGGGTGAAGAGGGACGCGAGGCGGGCGAGGCTCAGGAGGTCGCAGCGACGATGGAGGCGCAGGCGTCACTGGGGCGGCGCGCGGGGTCGATGGCGCCGACGATGGATTCGGAGATCGCCGCCAGCTGCTCCACCTGTTCCGGCGTGAGGGCGGCGAGGACGCGCGAGCGCACGGTGTCGAGGTGGCCGGGCGCCGCTGTCGCCACGAACTCGGCGCCGGCATCGGTGAGCACGGCGTTGGTCGCCCGGCCGTCCTCCTCGCACGGCATCCGCTTCACCAGGTCGCGCGCCTCCAGGCGGGTGATCACGTGGCTGAGACGGGAGACGGACGCGTTGGTCGCGGTCGCGAGCGCGCTGAGCCGCATACGGCGCCGGGGTGACTCGGCCAGGCGCGAGAGCACGAAGAACTCGTAGTGCGTGGCGGCGGAGTCACGGGAGAGCTGGCCGTCGATGACGGGAGGGAGCAACTGCGTGAGCGCGACGAGTCCCAGCCAGGCGTCGCGTTCGCGTCCGGCGAGGTCCTCGTTCGTCGTCATACGGGCCATTCTAGCAAAACACTTGACGCGTCAACCAATGCGTCGTAGATTAGTTGAAGCATCAACTAATCGCGGCGTTCAGCCGGAAAGGACTCTCATGAGCACGGTCAGCATCATCGGCAACGGAAACATGGCGAAGGCCATCGGCGGCGTGGCTGCCGCCGGCGGCAGCGCCGTCGAGTACCTGGGCCGCGAGGGCGGAACGGTGAACGGCGAGGTCGTCGTCTTCGCGGTGCCCTACCCCGAGGTGGATGCGGTCATCGCCACCTACGGCTCCGCACTGGCGGGCAAGGTCGTCGTCGACATCACCAACCCGGTCGACTTCGCGACGTTCGACGGCTTGGCGGTTCCGGCCGACAGCTCCGCTGCCGCGGTGATCGCCGCCAAGCTCCCCGAGGCGACCGTGCTGAAGGCGTTCAACACCAACTTCGGCGCGACCCTCGTCTCCGGCACGGTCGGCGAGGAGACCACGACGGTCCTCATCGCGGGCGACGACGACGCGGCGAAGGCGGCTCTCGCGGGGATCGTGACCGCGGGCGGGCTGAACGCCGTCGACGCCGGTTCGCTCAAGCGTGCGCGCGAGCTCGAGTCCCTCGGCTTCCTGCAGATCACGCTGGCGGCCGCCGAGCGCGTGTCGTGGACCGCGGGATTCGCGCTGGTCGCGTAGCGGCGCCGCGTCGTCGGTCACGACACGCCGTCGGCTCTACTGGAGCTGCGGCGTGTCGTGACCGGTGGGGGTGCTTCCCGCGATGCGGGACTCGCGCCGCATTAGGGTGAGGGGATGACCGAGAGCGGACGGGCCCCTGGCGTGCGGGAGGTCGCCGCAGCGGCCGGCGTCTCCCGGCAGACGGTCTCGCGCGTGCTGAACGACCACCCCAGCATCCGCCCGGCCACCCGCGAGCGCGTGCTCGCCGCGATGGCCGACCTCAACTTCCGGCCGAACCGGGCCGCGCGCATGCTCACGACGGCGCGGTCCACGACCATCGGGGTGCTCGCCGCCTCCACGTCCTCGCTGTTCGGTCCGGCCTCCAGCATCGACGCCGTCGAACGGGCGGCGCGCGACGCGGGCTACTTCGTCACCGTCGCGCACACGTCCGCCCTCGACAGGCCGTCGATCGAGGCGGCCCTGGACCATCTGCTCGCGCAGGCCGTCGAGGGAATCGTCGTGATCGCCCCCCAGCAGCGGGTGCAGGATGCGATGGCCGCGGTGTCGCTCGCCGTTCCGTCGGTCACCCTGCACGGGGCCGGTTCGGCCGGTGACGACGGCGTGTTCGTCGACCAGGTCGAGGGCGCGCGCCTCGCCACCCGCCACCTGCTCGACCGCGGCCACCGGCGCATCGCCCACCTGTGCGGTCCGGGCGACTGGACGGAGGCGCGGGCGCGCCGCGACGGGTTCCTCGCCGAGATCGCCGAGCGCGGGGCGGACGGCGTCGTGACGCGCGAGGGTGACTGGACCGCCGCCTCCGGCGCGGAGATCGCCGCCGCCCTGCTCGCCGACGAGTCGGTGACCGCCGTCTTCTCATCCAACGACCAGATGGCCCTCGGCGTGCTCCACGCCGCCCGCCGCGCCGGCCGTCGCGTCCCGGAGGAGCTCGCCGTCGTCGGGTTCGACGACATCCCCGAGGCGGCATTCTTCGCCCCTCCCCTCACCACCGTCCGCCAGGACTTCGCCGAGCTGGGCCGCCGCTGCGTCGCGCGCCTCGTCTCGCTCATCGAGGGCGGGGAAGCCGGCCCGGATGGCGGCGGTATCGCCTTCGCCGCGCCGGTCGCGCCGGTGCTGGTCGAGCGCGCGTCCGCGTAGCGACGCTGCCCTCCTGCCAGAGAGGGGCCGCAAACTGCCGCTCAGGCCAGCCCTTTCCGGCGATATGGGACCCCTGTGGTGGCGCATCGATCGGGTGATGAGTTGACGCGCGGCGGAAGCGGACGCATACTGGACTCAAGTTGTGACCGGTCACAAAGTGGTGAGGAACAGATGACGGCATCCGAGCGCGCGAATGGGCGCGACGCCATCCGGGACGGACGCACGGCGCTGGGCATCGAGTTCGGCTCGACGCGGATCAAGGCCTGCCTGATCGACGCGGACGACCCGTCCACGGTGCTGGCCGTCGGCTCGCACGAGTGGGAGAACGAGCTCGTCGACGGGGTCTGGACGTACTCGCTCGACGCGATCTGGTCCGGAGTCCGGGCCGCCTACGCCGCCCTCGTCGCCGACGCGGAGCAGGCGCACGGCATTCGGCCGACGACCTACGGCGCGCTCGGCATCTCGGCGATGATGCACGGTTACCTCGCGTTCGACGCCGCCGGCGAGCTGCTCGTGCCGTTCCGCACCTGGCGCAACACGAGCACCGGCCCGGCGGCGGCCGAGCTCAGCGAGCTGCTCGGGGTCAACATCCCGCTGCGCTGGTCCATCGCACACCTCCACCAGGCCGTCCTCGACGCGGAACCCCACCTCGCCGACCTCGACCACCTCACCACCCTTGCCGGTCACGTCCACGAACGCCTCACCGGACGTCGGGCGCTCGGCGTGGGCGACGCCTCCGGCATGTTCCCCATCGACCCCGCCACCCGCGACTACGACGCCGGCCTCGTCGCACGCTACGACGCCCGGCTCGCCGCCGCGGCGCCCGCGCTGGCCGGCCGCCTGGCATTGCGCCGCATCCTGCCCGAGGTGCTCGTCGCCGGTCGGGACGCGGGCGCGCTCACCCCGGAGGGCGCGGCCCTCCTGGACCCGTCGGGCGCCCTCCAGCCCGGCGTCCCGCTGTGCCCGCCGGAGGGCGACGCAGGCACCGGGATGGTGGCGACCAGCTCGGTCGCTCCCCGCACCGGCAACGTCAGCGCCGGCACCAGCATCTTCGCGATGGTCGTGCTCGAGCGGCCGCTCGCGCGCGCCCATCACGAGCTCGACGTCGTGACCACCCCCGCCGGCGACCCGGTCGCGATGGTCCACTGCAACAACGGAGCGAGCGAGCTCGCCGCCTGGGTCGGGATGTTCGGCCGGTTCTCCGCGGCGGCAGGTGCTCCGGTCGACCCGGACACCGCTTACGACGCCCTCTTCCGCGAGGCGCTCACCGGCGAGCCCGACGCGGGCGGCGTGCTCGCGTACAACCACCTCGCGGGCGAGCCGATCGCCGGGCTCGCCGAGGGCAGGCCCCTCGTCCTGCGCACACCGGACAGCCGCCTCACCCTCGGCAACTTCATGCGCGCGCAGCTCTACGGGGTCTTCGGCACCCTCGCGCTCGGCATGCGCGTGCTCGCCGGCGAAGGCGTCGCCCTCGACCGGATGTTCGCCCACGGCGGTATGTTCCGCACGGCCGGGGTCGCCCAGCGCTTCCTCGCCGGCGCCCTCGACGCTCCCGTCTCCGTCGCCGACACCGCGTCGGAGGGTGGCGCATGGGGCATCGCGGTGCTGGCCGCCTATCGGGAGGAAGCCGCGCGAGGAGTCGCCCTCGACGACTACCTGCACCGGCACGTCTTCGGCGGCTTCGCCTTCGAGACGACCACGCCGCATCCCGACGATGTCGCCGGGTTCGCGAGCTACATCGAGCGGTACAGCGCCGGCTTGGCGGTCGAGCGGGCGGCGGTGGAGGCCGTGCCCGTCGCCGCTTCGCCCGTGTCCGCGCCGCCGGCCGCATCCGCTCCCGCCCCCACGGAAGGACCCACCACGTGACCCCCGCCGACACCGCCGCCGCCCCGCATCCCGAGACCCCCGCCGTCCGCCGCGTGCGCGAGCAGGTCGCCGCGCTGCACGCCGAGCTCGTGCGCTATGGACTCGTCGTCTGGACGGGCGGAAACGTCTCCGGCCGTGTCACGGGTGAGGATCTCTTCGTCATCAAGCCGAGCGGCGTCGACTACGACGATCTCGCGCCCGAGAACATGATCCTGTGCACGCTCGACGGGGAGGTCGTCGCCGGCTCGCTCGGATGTGACCGGTCCCCTTCCTCCGACACGGCCGCGCACGCATACGTCTACCGCGAGATGCCCGAGGTCGGCGGCGTCGTCCACACCCACTCCACCTACGCGACCGCCTGGGCTGCCCGAGCCGAGCCCATCCCGTGCGTCATCACCGCCATGGCGGACGAGTTCGGCGGGGAGATCCCGGTCGGCCCGTTCGCGATCATCGGCGACGACTCCATCGGTCGCGGGATCGTCGCGACGCTGGCCGGGCACCGCAGCCGCGCCGTCCTGATGCAGAACCACGGCGTGTTCACCATCGGCACGGACGCCCGTGACGCCGTCAAGGCCGCCGTCATGGCGGAGGACGTCGCGCGGACCGTGCATCTCGCGCGGCAGGGCGGCCCGCTCGTTCCCATCCCGCCGGAGGCGATCGACCGCCTCTTCGACCGCTACCAGAACGTCTACGGACAGAACCCGGAAGGTGCCTCCTGATGCCGAAGCTCACTCCCTCCCCGAACTCCGCCACGCTCGACGGCTACGAGATCTGGTTCCTCACCGGCAGCCAGCACCTCTACGGACCTGAGACCCTCGCGCAGGTCGCCGAGCAGTCGCGCGGGATCGCCGACCAGCTGGGCGCATCCGCCGACGTGCCGGTGCGTGTGGTCTGGAAACCGGTGCTCACCGACTCCGACGCCATCCGCCGCGTGATGCTGGAGGCCAACGCCGACAACACCGTCATCGGTCTCGTCGCGTGGATGCACACCTTCAGCCCCGCGAAGATGTGGATCGCCGGCCTCGACGCGCTGCAGAAGCCGCTCCTCCACTTCCACACGCAAGCCAACGTCGAGCTGCCGTGGGGCGAGATCGACTTCGACTTCATGAACCTCAACCAGGCCGCGCACGGCGACCGCGAGTTCGGGTACATCCAGACCCGGCTGAGCATCCCGCGCACCACGGTCGTGGGCCATGTGAGCGACCCGACGGTCACCGCGCGCATCGGCACGTGGACCCGTGCAGCAGCAGGGTGGGCGGCGACGCGCTCCCTCAAGCTCGCGCGCTTCGGCGACAACATGCGCTTCGTCGCGGTGACCGAGGGCGACAAGACGGAGGCCGAGCTCGCATTCGGCGTGCAGGTCAACACCTGGGGCGTCAACGAGCTGGCGGACGCCGTGTCCGCCGCGTCGGCCGACGACGTGGATGCGCTCGTCGCCGAGTACGAGGAGCTCTACGATGTGGCGCCCGAGCTGCGCCGCGGCGGCGACCGCCACGAATCGCTGCGCGACGGTGCCGCGATCGAGCTGGGTCTGCGCTCCTTCCTCGAGGGCGGCGGGTTCGGCGCCTTCACCACCAGCTTCGAGGACCTCGGAGCGCTCACGCAGCTCCCCGGCCTCGCCGTCCAGCGGCTGATGGCCGAGGGCTACGGCTTCGGCGCGGAAGGAGACTGGAAGACCGCGATCCTCGTGCGCGCCGCGAATGTGATGGGCGCGGGGCTCCCGGGCGGCGCCTCCCTCATGGAGGACTACACCTACGACCTGACGCCGGGCGACGAGCGCATCCTGGGCGCCCACATGCTCGAGGTCTCCCCGACGCTCACGACCGCGAAGCCCACGCTCGAGGTGCACCCGCTCGGGATCGGTGGCAAGGACGACCCGGTGCGCCTGGTCTTCACCGCGACGCCCGGTCCCGCCGTCGTGGTGGCCCTCTCGGACATGCGCGACCGCTTCCGCCTCGTGGCGAACGTGGTGGAGATCGTCGAGCCGACGGCTCCGCTGCCCAAGCTCCCGGTCGGCCGCGCCGTGTGGAAGCCGGCCCCCGACTTCACGACCTCCGCCACCGCGTGGCTCGAGGCCGGCGCTGCGCATCACACCGTCATGAGCACCGCGGTCGGTGTGGAGGCCTTCGCCGACTTCGCGCGCATCGCCCGCACCGAGCTGCTCGTGATCGACGACGCGACGACCCTGCGCGGTTTCGAGCGCGAGCTCGACTGGAACGCCGCCTACTACCGCCTCGCCCGCGGCATCTGACCCCTGACTCCCCCCGTCGCGGTGCCGTCGAGACGGCTCGAATTCGCGCGAAATGCGCCGAGGCGGCGGATTATCCGCCGCCTCGGCGGCCCGACCTGGCGCGGGGCCTCGCGGGGAGGTTGGATGGAAGCATGACTCAGCAGGAGATGCCGACCCTCGCGGTGACCGGCGTGACGGGGACGGTCGGGCGGCTGACCGCGGCCGCTCTCGCCGACGCCGGGGTGCCGTTCCGGATGCTCGCCCGCACCCCCGCGAAGGCGCCGCCTCTGTCCGGGACGGTGACCGTCTCGTGCGCATACGGCGACGCGGAACAGGCGCGCACCGCGCTCGCGGGCGTGGACACGCTCTTCATGGTGTCCGCGGCGGAGAACGCCGAGCGCCTGCGAGAGCACTTCACGTTCGTCGACGCCGCGGCCGACGCAGGCGTGCGGCACATCGTCTACACCTCGTTCTTCGGGGCCGCGCCCGACGCGACATTCACCCTCGCCCGCGACCACTACGCGACGGAGGAGCGCATCCGCGCCACCGGCATGGCCCACACGTTCCTGCGCGACAACCTGTACCTCGACTTCGTCGAGTACATGGTCGGGGAGGACGGGGTCATCCGCGGCCCGGCGGGCACCGGACGGGCGGCGATGGTGGCGCGGGCGGACGTCGCCCGGGTCGCGGCCATCGCCCTGCAGCATCCCGAGCGGCATCGCGACGTCACCTACGACCTCACTGGACCGGAAGAGCTGACGATGGCGGAGGTCGCCGAGACCTTGTCGCGCCGGCTCGGCCGGGCCGTCTCGTTCCACGACGAGACCATCCCGGAGGCGTACGAGTCGCGCAAGCGGTGGGAGGCCCCCGATTGGCAGTACGACGCGTGGGTGTCGACGTACACGGCCATCGCCGCGGGCGAGCTCGCCGGGGTGAGCGACGCGGTCGAGCGGGTCACCGGCCGCGCACCTCTCTCGCTCGACGAGTTCCTCCGCGACCGCTGACGGTCGCCGAGGTTCACGTCGTTGCGGCCATTCCGGCGGAATGAGCGCCACGTCGTGAACCTCGACGCCGGGGTTCGGCGGCGACCGCTGCGGATGAGCGCGCTCTCACGGAACGGATACAGTTCTGGATCGAAAAAGGGTACAAATCATCCGTTCCGTGCGATCCTTGAGACATGAAGGATTCTCAGGCTGGGGAGGCGGTCCAGCCGGCCTCCGCGCACGGGCCCGGCCGTGCGCCCTCCGGGATCCCGCTGACCTTCCGGCTCGGAGAGCGGGAGTACGCGGCCCTCGTCCGCATCGCGCGGCATCGCGACACCACGGCCGCCGCGCTCGTGGAGCAGCTGGTGCTGCACGCCCTGAGCAAGGCCGACGTTCCTCCGCCGGCGGAGTCGCATCCCGCGCGCAAGCACACCACCTACGACGAGGCCACCGCAGGCTTCCGGCCCGACCCTCCCGTGCACAGGGCTCCCGAGCCGGAGCGCGAGCCGGAGCCGACGGCCTGAGGCCGCGGGCGCCGTCCCCTTGACCGGGCGGCGCAACCCTCCCATGCTCGTGTCATGGATGAACCGCGCGACGCCGCCCCCGCTGCCGACGAGCGCGACGCGGTGCCCGGCGACGGTCGCCCCGAGACGGCGAGCCAGCGCGCCGACCGCAACTGGAACGAACTGCTCCAGGAGTTCCGCGTCTTTCAGACCGGCACTCAGATCGTCGCCGCCTTCCTGCTGACGCTGCCATTCCAGCAGCGTTTCGGCGAGCTCCCGTCGTTCGACGTCGGCGTCTACATCGTCCTCGTGCTGCTTGCGGTCCTCATCACGCTGCTGGCGCTCGCGCCGGTCGCGCTGCACCGCATCCTCTTCCACCGCCGGATGAAGGAGCAGCTCGTCTCTTACGGCAGCAGGCTGCTGATCGTCTGCCTGGCCGCTGCATCGCTGCTCTTCACCGGCATCGTGATGTTCATCGTCGACTTCCTGCTCGGCGCCGGGGCCGGGTTCGTCGCCGCCGCTGTCGTCTTCGCCGTCGTCGTCGTGCTGTGGATCGTCGTGCCGCTGGTCATCCGGCGTCGGGCGATCCGTACGCTTCGCTCTGGCGCCGCATGATCTCGCGCATCGACGTGCCGCGCGGGACGCCGTACATGAGGCCGGGGAAGTCCAGCGTGCTCTGCACCGCCCAGAGCTCGTCGTGGCGATCGGGCGAGAAGAGCTGAGCGGGGTCGCCGGCGGCGATCCACCCGATGGGAACGACCGTGTCGGGCGACAGCACCGAGCCGACCTGCAGCACGGCGTGGATGCGCAGCTCCGATCGCGCGCCGACCACCGCTCCGGCGAAGACGCACGCGCCGGTGGCGATGAACACCTCGTCCTCGATCGTCGCGCCCGTGACATTGGTGTGCGGGCCGACCAGCACGGCGTCGCCCACGATCAGGGGATGCGCACTCCGTCCCCGCAGCACCGCGTGCTCCATGATCAGGGAGTCCTCGCCGATGACGACGGCGCCCCGGCTGCCGTCGACGACCGCACCTGAGAGCACCCGCGCGCCCGGCCCGAGTGTGACGTCGCCCGTGAGGACGGCGGAGGAGGCGACCCATGCCGTCGGGTGGATGCCGCTCACGCGTCCACCGCGCCGGGGGCCGCCACCAGCTCCGCGATGAGGAGGTCGTCGGCGCCGTCGGTCCAGCGAGCTGTGCGACGCACCCGTAGACCGGCCGGTGCGAACGTCTCGTTCAGCGCGTCCACGCTGCGGAACGGCTCGTGGTGCAGCATCGCGGCCGGCGGCGCGGCCCGGTGCCGTGTCGAGTCGAACGCGACGAACGTCGCCGTCACCACGCGCCCTCCCGGTCGCAACACGCGCGCCCACTCCCGGATCGCCGCCGGCGCGTCCGTGAAGAGCTGCAGGCCCGTCACACACGTGACCAGGTCGACCATCGCGTCGGGCAGCGGGAGGGAGGCCGCATCCGTCTCGATCAGCTCGGAATCGGGCAGATGACGGCGGGCGACCTCCAGCATCCGCGGCGCGAGATCGACCCCGACCATGCGCCCGCGGGCGCCCCGATCACGCAGCGCCCGCAGCACGAGCCCCGTGCCTGTCGCCACGTCGAGGATGTCTCCGACCCCGGCCGCGCCGCCCTCCGCCACGATGAAGTCCGCGACGGCCTCCGCCAGCCCGCGATGCATCGCGCTCTCGTCGTAGGTCGGCGCCCGGTCGTCGAACCGCCGCCGCACCTCCGCCCGCGCCTCGTCGGCACGGCGCTCCACACCGCTCGCACTCATGCCGCCAGGCTACTCGCGGCGCCGGCTGGCGTGGTGGCGACGGAGGAGATCGCGCCGCAATTCCGGAGAGTCACGTCCACGCCGCCCGATCCACCGTTCCGACGGAGGATCGGGCGGCGCGTCGTGCGAGAACTCCGGAGATACACCTGCCACCACCCAGCGGCCCAGCGGACACGTACGCAAGACCGGTGGGTCTACGGCAATCCATACCGATCGGTACTGAAACCTGAGAATTCGCAATCAACGGGCTTGAGATCTCGTCCAGGGTTGCGGGCGTGAGTTCTCAGAGTCCTACCTTCCGCGCCCGAGCGTTCGCCGCAGCGGCGACGGCCAGTGCCCTGCTGGCCATCGTCATGCTGGTCGGCACCGGCTCGCCTGCGTCCGCCACCTCGGCGTACGCGCCCTGCCCGGCGCAGAGCGACGTCTCGTCCTGCGACGCGGACGGCGACACGGTGCCGGATGTGGTCGAGCGCGTCGTGTGCGGCACCGCCACCTGCGCGACCGGTCGTGAAGACCGTGACGAGGATGGCATCCCCGACTGGGTCGAGGTCATGGCCTGCGGTTCCGCCACGTGCGCGTCGCCGACGAAGGACAGCGTCGGCGACGGCATCCCGGACTACGCCCGCCAGATCGTGTGCGGCTCGACGACCTGCTGGACCGACAACGCCGACGTGAACGCGCACGGTGTGCCGAAGTGGGCGTCCGTCGTCATCTGCGGCACCGCCGGCTGCGCGACCGGCCACGAAGACTACGACGCCGACGGCGTGTCCGACGCGATCGTGCTCGCCTCCTGCGTCACCCCGCGCAACCCGCTGGCCTCCACGGGCTCGATGATCGCCATCGGCGTCATCCTCGCGCTCGCCGCCGCCCTGATCGGCACGGGCGCCGTGCTCGCTCGCCGTCGCGGCCTCTACTCCGCGGCTCTCGAGCACGGCGCGGCCGTCTGATGCGCGCGTCGAGGATGCGGGGACGACTCGTCACCCGCCTGGCCGGCGCGCGCGTCGGCATGGCCGTGCTCGCGTCTGTCGCGGCGGTCGCACTCACCCTGGTCGGCACCGTCACGCCCGCGGAGGCGTCGCCCGCCGAGCTCGCCAGGCGGACCGCAGCGGCGACGCTGGCGGAGGTCCGCGCGGCCGCCGCCGTGCAGGATGCGCGCGTGAAGGCCGAGACCGAGGCTCCCGCCCCGCAGGCCACCGGCAGCATCGAGCCGGGCAAGACGTCCACGATCGACGCGGACCGCCTGGGCGCGTCGGTGACCTTCTCCGGCAACAAGGTGGAGTCGAAGCTCGACGTGGAGGTCGGGGGAGCCCCGGCCAACGCCTTGCGTGCGGCCCGCTCCGAGCAGCCGTCCGGCGGCACCCCTGTCTCGGACCCGGTCGAGGTCACGGCGAAGGACGCCGACGGCAAGCAGGTCACCCAGTTCCCGGCGAAGGCGGTCAACACGCGCGGCGGCGGCGAGAAGGGCCCGGTCGTCTCCGACGTCGTCCCCGGTGTCGCCTTGGAGCTGAAGCCGGACCTCGATCTGGTGACATCCAACAACCTCGATCCGGCCACGCTGCAGATCTACACCCGCGAGAACCCGGGCGAGCCGTGGACGGTCCTGCCGTCGTACTACGACGCGGAGGCGGGGGTGGTGAAGGGCGTCTCGTCGCACCTCTCGCAGTTCGTGGTGATCGGGATCCCGTTTCCCGTCCCGGATCGTCCCGTCATCGTGCTCGACCCGGACAATGACGAGGGGCATGTCACGACGCCCGCGCCTCCGGTGACGGAGCTGCCGTACAACATCCAGCTCGCTCAACTGGTGCGGGATCGTCTGCAGAACCTCTGCTTCGCGACGGTGCACATCACGAACGAAGCCCCCGCGAATGTCATGGTCCCGCGCGAGTACCGCGCCGGTCAGATGGCGGCGTGGAACCCTTCCCTCTCACTCGGCATCGGCTTCAACACCTGGGAAGGCGTCGCCTGGGGCGGCGAGCACCCTGAACAGGGTGGCTCGCAGGTCTACTCGCGAGGCGGCGCATCCGACAACGCGGTCTCTGATTCGCTGGTTGGAAACCTGCCGACCTACACCGGTCGCCCTGCCAAGAACATGGGCAACAACGGCAACTTCCCGGGAGACGAGTTCGCGGGCGTCCCGAACGCATTCACCCACCTCGAGGCGCTCTACCTGGACAACAACTACGACCGCGCCCACATCGACAACGGCGGTATGCTCCCGCTAGCCGACGGCGTCTTCACCGGTCTCGGCAAGTACCTGGAGACGCACGGCTTCGACTGCACCGATCCCGTGACCGGAGGCTGGCCCACGCCGCCGTCCGCAGCGGACTTCGCCCGCTGGCGCATGCTCGGCCTCCAGAACTACCTCACCTACGGCGGAGAGCCGTTCGCCTTCTCCACCGGAAACCTCTTCGAGAAGGAAGAGCTCTTCTCCCTCCCCGGAACCGGCGGATCGAGCACGGACCTCACGCTGTACTACAACAGCCAAGACGGTCGCCTCTCCCGCGTCGGCGCGGGCTGGTCGTTCGGGATGGGCGCCCGGGCGCAGCGCTTCATCGAAGGCTCAGTCATGGTGGTCCGCGGGGACGGCGCCTCGTTCGTCTTCACCGGTGACGGCAGCGGCGGCTACCACACCTCGGATGCCGGCGTGCACCAGACGCTGACGGAGGCGGGCGGCGGCCGGTTGAAGCTGACCGACGTGTCCGGGGAGTCGTGGGTGTTCGACGCGTCGAACATCGACGGCATCGGCAACCTGATCCAGCACACCGACACCGAGGGGTGCACGACCACGCTGACCTACGGCGCCCCCGCCGATCCCGAGACGACCCTGTTCTACCCGCTGGCGTCGATCACGGACAGCGCCGGTCAGACCATCGCGGTCGACTCCGACGCCCTGGGCCGCGTCACCGGCTTCACTCGCCCGGGCGGCGACCGCTGGTCGCTCTCCTACGACGGCGCGGGCAACCTCACCACGATCACCCTGCCCGACGGCCGCACCAAGCTGTTCACCTACGATGACAAGCACCAGCTGCTGACGGGAACGGATGCGACGGGCGCCACGTACCTGAAGAACCAGTACGACGACCAGGGCCGCGTCGTGAAGCAGTGGGATGTCGAGGGCAACCTCCGCACGCTGGACTACTCGGTCGCCGGGCAGACCACGTACACCGACAACCTCGGCCGCACGAGCGTCTACGCGTTCGACGACCGGTTCCGGATCACGAAGGTGACGCATCCGGACGGCACGACCGCAGCGTTCTCCTACGACGCCGACAACAACATCCTCTCGTCGACCGACGAGAACGGGAAGAAGACGACCTACGGGTACGACGCGGCGGGAAACCTCACGACCGAGACCGCCCCGGACGGCATCGTCACCAAGTACACCTACACGCCGACCGGCCTCGTTGCGACCAAGACGGACACCGGCGGCCCGCTCGTGGCGGCCTCCACGGGTAACGCGCCACGGGGCTCGCTGCGCACCTGGTCGTACGACTACGACGGGGCCGGGCGCCTCGTCGCGACCCATCAGCCGGACGGCACCACGATCACGAACGAGTACGACGCGGCGGGCAACGTCGTCAAGACGACGCAGCCGTCCGGTGCGGCCACGACCTTCGCCTACGACGCGGCGGGCAACCTCACCGCCAGCACCGACGCGATCGGCCGCACCACGACGTACGCGTACGACGCCGCGGGCCGGATGACCGCGCAGTCCGATCTCGGAGGCCACACCACCTCGTACGCGTGGGATTCCGGCGACCGGCTGGTCACCGCTACCGACGCGACCGGCGCGGCTTTCGGCTACGGCTGGGAGCCGAACGACCACCTCGCCTCCCTGACCGATCCGACCGGCGCGGTGACGAGGTACTCGTGGGATGCCATGTTCCACCTGACCGACTCCACCAGCCCGGGCGGCGGCGTGACGAGGTACGGCTACACCGCCGAGGACGCCCTGTCGTCGCAGACGGATCCGCTCGGCGCGACGACCACCAGCACCACCGACGACCGCGACCGGGTCATCACGACCGTGGACCCCAACGGCGGCGAATGGAGCTACTCCTACGACGGCGTCGGCAACCTGCTGAGCTCCACGTCGCCGTCGGGTGCGAAGACGACGTTCACGTATGACGATGCCGGCCACCTGCTGACGCAGAAGGACCCGACCGGCGGCACCACGACCTCCGTGTACGACTCGGTCGGTCGCCTGATCAGGCAGACCGACCCGGACGGCGTCGTGTCGAAGTACGAGTACGACGCGATGGACCGTGTCGTCCGCGTCATCGACGGTCTCGGCAAGCGCACCGACCTGTCGTACGACGTCGACGGCAACCTGACCGGTGTCGTGGACCGGCAGGGCAACCCGTGGGCGTTCACCTACGATGCGGCCGGGCAGCTCCTGACCGCGAAGACCCCGCTGGGCGCGGTGACCACCTACGGGTACGACGCCGACGGCGGTCTCGCCACGGTGACGGATCCGCTGGGCCGCACGACCACGAACACCTACGACGCCCTCGACCGTCTCGCCTCGACGACCGATCCCGTCGGGCGCACCACGTCGTACGCCTATGACGCGAACGGTCGCACCACCTCCGTCACCGACCCCAACGGGCACACCACCTCATTCGCCTACGACGCCGACGGCAACCAGACGTCGACGACCGACGCCACCGGCGCCGTGACCTCCTATGGATGGGATGCGGCGGGCAACCAGACCTCCGCGACCGACGCGAACGGCCACGTCACCCGCTACGCCTACGACCCCGCCGGGCAGCTCGTCCGCGTGACCGAGGGCTACCGGGAGGGTGCCGCGGCGTCCTCGGACGTCAACGTCGTGTCGAAGTACGGGTACGACGCGGACGGCGCGCTCACCAGCGTCACCGACCCGAACGGCCACCGGACGACCTACAACGTCGACGCCGCCGGCCGCACCACCAGGGAGGTCGACCCGGTCGGCACCACCACCTCCTGGTCGTACACTGCCGCGGGTCGCCTGGCTTCCCTGGTCAACGGCAACGGAGCGCGCACCACCTACGCGTACGACGGTCGCGGCGACCTCTCCCGTCAGAACCAGGCCGGTGCCGTCGCCACCTACGAGTACTCGGCGAACCAGCAGCTCATCGCGATGACCGACCCGACCGGCACCTCCGGCTGGACCTACGACAAGGACGGCCGGACCACCGCCCAGCTCGACCAGCAGGGCGGCCGTCTGAAGACCGCGTACGACAAGGCCGGGCAGGTCACGTCGATGACCCTTCCCACCGGCCAGAAGCTCGACTACACCTACGATGCCGCCGGCGAGGTCACCTCGCAGTCGTCCCCGTGGGGTGCTCTGACGTACTCGTGGGATCCCGCGGGCAACCTCACCGACCTCGTCCGTTCGAACGGTGTCGCCACGAGCTACTCGTACGATGCCGTGAACCGTGTCGTGGATGTGCTGCACACGACGCCGGAGGCGGCCACACCGGCATCCCCGTCGCCATCCGCGACGCCCGTCGCGTTCGTCGCGGGCGACGCGCAGTCGGACAAGTGCGTGACGGTCGCCGGCTACCTCGGTGCGCGTTCTGCGCCCGCCGCGGGTGAGAACGGCATGTGCAAGCACGCGAACACCTACCTGAACGGCCGCACCCTCCCGATGCCGGAGAACCCGGTGGCCGATGGTGGTGCTCTGCGTTACCAGTACGGGTACGACGCGGACGGCAACGTGACGAAGGCGACCCGGACGATCACGCCGGCCGCGCCGGTGGCAGCCGTGACTGACGGTGCGGGGCAGGCTTCGTCGCCGGTTCCTGGTGTGCCGTCGGCGGTGACTCCGCCGGCGAAGGCGAAGGTGACCTCCACGAGTTATGGGTATGACGGTGTGGACCGTCTGGCCTCCTCGTCCGTGTCGTCGGGTGAGAAGAACACGTATGCGTATGACCCGGCGGGCAACCGGATCGGGTGGACGCGCACGGGTGCTGCGGACGGGAACTTCTCCCAGTCCGCCGTGTTCAACGACGCGAACCAGTTGACCCGGTCGAATACGTCGGGTGCTGGTCGTGGGGTGTCTGGTGGTGTGGCGTCGTATTCGTATGATCGTGCCGGGAACCGGGTGTCGCAGTCGGTGGCGGGTGTCGGGACGTCGTTGTCGTACAACCCGTCCGGGCAGGCGACGCAGGTGACCCGTGAGGGCCGCTCCACGGCGTACGCGTATGACGGTCTGGGCCGCCAGGCGTCGTCGACGGATCAGACGAAGTACGGTTCGGTCACGACCGCGAACGTGTTCGATGGGACGTCTCTCGTGCAGTCGGTGAGTTCGACGCAGGGCACGTCAACGGTGGTGCGGGATGCTGCGGGTGCGTTGGCGGAGCATGTCACGTCGTCTGGTGAGGCGACGTGGGATCTGTTGGATGGTCTGGGGTCGACGATCGCGGGCGTGTCCGGTGGGTCGGTCACCCAGTTGGTGTCGTATGACGATTGGGGTGGTCAGGCGTTCGAGACGGACGGGTGGGACGCGCCCGTGGGTTACACCGGTCACGTGCAGGATGCGACCCAGGGTTTGCTGCACACGTTCGCGCGGTCGTATGACGTGGGCACGGGGACGTGGACGAGTCCGGACACGTGGCGGGGGCTGCTGGTCCAGCCGAAGTCGTTGGCGCGGTATCAGTACGCGTGGAACAACCCGACCACGAACTGGGACCCGGACGGGCATTTGTGTGCTCCGCGGACAGGTAGGTCGGATGCTCTCCCGCTCGGCTGTGGTGCACCGCCGGTGCAGGCGTGGGAGAACGTCCAGATGCCGCCGGACTCTGCTGGCGCGCCTCCAAGCAAGCCCAGCAAACCTGTTCCAGGGGGCCCGAACGGCAAGAGTGACCTGCCCGACACACACGATTGGGGTATCGCCGCGGGGTTGTGGCTTCTGACGCCGCAGACTCTTCCCAATCCGAAACTGGTTGCCGGAGTAGTAAATGCGCTTTGGGGAACATTTCAACTGGCTCAGGGATTCGATCTCTTCGCGGCGGGCTCGGTCGCAGACGCGACAATACTTGGCCTGGCTGTTGGAATCCCCGTTCAATTACTAGGGGTCGTGCGCATGGTTATGGGGGGATTCAAGATAGCTAGGGGCTTAACGCAAGTCGCGGAGTCGCAGAGCACCCCTACGGTCGAGATGGCTCCACTAATGTGGGCAATCGAGTTCAGCCGCTACGTTCTCCCCCAGTTTGACGGTGCCCTGAACGTCATTGGAGGAATGATATGACCGATCCTTCGTGGAAGCCGCCGGTCGGCCCTGATGAAGCGGTTGCTGGCGCACTACTTGTACTTCTTCGTGGGATCCTCCTTTGGATTCTTGTGCCGGGTGGTGTGATCGTTTGGCTCTTGTTTGTGGGATGGTCTGGAGTCACACTGGGCAACTTCCTCGGTTGGCTCGATTACAACGTGATTGTCTTGCTTCAGAAGAGCGTATTCAGGCCGTGGCTGGGGCACACCGGGCTTCAAAGAGTTCCCTGGGCCCGCATCCGCGAACTCAAGCATCGGATCAACTTCGGAGGCTTGTTCTAGGCAATGACGAGGAACCTACGAGGTTCGTCGTCGCAGTCGGTGGCGGGTGTCGGGACGTCGTTCTCGTACAACCCGTCCGGGCAGGCGACGCAGGTAACCCGTGAGGGCCGCTCCACGGCGTACGCGTATGACGGTCTGGGCCGCCAGGCGTCGTCGACGGATCAGACGAAGTACGGCACGGAGACGACCGCGAAAGTGTTCGCCGGGACTTCGCTCGTGCAGTCGACGAGTTCGACGCAGGGCACGACGACGGTGGTGCGGGATGCTGCGGGTGCGTTGGCGGAGCATGTCACCGCGTCCGGTGAGGCGACCTGGGACCTGTTGGACGGCCTGGGGTCGACGATCGCGGGCGTGACCGGTGGATCGGTGACCCAGTTGGCGTCGTATGACGATTGGGGTGGCCAGTCGTTCGAGACCGACGGGTGGGATGCTCCGGAGGGTTACACCGGTCACGTGCAGGATGCGACCCAGGGTCTGATGCACACGTTCGCGCGGTCGTATGACGTGGGCACGGGGACGTGGACGAGTCCGGACACGTGGCGGGGGCTGCTGACGCAGCCGAAGTCTCTGGCGCGGTATCAGTACGCGTGGAGCAACCCGACCACGTTCTGGGACCCGGACGGGCACCGGTGCGCGTCGAAGCCCGCGGGCAACGACGGACTCCTCCAGGGCTGCGGTGCACCGCCGGTCCAGGCCACGCAAGCCGTGAAGGACCCACCGACCGCCAACGACCGAGGCGGACGCGATGCGCTCCCCTCCGGAAACGGAACGTCCTACAACCCGAAGAACCTCATCAACGGACCAGCCACGCAGAACCGGCTCTCCGCACTCCACCGCGACGACGTCAACTTCAAGGTGCCGTCGGTCAACTTGCCTACCGGCGCGGGCAACAGCCATGGGTGTCCGGCTGGCACTGAGTGGTACGAGAACTCCTACACGAACGGTCAATGCGCGAACTCCCAATACCTGAAGGAACAGAACCAGTTCTGGGAGAACATCGCGAATTATGTTGCCGAACATGGAAGCCTAGGTGGACAGTTCTGTGGCCTCGTGATTTGCGTGCAACTTGGCAACGGCGGCGGCGGAATTGGGCCAGCGGTCGGCGCTGGCGGATCGGTCGCGGCGGGGCTATCGAATGGAGACGTGAACGGCCTCGGTTTCCAGTTCACATGTTGGGCTGCCGACGGCGGAGGTGTGTACGCCTCTTACTCGCGTGATTGGTTGGGTCGCGACTCGGCTGACTCAGGGATTACCGCCGGAGGCGGAGCAGGTTGCTCCGGCTACATAATGTGGTACTTCTAGGAGCATCAATGACAATTAGCAACGTGATCATGTTGGTCATGGGATTCTGCGGAATCGTAGGAGGGGCTGCGGCGGTGGTCTATCGAGTACCGCTGGCCGACCGCAACCGACGAAACATTGAGGCGAGGTTCGGCGCAGGCCAAGCGGGGTCCCGCCGATCGACCCCCGGGATGATGCTCGCGCTTGGTCTTGGCTGGGCTGCTATCGGACTGGGTGTGGTAATTGCGGCCATCATCGCCTAGACCGGGTCGTCGATGATGGGAGTACTACCCCGGGGAAACACATGAGTTCCTACTTCAACGCGATCCTGCCGCCACTTAACTCGTCGCGCTGAAGGCTCGCTGGCTCCTCCGGGGCGGAAGACTATTCGCAGGGGCGCGAAACCAAGTCGTGAGGAGCATCCATGAGGATCCGACAGGGGGTGAGGATGCTGAGTGGGAGGATTCCAAGCGAAGCCCAGTGAACCGAGTTGCGGGTCGGGTTCAGCGCTTCGTCGGGCGCGTTCGAGCACGCCGACGCACCGTTGTTGGCCGGATCCTCGTTGCGGTGGGGATCGTCAACGCGATCATTTTCTTCGCGGGCGAGTGGTTTCTCGGTTGGCGTCCTGAAAACGCGGTCGGGGTGGCGTCGATCTTCGGATGCTGCATCGGGGCTGGTCTCGACTGGACTTTTGGCCCCGCTGGGCCGCCGAGCAGGTGATGTGATGGTGGGCGTCCTCGTCCTCGTCACGACTCTTGTAACTGCGGGCCTCATCGGCGGCTTTGCGATCTGGCGGATGGAACGCTCGCGACGTCGACTTCTCGACACGGAGTCGGTGTATGGCCGTATCGTCGGCAAACGTCGTAGTGCGGAGCATGGAGAGACCGTTCTGGCCTTCCGCGGTACGGGCCTCGGCGGGTTTGTCGTCACGCCCGAGACCTTTCTCCTTCGCATCCGAACTGGTCGAGGTGACCGGGAGGTGATCGTCGACCACGCCACCTTCGACTCCTACGAGATCGGCGATCGCTTCCCCCGGTCCGGACCGGCGCCGACTCCGAGCCCCCTCACACCCCGTCCCGCCCGTTCACCCGCTCCACGATCAGCGGGTCCACCGGCGTGAACGGGAACGTCGGGAGATCCCGCTCCGGCACCTTGAACGCCGCGGACAGCACCTCGCGCGAGAAGGCGGACGCGGTCGCGCGGTAGCCGACGTCGCCGGGGGTGGGCTGGTCGAAGAAGATGAGGAAGCGGATGCCTTCGTCGGTGAGTGCTTCGATGTGGTGGGGGTAGGCGCGGGGGACGAAGTAGGCCTCGCCGGGGTGGAGCTCGTAGGTGTCGAGGGAGCCGTCGGGGTCGAGGACGGTCATGCGGGCGTGGCCGCTCTGGACGTAGCCGAGCTCGCCGGTCACGGGGTGCCAGTGGGGTTCGCGCATGCCGGTGCCGCCGATCTGCAGCTCGTACATGGAGAGGTCGTCGAGGGCGGCCCAGAACTGCTTGCGGGCGAGACGCGCCTGGCCCCACGCGTACGAGAGTGGGGCGTGCTGGCCTTCCATATCGAAAAGGCGGGCATTGGGGAGGCCGGCGGTTTCGGGGATGCGGGCGGGTCCGTCGCGGTGCACGATCTGGGAGGAGTGCTGGCGGTCGAAGGCGGCGAACGCGTCGGAGGGGAGGCCGTAGGTGTTGCCGAGGACGGCGTTCGTCATGGCGCTGACACTGTCCTGCAGGGAGAAGTGCTGCGGGCGGTCGGTGCGCAGGGCGGCGATGATCTCCGCCTCCCCGTCTCCCACGTTCTCGATGTGGTAGACCGCGCCGGACTCGACGTGGTACATCTGGCCCGTCTGCACGACGAACGACGAGAACGTGTCACCGTCGCCGAGGGTGGAGACGAGCACGGTGCCGGCGACGACGTAGGCGATCTGGTTGGCGTTGACGTTCCACTGGGGTTCACGCAAGGCGCCGGGGGCGAGCGTGATCCGCTTGACGGACATCCCGGTGAGGATGGGCAGCGAGGTCGAGGTGACCTGGGTGATGCTGCCGAACTCGTTCTCGAAGACGTCTTCGCCGCCGATCAGCTGCGCGACGTGCCTGGACTCCGACATGGCGACCCCTGTCTCCCGGATGCGGTCCGGGCTCTGGCGTTCTGCGTACGGTCAGGAGCGTAGGCCGCGGGGAGGGGTGCGGGGCAGTCCCGCTCGTCGCATCCCACCTCGACATCTGTCGAAAGCGGCGGCGCGCCTCAGGCGGGCAGCGCGGCGACGGCGGCGCGGGCGGTGGCGTGGAGGCGCCGCTCGCTGACTCCGAGCCTGCTCATCTGGATGAGTCCCTGCGACAGCGCGACGAGGTGCGCGGCGAGCGTGTCGGTGCCGGCGTCCTCGGGGAGGCGCTCGCGCACGGCGCGCTCCATCGCGCCGGTGGTCTCACCACCGATGCGCGCGACCTCGGGATGCTCGGAGGCGAGCTCGCCGATGCTGTTGAGCATGAGGCAGCCTCGCCGATCGGGTTGGCCGGCGCAGTCGTCGATGATCGCCGCAAGCATGCGTTCGGCGATGTCGCGGCGGCTGCCGTCGCCCGCGGCGACCGCGGCGCGCACGAGCGCGACGCGTCCCGCGCAGTAGCGCTCGAACGCGGCCAGGAAGAGCCCCCACTTGCTGCCGTAGGCGGCGTAGATGCTGCTGGTTCCGACGCCGCTGGCCTGGGCGATGTCGCTCAGCGATGTGGCCGCGTAGCCGCGGCTCCAGAACACGTCGGTGGCCGTCTCGAGGAGCGCGTGTTCATCGAATTCGCGTCGGCGGGCCATCTCGGCACCATAGCACCGGCCGGCGGGGTGCTCCGCACGGGCGGTGACTTGATTATGGAACCGTCATTACACAATGATGGAACCCATGACCCCGAGCGCCGTCGACACCCGCGCATGAACCTCCAGGACATCGTGGACGAGCTGGCCCGGAGCCTCCGCCGCTCCGTCGTCGTCAACGACACCGACTACCGTCCGCTCGCCGCCAGCGCGCAGGGGGACGAGATCGACAGCTTGCGCATGGAGAGCCTGCTGCGGCGCGAGACGCCGGTGGAGGCGCGCCGCTATCTCGAGACCCTGAGGCTGGACACCCTGCAGCAGCCGATCACGATCGACCTCGATGCGTTCGGCGGCAGGCAGCGCCTCGCGGTCCCGATCCGGGACGGGGAGCGGCTGCTCGGGGTGCTCTGGCTCATCGTCGGCGGCCTCCCCGCGCTCACCGGCACCGATCTGGCGAGCGTGAACGCCGCCGTCGAGCTGGCACGGCGCGCGCTGCTGCCCGAGCCGGGCACCCACTCGCGCGAGCGCAGCGATGGATCGCTGATGCGGCTCCTCGATGCCGACCCGGTCGTGCGTCGGCAGGCGTTCGCCGAAGCGGTCGGCCGTCGGCTGATCGCACGCGGCCCTCAGACGGTCGTGCGGGCCGTGCTCCACGACGGGGAGGCCGCCCCGCTCGAGCGCGCCGCGTTCGGCCGCCGCGTGACCGCGAGCCACGCGCCGGTCATCCGTTATCTCGGCGAGTCGGAGCACTGCCTCCTCTTCATCGGCCGCGCTGCCGACGGGGAGGCGATCGATGCCGCGTTGCGCTCCGAGTCGGTGCGCCGGCTGCTCCCGGTGCGCGCCATCGGCTCGGCCGCCCACGCGCACGACGACGACGATCTGACCGTGGCCGTTGCGCGGGCCGTGGCCGCCGCCCGGCTCGCCGCGGGCCTCCCCGAGCTCGGCGGCCGTGCCGACGTCGCCGATGTGGGCGGCTGGATGCTGCTCGACGCCGTCGAGGGCGACCGCTCCTCGCTCGCCGTGTTCTCGCCCGCTGCCGCCGAGCTCCTGGAGCACGGCGACGAGGTGCAGCGCCACACGATCGAGACCTACCTCGACGCGGGAGGCCATGCCCAGCTCGCCTGCGACCGGCTCCACATCCACCGCACCACGCTCTACTACCGCCTCGACAACATGCCCGCCTCGGTGCGCAGGGCGTTGGACGACGGCCTCCTGCGCAGCGCCCTGCACCTCACGCTGAAGCTGGCGCGACTGTGGGAGGGAACCGGGCGGCTCTGACGGCCGGGGCTCAGACGTCCCGCTCCACCTCCAGGGCGCGGTACAGCGTCGAGACGGACCCGAACCCGGCGGCGCGGGCGACGTCGGCGGCGGGGAGGTCGGGGCTGCGGCGGCGGAGTTCCGCCGCGGTGCGGGTGCGGGTGGCGCGCAGCTCGCGAGCGACGGTCGTCCCTTCCGAGGCGAAGGCGGCCTGGAGGGTGCGCTGCGAGACCCCGGCGAGGGTCGCCAGGCGCGGCACGGTCAGGCGGGCGTCCGCGTGGTTGTCGACGATGAGCCGGACCGCCCGCGAGAACAACGTCAGCTCGCTCGGGTCGCCCTCCGCGATGAGCCGCGCGAGGGAGTGCGCCACCTCCATCGCCGCCGCGCGCAGTGGCCCGACGACGAGTGGGTTGCCCAGTGATCCGGAACTCAGCGAGATGGCGAAGGCGGCGAGCGGCGCCAGCACGCCGGCGGGGAGTTCGGGCCGCGACCGCGCGCGGCGGGCGGTGAGGTCGAGGTCGCTCAGCAGGGCGGCGGGTGCGCTGATGTAGAGGATCTCGTTGAGCGGGCTGCGGGTCTCGAACGCCACCGGCTCCACGCCGGGCGGGACCAGGAAGAGTCCGGGCCGTCGTTGCAGCATCGCCTCGGCAGGGGCGCCGACGACGTGCCCGCTGACGCACAGGATGATCGCGGCGCGGGTCAGCGAGAGCTCGTCCCGTGGCCACTCGACGACGGCACGCGGCAGGTTCGCGTGGGCGAAGGTCAGCTCGGGGAAGCGGGTCATGCGCAGCCGGAGGCTTTCGGACTCCTCCAGCCGCGTGATCCGCAGGTTCGCCGAGCTCAGGTACTCGGTGAGCCGTTCGTTCGCCTGCACGTCGGCGATGCCGCGGGCGCGGAGGCGCAGCGCTTCGACGGGCTCCATGGCGTCCCATCTCGACTGCCGTGACGCCATCCGACCGCCTCCGCTCTCCGGCTCGATCCCAGTGAACCATCCGCTGGAGGATCCGACGAGAGCGCGGACGCACTGGCCATCGCGATCCGCAGGCCGCAGCTTCCGCGCAGAAGTCGCAGAGCGTGTCGCAGATCGCGCAAAACCAGAAGCGCCGGCTCTGACCGTCGCCACACTCGGGGACACATTCTCGATGCTGCACTCGTGGGAGGAGCGGACCATGACGGAGGGCGCCATCACCCGCACCCTGATGATCGCGGGATTCGGACTGGTGACGTGCGTCACCGAGACCGTGCGGAGCGACTCGGGGGCGCAGTTCACGACGCTGCGTTCGGCCGTCGATCAGGCCGGTCGCCGGATCGACCACCGCACCTGGCGTCGCGTCGAGCAGGTGCTGTGCGCGAAGTAGCCGTCGCTCGACATTCGTAGCAAGAGGTGTCGACACCAGACCCTCCCGCGCCCCCGGTGCACCCGAGTAGCTTCTGCTCTGTCAGCGAGAACCGCGAACAGAGAGAAGCAGACGATGCCGTACATCACCACGACTGATGGAACCGAGATCTACTACACCGACCAGGGCACCGGGCAGCCCATCGTGCTCAGCCACGGCTGGCCGCTCAGCTCCGACGCCTGGCAGGTGGAGCTCAAGCTCTTCGCCGACGCCGGCTACCGCACCATCGCGCACGACCGCCGCGGCCACGGCCGCTCGTCCAAGACCTACACCGGCAACGACATGACCACCTACGCGAAGGACCTCAGCGAGCTGGTCGAGGCACTCGACCTGCACGACGTCATCCTGATCGGCCACTCCACCGGCGGCGGCGAGGTGGTGCGCTACGCCGCCCAGTTCGCGAACGGCCGTGTCGCCAAGGTGATCACCGCCGGCGCCGTGCCGCCGCTGATGCTCAAGACCGAGAGCAACCCCGAGGGCGCGCCGATCGAGGTCTTCGACGGGATCCGGGAGGGCGTCCTGAAGGACCGCTCGCAGTTCTACCAGGACCTCGCCGTCTCCTTCTTCGGCTTCAACCGCGAGGGCGTCGAAGGCTCGAAGGGCCTGATCGACGACTTCTGGCGTCAGGGGATGCTGGTCAACCTCGCCGCCGCCTACGACTGCGTCAAGGCGTTCAGCGAGACCGACCAGACCGAGGACCTGAAGGCCATCGACGTGCCGATCTTCATCGCGCACGGCGACGATGACCAGATCGTCCCGATCGTGGCCGCCGCCGAGAAGTCGATCAAACTGGTGAAGGACGGCACCCTCAAGGTCTACCCGGGCGCCTCGCACGGCATCTGGGGCGCGTACCAGCAGCAGCTCGACCAGGACATCCTGGACTTCATCAAGAAGTAGGCACTCTGCCGCACGGCCCCGCGGGCGGTTCCCGCGGGGCCGTGCGTACGCTTGGCGACGTTCCCTTCGACCACGACCCATGGAGGCGCTATGAGCCCGGCTCTCGCCCCGCTGCGGGTGCGCATCTTCCGCGTGCTCTGGTTGGCGGGCATCGTCAGCAACATCGGGAGCTGGATGCAGACCGTCGGCGCGCAGTGGCTGCTCGTCGAGCACGGCAGCTCGGCGGCGGTCGTCGCGCTCGTGCAGACCGCCGCCTCCGCTCCCGTCCTGCTGCTCGCCCTCCCCGCCGGGGTGCTGGGGGAGTTCCTCAACCGCCGCACCGTCCTGATCGTCGTGCAATCCGTCCAGCTCGCCGTCGTCCTCGTGCTCTCCGGTCTGACCATCGCGGGCGCGACGACGCCGGCCCTGCTGCTCGTCCTGACCTTTCTGCTCGGCGCGTGCTCGGCCGTGCAGCTGCCCGCGTACCAGGCGATCGTGCCCGACATCGTCCCGCGACCGCTCATCGCGGACGCCGCCGTGCTGTCGTCGATCGGCGTCAACGTCGCGCGGGCGATCGGCCCTGCGGCAGCGGGTCTCCTGGTCGCGCAGCTGGGGGTCGCCTCCGTCTTCCTCGCGAACGCGCTCTCGTTCGCCGTCTTCCTCGCGGCGCTGGTGCTGTGGCGCGGCTACGTGCCTCCGCGCGGGAGGCCGGAGCGCTTCCTCGACGCCACACGGGCCGGCCTCCGCTACATCCGCCATGCCGGCGTGATCCGCGGTCTTTACCTGCGGCTGGCGCTGTTCCTCCTCCCCGCGAACGCGCTCTGGGCGCTGCTGCCCGTGGTGGCGAGCGGCACCTACCGGATGGGCGCGGGAGGCTACGGCCTGCTGCTCGCCGCGGTGGGGGTCGGGTCGGTGGCGGGCGCGTTCGTGCTGCCGCCGCTGCGTCGGCGCTTCAGCGCGAGCGCCGTCGTCTCGGTCTCCGCCGGAGTCTTCGGCGCGAGCATGGTCGGCCTCATCGTGCTGCCGTCGCTGTGGCTGGTGCTGCTCGTGCTGGTGGTCGCCGGCATCGCCTGGATCGGCGTCATCGCGACGATCAACGGCGCCGTCCAGTCGTTCCTCCCGGTGTGGGTGCGCACCCGCGGCCTCTCGATCTACCAGCTCGTGCTCTTCGGCATGACGGCCGTCGGTGCGGCGGTGACCGGTGCTCTGGCGGGGCCCTTCGGGGTCGGGCCGGTGCTCGTCGGCTCCGGCGTGCTGCTCGTCGTGCTCGCAGCGGTCGGGCTCCTGCGTCCTTCTGTATCGCCCGAGGGCAAGGGGCGGTCGATCGTTCCGCTGCCGCTGACCGACGTCCCGCCCGTCGAGGCCGCTGCCGCGCCGGGTGAAGGGGCCGGCGAGGCCGGGACCGACGCGCACACCCCCGTGCTCGTCCTCGTGCGCTACACCGTTCCCGAGGAGCGGCGGCCGGAGTTCGAGCGTCGCATGGCCGACGTCGCCCGCACCCGCCGTCGCACCGGAGCACGCGACTGGTCCCTGTACGTCGATCGGGAGGATACTGCGGTGATGGTCGAGGCGTTCACCGTGGGGTCGTGGCAGGAGCACCTGAGTCAGCACCTCGACCGGATCACGGAGTATGACGAGGGCGTCCTCGCTCGCGCCCGCGAGCTCGCCGACGGCGACCCCGTCGCCGAGCACCTGATCGCGCGGGCCGCATCCGCCCGGCGACGCTGACGGCACCCACCGAGCGACAACCACCGAGCGAGTCCCCCCGAGGAGGAATTCATGACCGACGACCATCCTGCGCACGACGCCCGCATCCCCGGAGTCGACCCCTCCGTACCGCCGTCCGGCCCCGGCTGCGTCGAGTGCACGAGGGACGGCTCGTGGTGGTTCCACCTGCGCCGCTGCGCGGAGTGCGGCCACATCGGGTGCTGCGATCAGTCGCTCGGCAAGCACGCGACCGCGCACGCGCAGCAGACCGGGCACCGCATCATCCAGAGCTTCGAGCCCGGCGAGGACTGGTTCTGGGACTACGCGACCCAGCGCTTCGCCTCCGGTCCCGAACTCGCCGCGCCGCACAGCCATCCGCTCGACCAGTCCGCCCCGGGCCCCGCCGATCGCCTTCCTGCGGACTGGCAGCGCCTCCTCGCCTGACCTCACGGCGCCGAGACGGCGCAAACTCGCACGAATCGTGCCGAGACGGCGCAGAATCCGCCGCCTCGGCGGGCGGTTCGCCGCGGCGTCAGCCCGGTGAATCGAGCCTGCCCGAGACACCCGAGCGGGGCACGAGAATGCGGGAATCCGGTGAAATCCCTTGCGATATCCCCGGCGGTGGTCGACAGTGTCTGCATGCCCCCTGCCTTCCCGTCCGGCGGCGCGCCCGCGAACATGCCGGTCGTCGTGCCGTGCCCGCGCTGCGGGGGACGCATCGTGGTCGTCGGACGCACCGTGGACGGAGCCTTGCGGCTCACGGCCGGAGGAGCCTGTACCGACTGCGGCGGCACCGTCTACTCCGCCCTCGACCTGGAGAACGCCCGGCGGTAGCGCGAGCCGCCGGATCACCCTCCGGTGCCACGCCGCGCAGCCGCACCGACCGCCGAGCACACGGACTCTCTGCGGACTCGACCGCTTCGCCCCCACTTTCTGCGGACCCGGTGGCGGGTGCGGCGGGTACGGCGGGTGCGGCGGGTGCGGGTCAGGGGGTCTCGGGCTCGGGGAGGTGCTCCTTGGGGAGCTTGCGGACCTTGGCCCGGCGCTTGCGTCGGTCGGGGATCATCGAGCGCATCTCCTCGAGCTTGCCGAAGCAGAGGAGGCGGTCGCCCGGCTCCAGGAGCACGCCGCTCCGCGGGTTCGGGATGACCGAGCTGCCGCGGTGCAGGGTCAGCACTGTGATGTCGCGGTCCCACAGGCCGGACTCCTTGATGGTCTTGCCGACCAGGTCCGCGTTGGTGTGCACGAGCAACTCGGCGACACCGTAGCCGGTGGACACGGTGAGGCGCTGGCGTACATCGATCTCGGGGAACGCGACCTGGTTGTCGATGAAGTCGATGATCGCGCCGGCGACGTCGAGGCCGGTGGCGCGTTCGATGCCCTCGAGGCCGGGTGAGGAGTTGACCTCCATGACGAGCGGACCGTCGTTGCCTTCGAGCATGTCGACGCCGGCGACGCGGAGGCCCATGATCTGCGCCGAGCGGACGGCCGCCTGCTCGTACTCCGGCGTCAGCTCCACTTTCTCGACGGTGCCGCCGCGATGCACGTTGGAGCGGAACTCGTCGCCGTTCGCGATGCGGCGCATGGCCGCGACGACCCGGTCGCCGACGACGAGCGCCCGGATGTCGCGTCCCCGGCTCTCGCGGATGAAGCTCTGGATGAGCACGTTCTGCTTCGTCGAGTGCAGGGTCTCGATGATCGACTCGGCGATCTTCACCTCGGGCGCGAGGATGACGCCGATCCCCTGGGTGCCTTCGAGCAGTTTGATGACGACCGGAGCGCCCCCGACCTGCTCGATCGCGCGGCGCACGTCATTGCGGTTGTTGACGAATGTGGTCGCCGGCATGGAGATGTTGTGCCGGGAGAGGATCTGGCTGGCCCGCAGCTTGTCGCGGGAGTTGGTGATGCCGTTGGCGGTGTTGGGCGTGTAGACGTCCATCTGCTCGAACTGGCGCACGACGGCCGTGCCGAAGTACGTGATCGAGTTGCCGATGCGCGGCAGGATGGCGTCGTAGTCCGAGAGGAGCTTTCCGCGGTACTGCAGGTCGGGCTCGTCGCCGGAGAGGTCGATCGCGAAGCGCAGGGTGTTCAGCACCTTGACCCGGTGGCCGCGCTGGAGTGCCGCCGCGCGGAGCCGTTGCGTCGAGTACGCGTGAGGGGCGCGCGAGAGGATGGCGAGTTTCACCGGTGCTCCTGCCAAGATGGGGGATATGGCTGACGACCTCCATTCACACCCCGTGGTGGTCGGCTGGCGCGAGTGGGTCGGCTTGCCGAGTATCGACGTTCCGTGGATCAAGGTCAAGATCGACACGGGGGCTCGCAGTTCGGCGCTGCACGCGTACGACGTCCAGGAGCTGCCGGAGGGCCGTGTACGGTTCACGGTCCATCCGTGGCAGGACTCCGACGCCGACGAGATCGAGGTCGAATGCGCCATCCATGACCGGCGGGTGGTCCGCAGCTCGTCCGGGCACACGGAGGAGCGGATCGTGGTGCTGCTGGAGCTCGTACTCGCCGGGCGCACCATCCACGCGGAGACCACCCTCAGCAATCGCGATCAGATGGGGTTCCGGATGCTCGTGGGCAGGGAGGCGCTGCGGCAGGGCTTCCTCGTCGCTCCGGGCTCGTCGTTCCTCGGGGGCCGCGCCCCGCGCGAGGTCCGCCGCCGTAATCGCGGCCGCGCGTAGCGGGCTAGCGTCCGCGGAGCAGCTGCTCGATCCGCGCCCACGTGCGGTAATCGACGCGGCGTCCGTCCTTGTCGACGGCCGACTCCACCCGGATGTCACGGACGCTGCCGTCCTTGGCCTCGGTGGTCGTCGTGACGCACTCGACCAGTCCGAAGCCGGGCAGCAGCATCGTGAGAGACCTCTCGGCATCTGCCATGGCACGCACGATACGCCCATCCACCCAGCCGCAAAGGGATACGGCGGCTGCTACGACACCGGCGCGTTATTTCTTGCGATAGCCCCTTCGGTTCCCGGACCGGCTGCCCTACCGTCGGCTCATGGAGCACCTTGCACATCGGATCAACCGGCGTCTCGCGGCGGCGATCGCTTTCGCCGCCGTCGTAGCCATGGCGACCACGGGAGCGGCCACCGCCTCCGCCAGCACGGGGGCGACCCAGGTGCCGCCGCTCTCTCCCTCCACCGCTTGGAGCCTCACGGCCATCGACGCGCGTATCCAGCGGCAGGTCGAGATGATCCTGTCGCAGCAGCGGGCGAGCGGGGCGATACTGCACGGGAGCGGAGGCGTCAACGTCTACTTCGGCAACTCGGCGGCGCTGGGGCTCGTCGCCGAAGGCTCGTCGCGCAGTCTCGCAGCGGCCGAACGGTGGCACGACTGGGTGATGGAGCGGCTCAACCGGGCGCCCGATGCGCAGGGGGCTTCGTTCACGTCGTACGACTACGCGATCCGGAGCGGTGAGGAGGTGGCGACGCAGGGGTACGACTCGGTCGACAGCTACGCCGCCACCACGCTCTCGGTCGCGGCGGCGCTGTGGCGATCCGGAGACCCGCACGTTCGCGCCGATATCGCCTCCCGGGCTGCCGACTATCGGGGCATCGCTGCGCTGCTCGTCAGCCCGGTGCCGACGGGGGTGCGGAAGACGTCGGGGCTGACCCAGGCGACGGTCCGCTACAACATCGGGTACACGATGGACAACGCCGAGGTCTACGAGGGTCTCGCCGACGGCGCCGCCCTCTTCACCGGGCTGGGCCTCGAGACCGACGCGGCCCGGCTCCGCGCTGCCGCCGGGGCCTCCCGCGCGGCCATCCTCGGCACGCTCTGGAACCCGGCCGCGCAGACCTGGAACGTCTACGACCGCAGTGCTGCGAACCTCGGCGGAGCGTTCTACCCCGCCGGGATGGCGCAGTACTTCCCACTGATCCACGGTGTCGTCGACGCCCACGACCCCCGCGTCATCGCCAGCTGGGCGCACCTGACCACACGGTGGCCGGGCTGGACGCAGAATCTGCTGAACCGGGGGGAGGCAGCGACGCCGATGGCGTACGCGGCGGTCGCGCTCGGTCACGCCGACGGAGCCCGCGCGATGCTCGACGACATCGCCGCCCGATACGCTCCGGCATGGCGCTACCCGACCGGATGCGACGCCACGCAGTGCCAGTGGTGGAGTCCGTCGCAGGCCGGCTGGACCATCCGCACCCTCCTGCTGCTCCGCCGGCAGACCGAGCCCGTCGTACAGTGACGGGATGACACACATCGACGTGCGCTCCGCCCGGCCCGACGAGTGGGCGGCGGTCGGAGGCCTGCGCTGGGACTCGCTGCTCGAGTTCGGCGGAGTGCCCGACGACGACCGCGCGGTCTTCGCTGCACGTTTCGCCGAATGGGCCGCCTCGAACGGGGCGACGCACGAGTGCATCGTCGCTGTGGACGCGGACGGCGTCGTGGTCGGGATGGCGTGGCTGGCCCGCACCCTGCGCGTTCCGAGCGCCCGCTCTTTCCACCGTGCGTCGGCCGACCTGCAATGCGCGTACGTCGTCCCCGGGCTCCGCAACGACGGCGTCGGCGGCCGGCTCATCGACGCGGTCGTCGCGCACGCGCGCAGCCTCGGCGTCGAGCGCGTCACGGTGCACTCGAGCCCGCGGGCGGTCGGCGTCTACGAACGTCACGGGTTCGCGTCGGAGGCGCGGCTGCTGCACCGGCCGGTCGAGCACGACGACATCGTCACGGCACGCGACTGAGCGGCCGAGGTCGCGGTGCCGCTCGTCACCTCCGGCCGCGCCCGAATCGTCAGTAGACAGTGATGTCCACCGTCAATTGCTGACGGTTTCTGTCCTCCAGATTGAGGACACCCCTTCGCGGGCAATAACGTTGCTCTCAGCCCGGGGATGCCGCCGCGATGTGGAAACGAAATCCGACCAGCGATGACGTCTCAACCCGACACGGAGCAGTCGGCATCCCCCGGGGGTACTTCTCCGGAACCGAGGGCGCGATGACGTCTCCGCCCGCTCCTCGATACGCAGGCGGCGAGACCGAGTTCCCGATTCCGCGTCATGGATGCCCCGGACCCGCGTCTCTCCCTCTGAGGGGATGCGTCCCCTCTGCTGGTGAGAGGACGATCCATGACGAACATCAAGGCACCGAACGTGACCGACGACGTCGAGGTGGGCAGTGCGCTCGACTTCCACGCGGAGGTCTACACGAGTACGACGACGCACGACCCGATCCGGGTGGGCTGCTGGTGTCCCATCGGGCGCACCCACACGTACGAAGAGGCGGTCGCCGCCTAGGGCGAGCGCCTCTTCGCAGGTCCGGTCGCCCGACGGGCGGCCGCGGGCGGGCGTGCGTGCGGGTCTAGGCCGCCGGCGAGGACGGGGTGGCGACGCCGCGCCCGAAGGTGATGGCGCGGACGATCTGGATGACCCCGAGCACGATCAGGCTGATGCCGGTCAGCACGAACAGCACCACGATGCCCCACAGCGGGGTGAAGAGCAGCACGATGCCCGCGACGATGCTGAGGATGCCGAAGAAGACCGCCCAGCCGCGTGACGGGCTGTCGCCGAGCTGCGCGAGGGTGACCGCGCCCTCCACGATCCAGGCGATGCCGACGAGGATGCCGAGGAACACGGCCAGGAACGCCGTCGTGGCGCCGAGGTTGGCGAAGGCCACGATCGCGGCGATCACGAGCAGCACGCCGAAGACGATGTCGAGCGCGCGCGAGCCTCCGCTCAGCCCGCTGGCGAAGATGCCGATGCTGAGGTAGGCGAGACCGGACACGAGCAGCGAGATGGCGATCAGCACGGTCAGGCCGACCGCGGCGGTCTTGGGCCAGAACACGATGATGATGCCGATGATCAGCGCCACCGTGCCGCTGATCCCGAGCGCGACGCGCACGCTGTTGATGACCGAACCGGTCATGTCCTTGCCGTTGAGCGAGAAGGCGGCGAAACCCGAAGGCTGAGAAGTGGACATCGCGAGCATCCTTTCCGTGGATGCTTCGGACGCTATCGCCCCGCACGCCCGCGTGTCTATGACCGTCGTCACCGATGCGTCACCGGCACGTCAGAGAGGCTCGGGCGGGAGGGTGCCGCGCATCAGCGCAGGCGCTCCTCCTCTTCGCGCTCCAGGCGCTCCTTCTCGGCGACCTTGGCCTCTTCGACCTTCTGGATCTCTTCTTCACGCGGGGTCTTGTTCGTCATGTCCGCGAGCCTACTCCGGGGCACCGCGGAGCAGCCCGCGGAGGCTCGCGATCGTGTCGGCCTCGGCGGCCGTCTTGTCGTCGCGGTAGCGCTTGACGCGGGCGAAGCGCAGCGCGATGCCTCCCGGATACCGGCTCGAGCGCTGCACGCCGTCGATCGCGATCTCGACCACCGTCGTCGGCGCCACCCACACGGTGCCGGGAGTGCGCCGGATCTCGATCTGCTGGAAAAGCTCCGTCTGCATGCGCAGCAGTTCGTCGGTGAGCCCTTTGAAGGTCTTGCCGACCATGACGAAGCCGCCCGGCTCGACGAACTCGCCGTCGGGGTCGCGCGCACCCAGGTGGAGGTTCGACAGGAGACCCTGCCGTCTGCCCGACCCCCACTCGCACGCGAGCACGACGAGGTCGTAGGTGTGCACCGGCTTGACCTTCACCCAGCTGGAGCCGCGCCGCCCGGCCGCGTAAGGCGAGCCGAGCGCCTTGACGACGACACCCTCCTGGCCTGCCGCGAGCGCCTCCCGGGCGACCTGCTCGGCGACCGCGGGATCGTCGGTCACCCGGCCCGGGATGCGGTGCTCGCCGGCCACGCGCTCCAGTTCCTCGCGGCGCAGTGCGAGCGGTTCGTCGAGCAGATCCCGCCCGTCGACGTGCAGGATGTCGAAGAACCAGGGGTGCAGCACCGTCTCGCTCGCGGACTCGGAGCCGAAACGCGACATCGTCTCCTGGAACGGGCGCGGCCCGCCGTCCTCGTCGAGAGCGAGCGTCTCGCCGTCGAGGATCAGGTCGCGGGCGGGCATCCGGCGCACCACCTCCACGACCTCCGGGACGCGATGCGTGATGTCGGCGAGCGTGCGGGTGAAGACACGCACCTCCTCGCCCGCGCGATGCACCTGGATGCGTGCGCCGTCGAGCTTGAACTCGACCGATGCCTCGCCCGTGGTCTCGAGGGCGGCGGTGGCGGTGGAGGCCGTCGCCGCGAGCATCGGGAGCACCGGTCGCCCCACGACCAGGCCCACCGTGTCGAGCTCGTCGGGGGTGCCCGTCAGGGCCAGCAGAGCCGTCTCTCCGAGGTCGCCCGACAGCATCGCCGCGCGCCGCACGCTCGCGGCCGGCCGGCCGGAGGCACGGGAGATCGCATCCAGCAGCACGCCCTCCAGCGCGCCGGTGCGCATCTCACCCAGCAGGACGCGGCCGATGAAGTCCTGCTCGGCAGCGGTCGCGCGCGCGGTGAAGTCGCGCAGCGTGGCGGTGCGCTCGGCGGCCGAGCCCGCGCCCGACAGTGTGGGCAGCCGATCGAGCAGGGCATCGAGATCGCCGACGGTCAGCGTCTCCGTGGCGGCCGGCTCGCCCATCGCGGTGCCCAGCCCGCGCCAGCCGACCCCCACCCGGCCTTGCCGCGGCCGGCCCACCAGCATCCCGACCGCCGGGGCGATCTCGTCCGGGGCGAGACGGTTCAGGAGGTCGGCCAGGGCATCCACCTTCGCCAGCCGTGACCGCGTGGCGGCGACGGCGTCGGCGGTGGTCACGAGCGCATCGAGGAGCACGCCGCCCAGTGTGCCACCGCCCACCGACGCGCGGGAGGCCACGGTGACCGCTGAAGTTCACGACGTTGCGCCCATTCCGGCCGGAATGGGCGCAACGTCGTGAACCTCGCGCCCCGTCGCTGGCGTCGCGTCTGAGGGGATGCACAGAATCGCGCCGCCGCGTCCCAGCCGCGCCCGGGCACCCCTCGGCTTGAATGAATCGGGGTCTCGACCGGGGCCGTGAGATGGGGGCCGTGGCGTGTTCGATGGGGTGCTGTCGCTCGACGTGCTGAGCGGCCCACTGCCGATGGCGGTCTACGGTGCGGCCGCGGCCATCCTGATCGCTCTGCTGCTGCAGCGGCCCACCCCACGCCGGATGCTGCGCCTCGCCCTGGCCGCGATCGCCGGCGTGGTCGCAGCCGTGATCGTGTGGCTCGTGTGCGTGCGCTGGCTGAACCTCTTCGGCGAGTCGCTCGGGATGGGCAACTACCTCTGGATCGCCGCGGCGTCGTGCGGTGTGGCACTGTGCGCCGTGAGCATCGGGCGTCGGCCACGCTGGCGCACGGTCGTCGCGATCGCGGGCATCCCGGTGTTCGCGGCTGCAGCGACGCTCGGGATCAACGCGAACTACGGCCTCGACCGCACGGTCGGCGGGTTGCTGGCGATCGCCGTCCCGAAACCGGTCGCGCTGACACCGCCGACCAGCGCCGACCGTCACTACGACACCGAGCTCTGGAAGCACTGGACCCCGCCAGGCGACATGCCCGCCCACGGCGAGGTCGGCACGGTCCGCATCCCCCCGACGCGCAGCGGCTTCGCAGCCCGGGAGGCCGGTCTCTACCTGCCGCCTGCCGCCCGCGTGAAGCATCCGCCCGTGCTGCCGCTGATCGTCATGATGATGGGGCAGCCCGGGTCGCCCGACCCGACGTTCATCGCCGAGGCCCTGGACCGCTTCAGCGCGACCCATCACGGGCTGGCCCCGATCGTGATCGTCCCCGACCAGCTCGGAGACCCGACACACGACACGCTCTGCCGCGACACCCGGCGGTTCGGGAACGTGGAGACCTACATCACCCAGGATGTGTCGGCGTGGGCGGAGAGGAATCTCACCGTCACGCACGACCACCGGTTCTGGACCGTCGCCGGCTACTCCAACGGCGGGCTCTGCGCGCTCTCGTTCGGGATCGACCGCCCCGACCTCTTCGCGAACGTGCTCGACATCTCGGGCGAGGAATACTCCGGTGCGGAACACCCCGACGCCACCCTGCGCGACGAGTTCGGCGGCGACGCGGTCGCGTACGACCGGTCGAAGCCGTTCAACCGGCTCCGGAGTTTCGCGCACCCCGGCACCACGGCGATCTTCACCGCCTGCGCCGACGACCCCGCCTACCACCGGGTCGCCGTGCGGGCCGCGCAACTGGCGCGCGCCGCGGGCATCAACACGGCGTTCGTCGACATCCCGAAGGGCGGTCACGGCGCGGGAGCGCTGAACGGCGGCCTGGACGGCGGCCTCCCGTACCTCTACCCGTTGCTGGGGCTCGAGGCCCCGCGCTAGCCCGCGGCCTTCTCGATGTTGAGCAGGAACTCCACCGAACCGGTCTTCTCGACCGTCACGAACCCGAGGGTCGGCGCCTGAACGCCGTAGTCGGCGAAGGTGATGGGGATGCTGCCGCTGAGCTGACCGCCGTCTCCGTTCAGTCCCACCTGGAGGTCGGCGGTGACGGTCTTCGAGACGCCGTGGAGGGTGAGCGTGCCGGTCGCCTTCACCGTCTGCGCGGTTCCGGCCTCCGGCGTGCTCACGGAGACCGGCTCCGAGAGCACGAAGGTCGCCTCCGGGTATTTGTCGGTCTGCAGGGCGGTGGAGCGGAAGTAGTCGTCGCGGTTCGGCTCGTCGGTCGCGATCGTGGCGACGGCGACGGTGACCGTGGCCTTCATGAGAGTGAGCCGGTCGACCGTGAAGGATCCGGTGACGTCGGAGGTGCGTCCCGTCACGGTCACGTCGACCCCGTTGAGCACCTCCTTGACCCGGTAGCCTGCGAACGACGACGCGCCGACCTTCCAATCGCCGCTGAGGTCGGACGTGTCGATCGTGGTCTTCGCGTCGGGATCGGTCGTGAGCGCGACGGTCGGCACCGCGTCCGCGGGCGCTGCGATGAGGTCGCGGTAGATGTAGGGGGCGGCGATCGCGCCGGCGACACCCAGCACGACGACGCCGGCGGCGACGGAGATCCAGACCTTCGAGGACTTCTTCATCGGGGACATGTCATCAAACCTACGGACTCGGAGGGGTCCGCCGGCTGGCAGTAGCCGATGATCCGCCTGGGAGAGGGCTGGCAGGCGTTCGCCGGGATGCGGTCGGGCCGCACCGCGGTGAGAGGTCTCAGCGCCCCAGGGTGGCGCTCGGCGACTCGCCGTACGCGTCGGCGTAGTAGCCCGCGAAGCGACCGACGTGGGTGAATCCCCACTTCGCGGCGACGTCGCGCACGAGAGGGGAGCGGCCGTCGGCGCGGGCCGCGAAGAGCTCCTTCCGTGCCCCCTCGAGCCGGACGTTGCGCAGGTAGCGCGCCGGGGAGATGCTCAGCCAGCGCTGGAACTGCTCCTGCAGGCCCCGCACGGAAAGGCGTGCGGCCTCGGCGGCGGCGGCGATCGACACCGGGTCGGCGGCGTGGTCCCGGAGATACTCCTCGGCTCGCTGCAGCGCGGCGGGCGCCTGTCGACGCTGCGCGGTCGTCACCTCCGGCAGCAGGTGGTGCGCCGTCATGCTCATCAGCACGTCGAGCAGGCCGGCCCGCACGAGCTCCGACTCGAAGGCCTCCGTCGGCGCCACGTCGATGTAGAACCGCAGCGCGGCGCGGACCGCGTCGGAGCCGGCGGCGGCCTGGTGCAGGAGCGCGGGCGACGGCGGCAGCCCGCCGTAGCGGGAGAGCCAGCGGGCGACCGTGGGGGCGTCGATGCTGAGGGTCACGGAGCGTACCGAATCGAACTCGACCGCGAGCTCGTGGTGGGCCGGGAGGATCAGCGATCGGTCCTGATCGCCCTGGCGGCCTCGGCTGCGCCAGGCGTACGACCCCGATGTGATGTCGGTGAACAGCACATCCCGCGACCCGTCCATGGCCGCCTGGACGTGACCCTGGAAGCGCAGCGTCGAGACGGTGACGACGCCGTCCGTCGCGACGGTCTGGGCGAACGCGAAAGGCTCACCGTGCCTCGCCTCCGTGACCAGCCCATCCGCGAAGGCGGTGGCGAAGACCTGATGGACTTCGTCGATGTCCGTCGTGGCGAACTCGTTCCGCACCAGCTCCATGCCACCCACCATCCTCCCGAGACCGTGCGCGCACAAGCGAGCGCCCCTGACAGTCGCACCGGTGGCCGGCGATCAGGGCGTCGGCATCCCGCCGTTCACGCTGAGCGTCTCGCCGATCACGTAACTCGACTCGGGGGAGGCGAGGAAGACGTAGGCGGGAGCGAGCTCGGCCGGTTGGCCCGCACGCCCGATCGGCGTCTGCGCGCCGAAGTCGGGCAGCTTCTCCGGCGGCTGACCGGAGCTGGGCTGCAGCGGAGTCCAGATCGGGCCGGGGGCGACCGCGTTCACGCGGATCCCCTTCGGCGCGAGCTGTTGCGCGAGGGCTTTGGTGAACGCGTTGATGGCGGCCTTGGTCGTCGCGTAGTCGACCAGCTGCTCGCCGGGCAGGTAGGCCTGGACCGAGGTCGTGTTGATGATGGTCGATCCCGGCGTCAGATGCGGGAGCGCAGCCTTCGTGAGCCAGAACATCGCGTACACGTTGGTCTTCATCGTCAGGTCGAACTGCTCGTCCGGCAGCTCGGCCAGATCGGTGCAGAAGACCTGCTTGCCCGCATTGTTGACCAGGATGTCGAGGCCGCCGAACTCCGCGACCGTGCGGGAGACCGCCTCGGCGGCGAAAGCCTTCTGGGCGAGGTCGCCGGGCAGGAGGAGCGCGGAGCGTCCCGCCGCGCGGATCTGCTCGCCGATGGCCTGGGCGTCCACCTCTTCGTCGGGGAGGTAGACGATGGCGACGTCGGCGCCCTCGCGGGCGAACGCGATCGCCGCCGCTGCGCCGATCCCGGAGTCCCCTCCGGTCACGAGTGCCTTGCGTCCGGTCAGGCGCCCGCTGCCCACGTAGCTGCGCTCGCCGTGGTCCGCGGGCGGGTCGAGCTCACTGTCACGGCCCGGCTCCGGCACCTGCTCCTCGGGCGGCGAGATGCGCGGATAGCGGTCGACGGGATTGTCGAAGGTGTACTGGTTCTCTGGCATGTGTCAGTCCTCGTCGATCTGGGAGAGCAGCTTCTTGCTCGCCCGGGTGATGTCGTCATGGTCGTTCTGGGCGGCGCGGCTTTCGAGCGAGATCACCGCGCACCGGTGTACGCGGCGGAAGTCGCCGTACGGGAAGCTGTAGCGCTGCTTGGTCTCCGGGTCCGCTTCCGGATCCTCGCCGAGGTGCCACAGCGCGTAGTCGTCCCAACCGTTGCGTCGATGTACGCGTTCTCGTCGCTGGCGCTCGGGGCGTGCTCGCTCCAGTCGTCCCGCGCGTCGCGGACGAATCGGCTCTTCTCGACGAGGCCGCGCGCGTGATCGAGCGCTTTCCGGTTCAGGGTCACGGACATCGGTCCATCCCTTCTGTCGTTTCGGCTCCTGTGCTGTGATCGAATGCCTCGGGTGCTCGATGGGCAAGGGCTTGACCGGCGGCCCGAGTCGTCGTTGTATACGCGCCGTGCCGATCGCACGTCGTGGCGGCGCCCTCAAGGGGGTTGACGGCGTGCCGGTGCCACCCGACGGTGGGTGCCATGACGTCCATCGCCCCCGCTCGTCCGTCCGGAACGCCCGACCTCCCGGCCGAGCCGTCGAGCCCGGGCTTCGACCGCTATCTCGCCGCCGCGCGCGCGTGGGGCGGCCGGGTCGCCCCCCTGCTCGCGGCTCTCCGCGCGATCGAGCCGCAGACCCTCCTGCCTCTGCCGGGCGGCGGATCGACGGACGAGCGGTTCCGGGGTCTGGCGCGGATCGCGGAGGCGGACCTCACGGCCGCCCGCGTGCTCGAACCCCACGTCGACGCCGTCGCGATCATGGCGGAGGCGGGCAGGAACGACCTGTCCGCGGCGAAGGGCACGACGTGGGGGGTGTTCGCGGCGGAGGCGCCGGGCGCGGCCGTGCAGGCGGTCGAGGACGGCGGTCGCTGGCTGCTGAGCGGCCGCAAGGCTTGGTGCTCGCTCGGCGGCGAGCTGTCCCACGGGCTTGTCACCGCCACCACCCTCGACGGGGAGGCGCGGATGTTCGCCGTCGAACTGACCCCGCCCGCCGTGCGGGCGGAGCCGGCGGCGTGGGTCGCTCGCGGCCTCCCCGAAGTGGTGAGCGGGCCGCTCCGGTTCGACCGGGCGTCCGCGACGCCGATCGGGGGCGCGGCCTGGTATCTCGATCGTCCGGGCTTCCGCTGGGGAGCGATCGGCGTCGCTGCCTGCTGGTGGGGTGGCTGCCTCCCGATCGCGTCGGCCCTGCGGGAGCGCGTGCGGGCCCGGCCGCAGGATGCGCTCGGAGCCGCCCGACTCGGAGAGCTGCACCGGGCGCTGGAGGCGGGACGCCTCGCCGTGCGGGACGCCGCGGCGCGCATCGATGCCGCAGCGGCCGGTCGTGCGGACGATGCGCCCGACCTGGCGGCCCTCGCGCACTCGGTCCGCGGGATCGTCGCCGACGCCGTCGTGGTCGCGCTCGCGGCGGCCCGCGAGGTGCTCGGCCCGGCTGCGCTCGCCTTCGACGAGGGCCTCGCGCGCCGGTGCGCCGACCTCGAGCTCTACGTGTCGCAGTACCACCGGGGCCGGGACGACGCGTCGCTGGCCGCCCATCTCGGCGACGGCGATCTCGCATGGTGACGTTCGATCCGCTCGTCACGGAGACGTCGCTCGCAGAATGGGAGGCCGCCGAGGGATGGGCTGATGTGCCGGTGGCCGACGCCGCGTGGCTGGCGGGTTTCGACGCGGTCACGGTGCTCGCCGCCCACCCCGACGACGAGACGCTCGGCGTCGGCGGTCTGCTCGCGCTCTGCGCGGGGATGGGACTGCCCGTGGACGTGGTGGTGGCGACCGTCGACAGCCCCGGCCGGGCCGACGAACTGTCGACCGCGCTCGAACGCCTCGGCCTCGACGCAGACACGGCCTCCCTCGGCCGAGGCGATGGCCGTCTCAAGCACGAGTCGGACGACCTGCGGCACGGCCTCGAGGCGGCGATCCCCGGCGACGGGGGTGCGCGCCGCCTCGTGCTCGCCCCCTGGCCGGGCGACCGCCACGGGGATCATCGCACGCTCGGCCGCGAGGCGGCGGCGGTGTGCGGGATGCGCGGTCACACCCTGCGCTTCTACCCCATCTGGCTCTGGCAGTGGGGCACGCCGGACGACCTCCCGTGGGAACGTGTCTCGCAGGTCGCGTCGACACCCGAGGCCCGGCGGCGGAAGAGGGCCGCGCTCGCCGCCTTCACGAGTCAGCTGCACTCGCCGCACAACCCGTCGGGCGTTCTGTCGGCGGAGTTCGTCGAGCGGGCCGCCGAGGGCCGCGAAGTGCTGATCGAGCCGCAGCGCGATCCTGCGCGGGAGCACTTCGAGCGACTGCACCGCGACAGTGCGGATCCGTGGTCGGTGCGCACCCGCTGGTATGAGCGGCGGAAGCGCGCCATGACCGTGGCCGCTCTTCCGTCCGAACGGTACGGCAGGGCCTTCGAGATCGGATGCTCGAACGGGGAACTGTCCGCCGCGCTGGCCGAGCGGTGCGATGCGCTCGTCGGCGTCGACGCTGCGGCCTCCGCCGTGACGCTGGCCGCCGAGCGGGCGGCGGCTCTGCCGAACGTCCGTGTCCACCGGATGCGCGTCCCCGACGAGTGGCCCTCCGGAGACTTCGATCTGGTGGTCGTCTCCGAAGTCGCCTACTACCTTGCGGCGGACCAGTGGGAGGCGACCGTGCAGCGGATCGTCCGTTCTCTGCGCCCCGGGGGCCACTTCCTCCTGTGCCACTGGACGGGATGGGCCGACGACTTCGCCCAATCCGGGCGGCAGGCGCACGAGCACGTCGCCACGCGCTCCGGGCTGGAACGGATCGTCGAGCACGTCGAGAACGACTTCCGGCTGGAGGTCTTCGCGTGACCATCGAGCACATCGTGGTCGCGATCCCGGCACGGGACGAGGAGGTGACGCTCGACTCCTGCCTGGAATCGGTGCTGGACGCCTGCGAGGCGTCCGCCGTGCCGTCGACCGTCGTGCTCATCCTCGATTCGTGCAGCGATCGTTCCGCGGCCATCGCCCGGCAGTACCCGGAGGTCGTGACGATCGAGCGCGACTACGGCAACGTCGGCCGCGCCCGCGACGCCGCCGCGACGGCCGGGCTCCGGCTCGCCGGGGGCGACCCCGAACACACCTGGATCGCGTTCACGGATGCCGACACCGCCGTCCCGGCGCCCTGGCTGCGCGCTCATCTCTCGGCGGCCGCCCAGGCCGATGCCTTCGTCGGCGCGGTCGTGCCGCGCCTCGACGACCTCGACCAGGCGCGGCGCGGAGTGTGGCTGCGGACGCATCCGCCCGGCGCGACTCTCGGCCATGTGCACGGCGCGAACCTGGGCGTGCGGGCGAACGCCTACCTCGCCGTCGGCGGCGTTCCCGCGCTCACCGTCGGCGAAGACGTCGACCTCGTGGCGCGGCTCCGCGCCGCCGGGTACCGCATCGCGGAGAGCGAGCGGCACCCGGTGGTCACCTCCGCGCGGCTGGAGGGGCGAGCGCCCGACGGCTACGCGGCCTATCTGCGTGAAATGGCGTCCTGAGCGTTCAGCGCCCGGCCGGCGTCCGGTTCTCCGCGCTGACCATCCAGGCCAGCTGCTCCAGCCGCTCGATGATCGTGTGCAGGATGTCGGCGGACGTGGGGTCGGCCTCGTCGACATCGTCGTGCACCGAGCGCATGGTGCGCACCACCGACTCGAGGCGGTCGGTGATGAGGTCCACGGCCTCCGCGGTGTCGATCTCGCCGTTGGGGAACTCGTCGAGGGAGGTCGTCTCCGCGACGGTGCGCGAGCGGCCGTCCGGCGTGGCGTGGAGGGCGCGGAGGCGCTCTCCGATGTCGTCGCTGAACTCGCGCGCCGCGTCGACGATCTCATCGAGCTGCAGATGCAGGTCGCGGAAGTTGCGGCCCACGATGTTCCAGTGCGCCTGCTTGCCCTGGAGGTGCAGCTCGATCAGGTCGACGTGCACGCGCTGCAGGTCGGCTGCGAGAGAGGCGGATGCGGTGAAGCCGTGCTCCGCGTTCTCTCGGCGGGTGGTGTGCTCGCCCGCCGACTCGCCGCGCACGCGTGCGGTGCGCGGGGATGCCGCGGACGTGCTGCTGCCGGCCTTCGACGTCTTCTTCGCGGTAGTGGCCATGACTGCCTGCTCCTTCTCGTTCGATGGGGAATTCGATCTCCGGTGGACGGTAGGCGGCCGATACGGCCCTGTGAACGGGGTTGACGTGCAGCCCGCGCCGGTCCGCGTCCGCGCCCTCCCGGCAGCGCGGGGCCGGCTATGCGGGGAGCACGTCCGCCAGGTGGGCGCGCAGCTGGCCCGGCACGTCGACGCTCTCCGGGTCGTACAGCCACTCGTACTGCAAGCCGTCCCACAGGGCGAGCAGCCAGCACGCCTCGTGCTCGGGGTCGCGGTGGGCGGGGAGGTCGCCCGCGGCCGCGGCGTCCTGGAACATCCGGGTGAACCCGTCGAGCGCGCGCGTGAACCGCTGCTCGAAGTAGCCGTGCGCCGCGTGGCCCAGCGGGGTCGCTTCGGACGAGATGACCGCGTAGAGCTCGATGAGGCCCGGCTGCTCGGTCTCGTTGCGTGCCGCACCGTCGGCCAAGCCGCGGAGGGTGTCCGCCGCCGAGAGCGCGGGAGCGGTCTCCACGGCACCGTCGATGCGCCGGTCGCGCTCGCGGAGCACCTCGTGCAGCAGGGCGTCCTTGGCGGGGAAGTGGTGGTAGATCGCCGACTTGGAGACGCCGACCCGCTGCGCGATGTCGAGCAGGCTGGTGTCGCCGTACCCTTCGCGGGCGAAGAGGGCGGTGGCGTCGGCCACGATCTTCGCACGACGCTGACGGCCGGCTCGGTAGCCCGGCGCGACGGGAGAGGCGTCCTCCGTCACCAGTGGGGGGAGAGGGCGCGCGGGTGGCGAGGCGCCGTCCCCGCGCTCATCCCCGGGATCGCGTCGCCCCGGCGGGTCGGCCAGGAGGCGCTCGTGCGCGGCGATCCGGGAGGCGCTGTCGACACGCTCCGGCACGTACTGCTCCACGAGGTGGAGGCCCGCCCAGGCCGCCGTCAGACGGGTCGCCTCGTCGGCAGGATCGCGTCCCTCGCCCAGTGCGCCCGACGCCGACGCGCGCTCGAGCACGGCCCGTCGCTCCGCGCGGACGCGGACGACGCGCTCCCGCATCACGGCGTGCAGCGGGTGGGATGTCGCGGACGCCTCGCCGGTCAGCGCGGCGAAGAAGCGCACCGCGTCCGGTGCGGCGGACGGGGCACTCGCCTGTGCGGCGAACGGCAGGCCGTCGTCGGTCGCGGCACCCGTCGCCCCGTGGCACAGTCCGTCGTCGATCCGTCTGGCCACCTCGGCGAGCAGCTCCTCCCGCCCCGAGAAGTGCTTGAGCAGTGCGGGGTGCGAGATGCCGGCACGCGCTGCGATCTCGCGCAGGGACACGGCGCGGAAGCCCTGCTCGGCGAACAGTGCGGTCGCGGCTTCGACGATCGCCTGTCTGGTCGCCGCGGCGCGCGCGAACCGGCTCCCATCGATCACAGACGTCACACGCACCTCCGGAGCCCATCGTAGCCGCGTTACCGATCGGTCGGATTTCAGTTACCACGCGGTCGTTTTGTGGGATATGCTGACCCGCATCGTCAAGGCGGACGACTCGAAAGGACTCGACAATGACAGAGATGTCACCCGCGGCGGCTGCCGCGTACACGGGTACGACAGGGATCAAGGCACCCGGAACGACCCCCTCCCGCACCCCTCGGGGCTACACCCCGGGCCTCGCCGTGGTGAACTTCGGCGTCCTGCTCGCGCTGCTCACTCCCGTGCTCGTCTCGATGGCGTTCAAGGTCGAGCACCTGAGCGCGTCCACGGAGGAGGCCACCGCACAGCTCGGCCTCATCCTGGGGGTCGGCGCGCTGTTCGCGCTCATCGCGAACCCGCTCGCCGGTCGTCTCTCCGACCGCACGACCTCCCGGTTCGGGATGCGTCGCCCGTGGATCCTCGGCGGTGCCGTCGTGGGGGTCGGCGCCTTCGTCCTGGTCGGTTCCGCCACCTCCATCTGGGTCGTCCTGATCGGCTGGTGCCTGGCCCAGGCGTCGCTGAACGCCGTGCTCGCCGCGGCCAACGCGACGCTGCCGGATCAGGTGCCCGCGGCCAGCCGCGGCAGGGTCTCCGGGATCGTCGGCATCACCACTCCGCTCGCCATCCTCGCCGGCAGCTTCATCATCAACTTCATCTCCGACGACCTGCTGCGGTTCCTCGTCCCCGCCCTGCTCGCGCTCCTCGTGGCGGTGTTCTTCGTCGCGGTGCTGAAGGACCGACGGCTGACGGAGAAGCCGCGACAGCGTTTCACCATCGGGCAGTTCTTCGGGTCGTTCGTCTTCAACCCGGTCAAGCACCCCGACTTCGGCTGGACCTGGCTGACCAAGTTCTTCGTGATGTTCGGCTACGCCGGCATCGCCACCTTCCTGCCCTTCTACCTCACGCAGAAGTTCCAGCTCGACGAGCAGGCGGCGATCTCCACCATCCTCCTCGCCAACCTGGCTTCGACCGTCGCGATGGTCATCTCCAGCCCGATCGGCGGCTACCTCTCCGACAAGCTCGGCAAGCGCCGGCCGTTCGTCGCCATCGCCGGGCTGATCATGGTCGTCGGCCTGGTGATCCTGGCCTTCGCGCCCAGTGTCGCCGTCGTGGTCGTGGCGCAGGCGGTCATCGGCCTCGGGGCGGGCTCCTTCTTCTCCGTCGACCTCGCGCTCGCCACCCAGGTGCTGCCCAACGCAGACGACACGGCGAAGGATCTCGGGGTGCTCAACATCGCCAACGCGCTCCCGCAGTCGATCGCCCCGGCCATCGCGCCGTCCATCATCGCGCTGGGATCGGCGACCGCCATCGGCGGGTACTCGGTGTGGTACCTCTTCGGCGCCGTCGTCGCCCTGCTCGGCGCCGTGCTCGTCTACCGGATCAAAGGAGTGAAATGACCGCCACCGACACCGACACCGTCACCGCCCGCCCCTGGCTCGACCCCGAGCTGCCGGTCGCGGAGCGCGTCGAGCTGCTGCTGAGCGAGATGACCCTCGAGGAGAAGGCCGGACTGTTCTTCCACACGATGATCGGGATGGGCGAGCTCACCGAGCCGAACCCGGTGTTCTCGACCCCGTCGGCGGTCGACTTCGTGGAACGCCGCCGGATGTCGCACTTCAACCTCATCGGGGGCGATTCCACCGCCCGCGAGATCGCGGAGTGGCACAACGCTCTCCAGCGGCTCGCCGCCTCCACCCGTCTCGGCATCCCGGTGACCCTCTCGACCGACCCTCGGCACTCCTTCACCGACAACCCCGGCACCGCGATGCTCGCCGGGCCGTTCTCGCAGTGGCCAGAGCCCCTCGGTCTCGCGGCCATCCGCGACGAGGGCGTCGTCGAGCGGTTCGCCGACATCGCACGGCAGGAGTACACGGCCGTGGGGCTGCGTGTGGCGTTGCACCCGCAGGTCGACCTCGCGACGGAGCCGCGCTGGTCGCGGCAGGTCGCGACCTTCGGCGAGGACGCGGAGCTGACCTCGCGGCTCGGTGCCGCCTACGTCCGCGGCTTCCAGGGTGCCTCGTTCGGGCCCGGATCCGTCTCCACCATGACCAAGCACTTCCCCGGCGGCGGTCCGCAGAAGGACGGCGAAGACCCGCACTTCGCCCACGGCCGCGAGCAGGTCTACCCCGGCGGCGCCTTCGAGCTGCACCTCGCGCCGTTCGAGGCGCTCATCGAGGCGGGCACCCGCCAGATGATGCCCTACTACGGCATGCCGGTCGGCACCGAGTACGAGGAGGTCGGCTTCGGCTTCAATACGTCCGTCATCACCGGCCTGCTGCGCGAGCGCCTCGGGTTCGACGGTCTTGTGTGCACCGACTGGGGCCTCCTGACCGATGCCGAGATCTTCGGCCAGCCGTTCCCGGCCCGTGCGTGGGGCGTGGAGCACCTGAGCCCGCGCGAGCGGATGAAGAAGGTCCTGGACGCCGGGGCCGACCAGTTCGGCGGCGAGGCCTGCCCCGAGCTGCTCATCGAGCTGGTGGAGAGCGGCGACGTGCCCGAGCGCCGCCTCGACGAGTCGGCGCGGCGCATCCTCCGCGAGAAGTTCGAGCTCGGCCTCTTCGAGGATGCGCTCGTCGACCTCGAGGCCGCCGATGCGATCGTGGGCAGCGACGCGTTCGTCGCGGCAGGGGAATGGGCGCAGCGTGCCTCCATCACCCTGCTCACCAACGGCGCCGCCGGCGCGCCCCTGCTTCCTCTCCGGGACGCCCCGCGGCTGTACGTCGAGGGCATCGACCCCGAGCGCGCCGCCGCCTATGGTGAGGTCGTCGCGACCCCGCAGGAGGCTGATGCCATCGTCGTCCGCCTCCAGGCCCCGTACGAGGAGCGCCCCACGGTCTTCGAGGGCCTCTTCCACTCGGGCTCCCTCGAGTTCCCCGCGGAGGTCGTCGACCGCATCCGCGACCTCGCCGCCCACGCGCCCGTGATCGTCGACGTCTTCGCCGACCGTCCCGCGATCCTCGAACCCCTCGTCGGGACCGCCGCGGCCGTGACGGTCAACTGGGGCGCGAGTGCCGACGCCCTCCTCGACGTGGTCACCGGCCGATTCGCCCCGCAGGGCAGCCTGCCGTTCGACCTCCCCCGCTCGATGGCCGCGGTCGAGTCCGCCCGCCCCGACGTCCCGTTCGACACCGCCGACCCGCTGTTCCGGTTCGGGCACGGGCTGCGCTACTGAGTCCGGCGGCGGCCGCGGGGCGAACCGCGGCCGCCGCCTCCCCCAATCCCTCTCGCGGCGGACGCGGAGGCGCCGGCCCCCGCCATACCGTCGAGTCGGAGGTGGAGGATGAAGCTGTTCCTGCTCATCGGGGGAGCCGCGGCGCTGGTGCTGAGCTTCCTGCTCGGGATGGGGCAGCTCGCCGTGGCACAGCACAACTCCTGCGTCACCCTCAGAGAGGTCCCCATCGGCGCCTTCGCTCCCGAGAAGGGTGGCGTGCTCAGAGAGGCGCACCTCGCGCTCTGGCCGATCGGCGAAGCGTGTTCGTGGGTCCGTGCTGACCCCGACGGACAGGTGCGAGAAGGGATCGTCCGCTCCCATGTCGGCGACTACGCCACCTCCCTCGTGACCTACGGTCTTGCTGCGTGCGGAGTGCTCGGGCTGGTGGCAGGGGCGGCGCGTCGCCGGATTCCGACCACCACCGGCCTATGAGTATGATTTATCGATGCGACAGCGCTGTCATGAGCGCGCAGGCCGCAGTTCGAGGAGGTGGACGTGCCCACGCGCAACGCGCAGCACCTGGTGGTCGACATCGGCGGAAGCCATGTGACGGCCGCCGCAGTGCGCATCGACGCGACTGCGGGGCCGCATCCTGCCGCCGCCCTCGTCTCCCGCGTCGAGCGCGGCGTCGATCCGCATGAGTCCAGCGACCCCGTGCTCGATGCCTGGGCGGCGGCCTGTCGCGACGCGGCCGTCCGGGCAGGCGTCGATCCGGGCGCGTGCGAGTGGGGGCTCGCCATGCCTGGTCCGTTCGACTACGAGCGCGGCATCGCCCACTACGCCGGGGTGGGCAAGTTCGACCACCTCGCCGGTGTCGACATCCGGTCGGGGCTCGCCGCGCGGCTCGGCGCCGAGGCGCGCCGCATCCACTTCGTCCACGACGCGGCGGCGTACGGCATCGGCGAGTGGCGGTTCGGGGCCGGCGCGGGAACGGCCCGTCGCTTCGTCTGCATCACTCTCGGCACCGGCGTCGGCTCCGCCTTCGTTGACGACGGGCGGCTCGTGTTCGATCGCCCGGACGTCCCGCCCGGCGGTGAAGCTCACCGCCTCACCTTCGCCGGGCGTCCGCTCGAAGACACGGTGTCCACGCGCGCCCTCCTCGCGCGGTACGGCGGCGCTTCCCTCACCGTCAAAGACCTGGCCACCCGCGCCCGTGCGGGCGACCACCGTGCGCAGCTCGCCTTCGACACGGCGATGGCGGCCCTCGCGCACACGATCGCCCCGTGGCTCGCCTCCTTCGGCACGACGGACGTGGTCCTCGGAGGTGCGATCTCCCGCTCGTGGGACGTGCTCGAGCGGGGCTTCCGCGCGGGTCTCGCGCAGACGGGCACCGACGGCGACCTCCGCATCGTCCCCTCCGGCCTCCTGGCCGACGCCCCCCTCTTCGGTGCCGCCCACCTCCTGGAGCAGCTGGCGGCCGGCCCCTGCCTCACCGCCCCGTCCCTCGCGTAGCAACCGTCCGCCGCGCGACACAGGGGTCGCATCCTGCCGCTTCGGCTCCGCCATTCCGGCGATTCGCGGCCCCTCGGTTGTCGCGCCGACGGCGCGGGTCTAGGTGCCCGGCGGCCGCTCGCCCGACCCACGCTGCACCAGGCGGGTCGGGAGCACGACGCGGGAGGGGCCCTCGTGGCGGCGCTCCATCGCGCCGAAGGCGAGACGGGCGGCGGTGCGGCCCATCTCGACGGGGTCGTGGGCGATGACGGTGACGCCGAGCACGTCGGCGAGCTCGAAGTCGTCGAAGCCGACGAGGGCGGGCCAGGCGTCGAGCTCGATCATCGCCCGCACGGCGCCGATGGTGATGCGGTTGTTGCTGGTGAAGAGGGCGGTGGGGCGGTCGGCCCCGGTGAGGAGGCCGCGCACCTCGGCGAGGGCGGCGCCGACATCGTGCGCGTCGTGGCGCACCCAGCGGTCGGGGTCGAGCGAGGCGGCGCGCATGGCGTCCTGGAAGCCGGCGAGGCGCTCGCGGTGGGTCTCGAGGCGGGAGAGGTCGCCGACGAAGCCGATGGCGGTGTGGCCGGCGGCGACGAGGTGCCCGACGGCGTCGGCGGCGCCGCGGCGGTTGTCGAGCAGCACGGAGTCCGCATCGATGCCGACGCCCGGGCGGTCGACGAAGACGACCGGGATGCCGCGCGACTGCACGCCCGCGAGATCGCTGTGGTCGGAGATGGTCGAGACGAGGATCAGCGCGCGCACCTGGCGGTCGACGAACTCTCCGATCAGTCCGCGCTCGCGGCTGGGCTCCTCGTCGGAGCTCGCGACGGTCAGCTGCATCCCGTGCGAGCGCAGCTCCTGCTCGACGCCCTTCGCGACGGCCGAGTAGAACGGGTTGGCGAGATCGCCGGTGATGAGCCCGACGAGGTTGGAGGTCAGGCCGCGCGCCAGGAGGCTGGCCGCCCGGTTGAGCTGGAACCCGAGCTGGTGGGCTGCGTCGAGCACACGCTCCCGGGTGGCCTCGGCCACCCGGGGCTCGCCGTTGACGGCGCGGGAGGCTGTCTTGAGGCTGACGCCGGCACGCTCCGCCACCTGGGCCAGCGTCGGAGGGGTGTGCGGCCGGGCCGGGACGGATGCCGGCTGCGCGCCGGAAGGGTCCGTGGCCATGGGGGTCGCCTTCCTCGTCCGGCTGGATGCGCCGCCCGGGCGGGTCGCACGGAAACTCGTGCTTGACGGCGGTGACAGCGTAGGACAAAATCTACCAGTGACAGCGCTGTCACATGCGGGGTCACCAGAGTTCGTTCCCTTTCTCACCAGCCAGGAGTCCAGCCAGAATGCTCCGCATTTCGCCCACGCGGCCGCCCATGCAATGGCGCCGCGCCGCCCACGCCTCCCGAATCGCCGCTGCCTCGGCCGCCCTCGCCCTCGTCGCCACCGGTGCCGGCCTCGCCGCGCTCCCGGCGACAGCGGCTCCGACGACGTTCCTCTCGTCGTTCGAGACCGCCGACCCACAGCCGCTCGCGAGCACGCCGTTTGGCACGCAGACCAACGTGACCGGCAAGATCCCCCCGGGCAGCCTTTCCGCCTACATCACCGGTGTCACTGCTTCGGCGGAGAACGGGACGGGGGAGGCCGCCGTCAAGCTGACCGACAACAACTCCAGCACCAAATGGCTCGCCAAGGCGGCGACCGGCTGGGTGACCTACACGTTCGCCAAGCCGACGCTCGTCACCGGCTACGCGCTCACCTCGGGCAACGACAGCCCCGGACGAGATCCGAAGGACTTCACGATCGAGGGCTCGAACGACGGCAGCACCTGGAGCCCGGTGGACTCCCAGACCGGTCAGACCTTCCGGGACCGCCAGACGACGAACACCTACGCGCTCGCCGCGCCGGTGACCTTCTCCCAGTACCGGCTCACGATCACGCTCAACAGCGGCGACCCCTACCTGCAGCTGGCTGACTGGGACCTCCGCGACGGCACCCCCGGTGCGACCCCGATGGTCTCGGTCGTCGGCAGCGGCCCGACCAACGGCTACAACGCGAAGGCGGGCGCCGGGTTCAGCGGCACGCACGCTCTGCGCTATGCCGGCAAGCACCAGGCCGACGGGCCGGCCGCAGCGACGAACCTGCTCTATGACGGCGTCGGCGCCACCATCGGCTCGAAGACGGAGCTCTCCTACCTGGTCCTGCCCGACAGGGGCACCGACCTCGCAGTGCCGTCGTCGTGGGTCGCGATCGACCTCGTACTGGACGACGGGACGACGCTCTCGAGCAAGCAGAACCTCACCGACGCCAACGGCTTCGGCGTCACCGCACGCGCCCACGGCGAGCAGAAGTCGCTGTTCGAGAACGAGTGGAACAACATCCAGATCGACCTCTCCAGCCTCGCCGGCCGCACGGTGGACAAGATCCTCCTGAGCTACGACTACCCGACCGGCTCCGCGGGCACGGTCTTCTCCGGCTGGGTCGACGACGTGCGCATCGGCGACGCGGCCACGGCGCCCGACTCCTCCAGCAAGGTGAAGCTCGTCGACACCCGTCGCGGCACCCTCTCGAGCTCGTCGTTCTCACGCGGCACGAACATCCCGGCGACCGCCTGGCCGAACGGCTTCAATTTCTTCACGCCGTTCACCAACGGCGGCAGCCAGGGCACGCTGTACGAGTACCAGCGCGCCAACAACTCGGACAACCTCCCGACGCTGCAGGCCATCGGCATCTCGCACGAGCCGAGCATCTGGATGGGCGACCGTGACCAGCTCGGGATCATGCCGTCCACCTCCAGCACCCCGAGCGGCGACCTCACCACCCGTCAGCTGGCGTTCAGCCACAGCGACGAGATCGCGCGCCCGGACCTCTACAGCGTCAAGTTCCAGAACAACCTCGTCACCGAGGTCACGCCGACCGATCACGGCGGCATCTTCCGCTTCCAGTTCCCCGGCACGACCGGCAGCGTGATCGTCGACCGCGTCGGCGGGAGCTCCTCGCTCACTGTCGCCGCCGACGGCACCGTCTCCGGCTGGACCGACGGCGGCAGCGGCAGCGGCGTAAGCCGGATGTTCATCTCGGGGGCGTTCGACACGGCCCCGAGCGCGGTGGGCAACGCCTCGGGGAGCCGCACCGGTGCCCGTTACGCCGCCTTCTCCACCACGGCGGGCCAGACCGTGCAACTGCGACTCGCGACCTCCTTCATCTCTGCCGCGCAGGCGAAGAAGAACCTCGACCTGGAGGTCACCGGCAAGAGCTTCGAGGACGTGAACACGGCGGCGGCGGATGCCTGGAACGACCGCCTCGGCGTCATCGACGTGGAGGGTGCGACCGCCAACCAGCAGACCACCCTGTACTCGAACCTGTACCGGATGAACCTCTACCCCAACTCGCAGTTCGAGAACACGGGCACGGCGTCCGCGCCGGTCTACAAGCACGCCAGCCCGGTCGCCCCGCAGACGGGCAGTCCCACCGACACCGCCACCAACGCGAAGGTCGTCGACGGCAAGATCTACGTCAACAACGGCTTCTGGGACACCTACCGCACGGTGTGGCCGCTCTACTCGCTGCTGTACCCGAAGCTGACCGACGAACTGGTCGACGGCTTCGTGCAGCAGTACCGCGAGGGAGGCTGGGTCTCCCGGTGGTCGTCGCCGGGCTACTCGGACATCATGACCGGCACCAGCTCCGACGTCGCCTTCGCCGACGCGTACGTCAACGGCTCGGTCGACACGGCCACGGCACTCGACGCCTACGACGCCGCCCTCAAGAACGCGACCGTGCTCGCGCCGTCGAACAATGTCGGCCGCAAGTCGCTCGACACCTCGATCTTCCTCGGCTACACGCCCGACTCGCAGGGCGAGAGCGTCTCGTGGGGGCTCGAGGGCTACATCAACGACCACGGCATCGGTCAGATGGCGGCGAAACTCGCGGAGGATCCGGCGACGCCGGACGCCCGGCGCGAGCAGCTGAAGGAGGAGTCCACGTACTTCCTCGACCGTGCCACCAACTACGTCCAGATGTTCGACCCGGCGACCGGCTTCTTCCGCCCGAAGACCGCCTCCGGCGCTGTCTCCGGCGACGCGAGCTTCGACCCGAAGACCTGGTGGGGGCCGTACACGGAGACCAACGCCTGGAACTTCGCGTTTCACGCGCCGTTCGACGTCGACGGGCTCGCCTCGCTCTACGGCGGCTCGCAGGGTCTCGTCGACAAGCTCGACCAGTTCTTCGCGACGCCGGAGGACGGCGGCGGCGGGAGCATCCACGAGATGGTGGAGGCGCGAGCGGTGCGCATGGGCCAGCTCGGGATGAGCAACCAGCCCTCGCACCACATCCCGTACCTCTACGCCGCGGCCGGCGCGCCCGCCAAGACGCAGGCCGCCGTGCGTGAGATCGAGAAACGGCTCTACGTGGGCAGCGAGATCGGCCAGGGCTACCTCGGCGACGAGGACAACGGCGAGATGTCGTCGTGGTACGTCTTCTCGGCGCTCGGCTTCTACCCGCTGCAGCTCGGCAGCGGCGACTACACGATCGGCTCGCCGCTCTTCACGAAGGCCACCGTGCACCTGCAGGGCGGCAAGGAACTGGTGATCAACGCGCCGAACAACAGCGACGCGAACGTCTACGTCGCCTCGGCGAAGCTGAACGGGCAAGCGCTCGACACGGCCGCGCTCCCGCACGACATCCTGAGCAAGGGGGGCACGGTCGACTTCACCATGAGCGCCACGCCGACCTCGTGGGGCGCGCACACCAGCTCGAAGCCCGTCCCCACACCTGCGACCGATGCCACCAAGGCCGGCTACGGCACGATGGCGGCCTCGGACGGCAGCGGCATCGCCGCCCTGACCGACGACAACTCGCGCAGCGTCGCCACGTTCGCGACGGCGACGCCCGCCATCTCGTGGACGTCGACGAGTGGTGCGGTCGCGGTGAACAGCTATACGCTGACCTCCCCGGCGACCGGCGCGGTCCCGACCGCCTGGCACCTGGAGGGATCGGCGGACGGCACGAGTTGGTTGCCGCTGGACCGCCGGACCGAACAGACGTTCACCTGGGCGACGCAGACGCGGCCGTTCGAGCTCGCGCAGCCGGGATCGTTCACGCACTACCGCCTGACGATCGACGCGACGACCACCGGAGCCCCGGCTTCGCTGGCCGAGTTCGAACTGCTCGCCACGCCGGGCACGGTCGGCGACCTCGCCGTCACTCCCGCTGAGGGCGTGACGGCGGCGGTGGGCGCATCCGTGGGGACGACGCTCGCGACGGTCTCGGGCGGTGTCGCGACCTCCGCGGACGGCCTGACGGTCACGGCCGACTTCCACGACGGCGCCGGCCCGCAGCCGGCGAGCGTCTCGAAGACGCCGCTCGGCACCTGGGCGGTGACCGCGCCGCACACCTTCGACGCGGTCGGCGAGTACACGGTGACCGTCACCGCGGGTGACGGCACCTCGCAGGCGAGCGCAGACGTGCCCGTCTCGATCAGCCGCGACGCCACACTCGTGGGCGCGTTCGACAGCACGTGCATCGGCGACGCCGGCGTGGGTGCGAACTGCGACGCGAAGGCCTGGGCCTTCAACCGCGCGCTGCTCGCCAACACCGGCTTCGTGCAGGGGACGACGGTGGCGGTGCCCGGCACCTCCCTCACGTTCGACCTGCCCGCCGTGGCCGCCGGCCAGCCGGACAACGCCACGGGCAACGGTCAGACCATCGCGGTCGACCCGGGTCAGGGAGCCACGAAGCTGTCCGTCATCGGCACTGCGACGCAGACGGCGCAGCACGTGACCGCGACGATCACCTTCACCGACGGCAGCACCGCCCCGCTGGCGATCGACTACGGCGACTGGGTGGGGGCGGCGAACAACCCGATCAACGGCGGCATCGTGGTCGGCACGTCAGCCGGACGCCTGAGCGGGTCGAGCGCCGCGGACGGTCAGACGGCGGCGATCTTCTCGACCGCGCCGTACGCCATCCCGGCGGGCAAGACCGTGAAGACGATCACCCTTCCGGTGCAGACCGGCGACCCGGGGTCGGCGGGCCGCATCCACGTGTTCGCCTTCGCCTCCGACGGCGTGCGCACGCCCGTCCCGGCGCTCACCGCGACGGGCTCCGCCGTGGACGCGCAGAAGACGGGCGTCGAGTTCACCGCGCCGCTCGCGACAGCGACAGGAGGCGCGCCCGGCGCGACCGGCGCCTACACGGCGCGCGTGAACTGGGGCGACGGCAGCCCGGTGGGCGACGCGACGGTGACCACCGGGGCCGACCCGGCGACCGTGTCCGGCACGCACACCTACGCGACGGCCGGGGACTACACGATCTCCGTCACGGTGGACGACGGGCTGAAGAGCGCCGCCGTCACGACCACGGTCCACGTCGACCAGGCGTACCTGCCGAAGCTCGACACGGTCGCGGGGACGTTCGCACCCGGCGCCGATGTCACGATCACGGGTCACGGTTTCGCCGCGGGCGAGCCCGTCACCGTCACCCTCGGCACCACGCCGGCCACCCCGGTGGCGACAACGGCCGACAGCTCCGGGGCGATCAGCACCACTGTCCACGTTCCGGACGGCACCGCCGACGCCACCTACTCGGTGACGGCGCGCGGCGACACCTCGCAGACCGACGCGACCGCGTCCATCGTGGTGAAGGCGCCGGTCGCCCCGGGAGCCGACGCGACGCTGAGCCTCTCCGCCGCGGCGGGAGAGCGCGGCGCGACGGTAGTCGCCTACGGCGATCACTTCCCGGCGGGCGAGACAGTCACCTTCACCCTCCACTCCGACCCGATCGCGCTCGGCACGGCGACCGTGAACGCCCAGGGCGTCTTCACCGCGCCCCTGGTCGTGCCGGCCGGCGCCGCGAGCGGAGCGCACGAGATCGAGGCGACGGCGGGCGGGGTGAGCGTGCGTGTCGCGTTCACCGTGCTCGACGCCCCGGCGGTCGACAACGGTACGGCGCCCGCGCAGGGCGGCCGCTGGGCCGGACTGGCCGACACCGGTTCGGATGCGCACGGCGCGCAGACGGCCGCGACGGTCGGCGCCTGGCTGGTCCTCGTCGGCGCACTGCTCGCCGCCGGCGGGTACATCGTGAGCCGCCGCATCCGCCGCACCCGAGAGGGCTCGGCCGAGTGAGGGAGGCGACGATCCCCTCCGGCGCGGTGACGGCGGTCGGGCTGCTGGAGCATCCCGCCGGTGCCGACGAGGCCGAGACCGTGGCCATGGTGGGGGAGCGCCCGTACGCGTGGGTGCTCCCCGCCCTGCCGGCCGAGGTCGAGCGGGTCGTCGTCGCCCTCGAGCGTCGCCAACGCGAGCGGAGCCGGGGGAGCCTGTGGCGTCGGGCCGCCGCCCTCCGTCTCCGCCCGCTCGACCGCGAGATGGCCGCCGTGCGCGAGCTCCGCGAGCTTGCCACGGAGGTGCTCGATCGCCGCGGCGGCAACCGCTACGGCGCGGTCGTGCCGGTGTCGGAGGTGGTGCTGCTGCAGACGGACCGGGAGGCGTGGGCGCACCTGCTCGCGCTGGGAGGGCTCGCGCGATAGGCGCCGCTCACTCAGCAGGCCTCAGAGGGGTCGCGAACTGCCGGAATGGCGTCGGCCAAGCGGCAGGATGCGACCCCTCTCTGACCTTCTTTCGGCTTATCCGAACGTGAACGAGTACGCGGTCACCCCGCTCGGCACCGTCACGGTCAGCGTTCCGCTCCCGGTGTCCTTCGCCGACAGCAGCTGCCGCGCGTTCGGCACCCCGGAGACGTGGACCGTCTGCTTCTTGCCGTCGCGCTCGACCATCACATCGCCGGTGCCGGAGAGCACCATCTGCACGACCTTCGCCGTGTAGGAGAGGCGGATGGTCGCGGGGCCGGCGGACGGGGTGATGGACTGCGTTCCGACGTTCCAGCCGCCCTCGAGGGCGAAGGTGTTCGCGTTCTGCTTCGCCGGCAGGCTGAACGTCTGCGTGCCGCTCGTGTACTTCTCGGGGCCGTCGTAGTTGCGCACCTTCGTGTAGCCGAGGTACGACTCCGGCGTGATGTCCGCGACCTGGGGCGTCGAGTCGGCGACTTCGGTCGGGGCGGGTAGGTTCACGGACGGGTTCGCCTGTTTCAGGAGGTCGCGGATGAACGACTCCGTCTGGGCGTAGTTGCCCTCGCCGAACTGCACGTTGCGCACCGTCCCGCTCGCGTCGATCAGGTAGTGGGCCGGCCAGTACCGGTTGCGGTAGTTGGTCCAGGTGGAGAGGTTGTTGTCGATCGCGACGGGGTAAGTGATCCCGAACCCCTTGGCGGCCGACTCGACGTTGCCCGGCACCTTCTCGAACGCGTATTCGGGGGAGTGCACGCCGATGATCTGCAGGCCCGCCGCCTTGTACGCCTTCTCCCAGGCGACGACGTGCGGGATGGAGCGCTCGCAGTTGATGCAGGAGTAGGCCCAGAAGTCGATCAGGACGACCTTGCCCTTCTCCTGGTCCAGCGCGATCGGTTTGTTCCCCGGAGTGTTGAACCACTGCTGGATGCCCGTGATGTCGGGAGCGGTGCCGCACGACTCCAGCTTCGTCGCATTGTTCGTGCATTTGGAGAGGTCCTTGTTCTGGTCGTTGACCAGCCCGCCGAGGTTGAGCGCCTCGCTCACCTGATCGGACGATGAGAACTGGTCCTGCAGCGCTGACGTGTAGTCCGGGATGAGCCGCTGCAGAGCCTGCGGGACGTTGAAGAGCAGCCCCACCGCGAGCGCCACCATCAGCACGCCCCCGGTGATGCGGATGCCCTTCTGGTGCTTGCGGAACCCCTTGACCCGCTCCGAGACGCGCCGGCCGGCGAGGGCGAAGATCAGCAGCGGGATGGCCGCCCCGACCGCGAACGCCAGGGTCAGGACGATCGTCTCGACGCCGATCCTGCCCGTCGATCCGGCGACCGTGATCGCCGCGAGCACCGGTCCTGCGCACGGCACGTACACCGCGCCGAGCGCGATCCCGAGCACGAAGCCGCCGCGGTCGGTGCCCACAGTGCGCTGGGGGATCCAGGAGAACGGCTTCTCCAGGATCTCCTCGAACTTCGGCACGATCAGGCCGATGCCGATCAGCACCAGCACGACGATCCCGGCGTACCGGAGCACGTCCTGCGGCAGGTGCAGCAGCGCGAGCAGCAGGGAGCCGACGAGCGTGAACACGCTGAACGAGACCACCAGACCCAGGATCACCTGGTACGGCCGCCACCGGGAGGCGCCGGTCGCGCGGTCGCTCTGCGCGCCGCCGGAGAAGAAGATCACCGGCAGCACGGGGAGGATGCAGGGGGAGATCCCCGTGATGAGGCCGCCGAGGAATCCGATCAGCGCGAGTGTCAGGTACATGCCCTGCGTTCGGCGACGGCATCCGGATCGGATTGGTCGGACGACGTTCCAATCCGATCGGGAGCGAGGCTCCGAAGCCCCGTCGTAGCAAGCACGTCGCAGCACGTCAATCACTGCATGAACGCACGAAGGAGTCTCACAATGCGCACTTCCAAGATCTCGCTCGCCGTCGCCGGAACGGTCGCGGCCCTCGCCCTGGCCCTGACCGGGTGTTCGTCCGGTTCGGGTTCGGGCTCGTCGTCGAGCTCGTCCTCCGGCTCCTCGATGACCACCCCGTCGGCCTCCGCCACCATGGACCCGGCGGCCGACCTGGTCGGCTCCGGCTGCGCCGCCTACGCCAAGCAGGTCCCGACCGGTGCCGGCTCCGTCGCCGGCATGTCGCAGGACCCGGTGGCGACCGCCGCCTCCAACAACCCGCTGCTCACCACACTGGTCGCGGCGGTCTCGGGCAAGCTCAACCCGAAGGTCAACCTGGTCGACACCCTCAACGGCGGTGAGTTCACCGTCTTCGCGCCGGTCGACAGCGCCTTCGCGAAGATCGACTCTGCCACCATCGACACGCTGAAGACCGACGCCGGCGCCGACACGCTGACCAAGATCCTCACGTACCACGTGGTGCCCGGCCAGATCTCGCCCTCCGACATCGACGGCACCCACAAGACGGTCGAGGGCGGCACCGTCACCGTCACCGGCTCGGGCGACTCGATCAAGGTCAACGACGCCAACGTCATCTGCGGCGGCGTCCACACCGCCAACGCCACGGTGTACCTCATCGACTCGGTGCTGATGCCCCCGGCGCAGTGACCCTGCTCTGAACCACGAAGCGCCCGGCCCCGTGCCGGGCGCTTCGTCGTCCCCCGTCGGTTAGTTCCGGGATCGGGGAGCGCGTGCCGGGGACGCCGTCGCTTGACTGGGGGCGTGAGAACGATCCTGCGGACCATCCCCCTGCCCTCGCCGGAGCTGTACTACCCGGCCTCCGGCGTCAGCGTCGTCACCGCGCTGCGAGAGCGCCGCTCCCAGCACGAGTTCGCATCCGGCCCGCTCCCGCTCACCGTTCTCGGCACGTTGCTCAACGAGGCAGCCGGGATCACGGAGCGCTTCGGCCGCGGCACCCCGTCCCCGGGTCGCGCCTACCCGGTGGCGTGCGTCGTGGCGGTGTGCGCCGTCGACGGCGTCCCGCCGGCGTTCTACCGCTACGAGCCCAAGGACCACACCCTCGCGCCGCTGGGCATCGACGCGGAGCCCCGCGAGTGGCTGAAGGGCGTGCTCGCCAACCGCGGAATCGCCGAGACGGAGGCGGTGCACGTCTTCGCGGTCGGCGACGGCTACTCCGCGGAGCAGCACTTCGGCGACAACGCCGAACGCTTCCTCCTGCTGGAGGCCGGCCAGCTGATCCAGAGCATGCTCCTCGTCGCCCAGCACCAGAAGATCGGCGCCTGCACCATCGGCCGCTTCGACCGCGCCGCCGCGGAGACCCTCCTCGCCCCCACCACGGCCCACGGCCTCCCCCTCCACAGCGCGGCCTTCGGCCTCCCCCTGACGTGAGACGTGAGTCGTTGCGGGTGCCATCCCCTGGTGACCCGCGACGACCCACGTCTCGGCGGTACCCTCGGGAATCCTCAGGTTCGACGGCCGGGTCCCTAGAGGTTGCTCAGTGAGCGTCCGCTTGACTGGCACGATGAGCTCCGCCGCGCTGCGCGTCCCGCGCCACTGGATCGTCTGGACCGTCGTCCTCTTCGCCGCCACGTTCGCCCTGGGCTTCGCCGCCAAGGCGCTGCCCGCGCTGCGCGCCGCCACCCTCGACGACACGATCAACCGCGCTCACGCCCACACCCTCGACGACATCGCGCGCCTGCTGGACAAGCTCGACAAGCCCGTCGTCGTCGCCGTCATCCTCGCAGTGGTCTTCGTCGTGCTGTTGCTCGTGCGCGGCTGGCGTCTCGCGCTCGGCGTCTGCGCCGTCACCGGCCTCGGCTGGATCACCACCCTGATCGTGAAGGCGGTCGTCGCCCAGCCGCGTCCCTCCACCGCGGGCCTGGTCCACCCCCTCCACGTCAGCCCGGCGACTCTCAGCTATCCGAGCGGACATGTGGTCTTCGCGACCGCTCTGGTCACCGCGCTCGTGCTGATCTGCCGGCGCCCGCTCGCCCGCACCGTCGTGCTGGTGGTCGGGGCGCTGTTCGTGCTCCTGGTGGCCTGGTCGCGCCTGTACGTCGGCGTCCACTACGTCACCGACGTCGTTGGCGCGGTGCTCAACGGCGTCGCCGGAGTGCTGCTGTTCGCGGGCCTGTGGAACCTGCTGGCGGCGCGGCTGTTCGCCAGGCGCGTCTGAACGGGAGCGGGGTCGCATTCTGCCGCTCTGGCAGGCGCGAAGCGGCAGAATGCGACCCCGCTGTGGCGCCCTAGACCCGGTGCCCGAGCGACCAGATGCGGTCGCCGCGGCCCGAGAGGGCGTCGGAGAGGTCGGCGGCCTGGGCGTCGGTGAGGGAGGCGACGTAGTCGATCACCCCGCGGGCGCGGGAGAGCTCGTCGACGGGGCGCCAGGCGGCGACGGCGCGATAGCGGGTGGCGTCCATCGCCGCGTAGTCCTCGTGGGCGAGGTCGATCAGCTCGCGCAGGCGGCGGGGCACGCGGTGGCGGTCGTGCTCGTCGTCCATCCACTCGATGAGGGCGCGGACGGTGCGGGAGATCACGGTGCTGAGGCCGCGCTGCTGGATGGCGAGGTCGGGACGGCTGAGCACGAACTGGCGGTGCAGGAACTTGAGGATCTCGACCCGGTGCCAGGCCGCCGGCCCCAGACTGAGCGGACCCGTGCGCAGGGAGTCGCCCGTCACCACGCCCACCGAGTCGACGAAGCCGCGGATCCAGCGGCCGGTGAACGCCGCGAGCTCGCGCTCGAGGGCGAGGGAGCCGTCGAAGGGGCGGATGAGGAGCGCGTCGACCAGCTCGGCGTTCACCGCCCAGACCGCGTCGTAGAAGGCGTCGTCCTCGGCGATCCACGGGTCGTCGCGGTCCACCTTGCGACGCAGGCGCTCCAGCGCGGCCCCGGGAGCGGAGCTGCCCGTCAGGTCGTGAGAGGAGGCCGCCGCCCAGCTGGGCACGTCGTCGAGCCAGCCGTGGAACTCGGCCGTCACCGATGCGTGGTCGAGGATGCCGGCCCGGTAGAAGTCGTCGATGTCGTGCACCGAGTAGGCGATATCGTCCGAGATGTCCATGACGGCGCCCTCGGCGGTCTGTCGGAGCGGGCGCGCCTCCACCTGCTCCCGGGCGTCGTCGAGGTCGGCCTCGTCGACGAAGTAGGCCGAGTACTTGAAGACGTCGTGGTCGGCGCCCGTGCGGTGGATGCCGCGCGGCACGGAGTCGGCGTGGTGCAGCGCCCGCACGTCCACCCGTGGCGACCACGGGTACTTCGCGATCGCCGCCCGGGTGGCCGCGGTGAGGTCGAGCCCGCTCGGCGCGCTCTCGATCACGTCGAGCGAGGCGATGATGCGGTAGGTCTGCGCGTTGCCCTCGAAGCCGTCGGCGAGGCCGAGCTCGTCGCGAGCGATGCGGTTGAGCACCGCCTCGCCGAGGTGGCCGAACGGGGGATGCCCCAGGTCGTGTGCGCACGCCGCAGCCTCCACCACGGTGGGATCGCACGGTCCGGCATCGGTGTCCCCGATGCGCTCGGCGATCGAACGGGCGACGGAGGCGACCTTCATCGTGTGCGTCAGCCGATTGTGCACCGGTGCGCCGGCGGTGGAGGGGGACACGACCTGCGTCACTGCCGACAGGCGCGAGAAGTAGGGCGAGAACTGCACCCTCTCGAGGTCGGTGACGAAGGGGCCGCCCGCCGCGAGCGGGTCGCCCCCGCCGAGGGCGTCGGAGGCTGTCGTGTCGGCCGCGGCGAAGCGGCGGGCGTCTCTGCGCACGGGTGATCCGATCTGTCGTCGTCCGCCAGTCGTATCACGATCGGGCGCGGCGCGTCTCACCTCTCGCGTGTCGGGCGAGCGCGAGGAACAGTCCGGGCGCAGTCCGCTGCCGGGGCGGTCACGCCTTCGCGGCGGCCGCCTCCGCGGCCTCCGCCTCGTCGAGCGTCTTGCGGATCTCGTCCATGTCGAGCCCGCGGATCTGCCCGATCAGGTCTTCCAGCGCCGGGGCCGGAAGGGCGCCTGCCTGCGAGAACAGCAGGATGCCGTCGCGGAACGCCATCAGTGTCGGGATGGACGTGATGCCCGCCGCGCTCGACAGGCCCTGCTCGGCCTCCGTGTCGACCTTGCCGAACACGATGTCGTCGTTCTTCTCCGACACGGTCTCGTACACCGGCCCGAACGCACGGCACGGGCCGCACCACTCGGCCCAGAAGTCGACGAGCACGATGTCGTTCGATGTGATGGTGGATTCGAAGGTCGTTCCGGTCAGCTCGGTGGTCGCCATGTGCGGTCCTTTCGTTCGAGATACCCCTACCCGTATCTCTGCAACGGGTTCACCGGCGACGGTATTCCTCGGGTGGCGGGAGGTCGACCCCACCCCTCTTCGATTCGGCGGTGCCCGTCGGACATACTGGTCGCGTGGCCGCGCCGTACGGGCGGGCCGGACCGGGGGACACAGTGGACTACACGACGACGACGGACCTGACAGCGGCCTACGGCTGGTCGGCGCTGGGCGGCCTGGTGGCCTACGTCTTCTACGGCTTCGCCCTGATGGGGATCTTCGGCAAGGCGGGCCTGAAAAGGTGGCCGGCGTGGGTACCGTTCTTCAGCACCTGGCGGCTCCTCCAGCTCGGCGGTCAGAAGGGATGGCTGGTGCTGATCGGGCTCATCCCGATCGTCGGGCAGCTGATCTACCTGGTGTTCCTCATCATCGCCGGAGTCCACATCCAGTGCGGCTTCGGAAAGCCGGGCGTCTTCTATCTTCTGGCCATCCTCGTCACGCCCGTCTGGTACGGCATCCTCGCCTGGGACCGCTCGGTGTGGGCGCCCCGTCACACACCGATCGTGCCGCGTTCCGGCTACGCCGAACCGGGCCCGCTCTCCGATCCGGCCGCTCCCACCGCCTCCTGATCGCATGGTGGCCGTCCTCACGCTCGTCGCGCTCGCCGGGGTCGCGGTCACCCTCGGGGCGCTGATCGTGCTGCACGTCGCCCCGTCCGGCCTCTCGCCCCTGCGCGACCCGGTCAGTGCCTACGGAATCTCCCCCCACAGCGCGCTCTATCGCGTCCAGACGCTCGGCACCGCGGTCGCCGCCGCCGCTCTCGCGATCGCCCTCCCAGCGACCGACCTCCCCGCGACGCTGCCCGCCATCGTCGCCCTCATTGTCCTCGCCGTCGCCCGCGCCGTCATCAGCTGGGCGCCGATGGACGCGCCGGGAACCGCGCGCACCTCCACCGGCCGCCTCCACAACGTGCTCGCCTTCGGCGCCTTCGCCGCTGCGTCGGTCGGCGGCTTCATGACCGCGATCGCGTTCGGCGCGACCTCCGGCCTCTCCGCCGCCGCCGCAGCGTCCAGCGCGCTCGGCTGGCTGATGACCGCGGCCAGCGTCCTCACGATCGTCTCGGCCGCCACGCCTGCACTCCGCGGAGTGTTCGGCCTGGCCGAGCGCCTGATCTACGTGGGGATGATCGCGTGGCTGGCGCTGACGGCCGTGGTGCTGCTGGGGTGGTGAGGGGGCGCATCCCGTCCACGGGTCCTCGACCTACAGGGAGGAGAATCCGAATGGCTGAGAAGATGACCGACGCGGAGTACGAGGCGCTTGCAGCCCGGCTGACCGATGTCGCCACGCAGCTGCCCGCGCCCCAGAACGTCCTGATCGGCTCGGCCGCCGAACAGGCGGGTCGCGAATTCATGCTGAGCGAGTACGGCTCGGAGGAGGCGCTGGACGACGCCCTGCGCTCGGCGGGGAGGCCGCGACTCGGGACCCATCCCAAGGGGGCGTCGCCCACTGTGCGCGGCCGCATCCCTGCGGCTGATCGGGCGGCCTTCGATCAGTTGATCCGGCAGACCGGGAAGAAGGAGAGTGAGCTGGTGCGCGAGGCCGTGCATCTGCTGCTGGAGCAGCACAGGCTCGCCGGCTGATCTGCGGGGGCAATGTCCCGACCGCCACTCCGATAGCCGACATGGGAAGCGCGGGCGAGCACGTGTCTGCGACTCGCCCGCGCTGTGAGACGCCGACAACCCGAATGCCGGCGGGAGCCCTCCGTGTCTACCCGTATGACCGGAGGTCTGAGATCACCCTTCCGGACGTTGGGAGGCGTTACGTGCGTCTGGGGCGAGAATACGTAGCCCGACGGTTCGGTTGCCGTAGTCGACCCGGCGTCGGCCACGGGTCGCGCGTCCTCCGCCCGAACCTCGGGTCACGGAATCCGGTGCGGGGCGCCGCGCCGAACACCTCGTGACAGCGCACATCGACGTCTCCGGGAAGCGCCGCGGATGACGTCGGCACCACCGGGAGGGTCGGCATGACGGACAGGCGCCTCGTCGAAGAGCACGTGAGGTCGTTCGTGCGCGCCTTCGTGGACCCGACGGCCTGGCTGGCGCTGCTCGTCGGGCGAAACACGCGAGCGGGTCGCCAGCGTTTCCGGGCACTGCTGCGGTCGCCGCTCCCCCTCGTCGACGCGCGAACCGTCAGCGTCGCCGACCGCGACGAGCGGTTCGCTGTGCGGCTGCTCGAGCGGCTCGGCGCCCCGTCGACCTGCGTGCTCGTCAAAGACGGTCTGGTCGAGGACGAGACCACGACGCTCGGCTCTGCGATGCATCGCGCGCAGCTCTCGGGGGAGGGTGCGCTGATCTCGTGCATACCCGGGAGGCTCGCCTACCTTCAGACCGCCGACGGGCGGCGGACGATCCTGTACCGACAGTGCCGGTCCGGGCGAGCCGGGCCGCCGTCCTGATCCGGTGCTACCCCGGCTCCTCCTCCGACTCCAGCTGCTCGTCGGCGTCGACTCCCGAGTCGTCGGTCTCGGTCGCCTCGATGGCGGCCTCCGCCTCGGCGCGGGCCTCGGCCTCCGCGCGCTCTTCGCGCTTCTCTCTGCTCATGCCGTCCCCTTTCAGCGGTGGCGCGGCTTGCGCGCCGGTCGGTCGTCACGGTCACGTCGGTCGTCGCGATCCCGCCTGTCGCCGTCGCGGCGTGCACCGGCCCCGCGGTCGGGGCGGATGTCGATCAGGCGTCCGCTGATGCGCGTGTCGGCGAGGCGGTCGAGGGTGTCGCGCGGCAGATCGGCGGGCAGCTCGACGATGGAGAACGCCGGCATGATGCGGATGTGCCCGAAGTCGTCGCGGCTCAGACCGCCCTCGTTGGCGAGCGCGCCGACGATCTGGCGCGGTTCCACCTTGTGCCGTTTGCCGACCTCGATCCGGTACGCCGACATCGGCTTGTCGCTGCGCTCGCGTCGGGCGGGGCGGTCGCCCCGCGTGCCGCGGTCGTCGCGTCCACCGCGGTCCCGGCCCCGATCCTCGTACCGGGAGTCGCGCTGCACCTGACGGGTCAGCGCGTCGTCGGCGTCCAGCAGGAGGGGCTCGTCGCCCTGCGCCACGATGGCGAGGGCTGCGGACACGTCCGCCTCCGGGACGTCGTGGTGCTCGACGTAGTGGGCGATGATGTCGCGGAACCGCGAGATGCGGTCCTCCTGCGTCAGCGCCTCGGTGATCGCGTCGTCGAAGCGCGCGAGGCGGGTCTCGTTCACGTCGTCGATGCTCGGCAGCTGCATCTGCGTCACGGGCTGGCGGGTCGCCTTCTCGATCGCGGTGAGGAGGCGGCGCTCGCGGGGCGTGACGAAGCTGATCGCGTCACCGCTGCGGCCCGCGCGGCCCGTTCGGCCGATGCGGTGCACGTACGACTCCGTGTCGACCGGGATGTCGAAGTTGACCACATGGCTGATGCGTTCGACGTCGAGGCCGCGCGCCGCGACGTCCGTCGCCACGAGGATGTCGAGCTTGCCCGACTTGAGCTGGTCCACCGTGCGTTCCCGCTGGGCCTGTGCCACGTCTCCGTTGATCGCCGCCGCCGAGTAGCCGCGCGCGCGGAGCCGCTCCGCGAGCGTCTCGGTCTCGTTCTTGGTGCGGACGAAGATGATCATCCCCTCGAAGTTCTCGACTTCGAGGATGCGGGTGAGAGCGTCGACCTTCTGCGGGTACGACACGACGAGGTAGCGCTGGGTGATGTTGGCCGATGTGGTCGTCTTGCCCGTGATGGTGATCTCTTCGGGATCGTGCAGGTAGTTCTTCGAGATGCGCCGGATCGACGCCGGCATGGTCGCCGAGAACAGGGCGACCTGCTTGTCGTCCGGAGTGTCGGCGAGGATGGTCTCCACATCCTCCGCGAACCCCATCTTCAGCATCTCGTCGGCTTCGTCGAGCACGAGGTACTTGAGCTCGGAGAGGTCGAGGGTGCCCTTGTCGAGGTGGTCCATGATCCGGCCGGGCGTGCCGACGACGATGTGCACGCCGCGTCGCAACGCCGACAGCTGCACACCGTAGCCCTGCCCGCCGTACACCGGGAGCAGGTGCACGCCCTTGAGGTGCGCGGCGTAGCTCTCGAACGCCTCCGCCACCTGCAGGGCCAGCTCGCGGGTGGGGGCGAGCACGAGCGCCTGCGGGCTCTTCTGCGACAGGTCGAGGCGCGAGAGGATCGGCAGGGCGAAAGCGGCGGTCTTTCCCGTGCCCGTCTGCGCGAGCCCGACGACGTCGCGACCCTCCATCAGCACGGGGATGGTGGCCGCCTGGATGGCGGAGGGAGTCTCGTATCCGAGGTCCTTCAGGGCCTTCAGGACGGCGCCCTCCAGGCCGAGATCGGAGAAGGTGGGCGTCGCGTCGGCGGCGTCCGCCTCGGTGCTGGGTGTCTCGGTCGTGGTCACCGGGTCAACGGTAGTCCCCGGGCGGGGCGTGTGCCATGCGAGCGCTCGTCCCGGGCACGTCTCCGCCGCTGCGGCGGACCCCGCCGCCCCGTTCGGGGTACAGAAACGTCCTCCATGCGGTGGACTGTCCCCAGCTTTGGGGTAGCAAAACACCTACAGGCGTGATGGAAACTTCGATAGGAAAGGGGTGAAGCATCTCTCGTTGGACCCGACCCGCGAGCCGCTACCCGAACCGACGCCCGTCGCACACCCGTCCCGACGCCCGCCGAGCGGACCCGGATGCTTCGTCCCGCATGGGGGATTGTTGTGCTTACCCGAATCCGCGCTCTCTTCGTGCGCCCGCGCGGCCGTCACTCGGCCGCCGGGCTCACTCTCCGGACTCCCGTCAGTGTCGCCGCAGCACTCGCGCTGGTGCTGCTCGGCTCCTCGGCGATCGGCGTCCAGGCTGCCAACGCCGACGACCTGGGCTCCGGCGTCCTGAACCTGTCGAAGACGACCACGGTCACGGATGTGCAGCCCGGGCAGCAGTTCGTCTACACCCTCAACTTCGGCTGCTCCTCCACCACGACCGGCTGTGTGAACGCGACGATCACCGATCCCGTCCCGGCGCCGCTGACCATCGTCGGCACGCCCACGGTCGTCGGCGGCAGCGGCGCCGTCACGGTCGACGGCAGCACGGTCAAGGTCGCGTTCAGCGACGCCGTGCCCAACACCACTCCCGCGAGCACGGGGCTCGCCGCGGGTGCGACCGGCACCGTCCAGATCACCGCCAAGGTGCCCGACGACGTCGCGAAGTCGTACGACACCCAGACCCTCACCAACACCGCGTCGTTCACGGCGAGCAACGCGGCCACCGTGCAGGCCTCCGCGCCGGTCACCGTGCACGTGCCCGACGTGCTCGGCGCGACGGCCTCGAAGACCTGGACCCCGGCATCCACCCAGTTCGCCGCCGGCGAGCACTCGACCGCGACCCTCAAGGCGTCGAGCTCGTCGAACATCGACGCGACCAGCCTGACCATCGCCGAGCCCGCCGACCCGACGGCCGCGGGCGGCGTGTACGACTTCTACGACTTCGCGGGCTTCGGCGCCGTGACCATGCCCGCCGGCGCCGACCAGGTGCAGGTGGTGGCCGTGACCGCGGGCGGGGATGTCCCCGGGCCGGTGGGCGCCACCCCCGCGCTTCCCTCCACGGTCGCCGCGGGCGATGTGCTCGGCCTGAAGATCGTCTTCAGCTCGTCGCAGGGCGGGGCCGCCATCACGCCGGGTGCCAACGGATCCGTCGACGTCGTCTTCGCGCAGCGCGCGACCAACCGCCGGACGGGCGCCGCGCTCGTCGCCGGCGGCACCCGCGTCAACACGATCGCCTCCGTCGTCAGCACGCCGAAGGGCGATGCGACCTCGGCGCCCGCCACGGCCTCCCAGGTGATCGCCCCGCTCACGGTGAGCGTGTCCGCCGACAAGAGCTTCAGCGTCCAGCAGATCCCGGCCGGGCAATCCACCACCGCCACCCTCACCGCGACCAACACGTCCACGGGTCCGCTCACCAGCCTCTCCGTGCGCGAGCCCGGCAGCGGCACGTTCTTCTCCGACAAGATCTCGTTCGGCGGGTTCACGTCGGGTGCGGCATGGCCGGACGGTGCGACGGGCGCCACGGTCTCCTGGTCGGTGAACACCGGGACGGCCCCCGCCGACTCGACCTTCACCTCGTCGTCCGGGCTGCCCAGCGCGCCGACGCTCGCTCCCGGGCAGTACATCACCGCCTTCCAGGTGACCTACACCGGCACCATCGGCACCGGGGCGACGGCGAAGCTGCCCTTCCGCGTCGGGACGACGACGGACGCGGGGCCCGCCGGCTCCGGCTTCGTCACCTACTCGAACGCGGCGACCGTCACCGGCGTCAACGCGGCAGGGACCGCCGAGGACACGGCGACCGCGAACCTCGAGGTGTACTTCCCCGAGGTGATGCTGGCGCTCGACAAGACGATCACTCCGCAGACGGTGATCCCGGGCGGCGCGAGCCTGGTGCAGCTGTCGGCGCAGACGCCGCCGGGCACCAGCTCCGTGCGCCCCACCACGATCGTCGTGACGGAGCCGCAGGATCCGACCGCCGCTCCGTATTGGAACGCGTTCGACGCCACCGCGATCGCGCCGACCTCCGTCCCGAACGGGTCGACGCTCACCATCGAGTACACGACCGACGGAACCACCTGGAAGACGCTGACCACCGTCGACGCCACCTCCGGTGCGAAGACCTACTCGGCCGTGCTCGACGACGTCCTGCCGAACGGCACGGGGCACTCCGACGTGCGGGGGCTGCGCTTCACCTTCGCCGATCAGGACGGCTTCGGCCAGGCGACCAACGTGAAGCCGGGCATCGTGTTCGTCGCGCGCGGCACGCTCCGCGACGGCAGCGGCCCGACCAACCCGGGCACGTACCCGGCGCTCACCGCCTACGAGAACTGCGCGGTCAGCAGCGCGAGCGGCACCGTCAACGGCGGCGCGAACATCACGAGCCGCCCCGCCGTGGACTGCGCCACCGCGAACGTCCAGGCCACCGACGGAGGTCCCGGTCCGCTGATCGCGAGCAAGGCGTGGGACGGCACCAAGGTGCTGCAGGCCCAGTCCGGCACCACCACCGGCGTCACGCTCGGCTGGGGCACCCAGACCACCGGCGTCACCTCGATGGTCGTCCAGGACCCGGCGAGCCCCTCGCCCGTCTCGTCCAGCGTGTTCCAGGCGTTCGACCTGGTGCGCATCGACGCGATCACCCCGACCTCCACGGCGGGTGCGACCTACGACCCGCTGATCCGCTGGGACAAGGTCTCCAAGGTCGAGCTCTTCGACGGCACCGCCTGGAACGACGTCACGTCGAAGGCCTGCACCAGCGCGAACGCCTGTGACGGCACCTTCCCCGGCTACACCCTGAGCACCGCCGAGCGCGCGTCGACACAGGGTGTGCGCCTCACGTTCATCGAGAGCCCGAACCGGGCCGCGGCCATCGCCGCCACCGGCGACCCGACGGCCCCGGCCGTGGGCAGCGGTGTGGCGAGTGCCTCCGCCGGAGCCTTCCCGGGCGCCAACGCCAATGCGCGCACTCTCCACCTCGACCTGAAGCTGCGCAACTCCGTGCGCGGCGGTGCCACGACGGACTGGGTGACCGGCACCCGCGAGTACAACATCGCCGGTTCGGCCGGAGCGGTCGACAACACCGTCCTGGTGCGCGGCATCCCGGCCACCGGCGCGCCGTTCGAGCGGACCGCGTCCGATCACGTCACGATCATCGACCCGACCTTCACCACGAAGACGACGAAGACCGCGAACCCGACGACGCTCGTCATCCCGCAGCCGGACGTGCCCGCCGCCTCGTACCCGACCACCGTCTACACGACGACGATCGCGAACACGTCCACGAGCAGCACCTGGCAGCTCCGCATCAGCGACCCGATCGACTGCACCAACGCGACCACGACGGCCCCGTGCGTCTTCGGCGCCTACGACCCGGCCGCGAACCCGCTGGACAGGCTGAATCTGACCAAGATCGCCGTCGACCTGAGCTCGGCGAGCGGAGTGCAGACCTCCCTCAGCGTCGTCTCGCTCCTGCACCGCGCCGACGATGGAACGCTGACGACGACGACGCACACGATCGCGCAGGCCACGGCGCTCACCGCGGCCCAGCTCGCCGACGTGGTCGGGGTCAGCGTGCTGCTGCGCGGCACCAATGCGCAGGGAACCGACGGAACCGGCGCCACCATCGCGCCGGGGCAGAAGGCCACGGTCACGCTGACGGCGCAGCTGCGCCCGACCAGCCGGGCCACCGGCACCGCGCCCACCGCCGGCGCGTTCGTCAACACCGTCTACGGCGCGCTGCACGACGACGTCTACCCGACCGCGCAGGCCGCGGACACACAGAGCGCGTCCGTGACGCTGGCGAACGGCAACCTCCAGGTCGCCACCGCGAAGACGTTCAGCCCCACCAGCACGCTCCAGGCCAACCCGACGAACCCCATCCAGGTGAGTCTGCGCGCCCGCTCGACCGGCACGCTCTCCCCGAAGGTCCTCGTCATCGAGGACTCGACCCCCACCTTCTGGAACGCCTTCACGCTCAGCGGCTTCGCCATCCCGAACGTGCCGACCGGCGCCGACCGGGTGACGATCGACGCCCAGACCGGCCAGGGCGCCGGAGCGATCTGGCACCCCGGATCCGCGACCACGATCGCGACGGCCTCGCTGCCGTCGAGCGTCGCCGCGGCCGACGTGACCGGCCTGCGCTTCACGTTCACGCGGGCGGACGGGTCGAGCTTCGCCGCCTCCAACAATGCGGACAACGTCCGTCTCAGCGTGAGCCTGCGGTCGCAGCTGCGCGACGGGTCCGGCCCCGTCGCCTCGACGGCGGTCAGCACCCCGATGCCCGGCGAGACCGCAGCGGGCACCATCACCGACACCGTGTTCGCCGACGCCTCGTACAACGAGGTGAACGCGACGCGGGCGACCGCGACGGCGACCTTCACGGTCAACCCGGGGACCGCGGCCATCGCGGTCGAGAAGACCAGCCCCGGCCAGGCGGCCTCCGGCAAGGAGGTCAACTGGACCCTGCGGTTCAAGAACACCGGCACGGGGTACCTGCCCAACCCGGTCGTGACCGACAGCCTCCCGGCTGACGGCTCGCTGCTCTTCGTGCCGACCAACGTGCCGATCTACAGCACGTCCACGGGCGGTACCCTGCCGACCGACGCTACCAAGGTGACGCGCACCTACGACCAGGCGACCGGAGCGATCCGCTTCTCCTGGCCCGCGGGTTCGCAGCTCGCTCCTGGTGAGACGTACAGCATCACGATCTCCCTGCAGATCAAGCCGGGCCTCGCGCCGGCGACGGTCGCGACCAACTGGTTCGGCGTGACCACCGATCGCGCACTCACCGCCGGCGTCTGCAGCGCGCTCAACTCCGGCAACGGACGCAGCGTGAGCTTCGCGAACAACACCTGCTCCACGAGCAACGTCGTGACGACGCTCTCGCAGGGCTCGTTCACCGCCTCGAAGGGCGTCCGCTCCGACAGCGGAGACGCGCAGAACATCAACAACCCGTCGCTGCCCTGCACCTCGGACTCCGACGGCTACTACCGCTACCCCTGCGCGGCGGTCAGCACCGTCGGCGGCACCGACCACTGGAAGCTGGAGATGGTGAACGGCGGGAACGTCGCCGCCAAGAACCTGACCGCCGTGGACGTGTTCCCGTATCCGGGTGACGTGGGTGTCGTCGACCCGTCGCAGCGCGGGTCGGTCTACACCCCGCGGTTCAACGGCGACGTCGCGTTCCAGAGCTCGGGCGGCGTCGACGGCACCCGCATGGACTGGTACGTCACGACCTCCGCGAACCCGTGCACCAAGGAGATCACCCCCGGCGCGGGATCCTGCCCCGCCGGTTCGTGGCTGCCCTCCAGTGCGGTCGGCACCACCGTCGACGCGGGCGCGGTCACCGCGATCAAGCTGGTCTTCGACTTCAGCGGGGCGCCCGGTGCGGTGCTCCCGGCCGGCGGCGCGCTCAAGGTGACGTACTCGACCACGAACGTCCCGACCACGACGGCGGGCGACGACCGGGCGCCGGTCACCGCCCCCGTGACCGGCGTGCGCGCCTGGAACTCGTTCGGCTTCTACCCGACGTACGTGTCGGGCTCGCAGCCGGCGGGACCGCAGGAGCCGATCAAGTCCGGCGTCCTCCTCCTCGGCGGTCCGCTGCAGATCACCAAGACGATCACGGGACCGGCCGCGGAGTATGCGCCGACCAGCTTCGTCGCCGACGTGGCGTGCACCGTCGACGGCGTGAAGGTCGACCTCGGCAGCGCGTCCTCGGTCACGCTGAGCAAGGCCGGCGGGTACACCGCACGGATCGACGGGATCCCGGTGGGCGCCTCCTGCGCCGTCACCGAGCACGGCGCCGACGGCTCGTACGGCGAGTCGAGCCGCACGGTGACCCCGGCGAGCGTGGTCATCGCGACCGCGGCCGACGCCTCGGCGCCCGTCCCGGCCGCCCAGACCGTCGCCATCGCGAACGACTACGCGACGACGCAGCTCACCGTCACCAAGCACGTCGAGACCGCGGCGACGGCCGGCTCCTTCGGGCCCTTCGACCTGACCCTCGTCTGCACCAGCGCGCTCGGGACCTCCATCCCGCTCGCGGCAGCGGATGCCGCCTTCACCCTGGCCGACGGCGAGTCCCGCACCGTCACCGGGCTTCCGGTCGGCGCGAAGTGCGTGATCAGCGAGACCGGCGCCGACGGAGCGGCGACCGCGCCGAACCACGTCGGAATCGCGTTCGACGGAGCCGCGGAGACGACCGGCGACTCGACGACCGTGACCCTCACCGGCGCGGACGGCGGAGACACCGCGGTGGTGAACAACCACTACGCGGCCGGCACGCTGACGATCACCAAGACCGTCGACGGCGACGCCGCGGGCGCCTACGGCGACGGTCCCTTCACCGTCCACGCGACCTGTGTCTACGCGGGCGACCAGACCCTGTTCGACGGAGACCTGACGATCCGTGGCGGCGAGACGGTCACCGTCCCGGGCGTCTACCCGGCCGGCACCGTCTGCGACGTGACCGAGACGGCGACGGGAGGCGCGACGGGAAGCGCCGTCGACCAGCCCTCCGTCACCATCCCGGGCGCCCTCGACGGAAGCGTGCAGAACGTGACGGTCGACGTGACCAACACGTTCTCGGCCGGCTCGGTCACGCTCGAGAAGGTGCGCGACGGCGACGGCGCGGCCACCTACGGGGCCGGCCCGTTCACCGCGCAGCTGACCTGCACCTGGGTCAAGGACGGCGTGACGCTCACGATCCCGCTGCCTGACGCCGGTGTGGTCGTGCTCGACCAGGCCAACGGCTACACCGCGACCGTCACCGGTCTCATCCAGGGAGCCCACTGCGACACGGCGGAGACGGCGACGGGAGGCGCGACCTCCGTCGCGATCGCCCCGGCCGGCGGCGTCACCGTGCCCGCGGGCACCCCGGCGACGGTGACGATCACCAACACCTTCGACACCGGCTCGCTGACGATCGACAAGAAGCGCGTCGGCGCGGGCGTCGCCCTCTTCGGCGCCGGTCCGTTCACCGTCCAGGTCACCTGCACCTACGACGTCGACGGCGTGACCACGCCCATCGACCTCGGGGCGAGGGGCACCCTGGAGCTGTCGAAGGCGAACGGCTACACGGCCACCGTCGACGACCTGATCGCCGGCGCCTCCTGCGCCGTCGAGGAGACGGACGCCGGTCTCGCGACCGCGACGACCCTCGACCCCGCGGACGGCGTGGTCGCCATCCCGAGCGGCTCGGCCGCCACGGTCACGGTGACCAACCGCTTCGACATCGGTCACCTCGCGGTCGCGAAGTCCGCCGATCGGCCGACGGCCTCGGTGGGCGACACCATCGTCTACACGATCGTCGTCACCAACGACGGCGAGATCGACGCGGTCGACGCGTCGGTGAGCGACCTCCTGCCGCGTGGCCTCCGGGTCATCAGCACGAGCCCGGCGTCGACCATGACCGCCGGCAAGCTCACCTGGAAGATCCCGGCCCTCGCCGTCGGAGCCTCCACCTCGTTCACGGTGACCACCGTCCTCGACGAGCCGCTCGACACCACCAACCGCGCGACGGTCACGACCCCGCCCGGGCCGTGGACCCCGTCGACCGGCGAGGGCGGCTGCGGTGACGCGGGCGAGGCCTGCGCTGTCGTGCTCGACCCGCCGGCGGCGGGCGGCCTCGCCAGCACCGGCTCGACCCAGGGTGGCGGTGTCCTGTGGGGCATCGGACTCCTGGTCGCCGGCGCCGCCGGACTCGTGGTGACGCGCCTGCGCCGCCGCCCGCGCCGCGGCTGAGGCCGGCCGAGACGATACCGCTGCGGCGGGATGGGGCGACACCCCCGTCCCGCCGCGGTGGCGACGAGGCCCGGGAGCCGTCCATCCGGGTGCAGGAGTCTCTGACGTTCCCCGCATCGACGGCGCGTACGCTGGAACGATGAGCCGCGACCTCGTCGAGCCGCGTGCGGCCGTCGTGTACAACCCGAGCAAGGTCCGCCTGTCCGCCCTGCGCACCGCGGTGGCGGCCCAGGAGGAACAGGCCGGTTGGGCGCCGTCCGAGTGGTTCGCGACCAGTGCGGACGACGACGGACGAGGTGCCGTGGAGAATGCGATGGCCGCAGATCCGCAGCTTGTCATCGTCGCGGGCGGCGACGGCACCCTGCGTGCGGCGGCCGCCGTGCTGGCGGGATCGGGAATCGGCATCGGCGTGGTCCCGTCCGGCACCGGGAACCTGTTCGCGCGTGAGCTCGGGCTTCCCGTCACCAACACGGGCGCAGCCGTCGCGACCGCCTTCGACGGCGAGGATCGCCTCATCGACCTCGGCTTCGCGCACCTCGAACGCGCCGGCGGCGAGAGCGAGGAGCGCGCGTTCCTCGTCATGGCGGGCATCGGGCTCGATGCGCACATGGCCGCGCACACCAACCAGAAGCTCAAGAAGCGGATCGGCTGGCTGGCCTACTCCGACCCCATCGCGCGCAGCATCCTCGGCAACCGGCGCTTCGACATGGTCTACGGCTTGGACGACAAGCCCGACGTCGCGATGCGGGCCCACACCGTCATCGTCGGCAACTCCGGCAGCCTGACCGCGGGCATGCTGCTCATCCCCGACGCCGTCGTCGACGACGGCCTGCTCGACGCGGTGGTGATGCGCCCGAAGGGCGGCGGAGGGTGGGCCGACATCGGCTACCGCCTCGCCTTCAACCGTCTCCTCCACCGCACGCGCTTCGGCCGGTTCGTCCGGCGCCTCACCCCGAAGCCGCGCGCCATCCTGTACGCCCAGGCCACGACCTTGCGCGTGCGCTTCCGTGAGCCGCAGGAGATCCAGCTCGACGGCGACCCCAACGGGTCCGTGATCGCTGCGAAGCTGCGGGTGGAGCATCACGCGCTGACGGTGCGGGTGCCGCGCGGGTGAGGGTGTGACCCGAAGTCGGGGAGGAGGTGTGTACCCCGGTCTCAGGGAAATGGTCGTGGCCGTCGTCGGCGGCGGCGGGCTCAGCCTGAAGCGCCTCGGCCGCTTCACCGACGGCTGGATTCTGCAGGCAGAGAATCCTGCCTTCCGCTCCATGCCCTCGATGGTCGTTCGGGAGTGGTGGCCTTCAGTGTCCACAGACAACGTGGATGAGGGCGCCGAAACCCTCCTTGGCGGCGTCGCACAGGACGCAGGCGAGCACGCCCGCCACCACGTTGAGAACGAAGCCGGCGAACCGGCGCGGGGTGGGCTTCTTGGGGCGGCGTAGTGCGTGTCGTGACATGCCGTACCAATGCGCGGCGAGAACACTCGGGTGTCAGCGGTGATCTGCCTGGTCGATGCGAACAGCTTCTACGCCTCCGCTGAGCGGGTCTTCAACCCCAAGCCGCAGGGCCGCCCGATCGTGGTGTTGTCGCGAAGGCCGCCATTGAGGCACTGCGGGAGAAGCTGCGGGCTGGGGTGAAGTACGTGCGCGCCGACGTTATGCTCAACGACCTCACCCCCGCCAGCTCGCACAGCTTTCTGCCGATGTTCCAGCCCACCTACGACCACCGCGGCGTCGGCGACCTCCTCGACAGAGTCCACCGCCGCCATGGAGAACCCGCGATCGGCCTGGGACTTGCCGGCGTCCGCCTCGGCCCTGGCTTCGAGATGCGCCGCGAGATGCTTTCACCGCGCTCCACGACGCACTGGACTGAACTTGCGACTGCGTATGCTCAGTGAACGCCGGGGCCGGTGCCGGATCAGCCTCTGCTGAGATGCGTGGCCAGATGACCAATGGCCCGGCGTATCACGCGCCGAGTCCGTGGTAGCCGCAGTCCAGCTTCTCGCGAGTCTTAGCCTGGTATCGACGGGGAAATGTTCCCATCAGCTCCAAGGATCAGGTCGATTGTCTGGGTTTGGATGGTGCCGCAGGGCCCTGGCTTCGAGGACGACACGGGGATCTCTATCGTTTGATTCAAAGTGAGAACAGTTTGACCGCCCTGCTTTCCCGTGACTTGGAGCGTAAACTGCGTTGTCTTCCCGATCGGCTTCTCAGAGATGAGTTGACGAGACCCAGCGAGTGACACGCACTTGTCGTTGTCCAGGCAGCCGATGAGTGACGCGCCCGGGTGCGCAGACAGCCAGGCTCGTGCGTCGAGGTTGATGCCTGGTGGGGAGATGTCGCGTCCGCTGCAGGCGGCTCCTGTGCAGCCGGTGAGGAGCGCGAACATCGCGACGGTCAGCCCGATACCAGTCGCTCGTAGGACGTGCCGCATGGTCAAAATCTACGCTCCGTTTTGCGGGAGAACAGTACTTGACCTATGTTCACTACCTCCGGTAGACCGAACGGTGTGCACCCAAGATGTCCGACTGAACATCGAAGGATTGGGGATGAAACCTTCAAGAGTCATATCTACGTTGACGGTTACGCTCATGGCGGTAGGTGCTGGGATTTCGTTTGCAGTCCCGGCGCAAGCGGAAATTCGCGCCGAGCCGGCTATCAATGGCACATCAGGAGACTGCCCTGCGGGCCTGCACACCAATGTCCCCGACCGAGGGGAGGTGGAGCGAAACGGGGCCAAGGCGCTCTTCACTTCCGACGAATTGCGGGACAACCCTCAGGCGGGCAATAGTGTGCCTCCACAGATGCAAAAGGTTCTCGCGAACGACCCGACGTGGTTGACGACGATCGACTGCGGACCAAAACTCGACCCCGCGAACGGGCAAGTGACACAAACACCATCCGCACAAGCTCGAGCAGCGACAGGGTTGATGCCGATCTACTCAGCCGTATCGCCGAACTGGGCGGGATATCGGCTGATGAATGTCGATTACCCGCTGCATCAGTTCATTAACTACGTCGGCGGCGCATGGACGGTTCCGTCGCCTTATGCGCCCGTTGGGGGGCTCGGTCAGGAGAATGCTTCGATCTGGGTCGGCATCGGCTCAGGCGACAACACGACCGACCAGCTCTTGCAGGCAGGAACGGTTTCCTACAGCGGGCCAGGCGTCGCAGGAGTCGGTCCCAGTGGCACTTACGGGTTCTTCGAGATGTTTCCGTACCAGGCGGAGCAGATGATCCAGAACTTCTCCGTCGTCGGCGGTGACATCGCCAGCTCCTACATCACCTTCCTCGCCGCGTCTAACCGGATGGTGTGGACCTTGTGCACCCAGTCTGCGAACGCCTGCGTTTCTGGGTGGGAACAGTTGAACGCCCCAGCCACCACGACGCAGGCAACACAGGCCGAATGGATTGTCGAGAGGCACGGACTGGGAGGCCTCATTCAGCCGCTCCTTGAGTTCGATGCTCCGGTCGATTTCTACGCCGCCTACGGCGAGATGCCCGGGGGGCCAAATCCTGTGGAAGATGACTATGTGATCGGGCAAGGACCCACCGGGACCACGGCCGATGATGTCCACCTAGACCAGCTGAGGATGTACAACTGCCTGGGGAACGACTCGGAGACCCTGGCCACAACCGGGGGGCTGAATATCCCAACGACCGGGCATTTCCTGGTGAACTGGCAAGCCAAGGGCAATATTTGCGGGGCCAGCTGACCAGTATTGCCGGCCATCTCACCTGCGGGTCACACGGGAACACCCAGCGGTGCCACGCTCCACCAAGCCCTGGGCGGAATTCGCGAACGCCCCGCGTGCTGAGCTGCGGCCTCTCGGCCGCGGCTGCTGCCAGGATGAACCGACTTCGCCGATCCGGCGCAGGTCGAGGGGCTGCTCGGTGCGCTCGGGCCGGTCGACATCCTCGTCAACAACGTCGGGCTGTTCGGTCTCGCGGAGTTCGAGTCGGTCGACGATGCAGAGTGGAGGCGCTACTTCGAGGTCAACGTGATGAGCGGCGTGCGGCTCTCGCGGCAGCTCCTGGGCGGCATGCTGGAGCGTGGCTGGGGCCGCGTGATCTTCGTCGGCAGCGAGTCGGGCGTGAACGTGCCGGCGGACATGGTCCACTACGGCGTCACGAAGGCCGCGATGATCGCGCTGGGCAACGGCCTCGCCAAGCGCACGCGCGGCACCGCCGTCACGGTCAACACGATCCTCGGGGGCCCGACGTACTCGGACGGCGTCGCGGCCGCCGTCGAGGCCATCGCGGAGCAGCAGGCGATCCCGGCGGAGACGATGAAGGAGGCGATCATCGGGCAGAACCGCACGACGCTCCTCGAGCGCTTCCTCTCCCCGGACGAGATCGCGCACCTCGTCGCCTACCTCGCGAGCCCGCTGGCGTCGGCGACGAACGGCGCGGCGATCCGCGCGGACGGGGGTGTGCTGACGGGGATGCTCTAGACGCCCCCGCCGCCTCCGCCGCCGCCCCCGCCGCCCGAGAACCCGCCGCCCCCGGTCCCGCCGGACGACGAACTGCTCGCGATGGTCGTGCTGGAGGAGATGCCGGAGACCATCTGCGAGAGCACGGCCGCGTTGAACGCGGTCTGCCCGGCGTACCAGGTCGGCGACTGCCCGGTCTGCTCGTAGAGCCTCCCGAGTTCCGCCTGCCACTTCTTCTCCTCGCCGAAGAGCACGGCCCACGGCAGGAGCCGCTCGGTGAGCTGCAGCATCTCGCGTGGATCGTCCGCGGCGACCGGCGCGCGCTCCGCCCCCTGCGGCGACTGGAGGTACCGGATGCGATCCGCTTCGGCGAGCTCGACGTACATCCGCAGCCCGTCGGCGTACTCGCGGAGCGTCGTGCCGGTGCTGGTCAGGGGCGAGCGCGACGTCAGGCCGGCGGCGGTGACGAACAGCACGATCGAGCCGAGAAGGATCAGGAACGGCGCCGCCCCGCCGTAGACGCCGACGATGCAGAACACCGCGCTCACGACGGCCAGCAGCGTCGCGGCGAGGCCCGCGAAGAAGACCGCGCGGATCGGTCCGCTCGGACCGGACGTGCGGTAGCCGTACCCGGTCGCATCCGTGTGGACCCGCTTCAGGACGGCGGAGATCGCGCGAGCCGCCCGTGCGTCGGACGAGCCGAGCTCGAGTGTCGCCCCCGGGGCGAGCGGCTCGCCGAAGAGCGCCTGCAGGAACTCCAGCTCGTCCCGCGTCGGATGCGGCTGCCGCAGCGCCTGTCGCCCGGTGGCCTCCGTCGAGACGAACTCCAGCGCATACTTCGGCCGCCCGAGGAACCCCGTGGTCTGCAGCACCCGGACCCGCCCCGACACCGCCAGGTCGAGCGTCTGTGCCGCGACCGCCTTGCTCGTGCGCCGCAGGATGTCCGCCGTGAGCAGCAGGCCCTCCGCGGGCGGCACGTACTCCGGGATGATCGTGCCGCGTCCCGGGGCGTCCCGCAGCAGGCGCACCCGCACCACGATCGCGCCGATCAGCGTCAGGATGACGAGCACCAGTCCGGCGACCGCTGCGTACCCCCAGCCCGTGTCGAACAGTCCGTCCGCGCGCGCGATGAACGTCCCGGACGCGAACCCGATCGCGAACGTGAGGTTCTCCCGCGCCCCCAGCCGATCGGCGGTGAAGCGGAACCCGTCCGCGGTGCGCTCGACGGTCGCTGCCTCCGTCGAGCCCTGCGCGCCCCGATACGCGGACGCCGTGCCCTTCAGCGCCTCCGCCAGCCCGGAGCCGAGATGCACGGTCGCCGTCACCCGGTCGAACGGCTGCGCCCACTCCGTCCCGTTCGCGTCCCAGTAGAACTCGTCGTCGTCCGTGTCGGCGAAGTGCCGCGTCACGTCCGTCTGCCGGTAGGTGATGACGTACGTCTGCTCGCCGTGCACGAACTCCTTCGCCGCGATCGTCAGCGAGAGGACACCGTCGTTCGACTCGCTCGTGTATGCCCGCGGGGACCCGTTCCCGTCCGTCACGGACACGACCTGCGGGCCCGTCGGATGCCCGTCGTACTCTTCGACCAGCTCCCGCCGGATGCCGTGGTTCTGATCCGTCTCGGGGAACCGCGCGACGAGCGTCTCGACGGTGGTGAGGGTCGAGTGCCCGCCGGCGTCGCGTCCGAGGCGGTAGTCCCCGTCGAAGCTGGCGAAGGTGAAGTCGTCGACGGAGACGGGGGCATGGCCGGGCGGCCGCTCGGCCGTCGTCGTCCGGGCAGCTGCTGCTCCCGCCGTCGCGCTCGTCAGGAGCACGATCGTGACGAGGGCGCCCAGGGCGGAAGCGATCACGTGCCGAGCACCCCGGGCGACCCCACCACGCGGCTGTCCAACCCGATCGCGGACTCCCACCTCACCCGCCGTCCTCCGCCCACGGGCGGCGTCGTCGGCAGCCGGTCCCTCCGGCGGCCCCCTCCATCCTGACATCGTCGCGAGTGCAGGACCGAGTGTGCGATGCGCAGTACTGTGCAATCCGTGGTACTGTCTGAAGCGAGACAGTGAGGTGGTGTTGTGGACACGACGCAATTGTTGAAGGGCGTGCTCGATGTCGCCGTACTCGCGGTCGTGCAGGAGGACGACGGCTACGGGTACGACATCGTCCGGCGCCTCCGCGAGGCCGGCCTGGGTGAGGTGGGCGATGCCTCCGTGTACGGAACGTTGCGGCGTCTCTACACCGCCGGCGCCCTCTCGAGCTATATGGCGCCGTCCGAAGGCGGTCCGAACCGCAAGTACTACGCCATCAACGCCGAGGGGGTGGAGATGCTCCAGAGCCAACGCCAGACCTGGACCGCCTTCTCCGCGGCGATGTCCGAGCTGCTGGGGAACGCTCCCCGGCAGCACTCCCCGTCCGTCCGCACGATCGGAGAACGATGATGCACACCACGACTCTGCGTGACGACGTCGCCGCGTTCGCCGCGGCCGTCCGCTCCCATCTGAGCGACCTTCCCGCGGATGACGTCGACGACCTGACCGACGGACTCGAGGCCGACCTGCTCGAGCAGGCCGAGGACAACGACGGGGCGCTCACCGCGGACGACCCCGGGCAGTACGCCTCCGAGTTGCGAGCGTCGGCCGGGCTGCCCGAGCGGGCAGGATCAGCCGCGGCGCCGACGCTGCGGGAGCGGGTGGGGGAATCCGTCGCCCGCATGCGGGGGGAGGCGTCGCGGCTGGCCCGCTCGAGCCGATTCGGCGCGTGGCTCACCGACTTTCTGCTGGCGCTCAGGCCGGCCTGGTGGGTGTTCCGCGGCTGGGCCGTGTACGTCGTGGGCTGGCTGCTGTTCACCGGGCAGGCCCGCCTTCTGCCCACCCAGATCCTGGGCTGGGTGGTGCTCGGCGCGAGCGTTCTCGTGAGTGTGCAGTGGGGGCGCGGCCGCTGGCTCCCGCAGCGATGGCTGACGTACGTCCGGCTGCTCGCTTCCGTCGTCGCCGTGCTCGCCGCGCCGTTCGTGGTCGGCGGCCTTGCCTCCGCGGTGAACGACTCCGGCTCGTACGCCGCCGGGCCCGTCGACGACCTGCCACCTCAGGGTCTCACGCTCGACGGCTCGGCGGTGACCAACATCTTCGGCTACGACGCCGACGGCCGTCCGCTCGACCACATCCAGCTCTTCGACCAGAACGGCGCGCCGCTGGTCACCGTCGGCGGCGACTCCACGGGCCTGGACGCCGACCCCAACACGTCGGACGCCGTAGTCCCGGTTCCGTACGCCAAGATCGGCAGCACCTACGTGTGGAACGTCTACCCGTTGCGCGTCGCGCCACTCGACGCCGACGGCCGGCCGAAGACGGGCGAGGAGGCGGCGGCGTCCCTCCCGTTCCCGGCGACCAACCCGCTCAGCGCGTACGAGCTGCCGACCCCGGAGCCGACGCCGACCCCGACCCCGAGTGTGACGGCGCGTCCCGGTGATGCGGCCACCACGACGCCCACACCGGTGCCGACGCCCGCGCCGTGACTGCTCCTCTGCCGGCCGGGCGATGAGTGCCGGCGGTCCGACCGCATCGGGCGAGAGGGATGATCTGTCGAGTCCGCGGACAGCTGGCGCTCGTCCGCAATCGTCGACGCGGCCTGGGCGCGGCAACCGCAGCCCCGCGATCAGAAACCTCGGTCGAGTCGCTACCCCCGTTCGACGTCGGCGGCGCGGTGAGCACGATCGGAGTAGATGAGAAAACTGGCTACTCCAATACTGCCTCCAATAGTTTCGGGTTAGTTGCTGGTTAGCCGCGAAGTATTGCGCATTGGATTGCTCAATCCGATGGCAGCGGACGGATGGGCGCGCTATTCTTCGCCAGCTGGCACGTCCGCCGTGCATAGAGCGCGCGGACCGCAATAGTTTGAGTCTAATATGGCTTTAGCGCGAAAGTATTGGAGGCACTCGTGGGTAGGCAGCGTATCTCCCTGACACCAGCCGCGCAGGACGCGCTCACCGTCCTCGGGCAGCAGATCCGCTTCGCACGCCATGACCGTGTGTGGTCGATGGCGGAACTCGCCGCACGTGCAGGTGTGTCCGAGAACACGGTGCGAGCGATCGAGACCGGAGGGGCGAACCCGTCTATCGGGAACGTCTTCAATGTCGCCGTCGCCGCCGGCGTGCCGCTGTTCAGCGCCGACCGTGACGAACTCGACAGGCTCGCCCGAGACGGCGCCGCCCGCCTCGCCCTGCTCCCCACCCGGGTGGATGAGCCGCGCCGGAAGGATGTCGATGGCGACTTCGACTTCTGACCGGTTCTACGTTTGGGTATGGCTCCCCGGCGAGACCTCACCGGTCACCGCTGGGGTCCTCGCGCCGAGAGGCACGGACCTCCGCTTCCGATACGGCGATCGCTACCTCGAGCGACCGAACGCGATCAGCCTCGGCCCGGACCTTCCGCTCGGAACCGACTGGCACGAACCGCAAGCCGACCTGCACATGCCCGGCAGCGTTCGGGATGCAGCACCCGACGCGTGGGGCCGCCAAGTCATCCTCAACCGGCTCACCGGCCGTCGCGGCGTCGACGCCGACACCAGCCTGCTTGACGAGCGCACCTACCTGCTGCAGTCCGGCTCCAACCGGTTCGGCGCACTGGACTTCCAGACCAGCGCGACCGACTACATCGCCAGGCGAGACACCGGTTCCCTCGACATGCTTCACCAAGCCGCGGACCTGGTCGCCGCGGGGCTGCCCGTCCCTGAACCGCTCGCGGACGCGCTCACCCTCGGCACCGCGATCGGCGGCGCCCGGCCGAAGGCGCTGCTGGAAGCGGACGGGAAGCACTACATCGCGAAGTTCTCCGCCAGCACCGACCCGTTCTCTGTCGTCGGCGCAGAAGCGGCCAGCATCGTCCTCGCCCGCAAGGCCGGCATCCGCGTCACCGACTCCCTCGTGGTCCGCTCCCTCGGCCGTGACGTCCTGCTCGTCGAACGGTTTGACCGCGTCGACGGCGGCCGCCGACTGGCCGTGTCCGGGCTCACCATCCTCGGCCTCGGCGAGATGACGTCCCGCTACGGCACGTACCCCGACCTGCTCGACAAGCTCCGCGCATCCGCTACCGCACCTGACACGGTCGGCGAGGAGTTGTTCACGCGGATCGCGTTCAACATTGCGATCAGCAACACCGATGACCACCTGCGCAACCACGCTGCGTTCTGGGACGGTGAGCACCTCGACCTCACCCCTGCGTACGACCTCAGCCCGATGAACCGGTCCGGCGAGACGGCGAAGCAGATCCTCGCGTACGGGCGCGACGGGGAACGGGACAGTACATTCGTCGGCCTCGTCGCCCAGTCGCACGTCTACGGTCTCAGCCAGGTTCGCGGCCGCGAGATCGTCAAGGATCTCATCGCCACCATCAGCGACAGTTGGGACGAGGCTGCGGAACTGGCTCGGCTGACCGTCACCGACAAGATGCTGCTGTTCGGGAGGCAGATCCTGAACCCCGGCACAACACATGGCCTCTGACCTGTTGGACCGGCTCCAGGAGCGGGGCCTTGTGCGCGTCACTGTTGAACTGCAACACAGCGAACCGGTCGTCGCGTCGGCACTGGGAACGGTCGATCAGCTCTTCGAGCTGAGCGACCCGTGGCCTCGGGCGACCAGCGGAACGCGACGACTCTCACCCTGCGAACACTGGAGCGAGTGACGGGAATCGAACCCGCGCTATCAGCTTGGGAAGCTGAAGTTCTACCATTGAACTACACTCGCGTGGCCTTCGAACCCAATGAAACACTGGGCGGTCGGGCTGCGGCCCAGACTACCCGGTCAATGGTTTTTGGCCAAACCCGCCGAGCGTGATCGTGATGGTGTCGTCCGGTCGATGAGGGCAGGGCGGTGTCGCGTCGGTGGTCGGGTCGGAGGCTACAGTTGCTTTGTCGTTGGAGCGAGGGGCGTCGAGGAGGTCCGTGACTGATCATCGGGTGACGATCGTCGATGTCGCCAACAAGGCGGGGGTGGCCGTGAGTTCGGTCTCGACCGCGTTGAACGGCCGGCCGGGGGTGTCCGAGGCGACACGCGAGCGGATCGTGCAGATCGCCAAAGATCTCGGATTCGTGCCGTCGCTCCGTGGCAAGAGCCTGTCCGGGCGGCGGGCGTACACGGTCGCCCTCGTGGTCCAGCGTGATCCTGACGTGCTCGAGCTCGACCCGTTCTTCGGCGGCTTCATCGGCGGGGTCGAGGAGGCGATCGATCCGCGCGGCTATGCCGTCGTGCTCCAGATCGGGGCGCAGCCGGAGGCGATCCTGCAGCGGTACCGCAAGCTCGCGGCGGACCGTCGCGTGGACGGCGTCTTCCTCGTCGATCTCGAAGCGGACGACCAGCGGATCCCCCTGGTGCAAGAGCTCGGGCTGCCGGCGGTCGCCGTCAATCCGGGGGCGGACTTCCCCCTCCCGGCCGTGCGGCAGGACGCCGAGGCGGGCATCCGGGCGACGGTGGAGCACCTGGTCGGTCTCGGCCATCGCCGCATCGCCTTCGTCGGCGGGAGGGCGGGGTACCTGCATTCCCTGCAGCGCGAGGCGGCCTGGCGGTCGGCGCTGGACGCGTTCGGTCTCGACCCGGGACCGGCCGTTCCCGGCGATTTCACGTACGAGGGGGGCGCGGCTGCGGCATCGGAGCTGCTCTCGCTCGCCCATCCTCCAACGGCGGTGGTGTGCGCGAACGACCTGTCCGCACTGGGCTTGATCGCGCAGGCGCAGCGGCTCGGCGTGTCGGTTCCGGAACGCCTTTCGGTGGCGGGATTCGACGACATCCGCCTCGGAACCTACGTGCGTCCGTCGCTCACCACGGTGCGCACGACGCCGCGCGAGCTCGGGCAGGAGGCGGGGCGGCTCCTCATCGACCTGGTCGAGAGCGGTCAGGCGGCGGACGTCCGCGTCGCCGACGCCGAACTGGTCGTCCGCGATTCCACGGCGGCGGTCCCGGCGAGCGCGACCCGCTGACGCCGGGAGGCGGCGGCGCGTTGCGTCGCCCCCGTCCCGTGTGTGAGACTTTCGCCGTGCCGAAACGTTTCGGTAAATGTCGCGCCCGCGAGGGCCTGCTCGATGAGGAGACCTGGATGACCACTCGCCGACCCGTTTGGAGGCGACGGATCGTCGCCGCGCTCGCCTCCGTCGCCCTCGGCCTCGTCGCCGGACTCGGCGCCGTTCCGGCGGCGGCCGCCGGGGCGACGCTCACCGTGAGCGCCGCGGAGCTGGACACCTCCGGCACCGTCGCCATCAGCTACGACGCCACCGGCTCGGCCGGCGCGAAGAACTGGATCGGGATCTACCGGCACGGGCAGAAGCCGGGCAGCGGGTCCTCCTCCCTCGACTGGCGCTACGCCCCGGGAGCCGGCGGCAGCTTCACCTGGGGACCGGGCTCGCGGGACGGCTGGACCCACGAGGCGGCCACGATCGGCGCAGGCGACCTGGACGTCTACCTGCTCGCGAACGACGGATACGGCGTCCTCGCCGGGCCGGTCGCCCTGCGCGTGCGGGTGCAGACCGTCCCGCCCAAGCCGGCGGTCGACGGCGTCAGCGAGCTCGACGTGCTCTCCTTCAACATCTGGAAGGGCGGGTCCGTCGTCTCCGGCGGCATCCAGCACGCGGCGGACGTCATCCGCGAGAGCGGCGCCGACGTGGCGTTCCTGCCCGAGCGCTTCGACCCGCGGCTCGCGGACGCGACCCCGGCCATCGCCGACCAGCTGGGCTACCACTCCGTCTCCGCCACCGACACGGGTCTGGTGTCGCGCTATCCCATCGTGTCCACGGCCACGGTCGGTGCGCGCTGGACCAAGGCGATCATCGATGTCAACGGCACCGATGTCGCGGTCTACGGCGGTCACCTCGAATACCGCTGGTATGCGGAGTACCTCCCGCGCGGGTACGGCCCGACCGCGATCGGGGACTGGCCCGCGGAGTTCCTCGGCGGCGGCGAGCTCAGCGCACCGGTGACCGACGTGGCGACCATGCTCACCATGAACGCCCAGTCGGGGCGGCCCGACTCGGCACGGGAACTGCTGGCCGACGTCGATGCGGAGAAGAAGGCGGGGCGCCTCGTCGTGGTCGGCGGCGACTTCAACGAGCCGTCGGCACAAGACTGGACCGCAGCCACCGCGGGACTCTTCGACCACCGAGGGGCCGTCGTGCCGTGGCAGACGACGCGCACCCTCCTCGACGGCGGACTGGCGGACTCCTACCGCCAGGCGCATCCTGACCCGGTGAAGAACCCCGGGTTCACCTGGCCCGCCGGCAACCCGAACGTCTCCGTCAACAGCCTGACCTGGGCTCCGAAGGCCGACGAGCGGGATCGCATCGACTACGTCTTCTACGCACCCTCGAGTCGCCTGGAGCTCGCCTCCGCGGCCGTCGTCGGTCCGCGCGCGACGATCGTCCGCAGCCAGCGGGTCGACGACGACAGCGACGATGTCATCGTCACTCCCGACGCCGTGTGGCCGAGCGACCACAAGGCCGTGCTCAGCAGGTTCCGCGTGTGCGCGGAGAGCTGTGTGCCGGACCAGCCGGGCGGACCGACGACCGGTCAGGAATCGGTGACGGCCGATGCGTCGCGTGTCGGCTCCCCCCTGATCGTGCGGGGGAGCGGATTCCTGCCGGGGGCGGCGGTGACCATCGAACTGCACTCGGAGCCGACCGTGCTCGGAACGGTCGAGGCGGGCCAGGACGGCGCCTTCCGCTTCGAGGTGACGGTGCCCGCCGGCACGGCGCCGGGAGATCACTCCCTCGTCGCGCTGATCGATGGTGCGGAGGTCGCACGGACGGCGGTCCGAATCGACGCGGCCGCCGATACGGGAGGAGGCACGGGACCATCGGATCCGGGCGCGTCGGATCCGGGCTCCATGGCGCCGGGCTCCACAGCGCCGGGATCCTCCTTGTCGGACCCGTCGACGAGCCGTGAGCTCGCCAGCACCGGGAGCGATGCAGTGCCCACGACGCTGATCGCCGTCGCGGTCCTGCTCCTCGGCCTCGTCCTGGCCATCGGTCGACGGGGATCGCTCCTGGCCGCTCGCGCGCGAGGGGGCCGACGTGCGTGAGGATGTCGCGCAGGGCGCGGAGCCGAGGTCTCCGCGCGGAGCTGCGACCCTGCCCCGGCTCGTCGCATTCGACCTCGACGACACCCTGGCGCCGTCCAAATCGCCCCTGACGCCGCGGATGACGTCGATCCTCGTGCGCCTCCTCGACGTCTGCGAGGTGTGCGTGATCTCCGGCGGCAGCTACGAGCAGTTCCGCCGCCAGCTCCTCGCGCGTCTTCCGGAGGGGCCGGACCTGCGCCGCCTGCACTTGATGCCGACGTGCGGGACGCGCTACCTCCGATGGGTCGGCGGCACCTGGACGCTGCAGTACGCGGAGGATCTCTCCGACGAGGAGAAGCGCGCGGCGGTCGACGCCATCGAAGAGGAGGCGCGCCGGCTCGGGCTGTGGGAGCCCGACACGCGGGGCCCGGCGATCGAGGATCGCGGATCCCAGATCACCTTCTCCGCCCTCGGGCAGGACGCCCCGATCGATGCGAAGGCGGCGTGGGACCCGGGCGGCGAGAAGAAGGCCCTGCTGCGATCCGCGATCCAGGGGCGCCTGCCGGGGCTCGAGGTCCGGTCCGGCGGGTCGACGAGCATCGACGTGACGAGGGTCGGTGTCGACAAGGCGTACGGGATGGCTCGTCTGGCCGAGCTGACCGGGATCGGCTACGCCGACATGCTGTTCGTCGGCGACCGCCTGGATCCGGATGGCAACGACTACCCCGTCCGGCGCCTCGGGGTGCCGACCCGGGCGGTGCACGGCTGGGAGGAGACGGCGGACGTCGTCGAGGATCTCCTCGCCCAGGCGGTCACGGACGTCGCGTAGTTGCACCACCGGCGGGAACGTGCCATGATTCGACTACCGAAACGTTTCGGTAACGTGCAATCACCACCCGAGCACTCACAGAGGAGACCCCCATGGCAACAACGAGGTTGCGGAAGAGCACCGCGATCCGGCGCGCGCTCGCCGGCATCGCGGCCGTAGCGACGATCGGCGCGCTGGCCGCGTGCTCGAGCGCGAGCGGCGGATCGTCCGACGGCGAGCCGAGCGGCAAGCTGCAGCTGCTGGTTTCGAGCAGCGACGCGACCGACGCAGGCTTCCGCGCGGTCAACGACGCGTTCAAGAAGAAGTACCCGGATGTGGATGTCGTCTTCTCGACCGTCTCGAACGACAACTACCCGGCGACCAAGTCTTCGCGCCTCACGGCCTCCAACCTCGACCTGTTCGTCGTGAAGGGCATGACCGAGACCCCGTCCTACGCCAAGGACGCCGCCACCGACGACGCCCGCCTCGCTGCGGCCGGCGGCCTGGTCGACCTCACGGACGAGGGCTTCCTGAAGAAGTACACCCCGACCCTCCTGAAGGCCCAGGCCATCGGCGGCAAGCAGTACTCGGTGCCGACCGGCGTGAGCTACTACACGGGCGTCTTCTACAACAAAAAGATCTTCGCCGACAACGGCCTCTCCGTCCCGACGACCTGGAGCGAGTTCACCTCGACGGTCGACACGCTCAAGGCCAAGGGCATCACGCCGTTCGGTCTCGGCGGCAAGGACAGCTGGCCCGCCGGCCTTCCCATGCTCGCCTCGGTCGCCTCGAACTACCCGACGGCGGCCGACAAGCAGAAGCTCGCCGAAGACATCTGGACCAACAAGGCCAAGCTCACCGACCCCACCGAGGTCAAGGTGCTCCAGCAGACGGAGTACGTGCTGCAGAACGCACAGCAGGGCGCGGCCGGCGCCGACTACACGTCGATCCCGGCGGGCTTCGCCGCCGGCGACTTCGCGATGACGGTCGACGGCACCTGGGACCAGCCGACCATCGACGCGGCCGTCGCCAAGAAGTTCGACTACGGCTACTTCCCGTTCCCGGGCTCGGAGACCGCTGCCGACAACGCGTTCCTCAACGGCAAGACCGAGCTGCAGCTGGCCATTCCGACCTCGGCGAAGAACAAGACCGCGGCTCTGGCCTGGCTCGACTTCTTCTCGCAGAAGGACACCTACCAGCTGTTCCTCGAGAAGTCGGGCTTCTCGTCCGCGCAGCCGGACATCGAGACCAGCGCGTTCCTGCAGTCCATCGCCCCCTACACCTCCACCTACCAGCCGGCGTGGGACCAGATCTGGTTCGCGAACAACAAGGCCGGCCAGGACGCGGTGTTCCCGTTCAACTACCCGGCGTTGACCCCGCTCGGCTCCGACTCGCCGGAGCAGGCGGCGGCGGCGGCGCAGAAGGCCTGGACGGCCGCGGGCTGACCCACTCCCGTGACGGCGGGCCGCGACCGGCGACGGCGCGGCCCGCCCCAGGGCTCGAACGACAGTGAATCGAACGACACATGGCTGAGACCTTCCCCTTCCCCCGGCGCACTCCGGTGCGCGTCACCTTCGGGCTCGGGATGCTGCTGCTCGGGATCTTCGGGTTCGTCCCGGCGATCGGCGTGCTGGTGGCCTCGTTCACCGACCTCCGCGGGCTGCCGGGCCTGCCGATCAACTTCGTCGGCATCCAGAACTACGTCGACTTCTTCTCCCCGGCGAAGTGGGCCGACAGCGCCAACGCGCTGACGAACACGGTGATCTTCGCCTTCGCGAGCACCCTGATCCAGATCGTGGTCGCGCTGGCGATCGCGGTGCTCCTGAACCGCAAACTCAAGGGCCGCAACTTCTATCGCGCGGTCGTCTTCATGCCGACCATCCTCGGCGTGACCGTGACGGGCCTGGTCTGGTCGCTGATCTTCAACGTCAGCGGCGGCCCGGCGGCATCGATCCTCGGGCTGTTCGGCGGTCACTCCGCGTTCTTCGGCGACCCGCATCTCGCTCTCTCCCTGGTCATCCTCGTGCAGGTGTGGATGGTGCTGGGCGTCTCGGTCATCATCTTCCTCTCCGGTCTCCAGGCCGTGCCCGAAGAGCTGCACGAGGCCGCGGAGATCGACGGAGCGAGCGCGTGGCAGCGTTTCCGCAGCGTCACGGTGCCCCTTCTGGCTCCGTCCATCACGGCGAACGTGCTCCTCGGCATCGTGAACGCCCTCCAGAGCTACCAGCTCATCTACGTGCTCAGCGGGCCGAACAACCGGTCGACCCAGGTACTCTCGCTCCTCGTCTACGTGCAGGGCTTCGGCGGAGCGTCCGGCACGACACTGTCCCAGTCCCAGGGCTATGCGGCGGCGGTCTCGATGGTCCAGTTCGTGCTGGTCGCAATCGTCTCCATCGTTGCCCTGGCCGTGCTCCGCCGACGGGAGGCCAAGCTGTGAGCACCACCATCACCCCCGCCCCGACGGGCGGCGCGGATGCGCCGTCCACCGAGGGAGACGACCGGAGACGGCGGGAGTCCCCGGCGGCACCGAGCCGACGCCGCCGCCGCCGCATTCCGATCGGGGCATACATCTGCGCCCTCGTTCTGCTGGTGGTCTTCCTCTTCCCGCTCCTCTATCTGCTGAACACGGCGCTCAAGACGCAGGCCGAGTTCGTCGCGGACCCGGTCGGCCTGGTGCGCGACCCGCAGTGGGGAAACTTCGTGACCGCCTGGAACACCGGCGATTTCGGCGCATACATCCTCAACAGCGTCCTGTACACGGCCGCCGGCTCGGCGATCGGCACCCTCCTGACGCTGGTCCTCTCGTTCCCGGTCGCACGAGGCTACGTGAAGGGCGCCAAGTACTGGTCGGTGATCTTCGTGCTGGTGCTGTTCCTGCCCAACGCGCTCATCACCCAGTTCCAGCTGCTGCTGCGCCTCGGCCTGTACGACACGCAACTCGGCTACATCCTCCTCGTCGGCGTGGGCGTGGGCGTCGGCCCGCTGCTGCTGAGCGGCTTCGTGAAGTCGATCCCGCGGGAGCTCGACGAGGCGGCGGCGATGGACGGCGTCGGCTACTGGCGCTACCTGTTCGGCTTCATCTTCCCGCTGGCGCGCCCCGCCCTCGTCACCGTGTTCATCCTCCAGGCGGTATGGATCTGGAACGAGATCATCCTCGCGACGGTGCTCCTCGCCGACCCGACGAAGTTCCCGGTGACCGTCGGCCTCTACGCCTTCAAAGGCACCTATGGCAACCAGTGGCCGCTGCTGGCGGCCGCCACCTTCATCGTCGCCGCTCCGCTGATCGTCGGCTACATCTTCATCCAGCGCTATCTCGTCAACGGAGTGGTCGGCGCCATTAAGGGCTGACCACCGTTCGCGACCGTCCACCACCATCCGAAGAAGGGTCCTGTGTCCTCCATCTCCTCCCTCTCCACCTCCACCCGCGTGCCGTACGCGCTCGAACGCGTCGGCATCGTGATGGAGCCGGACCCCACTGATCCGCGACAGGTCGAGGGAGTGCTCAATCCCGCGACCGTGCAGAGTCCGGACGGCACTCTCCATCTCTTCCCGCGGCTCGTCGCCGAGCACAACGTCTCGCGGATCGGCCGCGCGCGGGTCGTCTTCGACGGCGGCGTGCCGAGCGGTGTCGTCGACCTGGAGATCGCCCTGGACGCGGACCGCGGCTGGGAGCGCGGCACCGAGCACGGCGGGGTCGAGGATCCGCGCATCACCACGATCCCGGACCTCGGCGTGCACGTGATGAGCTATGTCGCCTTCGGCCCGCTCGGACCGAAGCCGGCGCTGGCGGTCTCGACCGACGGCGAGAGCTGGCGGCGTCTCGGGCCCCTCCAGTTCGAGTACGACGACGCGCTCGACACCGACCTGAACCTGTTCCCGAACAAGGACGTCGTGTTCTTCCCCGAGGTCGTCCCCGACCCGCAGGGCGCGCCGAGCTTCGCCCTGCTCCACCGGCCGATGTGGGACTTCGGGTTCGTGCGCTCCGGCGAGCGGCCGCCGCTGCCCGCCGGCGTGCCGGACGACCGGGCCAGCATCTGGATCTCCTACGTGCCCGTCGCCGATGCGATGCAGGACCTCTCGGCGCTGGTGCGCCCGCGGGGGCACCGCTTCGTCGCCGGCCCCGAGTTCGCCTGGGAGGCGCTCAAGATCGGCGCGGGCCCCGCGCCGCTGCGCGTGCCGGAAGGGTGGCTGCTGCTCCATCACGGCGTGACCGGCGACGTGGGGGAGAGCGCATTCGTGCCCCACGCCTTCGACGTGAACTACGTCGTCGGGGCGATGCTGCTCGACGCCGACGACCCGTCCCACGTGCTCGCCCGGACGAGCGAACCCCTGCTCACCCCCGAGACGGCGGAGGAGACGGCGGGCACCGTGGCCAACGTCGTCTTCCCCACGGCGATCGAGCGGATCGGCGACGAGCACTTCGTGTTCTACGGCGCCGCAGACACCCGCATCTCCGTCGCCCGCCTCGTGCGGACCGCCGACTGACCGTCGCGGCGCCGGTCCCTCCTCGCGTGTGACCGGCGCCGCATCCCCCCTCCCAGCCGCACCCCCGAACAGCTCGACCCGCTCCAGCCGCACCACTCGCTCCACACACCCGAATACGATCCCCCGATCCAGAGGAGTCTGCGCAATGTCGCGTGACCGAGAAGCATCACCAGCCCCAGGGCGCCGCACCATACGCGCCCGCCTCGTCGGGGCGACAGCCGCCGTCGTCGCCCTCGTCCTGGGCCTCGCAGGACTCACGAGCGCGCCGGCGACGGCCGCCGACCTGAACTCCGACGTCGCCACCATCGTGTCCCGGCTGCAGGACTACTACCTGAGCCAGGGCGACGAAGTGCAGATCGCCAACGGCATCTACCTCGCACAGACGTCCAACGCGCTGGAGTACGTGAAGTCGCAGAACGCGGACGGCTCGTGGTCCGATGTCGATTACACCGACCGCACGAGCTCGGCCAACGGCAAGACGTGGGACGCCTACAAGGCGCTCTACCGCATGGTCGCGATCGCGCAGGCCTACCAGGACAAGACGGCGAAGGGCTTCCACGACGCGAGCCTGCTCGCCGCCGAGGAGCGCGCGCTCGCCTACTGGGACAAGGCCGACCCGGGCAACACCAACTGGTGGGAGACCGAGATCGGCGAGTCCATCGCGATGGGCCGCATCTCGATCTTCCTCGGCGACGTGCTGAGCGCAGACGGGCTCGCCCTCACCATCAAGCACAATCAGGGCAAGCTCGACCCGGCCGGCGCGAACGGCGCCTGGCGCACGTCCGACTACCTCTACAAGGCGCTCGCCACCCGCAACGCCGACCAGATCACCGCGGGCTTCGCCACGATGGTGAAGACCGTCGCCGTCGACAACTCCGGCACGGTGCAGGAGGCGGTCCAGCCGGACGCCACGTTCTGGGCTCACGGTGCGCAGCTCTACAGCGAGGGCTACGGCATGGCCCTGTTCACCCAGGTCGCGATGTGGGCCGACTCGGCGCGGGGCACCAGTCTCGCCTTCACCCGCGACCAGCTCGACACCATCGCCTTCTACATCATCGACGGGACCCGCTGGATGATCCGCGGCGAGATCGGGATGCTCTACCTGCTCTACCGGCCGGCCACCACGGTCGACGGCGTCACCAGCTACGCCGCGGTGTTCCTCGACCCCCTCGACCGGATGGCGCGCACCGACGCGCTCTACGCGAGCGACTACCGCGAGCTGGCCGACAGCATCCGCGGCAAGACCGCGGGCAACGGCCAGACCGGCAACACCTACTTCTGGCGCTCCGAGTTCTCGTCGCACCAGCGCGCGGGCTTCGGCATCTTCACCGCCCTCAACTCCAGCCGCACGGTCGGCAGCGAGTACCGCTCCACGCTCCGGAAGGACGTCGGCAACGAGGTCGTCTGGAGCAAGGCGGGCGCGACGGCGATCCAGGTGACGAACAAGGAGTACACGGCGCTCGGCCCCGCCTTCGACTGGTACCACTACCCCGGCACCACCGTCCCGTACGTCAAGGAGACCACCCTCGGCACCGACGGACGCTCGACCAACGGCGGCAGCTTCACGGGCGGCGTCTCGGACGGGCACTACGGCGTCAGCGTCGAGAGCCTGGACCGCGCGAGCACGCAGGCGCAGAAGAGCTACTTCTACCTCGACGACGGGATGGTCGCACTCGGCGCGGGCATCACCTCCACCAACGCGGCCGCCGTGCACACGACGGTCAACCAGGTCGACGCGAAGCCGAACGCCTCGGTCGACGGAACCGCGGTCGCCGCCGGAACCGACGGGAAGGTCGTCAGCGACCCGTCCTGGGCCTACAACGACAAGGTCGGCTACGTCTTCCCGTCGAGCGACCCGGTCGTGGTCTCCGACAAGACCCAGACGGGCAGCTACTACGGTGACCAGCCGCAGAGCCACGACGCGTTCACCCTCTACTTCGACCACGGGGTGAAGCCGACCGGGGCCGGCTACGAGTACATCGTCCTGCCCGGCGCCACGCCCGCGCAGACCGCCGCCTACGCCGCGAACCCCGCTGTCAGCATCCTGCGCAACGACAGCGCCGTGCAGGCGGTGCACGACCCCCGCGTCAAGCGGACGATGGCGACGTTCTACCAGGCGGGCTCCCTCGATCTCGGCGACGGCCGCACACTGACCGTCAGCCAGCCGGCGATCGTGCTGCTCGACGAGTCCGGCCCGACGCCGATCGTCAGCCTGTCGAACCCGGGACAGCCCGGGCTCCTGGTCAACGTCGGACTCAGCGGCGCGGGAGCGGCCATGCACGGCACCTTCGTGCTCGGCTCCGGCGCCGCGCTGGGCAAGACGGTGTCCGCACCCTTGGCGGCGGACGAGTCGGACGGCTCGCCGTACACCGCCTCCGCTTCCGCGTCCGGGCACGGCCCCGCGCTCGCCGGCGACGGCGACCAGGGCACGTACTGGCAGTCGGCCGGGGACAGCCCCTGGCTGCGGCAGCAGCTCGCCGCCGGCTCGTTCGCGACCGGCGTCGACATCGACTGGGGCACGGACTACGCCACCCGGTTCCTCGTCCAGACCTCCACCGACGGCACCAACTGGACCGACCAGAAGCTCGTGCAGAAGGGGACCGGTGGGCACCAGCACGTCGACTTCCCGGCGACCGCGGCGAACTTCGTGCGCGTCCTGCTGCTGGACAGCAGCGGGTCGGGGGGATTCGCGGTGCGGGAGCTCAAGGCGAGCGCCAGCGTGAACCTCGCGCTCGGGGCGCCGACCACGGCGTCCGACGGCACCAACCCGGGCAGCGCCACCGACGGCAACATGACCACCCGCTGGATCGCCGATCGCACCGGATCGCCCGACACCTCGTGGCTGCAGGTCGATCTCGGCAGCGTGCGCTCGATCGGTGCGGTGCGGATGTTCTGGGAGTCGTCGTACGCGAGCCAGTACAAGATCCAGGTATCCGATGACGGCAAGACGTGGACCGACGCGTACGTCACCCCGACCGCGGGAAGCGACGGCGCCACGGATCTCGTGGGAGTGTCGGCGACCGGCCGCTACGTGCGGATGCAGACGGTGAAGCGTGCGCTCACCTCGTACGGCGTCTCTCTGTTCGAGTTCGAGGTGTTCGGCGACTCCTCCCTGCTGTCGGCGCCGACCGCGGGCGGGCGGGTGAACCTGGCCAAGGGGCAGCCGACCACCGCGGACAGCGTGTACAACAACCTGGCCAACATCACCGCCCCGATGGCGACCGACGGATCGAAGACCACCAAGTGGTCCTCCGCGCGGCCGACCGGCGCCGCGCCGTACACCAACCAGAACTGGCTCCAGGTCGACCTCGGCTCCGTCCGCGGCGTGTCGCAGGCAGTGGTGGAGTGGGAGTCCAGCAACTCCACCGACTACCGCCTCGAGGGCTCGGTCAACGGCACCGACTGGACGCAGCTCGCGCACGTGCAGAACACCGCCACGGGAGACCACCGCCGCGACACCACCGATTTCCCGACCGCGGAGATCCGTTACATCCGGGTGATCGGCGCTCCCGCGACGAAGTACGGGCTCAACATCTGGGAGTTCGAGGTCTACGGCGGGTACGCCCTGTCGTGCGCAGCGCCGGTCACGGCCGATCGCGACAGCACAGCGACCATCGCTGCCACCATCAATCCGGTCGACGGCAGCGACTCCTTCACCGCACATGTGCTCGACAGCAGTGTGGCGACCCTCTCAGGGCAGCCCCGTGTCGGCGCCGACGGACGGATCGAGTTCGATGTGAAGACGCACGGGGGCGGTACGACCGCCGTGCTCGTCGGGCACGCCAACGGGGACGAGTCCGCGTGGTGCAGCCTGTCGGTCGCCGTCGACACGAGCGTGCTCCAGCAGCTGGTCGATCAGGCCAACGGGCTCGACAGCACGCGGTACACGGCCGCCAGCTGGGCGCCCCTCCTCCCCGCGCTCGAGGCGGCGAAGACGGCCCTGAAGACAGCCGGCCTCACTCAGGCGACGATCGACGGGCGCGCCGCGGACCTCCGTGCAGCCATCGACGGGCTCGCGGAGCCGGCCGACCCGACGGTCGCGCTCACCGGAGACCCGGTCGCCGGTGGTCGCGTCGACCTCACCGGCGCCGGGTTCGGCGCGGGGGCCGCGCTCACGATCGAGCTGCACTCCGCGCCGGTCGAGCTGGGCACTGTCACGGCGGACGAGTCCGGTGCGTTCACGACGACCGTGGCCATTCCCGCCGACACGGCCCCCGGCCGCCACACGATCGCGGTGCTGCAGGACGGCACCGTCAGAGCCTCCCTCGAGGTCGAGATCCGCGCCGCGGATCCGTCCGGCAGCGGGGGAGGGGGAGACACCTCCGGCTCCGGTTCGGGCTCGGGCACCGGGCCGGGAGCGCCGTCGGCGACGCAGGACGAGGACGACCTGGCGAAGACGGGCGGTGACTCCACCGCGCTCTGGCTGGGCGGGGGGATCGCCGTGCTGCTCCTCGCCGCAGGTGCGGTCTTCGTGAGCCGTCGTCGCCGCACGGAGGGGTGACGGTGCGGGCCCGGCCGATCGTGGCCGGGCCCGCATCCCTCGACCCACCGCCCTGAAAGGAATCGCTGTGACCCGTGTCGACGAGCATTCGAGAGCGCCCTTCCCGTTCCTCAGGCGAGTGCTGACGGGCGGTGTCGCAGCCGCGCTCGCCCTCGGGCTCGTCACGGGGAACGCCGGCCAGCCGGCGCAGGCCGCCGACGCCGCGCCGGCCTTCGGCGCGCCGGACTCCACCGCGGCGGACTACTACGGCGCCCTCCTGCGGCACACGCAGTGGGTGAACACCGTGTGGGACGCCTCCATCGGCGCGTACAAGCTCGCCGACTTCGACTTCGCCGTCGTCCTCGGGAACGCCGTCCTCGTGACACAGGGCGACTACGACGCCCAGCTCGCCGGGATCTCCGAGGAGGACCTGCGGCAGAAGACGGTCGCGACGATCAGGTACTACGCGGCCTCCAACCGGTTCGTCGATCCGAAGGGGACGTGGGGCAAGCGGCTGTTCTGGGACTCGACCTTCCAGTCGTACTTCCTCGACGCGGGGCGGCTGATGTGGGATCAGCTGGACAGCACGACCCAGGCGAACCTGAAGACGATCGCGGCCGGGCAGTCGACCTACACGGCAGACCTCGACTACGGGCGCGACCCAATGTCGGGCTCGTGGACGGCGGAGTGGCCGAACGGGCGGCACGAGGACGACACCGCGCTGGAGGAGTCCGGCGTGTACACGCAGGCGCTGGCGCCGGGCCTCGCCTGGGCGCCCGACTCCCCCGACGCCGGCCGGTGGGCGGAGCAGTTCGACGACTGGGCGCGCAACGCGGCCGGCCAGCCCGTCGCGGACGCGAACAATCCGGCCGTGGTGGGCGGGAAGCCGATCTCGTCGAACACGATGGACAACATCTACGACACCTATGTCGTGGACAACCACAACACGGTCGAGCCGCACTACCAGTCCGACATCTGGCGCTCGGGCGGCCGCAACGCCATCCAGTTCATCCTGAACGGACAGCCGATCCCGGAGATCCTGCTCCAGCAGCCGAACTCGGCGGAGCTGTGGAACTCGCTGAAGCTGTTCCTCTCCGGTCAGGGCGAGCCGTTCCAGCCGATGAAGGACGATCGCGAGTTCCTCTACGGACGCGACATCATTCCACTCGCGTTCCTGGGTCAGGTGCTCCGCGACCCCGACGCGGCACGAGCCGAGGCCGACATCGCCGGTTCCCTCGCCGCCTATCAGGGCTACGCGCCGGTCAACCGGCTGGCGAAGTTCTCGGGTGAGCCGAAGTACGAGCCGGAGGCGCGCGCCGAGATCGCGATCTCGTATCTTCTGCATGTCCATGCGGCGGAGTCGGCGGGCGGTGTCGTCGCACCCACACCCGAGGACCAGTTCTTCCAGCGGCTCTCGGGCGTCCGCGACTACGGCGCGCGCGCCGGGCTGACGGTTCAGCAGTCCTCAGCGGCCTGGGCGGCGGCGTCCAGCCGGGCGGGATACGTGAAGTTCCCCTGGGTGCCGGGCCACGACGACTGGCTCTTCGACGTCTCCGGTGCGACCCCGTTCCTCTACCCGACCCCGTCGGCGGCGGTCGGCACACGCAACGTCTCCGTGTACACGGCGCAGCGCGACGGGTTCGACGGCACGGCCTCGCTCTATCAGCTGGGCGGCGGCTACGCGGGCCAGGTGACGCTGCCGGACGGCTCGGCCGTCTACGCCTCCACGGGCGCCGGCCCGGACGACGGAAGCGTCCGGGTGCGCAACCTCGACATGTCCGGTTACGACGGTCTCGACGGATCGCGGACGTACTCGTCCGCGGAAGGCGACACGACCGCGACCCTTCCGGAGACGCACGTCGCCGACCCGGCCGATGCCAAGGCGGCCCGCGTCGATGACCTGGCCTTCGAGCCGGTCGGCGCACGCTACGTCCGGATACAGGGTCAGCAGGGCGACCCGACCTACGGCTACTCGCTCTACTCGCTCCACGTCTACGGCGACGGCTCCGCGACGGCGAAGGACCTGGCGGCCGGGAAGACCGCGACCGCGTCCAGCGAGGACGCGAAGAACGCTCACCTCGCCGCGCACGCCGTCGATGCGAGCGCCTCCACCCGGTGGGCGGTGTCGGTGGCCGACCGCACCCGGGCGGACTCCTGGATCCAGGTCGACCTCGGGTCGTCGCAGACGGTCTCGAACGTGCGTCTCGCGTGGGAGTCCAGCGCGGGCGCCCGCTACACGGTGCAGACCTCCGAGGACGGGACCCGGTGGACGACCCGGTCCGCCTACGGCGGAGCACCCGCCGACGTCAACGTGGCGCGGCTCGACACCGTGGACCTGACCCCGGCCGGTGCCACGGATCCGGGCCCGGTGACCGCACGCTTCGTGCGGATGCAGGGCGAGCAGGGTGACCCGGCCTACGGGTACTCGCTGTACCACCTCCGCGCACTGACCCCGGCGGGCGTCGACGCCGCAGCCGGTCGGCCGGCCAGCGCGTCGAGCGCCGACGGTTCGTATCCGGCGAGCGCCGTCACGGACGGCACAGCGACGACCCGGTGGGCCGTGTCGAAGGCCGATCGGACCAGGGCGGATTCCTGGGTGCAGGTCGATCTCGGCGCTCCGACCGCGATCTCGCAGGTGCAGCTCGGCTGGGAGAGCGCGGCAGGCCGTCAGTATCGCGTCCAGACGTCCCTCGACGGCGTGACCTGGCAGGATGCGGCGGCGTTCCGTTACACCGGCGACCAGATCCTCTCCAGCTCGGGAGACTGGCTCGATGTCGAGGGGAAGGCCGGCTTCGTCGTCCGGGGCTCCACGGCTCCGATCACGGTCTCGCGTGAGGGCGACGCGACCAACGTCATCCGGCTCGCGGATGGCACGGCGGGGGCGCGCCTGATCGAGATGCTCCCGGCGGACGCCGCGGTCACCCGGGCGAGGGCCGCCGCCGCAGAACCGACCACCGACGCCCCGGGCGTGCTCGTGAGCTCGCTCGGCGGGTACCTGACCGCGTTCAACCTCACCGGTGCGGACGTGAAGACCACGGTCGTCGTCCCGTACACCGGAGCGGCCGTCCCGCTGTATGCCGGGACGCAGCAGCTCGGTGCGCAGGCGTCGACGCTCGCGATCACCCTCCCGGCGGCGACGGCGGTCGTGCTCGCTCCCCGGGCGACGGTCCCGACGGCCTCGGCCGCGACGGGAACCCTCACCGCGACGCTCCCGGATGCTCGCACCGTGGAGCTGACCGGGTCGCCGGCGACCGTGGACGTGACGAACGTCGAGACCGGTGAGACGCGGGCGGCCACGATCGCTGCGCCCGCCGTGCCGACGGCGGCTGCAGGGCTCGCCTCCACTGCGACGCCTGCCGCTGCCGGCCCGGCCCCGAACGTCGTCGTGTTCGCGTCGGCGACCGCCTACCCCGTCGCCGACCTGGCGCTCAGCACCTTCACCTACCCCGCGTCCGTGCTCCCGGCCGGGATGACATCGCCCGGCCTCGCCGTCGATGGCGACGCGGCCACCGCGTGGGTGCCGGGACCCGGCGGACGGATGGTCACCGACCTCGGGTCCGTTCGCGCGATCGGGTTCGTCGCGACCGCGTGGGACGGCGCCGCCGTGCCCGACGCTCAGGTGGCCGTGAGCGACGACGGGATCACCTTCACCCCCGTCGGCACGATCGCCGGCGGCACGCGGACGGGGTCGCTGGAGGTCGCCGGGAACGCCCGCTACGTGGCGCTCACCACGCGGTGGCGGACAGGCGAAGCCGGCCTCACCGCCCTCCGTGTGCTGCCGCCGGGCGTGGCGGTCGACCAGCCGGGCGACGGCACCGGCCCGGGCGGCGATCCCGGCGAGGGGACCGGCCCCGGCGGCTCGACTCCGGGCGGTTCGACACCGGGCGGCACCGGCCACGGTTCCGACTCCGCCGGCCGGCACGACCCGGACGCGCTCTCCGCGACGGGCCTCAGCGTGGCCGCCGGCGCACTGCTCGCGGCGCTGCTCCTCGGCGCCGGCGCGGTGCTCCTCGTCCGGCGACGCAAGCGCACCGGCCGGGTGCACTGACGCCGTCGGCCCGCACGCGACCTATTCCGCCGGGGAGGCGTCGCCTTCCCGCACGTACGACGCGAGCGCCGGTCCCGGCTGAAGCACCCCGTTGACGATCGCCTGGATCGCGAACTCGCTCGCGCCGGCCAGGTCGATGGCGCCGGGCTGCAGCAGCCATTGCAGCTGCAGGCCGTCCATGACCGCGAGGATGGAGGCCGCCGCCTTGTCGATCGCGTGGGGATCGGTCACACCCTCTTGCGCGCAGAGCTCCCGGAAGGCGTCGTCGATCTCGCTGCGGAGGGTGCGGTAGCGGTCCTCGAAGTAGGTCTTGGCCGGGTGATCATCGGTGACGGACTCGGCGGAGAGCACGGTGTAGACCTGCACGATGCCCGGGCGCTCGGCGTTGCGGAGGGCCGTGCCGACCAGGTGCATGAAGAGCGCGGGACCGCCGGGGATGTGGCGGTCGGCGAGGTGGGCGACGTCGTCCTGGTCGCGGAACTCGATGACCTCGAGGAGCAGGTTCTGCTTGGAGCCGAAGTGGTGCAGCACGCCCGCGTGCGTGATGCCGACCTGCTCGGCGATGTCGGCGAGGGTGCCGTTGGTGGAGCCCTTGGTGCCGAAGACCTCGACGGCGGCGCGCAGGATGTCCTTGCGCTTGCGCTCTGTCTCGGGCCGCGGATTGACCGTACCGCCGGTGGTCGCCATCCCGCATCGTCCTTCGCTCGTGGTTGCGTGGCAGCCTACCACCCAGTAACCTCACGCTAACTTGCTTTCTGACCAGTAAGCAAGTTATGGTCACCGAACCACCTGCACCACGAGGCACAACGTCTGTGCCGTCACGAAGGAGAAGCAATGAGGCTTAAGAAGCTCGTGATCGCGGGATCCGCGATCCTCGCCATCGGCGCCCTGGCGCTGACCGGATGCTCGGGCTCCGGCTCGAACGCGTCCAGCGGATCGGGCGGCTCGCTCACGGTCGCCAAGCCGGACGGCGCCGCCGTCCTCGCGACCGAGATCAACAACCCGTTCATCGCCACGGGATCCGGCCAGTCGCTCGGCTACAACCGGATGATCTTCGAGCCGCTCGCCCTGGTCAACCCGGTCGGCAAGAACGAGACCACCCCGTGGCTCGCCTCGAAGGTCGAGTGGAACTCCGACTACACGCAGCTCACGGTGACGCCCCGCGAGGGCGTCAAGTGGAGCGACGGCAAGCCCTTCACGGCCGACGACATCGTCTACACCTTCAACCTCATCAAGAGCACGCCCGCTCTCGACCTCGCGGGCCTCAAGCTCGCGGACGTCAAGAAGGACGGGGACAACGTCGTCCTCAGCTTCACCGAGTCGAAGTTCGTCAAGCAGGGCGACGTGCTCCAGACGGCCATCGTGCCCGAGCACGTGTGGAAGAACATCTCCGACCCGACCAAGGACGCGGTCAAGGACGCGGTCGGCACCGGCCCGTACACGATCAAGACCTTCTCGTCGCAGGGCGTCGTGCTCAAGGCCCGCACCGACTACTGGGGCGGCAAGGTCCCGGTGGGCGAGCTGAAGTACCTCGAGTACAACGACAACACCGGCCTCCTCCGCGGTCTGCAGAACGGCGAGACCGACTGGGCGCAGATCTTCATCACCGACTACCAGAAGAACTACGTCGACAAGGACCCGAAGCACAACGTGTTCTGGGGCGCGAACGTGCTGAGCCCCGACATGATCGTGGTCAACACCACCAAGGCGCCGTTCGACAACGTCGCGTTCCGCAAGGCCGTCAACATGGTCGTCGACCGCAAGGCGCACGCCGAGAAGGCCCGCAGCAACGCCGGACCCGAGCTGAAGAACGTGACGGGCATCCCGCAGCCGACCGGTGACCAGTACATCGCCCCCGAGTACAAGGACACCGAGTTCACGGTCGACGTCGACGGCGCCAAGAAGGTCCTCACCGACGCCGGCTACACCTGGAAGGACGGCGCGCTGATCGACCCGTCCGGCAAGCCGGTCTCGTTCACGCTGCAGGACCCGCAGGGCTGGAACGACTACGTCACCGGCATCCAGCTGGTCGCCACGCAGGTCAAGTCCACGCTCGGCGCCGACGCCAAGGTCGCGACCCCGGACGCGGACACCTGGACCACCAACATCGCGACCGGCAACTTCGACGCCGCCCTGCACTGGTCCGGCTCCGGCTCGAACCCGTGGCACATCTACGACGACGTCATGAACGGCGCGTACCTCGACCAGGCCGCCGACGGCAAGGTCGCGGACAACTTCGGACGCTACAACAACCCGGAGGCGAACGCCCTCCTCAAGGAGTACGCGCAGGCCTCCGACGACGCGACCCGCACCGCGGCCCTGAACAAGATCCAGAAGATCTTCGTCGAGGACGTGCCGGCCATCGCGATCGGCACGCACCCGCAGCTCGCCGAGTACAACACCCGCAAGTACGTCGGGTGGCCGAGCGAGAGCGACCAGTACGCGACCGCCGACCCGACGCAGCCCTCGGCTGTGCAGGTGATCATGAAGCTGAAGCCCGCGAGCAAGTAATCCCCCAGCGCCCGGGGCGGGATCGTCCCCGATCCCGCCCCGGGCGCTTCGCGGTCAGCACGAAAGCGACGTACTCATGACAGACACCCTTCTCTCTGTGCGCGACTTCTCAGTCGTGTACGACGTGGATCCGCCGGTCCGGGCGGTGAAGAACGTCACCCTCGACATCAAGCGCGGCGAGATCGTCGGCCTCGCCGGCGAGAGCGGCTGCGGCAAGACGACCCTCGCCTACGGCGTGCAGCGCCTCCTGCGCCCGCCGGCCGTCATCACCGGCGGCAGCGTCGTCTTCCACGACAAGGACGGCGCGGACGTCGACATCAACTCCCTCGACGTGGAGCAGATGCGCCGGTTCCGCTGGGACAAGATCTCGATGGTCTTCCAGGGGGCGATGAACGCCCTCAACCCGGTCGCGACCATCGGCGCGCAGCTGGAGGACGTGTTCGAAGTCCACCGGCCCGACATGAACCGCGTCGAGCGCCGCAAAGCCGTCGTCGAACTGCTCGAGATCGTGAAGGTGGGCGGCCAGCGCCGCCGCTCCTACCCCCACGAGCTCTCCGGCGGCATGCGCCAGCGCGTCATGATCGCCATGGCGCTCGCGCTCCGCCCGCAGCTGATGGTGATGGACGAGCCCACCACCGCGCTGGACGTGCTCGTGCAGCGCGAGATCCTGCGGCAGATCTCCCAGCTCCGTCACGAGTTCGGCTTCTCGGTCGTCTTCATCACCCACGACCTCCCCCTGCTGCTGGAGATCAGCGACCGGATCGCGATCATGCGCGAGGGCGAGATCGTCGAGCTCGACACCGCCGAGCGCATCTGGAACGACCCCACCCACGAGTACACGCGCAAGCTCCTGGCCTCCTTCCCGCGGCTCACCGGAGAGAGAGGGGTGGTCGCGCGATGACGACCCTCGAGTTCACCAACGTCACCAAGATCTACAACGTCCGCGGCTCCGGACAGCTGAAGGCCCTCGACGACGTCAGCTTCACGCTCTCGTCGCACCAGACGATCGGCCTGGTCGGCCAGTCGGGAAGCGGCAAGTCGACGATCGCGAAGATCCTGACGCAGCTGGAGACCCCGACCAGCGGCCAGGTGCTGCTCGACGGGAAGCCGATCCCGCGCTCGGGCAAGCGGCTGAGGAAGTACCGCCAGCAGCTGCGCATGGTGTTCCAGGACCCGTTCGCCTCCCTGAACCCGTCGCACTCGATCCGCCACCACATCGAGCGCCCGCTGCGCCTCGACAACGTCGTCCCCAAGCGCGAGGTCGACGACGAGGTGCGCCGCCTCCTGGAGCGCGTGCGCCTGGACGCCGACGCCGTGATCGACCGCCGCCCGCACGAGCTCTCCGGCGGCCAGCGTCAGCGCGTGGCGATCGCCCGCGCCCTGGCCTCGCGCCCCGCCCTGCTGGTGGCCGACGAACCCGTCTCGATGCTGGACGTCTCCATCCGCCTCGGCGTGCTCAACCTGCTCGCGGACCTGCAGCGGGAGGAGGGGCTCGGCGTCCTCTACATCACGCACGACCTGGCGACGGCCCGGCACTTCAGCGACGAGATCATGGTGCTCAACCAGGGCAGAGTCGTCGAGCGCGGCACCGCCGACGACGTCATCCTGCACCCGCAGGACCCGTACACGCGCGAGCTGCGCGCCGCGTCGCCCGACCCCGAGAAGCACTTCCGGGAGCTGGCGGCCCAGACCCCGTCGGCAGCACCGTCGTCGGCGGCGGCTCGGACTCCTCTGACCACACAGACCTCGGGAGGTGCGCAGTGAGCGCCGAATCGCAGACCTCGGTCGACCCGACGCTCGTCGGCACGACCGCCGCCGGTACCGAGCGCCGCCGCTCGCGCATCCCGTGGCGCTTCATTGGCGGCCGCGTGGCCTTCTACGCGTTCACCCTGTGGGCGGCGATCACCGTCAACTTCTTCATCCCCCGTCTGATGAAGGGCGACGCGGTCGACTCCTTCATGGCGCGCAGCCAGGGCCAGCTGACCCCGGACGCCGAGAAAGCCCTCCGGGCGCTGTTCGGCCTCGACAAGTCCGTGCCGCTCTGGGACCAGTACGTCAACTACTGGAACATGCTGCTGCACGGCAACCTGGGCGTCTCGATCTCCACCGGCATGGCCCCGGTCGGCGACGCGATCGCCTCGGCGCTCCCGTGGACCCTCGGCCTCGTCGGCGTCGCCACGATCATCTCGTTCGTGATCGGAACCGGCCTGGGTGCGGTCATCGGCTGGAAGCGCGGCAGCGGCCTCGACGCGTTCGTGCCGGTCACGACCTTCCTCGGCACCATCCCCTACTTCTGGCTCGGTCTCATCTTCATCGCGATCTTCTCGACCACACTCGGCTGGTTCCCGGCCGGGCACGCGTACGAGGTCGGCGTCGAACCGGGCTGGAACGGCGAGTTCATCTCCGAAGTCGTCTCCCACGCCGTGCTCCCGGTGGTCACCATCGTGGTCGTCTCGCTCGGCGGCTGGGTGCTCGGGATGCGCAACATGATGCTGACCGTGCTCGACGAGGACTACATCACCGTCGCGCAGGCGAAGGGCATGCCGAACCGGCGCGTGCTGTGGCGCTACGCCGCCCGCAACGCGGTGCTCCCGCAAATCCAGAGCTTCGCGCTCGCCCTCGGCTTCATCGTCGGCGGCACGCTCGTCATGGAGATGGTGTTCTCCTACCCCGGCATCGGCCTGCTGCTGCTCAACGCGACCAACGCGAAGGACTACGCCCTGATGCAGGGCATCTTCCTCGTCCTCGTGCTGGCCGTGCTGGTCGCGAACATCATCGCCGACATCGCCTACGCCATCCTCGACCCGCGCACCCGTCAGACGGAGGCCTGATCATGACCATCCCCGCAGAGAGCACGTTCCCCACCGAGAACGCACCGGCGCCCGACCAGCCGATCGGCGTGGGGGCGCCGGAGACGGCGGCCTTCCTGGCCGGGCGTCCGCACGCCCCGCAGGAGCCGGCGCCGCGCAAGACATTCTGGTCACAGCTGAAGGTGTCGCTCGCGATGTTCAGCAACCCGAAGTCGGCCACCGGCCTGATCATCCTCGGGGTGTTCATCCTCGTCGCGATCTTCGCTCCCCTGATCGCCCCGTACGACCCGCAGGCGCAGAACCTCGACGAGACCCTCCAGCCGCCGTCGTTCCAGCACCTGCTCGGCACGACGCACATCGGCCAGGACGTCTTCAGCCAGATCGTCTACGGCACGCGCGGTGTGCTCATCGTCGGATTCCTCGCGACGATCATGGCGACCATCGTCGCGATCGCCGTCGGTGTGACCGCCGGCTACCTGCGCGGCTGGAAGAGCGAGTCCCTGTCGGCACTGTCCAACGTGTTCCTCGTCATCCCCGGCCTGCCGCTGATGATCATCATCGCGTCGCAGTTCCAGGACCCGCCGTTGATCGTCATCGCCGCCGTGCTCGGCCTGACGGGATGGGCGTGGGGGGCCCGCGTGCTGCGCGCGCAGACCATGTCGCTGCGCAACCGCGACTTCATCCAGGCGGCGCGCGCCAACGGCGAGCCGCTGCACCGCATCATCCTGGTCGAGATGCTGCCGAACCTGATGGCGCTCATCGCCTCCAGCTTCGTCGGCACGATGACGGCCGCCGTCCTGGGGCTCACCACCCTGGCGTTCATCGGGGTCATCCCGGTGTCGAACCTCAACTGGGGCACCGTGCTGTTCTGGGCGCAGCAGAACAACGCGTTCCCGGACTACTGGTGGTGGTACGTCCCCGCCGGTCTGTGCATCGCGCTGCTCGGCGTGGCGCTCGCACTGGTCAACTTCGGCATCGACGAGTACGTCAACCCCCGCCTGCGCTCGGCGGGCGAGCGCGCCCGCGCGCTGAAGAAGAAGGGCCTGAACATCAACGCGACCGTCACCCAGGTGCGCACCGGTGCCGACGCACCCGACGCCCCGGCGAACTCCACGTCGTCCTCCGCCCGCTCCTCGACGGAAGGCGTCACCGAATGACGTCGACCCTTCCCGAGACCGCATCTCCCACGCTCCCGTACCAGGACCCGTCGCTGACGACGGCCGAGCGGGTCGACGACCTGCTCGGCCGCATGACGGTGGAGGAGAAGGTCGGGCAGATGCTGCAGCTGGACGCGCGCGACGACCTGCGCGACCACGTGCTGCGCCGCCACGTCGGCTCGATCCTGCACACCTCCCCGGAGCGCATCCTCGAGGCGAACCGGCTCACAGCCGAGACCCGCCTGCGCATCCCGCTGCTCGTCGGTGAGGACTGCATCCACGGCCACTCGTTCTGGCCCGGCGCGACGATCTACCCCACCCAGCTCGGCATGGCCGCGTCGTGGGACGCGGAGCTGATCGAGCGCGTCGCCCGGGCGACGGCCGAAGAGGTCGCGGTGACCGGCGTGCACTGGACCTTCTCTCCCGTGCTGTGCATCGCCCGCGACCTCCGCTGGGGGCGCATCAGCGAGACGTTCGGCGAAGATCCGTACCTGATCGGCGAGCTCGCGAGCGCGATGGTCCGCGGCTACCAGGGCGACGGGCTCGAGGACCCGACCGCGATCCTCGCGACCGCGAAGCATTTCGCCGGATACTCCGAGACGCAGGGCGGCCGGGACGCGAGCGAGGCCGACATCTCGCGGCGCAAGCTGCGGAGCTGGTTCCTGCCGCCGTTCGAGCGTGTGGCCCGTGAGGGCTGCCGCACGTTCATGCTCGGCTACCAGAGCACCGACGGCGTTCCGATCACCGTGAACGACTGGCTGCTCAGCGAGGTGCTGCGCGGCGAGTGGGGCTACACCGGCACCCTCATCACCGACTGGGACAACGTGGGCCGCATGGTCTGGGAGCAGAAGGTGCAGCCCGACTACGCGCACGCCGCCGCGGCCGCGGTGAAGGCCGGCAACGACATGGTGATGACGACTCCTCTCTTCTATGAAGGGGCGCTGGAGGCCGTCGCACAGGGGCTCCTGGACGAGGACGCCTTCGACGCGGCCGTCGGGCGCATCCTGACCCTGAAGTTCGACCTCGGCCTGTTCGAGGACCCGCGCCTGCCCGCCCCCGACCTCGACACGGTGGTCGGGAGCGCCGCGCACGCGGACCTGAACCTCGAGGTCGCCCGGCGCTCGCTCGTCCTGCTGGAGAACGACGGCACCCTGCCGATCGCGGCGGACTCCTCCGCGCCGGTGCGCGTCGCCGTCGTCGGCCCGCTCGCCGACGACGCGCAGACCCAGCTCGGCGACTGGGCCGGCGGGTCGGGCCAGGCCGGCTGGCTCGACGGCCAGCCGCGCGAGATGATCACGACCGTGCTCGACGGCCTCCGCGCCATCGACGGCCTCAGCGTGCGCCACGCCCGCGGCGCCGACATCCTGACGCTGGAGGACGACCCCGCCGGCCGCACGTTCCCGGACGGCCAGCCGCGGCCTCCGGTGGTCGTGCCCAGCGCGCCCGACCGGCCGCTGATCGACGAGGCCGTGGCCGCCGCCGAGCAGTCGGACGTCGTGGTCGCCGTGGTCGGCGACCGCATCGAGCTGATCGGCGAGGGCCGCTCCACCGCGACGCTGGAGTTGATCGGCGGCCAGAACGCCCTGCTCGACGCACTGATCGCGACGGGGAAGCCCGTCGTCGTGATCCTGCTCGCCTCGAAGCCGCTCGTGCTGCCCGCCTCCGTCGCACGGGCCGCCGCCGTGGTCTGGGCCGCGAACCCGGGCATGCAGGGTGGACGGGCGCTGGCCGAGCTGCTCACCGGCCGCATCGAGCCGTCGGGCCGCCTGCCGATCTCGTTCGCGCGCCACGTCGGCCAGCAGCCGACGTACTACAACCAGATCCGCGGCCAGCACGGCGACCGCTACGCCGACCTCACCCAGGCGCCGGCGTGGGCGTTCGGCCAGGGGCGCTCGTACACCACGGTCGAGTACACCGACCTCGCCCTCGAGCGCACCGACGTCGGGGCCGGCGACGACATCGTGGCGGAGGTCACCGTGAGCAACACCGGCGACCGCCCGGTGCGCGAGACGGTGCAGGTGTACGTGCGCGACGCGGTCACCAGCGTGAGCTGGGCCGACAGGGAGCTGAAGGCGCACCGGCAGGTCGACCTCGCCCCGGGCGAGTCGGCGCGCGTGAGGCTGATCCTCCCGGTCGCGGAGTGCTCCATCGTGGACGCGGCCGGCGACCGTGGCGTGGAGCCGGGTGCGTTCGAACTGCTCGTCGGCTCGTCCTCCCGCGAGATCGACCTCCTGGCCGCGCCGTTCGAGGTGCACTGACCCCGTCGGCGGCGGGGCGCGGGACGCTGTCCGACCCCGTGCCTCCGCCGACCGGCACCCGATAGGCTGTCCCCGTGCTTCTCTCCGATCGCGACATCAAGGCCGAGCTCGGCGCCGGACGGATCGCCCTGGAGCCGTTCGACTCCCAGATGATCCAGCCGTCGAGCATCGACGTGCGGCTGGACCGGTTCTTCCGGTTGTTCGACAACCACAAGTATCCGTTCATCGACCCGTCGGAGGACCAGCCCGAACTGACCCGGTTCGTCGAGGTGGAGGCGGACCAGCCGTTCATCCTGCACCCGGGCGAGTTCGTGCTCGGCTCGACCTACGAGCTGGTGTCCCTGCCGGACGACGTCGCCGCGCGGCTGGAGGGCAAGAGCTCCCTCGGGCGCCTCGGGCTGCTGACGCACTCGACCGCCGGATTCATCGACCCCGGTTTCTCCGGTCACGTGACGCTCGAGCTCAGCAACGTCGCGACCCTGCCCATCAAGCTCTGGCCGGGCATGAAGATCGGCCAGATGTGCTTCTTCCGTCTCACCTCGCCGGCCGAGCGGCCGTACGGGTCGAGCGAGTACAGCTCCCGCTACCAGGGGCAGCGGGGGCCGACGGCCTCGCGGTCGTTCCTCAACTTCCACCGGACCGACGTGTCCGGCACCGAGGCCGGACGCCCCTCCAGCTGACCCGGCCCCGGCGATTCCGACCGACCTCGACCGACCCTCGACCCGGGAGGCGCACCATGAGCGAGACGACCGACGCCGACTTCGCGCGTGCACTGATCGCGACGGGGCCCACCCCGGTGCGGCCGCAGCGCATGCACCTCTTCGGGCAGCTCGTCGGCAGCTGGCGCGCCGAGTGCCGCTTCCTCGACGAGGAGTCGGGGGCGTGGAGCGAGTTCGCCACCGACTGGCTCTTCGCCTACACCCTCGGCGGCCGCGCGGTGCAGGACGTGCTGGTCGCCCCGAGCGCGACCGACCCCACCCGCATGGAGTCGAAGGGGACGACGGTGCGCGTCTACGACCCCGTGCTGGGCGCGTGGCGGGTGAGCTGGTTCGGAGCCGTCGCCGGTGATTTCTGCACCCTGGTCGCCACCGGGCACCGCGACGGCATCCGCCAGGACGGCACGCAGACCGATGGCCGCCCCATCCGCTGGAACTTCTCCTCCATCACCGAGGACTCCTTCGAGTGGGACGGCTGGGTCTCCGACGACGAGGGCCGCACCTGGTGGCTCGAACAGCACATCGACGCCACCCGCACCGGCTGACCGGCCCCGCCCGTCCGGCGTGACCCAGGGGTCGCGAACTGCCGCTTCGGCGCCCCCTTTCCGGCGGAATGCGACCCTTGTGGGGCGCACCGCGCAGGGGTCGCATTCTGCCGGAATGCGCGCGCCAGAGCGGCGGAATGCGTCCCCTGTGTCGGGCGCGACGGAAAGGGTCGGTTAGGCGATCCAGGCGGCGGTGGCGCCGGTGACGCGGGAGCCGTCGAGGTCGGCGAGCTTGAGGCCGACGAAGGCACGCGCGGCGTCGGAGGTCTGCACGCGGAACGGCGGCGCGTCCTCCGTGAGCACGCGCCCGATGACGGCGGCGACGTCGGCCGGCTGCTGCGCGGCGTCGAACGCGCCCGCAGTGCGCTCCAGGTAGGCGGCGAGCAGCGGCGCGTAGTCGCCCGCGGAGGCGAGCGCGGCATCCCGGCCCTCGGTCGCGTTGGCGACGAACTCGCTCGCGACGGCGCCGGGCTCGATCACGACGACCGCGACGCCGAGCGCCGCGGCGACGGGGTGGAGGCTCTCCATGAATCCCTCGACGGCGAACTTGGCGGCGCAGTACGCGTCGTTGAACGGCTGGCCGACGATCCCGCCGACGCTCGACACCGTCACCACGCGACCGCCGGAGGCGCGCAGGGCGGGGAGAGCGGCCTGGGTGAGTTGCACCACGCCGAAGAAGTTGACCTCCATCGCCGCGCGGACGCGGTCGATCCCCATGATCTCGGCGGTGCCGAGGGCTGCGGCACCCGCGTTGTTGACGAGCGCGTCCAGGTGGCCGCGCTCGGCGGCGACCAGCGCGACGAGCGCAGCGGAGGCCGCCCCGTCGGTCACATCCAGAGCGCGGATGTCGAGGGAGACGCCGGCCGTGGCGGCAGCGTCGCGCAGGCGGTCCGCGCGGGCGACGTCGCGCACCGTGGCGACGACATCCCACCCGCCGCGGGCGAGGGTCACCGCCGTCTCGAGTCCGATGCCGGTGGAGGTTCCGGTGACGAGGGCGACCGGAGCGCTGGAGGAGTTCATGGTCCCAGCATGCTCCTTCGAGTGCGCTCGAGGTCAAACGGTGGGCGGTCTGTGCCCCGAGTCGCTCCGTGGGCGTACGGATTCTCTGGGCGGAATACGCCGCGGCGAGTTATCCACAGGAGATTTCACAGGTGGAAAATATGAGCCGTTCTCACAGCTGGCCCGAAGGTTCGCCATCCGGCGAGGCGTAGAGGGCGGGGAGCTGCAGGGTCAGCCACGGGCTGAAGGCCCATGGCGTCGCCTCCACGGCAGCGAGAAGCGTGCGCGGGTCGACCCATTCCCACTCCGCGACCTCGGCGGCGGAGGGTGCCAGCTCGCCCGCGATCGTGGCGGTGTAGACCGGGCAGATCTCGTACTCGACGATGCCGCCGGCATCGACTGCGCGGTAGCGGAAGTCCGGGAGTGCGACGACGACGTTCTCGATGGTCGTCCCGAGCTCGTCGCCGGCGCGCCGCGCGATCGCGTCCGCGAACGACTCGCCGGGGCCGGGATGCCCGCAGAACGAGTTCGTCCACACTCCGGGCCACGTGGCTTTGCCGAGCGCCCGCCGGGTGACCAGGATGCGCCCCTCGCCGTCGAAGAGATGGCACGAGAAGGCGAGGTGCAGGGGAGTGTCCGTGGTGTGGACGGTGGCCTTGTCGGCCGTCCCGATCGGCGTCCCGTCCTCGGCCAGCAGGACGACCTCTTCCCGGGGTGGCGTCATGCGTCCATCCTAGGCTCGCGGGGAGGCGCGGGCGCGGGGCGGTGCACCGGCAGGGTTGCGGGATGCGATGTATGCGCATACACTCTCACGAAACCTCAACCGACGGTGCCCGTGCGCTGCTGCGCGGGTGCCGGGCGAAAGGACGACGATGCCCCTTCACCTCCCCCGCCTCCCGCGATCCGGGCGTGCGCTCCGCGCCGGCGGAGCAGCTCTCGCCGCGACACTCGCCGGCGCGGTCGCGCTCGCCGCTCCCGCCTCGGCCGCTCCGGCGTCCGCCGCCGCGCCCCTCGCGGCCGCCGCACCCACCGCCCTCGCCGTCGACACGCACGGCCCCGCCTCCGGTGACGCGTCGCCATACGCGGCCGACCTCCGCCGCTGGGCGGCCGACACCTGGCGATCGCTCGATGCGATGACGGATCCGGCCGTCGGGCTCCCCGCGGACAACATCGACGGCGCACTCGACCCCGCCTCCGCGAGCGGGCACACGTCGCCGACCAACATCGGCGGCTACCTGTGGTCGACCCTCGCGGCGCGCGGTCTCGGCATCATCTCCGCCGACGACGCGCGGGCGCGCCTCGCGACCACGGTCGGAACCCTCGAGCGGCTGGAGCGCAACGCCGCCAGCGGGATGTTCTACAACTGGTACTCGCCCGCAGACGGTCGCAAGCTGACCACCTGGCCGGAGGACGGCTCCGTCGTGCATCCCTTCCTCAGCACGGTGGACAACGGCTGGCTCGCCGCGGCCCTGCGAATGGTCGCGAACGGCGAACCGGCTCTCGCCGACCGCGCACGGGCCCTGTACGACTCGATGGACTTCGGCGTCTTCTTCGATCCCACGCCGTACACCCCGAATCTCCCCGCAGGCACCAACAAGGGCGGGTTCTGGGAGGAGCAGCCCGGAGACACGTGCGCCAGCGAGCAGGCGCCGTTCTCCGGGGTCGGCCCGAACGTGTTCTACACCTGCCACTGGTACGACACGACGGTCAGCGAGAGCCGCATCGCGACCTACCTCGGCATCGTGAACGGGCAGATCCCGTCGTCCGGCCTGTACGGCACCTTCCGCACCATGCCCGCCGGATGCGACTACTCGTGGCAGGAGCAGAGCCCGGTGGGCGAGAGCCGCGTCTACGACGGCCTCACCGTCTACGAGGGCGCCTATCGATACGACGGCATGCGGTTCGTGCCGAGCTGGGGCGGCAGCATGTTCGAGGCGCTGATGCCCGACCTCCTGGTGCCCGAGGAGGTGTGGGGTCCGACCTCGTGGGGAGTGAACCATCCCGTGACGGTGGCTGTGCAGGAGAAGCACGGACAGGACGCCGGCTACGGCTACTGGGGCTTCTCGCCCGCCAGCAACCCCGACGGCGGCTACCGCGAGTACGGCGTGGATGCCGCCGGGATGCGCGCCGACGGCTACTTCTCCGACCAGGAGAACACCGACGTCGACCTCCCCTTCGACGGCTGTCCGACCGCCGAGCGCGGCACGAACCCTGCGCCGGCGTACGGCGACGGTGTCGTGACCCCGCACGCGTCGTTCCTGGCACTCGGCTACGACGCCCGCGGCGCCGTCGAGAACCTGCGCGGCATCGAGCGTGAGCTGCACGCGTACGGCCCCGGTGGCTTCTACGACGCCGTCGCGGTCCACAGCGGACGCATCGCCGAGCGCTACCTCTCCCTCGACCAGTCGATGATCATGGCGGCGGTCGCCAACGGCCTCGACGACGGTGCCATGCGCACGCTGTTCGCCGACGACGCGGTGCGGGACGCGCTGCAGCCGCTGATGGCGGCGCAGACGTTCTCGGCGGCGTGGGCGCCGCGCAGCGAGCCCGCAGGGGAGGCGACCGGCGGGGGAGCGGCGGTGGCGGGAATCGCGGCCGGCGAGCTCGCTGCGACAGGCTCGGGCGCGGGAGGCGCGGTCGCCGTCGCGACCGCGCTGGCCGTGCTCTTCGGGGGTGCGGGAACGATCGCGCTGGCGATCGGGTGGCGGCGTCGTCGCACGACGTGACGGTCGGCGCGGCCGTGAGCAGCTCAGGCGGAGGCCGGGACGCGCGCGCCCCGGCCTCCGCCTCCCCTCCTGATCGCGGAGGGGTCGGGTGATCGCGGAGGGTCAGCTGTCCTCGGCCTGGCGTTCCTCCGCCGCGCGCGTGCCCGGCTCGTCGCCTGGCTCCGGGTCCCGCGGCTCCCAGCCGAGGTTCCTCGCCATCCTCTCGAGGGTGGACAGAGTGGTGGCGTAGTCCTCGGCCGAGATGCCGTCGGTCGCGGCCGCCCGCACCTCCTGGACCCGCGCGAAGGCGGCGTCGTGGGCGGCGCGGCCCTCGTCGGTCAGCGTGGCGCTCTCGCCGTCGAACCAGACCCAGCCGCGCTCGGTGAAATCGGCGAGGATGCGTTCGATGCGCGCCGTGCGGCGGTCGCCGTCGCAGCGTCCGTGCGGACCGCCGTGGCCGCGATGGGGGCCGAAGCCGCGCCCGCCGCGGAAGCCGCCCGGGCCGCCGAACGGGCCGCCGAATGCGGGTGCCGCGGCCGTGCCGCGCAGGAACCCGCGCTCGAAGCCGCGCTCGAAGGCGGCCTCGCGGTCGTGGTGGTCGTGGTGGCCGTGGTGCTCGTGACCGTGCTTCCCGTCGTGGCCGTGGGCCTCGGCAGGAGCGTACGTCTCGGCGTGGGCGTCGGCGCCCCGATGATCGGGGCGACCTCCTCCCGGGCCAAACGGGCGCTCGGCGTGCCACGTCTCGCGGCTGGAGGTCCAGGCACCCTGCGGGCGCGGAGACGCCGAGGGATGGTGTCCGCCGCGTCCGAAGCCGTCGTGGCCGTGGTGGTGGTCGCGCTCGCCGCGCTCCGGCGAGCCGGAGCGGTCACGGCCGCGCCGCGCGCTGTCATGTCCGCGGGCGTCGCGCTCGGGGGAACGACCCCGTCCGCGGCGTCCGCGCGGCAGGCGGGCGGCGAGCTCGTCGGCGCTCGCCGGGCCGTCGTTGAGGGTGTGGAGCAGGCGCCAGCCGCCGCGGCGCAGATCCTGCTCGGCCAGGGCGGAGCGCATCCGGTCGCGCAGGCGGCTCTCGATCTCGCCGAACCAGTAGCCGGGCGGGGTCGAGGCAGGGGTGTTGTTCGAGTCGTCGATGGTCGTCATCGGGACCCCTTCCTATTTGTATGTACGTTGACAAGTAAATGTATAGTTACATACATGGATGATCGGAGTCAAGCCAGCCCGGGTTCGCCCTCGGCGGACGATGTCGCTCTCATCGAGAGCGCGCTGATGGCGGTGCGCCGCGACCAGTCGCGCCGTCGACCGGCCGGACCGTGGGGCGACGGACCGTTCGCGCGCGGCCCGCACGGGTGGGGGTCGCACGACCACTCCGGTCATGACCGCACCGCTCACCACGCCGACCACGACCACCCGCCGTTCGGCGACTCCGCGCGTCCCGGCTCGGGGCGTCGCGGGCGCGACGGCAGTCTCGGTCGCATCGCGCGCATCCGGATGCTGGAGGCGCTGGAGACCGCCGAGGCTGCGGGCAGCCCGCTGTCGATCAGCTCGCTCGCCCAGGCGATCGGCGTCGATCAGCCACGCGCCAGCCGCCTGGTGCAGGAGGGCGTCGAGCGCGGGCATGTGCGGCGTGTGCCTGACCCGTCGGACGCCCGCCGCGCGCTCATCCAGCTCACGGCCGCGGGCCGCTCACAACTCGACGAGGTGCGGACGCATCGCCGCAGCGCCGTCGAGTCGGCGCTCGCGGGATTCACCCCGGAGGAAGCCCGTACCTTCGCCGAGCTCTTCGACCGCTTCGTCCGCGCCTGGCCCCGCGCCTGACGCTGCGCCGCGTTTCAGCCCCGCGCGCCCGCCCTCCCCGGCGCCTTCACCGGCAGCAGCAGCGCGAGACCGAGCGCGAGCACCAGGACGATGCCGAGGATGCCCCAGTACTGCGCCCCTCCCACGGCCACGAACGTCGCGAACAGCAGCGGCGCCAGGAACGACACCGCGCGCCCGGTCGTCGCGTAGAGGCCGAAGACCTCCCCCTCGCGCCCGGCCGGGGTCACCCGCGTGAGGAAGGTGCGGCTCGCCGACTGCGCCGGGCCCACGAAGAGGCAGAGCACCAGCCCGCCGATCCAGAATGCGGTCGCGCCTCCGTCGTGCAGGAAGAACACGGCGAGGCCTGCCACGACGAGACCGACGAGGGCCGTCACGATGACGGGCTTCGGACCGTACCGGTCGTCGAACCGTCCGGAGAGCAGCGTGCTCACCCCGGCGACGACGTTGGCCGCGATGGCGAAGATGATCACCTGGCCGCTGGAGAACCCGAAGGTGCCCTGCGCCAGGATGCCGCCGAACGTGAACACCCCCACCAGCCCGTCCCGGAACAGGGCGGAGGCGATCAGGAAGAGCACGGTGTTGCGGCTCTCCCGCCACAGCCGGGCGATGTCGCGCACGAGCACGGCGTAGGAGGCGAAGAACCCGACCCGTGGGGTGGGCGCGTTCTTCTCCATCTCGGGCACCGAGATCAGCACGGGCAGCGAGAAGACGAGCGTCCACAGGGCGGCGATCAGCGCGATGATGCGGATGTTGAGTCCCGCGTCCTGCGGGGCGTGGAAGATCCCGCCCGTGCCGTCGCCGTTGTCGGTGACGAGCCCGACGTAGACGATGAGCAGCAGGACGATGCCCCCGAGGTAGCCGGCGCCCCACCCGAAGCCGCTCACCCGGCCGACGGTCTTCGGCGTCGAGACCTGCACGAGCATGGCGTTGTAGTTGACCGTCGCGATCTCGTAGAACACCGTCCCGACGGCGACCAGGGTCACTCCGAGCAGGAAGTACGACGGCTCGCCGGCCACGAGGAACATGAGCGCGGTCATCACGACCACGACGCCTGTGTTGATGCCGAGCCAGAGTTTGCGCCGGCCGGATCCGTCGGTCCGCTGGCCCAGCACCGGGGCGAGGAGCGCGACGACGATGCCCGCGATCGCGAGCCCCCAGCCGAGCCCGCTCGACAGCGGCGCCTCGGCGGCGGTCACGGCGGCGTGCGCCGGGCCGTCGACCTCTGTCTCGGCGTCGCGCGCGGCGACGAGCGCCGGATCGACGAACAGGCTCCCGGTCAGGTACACCGTGAAGACGAAGGTGGTGATGACGGCGTTGAAGGCCGCGCCTCCCCAGTCCCACAGCGCCCACGACAGCACCCAGCGGCGCGGGATGCGACGCTCGGTGGTCGAGTCGGCGAAGAGGGGGCTCGCCGACGTCACGAGGGCGTCGGTCGAGGTGGTGGGGCGTCTCGTGCTCGCGTCGCCGTCGTCGCTCGCACCGCCGCCACCGGGGAGGTCGCGTGTCATGCCCACAGCGTAGGGCGTGGCGGGGAACAGCCGGTGAACTGCCGCGCGGTCAGCGCACGGTGTCGCGCAGCCAGCCGGAGACGGGTTCGCTCTCGCGCAGGAACCGGGCGATCTCGTCCGCTGCCGCCGCAGTGGCGAACCAGTCCGGGATGCCCCAGTCCGTCCAGGCGACGAGGCCCTTGTAGCGCAGCAGCTCGGCGCGCGGATGCGGCGGCTCGCCGGCCTCCGGGCGGAACCCGCGCGGTGCGGTCTTCAACCGGTCGGAGACCACGATCGCGTGGCCGGCCGCCTCCACGGCGGCGATGGCCCGTTCCAGCGCCGCACCGGTGGCCGGGGCGTCGACCGCACGGCGGTAGCGCTCGAGCTGGTCGCGGTCGAACAGATCGACCCCCGCGCCCGCGGCCACTCCCTCGGCCGAGACCTGCACGTACCCGCCGCGCTCGAACGTCAGCCCGGCGTGGAGCTTGTAGGGGGACTTGTCGCGGGAGAACCGCACATCCCGGTAGGGGCGGAACAGCCGTGCCGCACCGAACTCGGGCGCGAGGGCGTCCGCCAGCGCGTGCATCGGCCCGGCGACGCGATTCTCGTAGCGGTCGCGGTTCTCGAGCCAGAAGGCGCGGTCGTTCCGGAGGGTCAGCTCCCGGTAGAAGGTGATCGCGTCGTCGTCGAAACCGTCGAAGTGCATGCTCCGATTCTCGCGCGTGCCGCCCGCTCAGCCCCAGAGCGTCAGCTTCTCCGGGTTGCGCATCATCCGGATCTCGGTGACGAGGCCCGCGTGCACAGTGAACGTCAGGATGCCCGTGACCACCCCCTCCTGACGCACCTCGAAGCCGAGGCCGTCGGCCGTCTGCTGCGGCGCGACGACCGACTCCGGGTACTTCACCGCCAGCCCGAGCAGGAAGCGCGCCACGTTCTCCGCGCCGAGGACCGGCCGGCGGGCGGCGCTCACGCGGCCGCCTCCGTCGGTCGTCAGCACGGCCTCCGGATCGAGCACGGCGATCAAGGCGACCAGGTCGCCCCCGGCCGCCGCCGCCCCGAACGCCTGGACCACGCGGTCGTGCTCCGCGCGCGGCACCTCCCGCTCGCGCCGGGTCGCGACACGGCGGCGGGCGGACGCCGCCAGCTGGCGGCAGGCTGCGGGTGAGCGCCCGACGATCGCGGCGATCTCATCGAACGGCAGGGCGAAGACGTCGTGCAGGACGAACGCCACCCGTTCCGCCGGGGTCATCGCCTCGAGCACCACGAGCAGCGCCGAGCTCACCGAGTCGTCCAGCGTCACCCGGTCCAGCGGGTCGCCGGGCGCTCCCGCTCCCGGCACGCCGAACGCGGCCGACGGCACGGGCTCCGGCAGCCACGGGCCGACGTAGCTCTCGCGCCGCACCCGCGCCGACCCGAGCACGTCGAGGCACACCCGGCTCGCGACCCGGGTCAGCCAGGCGCGCGGGGACGCGATCGCCGCGCGCTCGTCGGGAGCCAGACGGTACCAGCGCGCATACGTCTCCTGCACCGCGTCCTCCGCCTCGGCCACGGTGCCGAGCATCCGGTAGCCGAGGGCGAGCAGGTGCCGCCGCTCCGCGATCACCTCCGCGTCCATGTCCACGCCCATCCGGTCCTCCCTCACACCATTAAGACGGATCAGCGGCTCCGGATGTGAGGAGCGCCTCACATCCGGAGTGCCCGTGTCGTCGTGATGGGTATGGACATCACATCTGCGGCCGACGGCCTGCTCCCGCCCACCCACACCCGCGGCGACCAGCGGAGCGAACGATGAGGGTCGCGGTCGCTGGCGGCACCGGCGTCGTCGGGCGGCACACGGTGGCGGCTCTCCGTACGGCCGGACACGAGGCCGTCGTGCTCAGCCGCTCGACCGGGGCCGACGTGCTCACCGGCTCCGGGCTCGTGGCGGCGCTCGCCGGATGCGCGGCCGTCGTCGACGTCACCAGCGTGCAGACCACCTCGGGTCGCGTCTCGCGGGAGTTCTTCGGCACGGCGACGCGCACCCTCCTCTCCGCCGAGCGCGAGGCCGACGTCCCGCACCACGTCGTGCTCTCCATCGTGGGCGCGACCGAGGCGCCGAGCGCGTACTACGCGGGCAAGGCGCTGCAGGAGCGGCTCGTGCGGGAGTCGGGCACGGGGTGGAGCATCCTCCGGGCCACCCAGTTCCACGAGTTCGCCGCGCAGCTCGTCGGCGATCGCGAGAAGCGACTCCACCTGGTCCCTGTGATGCGTTCCCAGCCCGTCGCCGCGGCGGAGGTGGGGGAGGCGCTCGCCGCGGTGGCGACGGGCGCGCCCCGTGGGCTCGACCGCGATCTCGGCGGGCCCAAGGTGGAGGAGATGCCCGACCTCGTGCGCCGCTACCTCGCGGCGACCGGCCGGCGCGGGCGCGTGCTCGCCGTCCCGCTGCCCGGACGCTGGGGCCGCGCACTTCGCGACGGGACGATCCTCGCGGGTCCCGACGCGCAGCTCGGCGAGCAGACCTTCGCGGAGTGGCTCACCGCCCAGGTCGTCCGGGGAGCGCCCACCGGCCCCTGACCGGTCTGCGTCTGACCGGCCTGCGTCAGACCTGCATCGGCAGGCTGTACTGCACTCCGCCGCCGTCGCCGCGCACCTGCCGGTGGATGTCCTCCATGGTCACGTCCAGCTGGGCCGCCGTGTCGGCGGCGGCGGTGAGGTCGCGCATCAGGTGGCCCGGGATCTCGCCGTCGTACTTGTAGTAGATCTTGTGCTCGAGGCTCGCCCAGAAGTCCATGGCGACCGTGCGCAGCTGCACCTCGACCGGGACGTGGACGGGGCCGGCGCTGAGGAACACCGGCACCTCCAGGATCACGTGCAGGCTCTTGTAGCCGTTGGGCTTGGGGTGCGCGATGTAGTCCTTGACGCGCAGCACGCGCACGTCCTCCTGCGCGATCAGCAGCTCGAACACGCGGTAGACGTCGGAGACGAACGAGCAGATGATGCGCACTCCGGCGATGTCGGTGATGGCGTCGCGGATCGCCTCGAACGACGGCTCGCAGTTCTTGCGGACGACCTTCTGCTCGATGCTCTCCGCCGACTTCAGCCGGCTCGAGATGTGCTCGATCGGGTTGTAGTCGTGCAGCTCGGCGAACTCTTCGCGCAGGATGGAGACCTTCGTCGAGATCTCGTCGATGCCGAACTTGTAGGGCATGATGAACCGCGCGAAATCGTCCCGGAACGCCTGCACTTCGTCGAGGGTGGCGGGGTCGATGCTCTGCAGTGCCTCGATGGCGCGCGAGGAGAGCAGGGGTCCTCCGTGATCACCGGCGAGAGCGGGGACGGCGGCGTCGGCAGGGTCGGGATCCATGTCCATCACGCTATCGACGGTGGTTGTGCGGGCGGTGTGAATCCGGTGGCCCGGATCAGCGGACGCCGACGTAGAAGCGCGACTCGTCGCTGCGATGCAGCGCGTGATAGTACTCGAACGGCACCTCGTGCTCGTCCCAGGCCACCGACTCGATGTCGAGCACGGGGGTGCCGGGCGGGATGTCGAGCAGTGCCGTCTCCTCGGCGGTGGGGATGACCGCCTGGAGCCAGCGGTCGGCCCCGGCGGGAGAGACGCCGTAGGTGCGGCGCAGGTGGTCGTAGAGCGACCGGTTCTCGAGGTTGGCCTTGAGCACGCCGGCGAAACGCTCGTGCGGCAGGGTCGTCCGGACGAGGAGCCAGGGGGTTCCGTCGACGGTGCGCAGGCGGCGCATCCGCACGACGGGCGCGCCTTCCGCGAGGCGCAGGGCGGTCGCCTCGCGTTCGTCGGCGGCGCCTTCGTCGAGCGACAGGATGCGCGTCACGACGGTGCGGCCGGTCCCGGCGAGGTCCTCGGACGATCCGGCGTTCGACCCGATGAACGACAGGTCGCGCCGCGGGGGTGCGACGAAGGATCCCTTGGCGCGGATCTTGTAGATCAGGCCGCGCCGGACGAGCTCCGCGAGCGCCTCCCGGACGACAGTGCGCGAGACGCCGTAGCGGTCGATGAGCTCGGCTTCGGAGGGCAGTGCCTGGTCGGCCGTGAGGGCGCCGGTCTCGATGGAGTCGCGCAGTACGGCCACCAGCTGCTGCCACAGCGGCTCATCGGAATCGCGGTCCAGGCGCCCCTCCGCCACCGGGTGTGCCCCCATGCTGTCCCCCTTCGTCGGATCGACCTCGCTTGACACTCCGCCAGGCTACTGTCTAAGGTCTTGTCACTACAAGCTTGTCATGATGAGTTGGACGTGACAAGGTGACGAACCCTTCGCAGAGAAGCGAACCCCTGGAGGCAGAACAATGTCGTTTGGATCCTGGCGCCGCATCGGCGTCGTCGCCGCCGTCACGGCGGCCCTCGCACTGACCGGCTGCTCGGCCGGCGCCGTCGGAGACGGCGGATCGGGCAAGACGAGCGGCATCTCCGTCGCTCTGAGCAACGGCTTCGTGAACGGCTGGCGGCTCACCCTGATCGACAAGTTCGAGAAGGCCGCCGAGAAGCTCAAGAAGGACGGCGTCGTCTCGAAGTACACGACCGTCAACGCTCCCGGCGAGAACAGCGCGACCGAGCAGGCGTCGCAGATCCGCAGCCTGGTGCTCCAGAAGCCGGACATGCTGGTCGTCATCCCGGCGTCGTCGACGGCGCTCGTGCCGGCCGTGGAGGAGGCCTGCGATGCGGGCATCACGGTGCTCGTCCTCGATGCGGACATGAAGGCGCCGTGCGCGCACGTCGTCCGCAACGACTACGCCAAGTGGGGCGAGGTCTCCCTCGTGCCGGCGCTGAAGGCGATCGGCGGGAAGGGCGACATCATCATCAACCGCGGTGTCATCGGGTCGCAGCCGGAGGAGGAGTTCAACAAGCGGCAGCACGAGATCCTCAAGGACTACCCGGATGTCACGGTCGCGGCGGAGGTCAACGGCTACTGCGACGGTTCGACCGCCCAGAAGGAGATCGTCTCGGTGCTCGGGTCGCTGCCTCAGATCGCAGCGGTGCCCGGCTGCATCGGCGGCATGGGCGTCGTGCAGGCCTTCGAGTCCGCCGGCCGGCCGGACCCCGTCGTCGTCTTCGACACCGACGGCAAGTCGCTCAGCTTCTGGAAGGAGCGCGGTATCGACAACGGCTCCTTCGCCGCGCTGACCGACCCGGGCCAGGGCGTCGCCGCGCTGTACGTCGGCCTCGATCTGCTGGCGGGCAAGAAGGTGCCCTCCACCGTCGTGCTCCCGCTGCTCGAGATCGGCCAGGACGACCTCGACTACTGGGTGGGCACGCTCTCGGCCGACGAGTACGCCGCCTACCCGTGGGACCAGAAGAGCGTCGACGCCGCCATCGCGGCCGTCGCGGACGGCAAGGACGCCGAGGCTCCCGCGCTGCGCTAGCGCGGAATGACCGGCGAGTTCGAGGAGGACCCATGCCAACGACGATCGAACCGGCCACCGGGGGCGCGGCGCCTGCCGCGGCTCCGGAGGCTGCGGCCGGCGCGACGGCGACCATCGTCGCGCGCGGCGTCACGAAGCGCTACGGGAGCACCCGCGCGCTCACCGGTGTCGACCTGCACGTCGAACGCGGCGAGATCCTCGGGCTCGTCGGTCACAACGGCGCGGGCAAGAGCACGCTCATGCGCATCCTCGCCGGACGCGAGCGACCCGACTCGGGCGCCGTGACGGCGCGGGACACCGCCGTCGGGCGGCCGTGGGACACCCGCACGGCCGCTGCGGCGGGGGTGCGGATGGTGTACCAGGAGCTCGCGCTCTGCGCCGACCTGACCGTCGCCGAGAACGCGTACCTCTCCGATCCGCGGCGCGCAGCCCCCTTCGGGTGGCGGGCACGCGCGGAGCGGCGGATCGGCGAGGTGCTCGACACCGTGTTCCCCGGGCACGGGATCGCGGTCGTCAGGCGCGTCGGCGAACTCACGCTGGCTCAGCGCCAGATGGTCGAGATCGCCCGCGCGCTCTGCACCGAGCGACTCGGCCTGCTCATCCTCGACGAGCCGACCGAGTCGCTCGGAGTGGACGCCGCCGACCAGCTCTACGCGCACCTGCACCGGCTGACCGCCGACGGGACCAGCGTTCTCCTCATCTCCCACCGCATGGCGGAGGTCACCGCTCACAGCGACCGCGTCGCGGTCATGCGCGACGGCGCCGTGGCCGGTGTCTTCGCGGGGGCGGACGAGTCGGTGCTCCTGCACGCGATGGGAGGGGAGGTGCACGCGGCCGCGGAGGCGGAGGCGGCGGCCGACGCGCGGCAGGCGGGGGAGGTCGTGGCCGAGATCCGCGGCGACGGCATCCCGTTCGCCGTGCGCTCGGGCGAGATCATCGGGCTGGCGGGCCTCGCCGGCCAGGGGCAGGAGGCGGTGCTGGCCCGGCTCTGGTCGGCCGGGACGCTCACCCGGGGAGTGCGGGCACCGCAGCGGCGCGCCTACGTGCCGGGCGACCGGCAGACCTCCGGAATCCTCCCGCTCTGGAACGTCGCACAGAACCTCACGATCGCCGCCCTCCGCGGCATCAGCACCGCGGGCGTCGTCGACGCGCGGGCCAAGCGCGACCTCGCGGCGCGCTGGATCGAGGCGCTGCGCATCCGCGGCGCCGCCGGTACCCCGATCACCGCGCTCAGCGGCGGCAATCAGCAGAAGGTGCTGGTCGCCCGCGCGTTCGCGACCGACGCCGCGCTCGTGCTGCTCGACGACCCGTTCCGCGGGGTCGACGTGGCGACGAAGAACGAGCTCTACACCCTCATGAAGACGGAGGCCGCCGCCGGGCGCGCCATCGTCTGGTACTCCACCGAGAACGCCGAGATGGCTCACTGCGACCGCGTCTACGTGCTGCGCGGCGGCCGGATCGTCTCCGAGCTGGCCGGCGACACGAACACCGAGGAGCACATCATCGCCCACTCGTTCGACGAAGGGACGGCCCGATGACCGCCTCCACCGCGTCCGCCCGGGCGGCTGCGCCGGCATCGCGCGGCACGGGTCGACCGGCGACCGCCGTGCGCCTGCGCGCGGCCGTCGCCCAGGGCTCCCCGGCGCTGCTCTCGCTCGTCGCCCTCGTCGTGATCGTGGCGATCGCGGCGGCGATCCAGCCCGGCATCCTCTCCGTCACCGGTCTGAGCCTCATGCTCATGTCGGCCGTCCCGCTGGTCTTCGCCGCGCAGGCGCAGATGATCGTGATGTCCGTCGGCGACATCGACCTCGGCATCGGCAACCTGGTCGGGCTCGTCACCGTGATCGCGGCGACCGTGCTCGCGACCAGTCCGTTGCTCGGCGTCGTCCTGCTCGCCGGGGTGCCGGCCGTCTACGCCGTGCTGGCGGTGATCGTGCAGAAGCGCGGGGTCCCCTCCATCATCGTGACCCTCGGCATGTCGTTCGTCTGGCTGGGCCTCGGCCTGCAACTCCTCCCGACGCCGGGAGGCGCCACACCGGCGTGGCTCACCGCCATCGGCTCCTGGCGCAGCACGGTGGTGCCGCCGCCGCTTGCCTTCATCGCGATAGCCGCCGTGCTCGGCTGGTGGATCGTCCGGCGCAGCCGCGCGGGCGCCCGGATGCGTGCGCTGGGCTCCAGCGCCGCCACCCTCGACAAGGCCGGTTGGTCGCCGACGAGGACCCGTGTGACGGCCTACGTGTTCGCAGCCCTCCTCATCGTCGTCTCCGGGCTCCTGCTCGCCGCGCAGACACGCTCCGGCGACATCAACTCCGCGAGCAACTTCACCCTCACCACCATCGCCGCGGTGATCCTCGGCGGCGGCACCTTCTCCGGTGGCCGCGCCCTCCCCATCGGCACCGCTCTCGGCGCCGTCACCCTCGGCCTCATCTCGGTGCTCCTCAGCCTCGTCGCGCTCCCCTCGAGCATGCAGGCGGGCGCGCAGGGTGTGATCGTGCTCGCGGTGCTGGCCGGCCGCATCGTCACCGAGAGGTTCAGCAGATGACCACCTCCACCTCGACTCCTCCGCCCGCGCCCACCCTGCCGACGCAGGTCGGCGCGCGGTCCCGGCTCCGCTGGCCGGCCTGGGGCTGGTCCCTGATCGGCGTGCTGGCCGTCTGGCTGTGCATCGTCGCCGTGCGGCCCGGCCAGCCCTTCGAACCGCTGGCGCAGGCGCTCTCGCTGGCGCCCTTCCTCGTCCTCGTGGCGCTCGGGCAGATGCTCGTCATCACGCTCGGCCCGGGCAACATCGATGTGTCGGTCGGCACTGTGGTGTCGATGGCGTCGTACGTCGCCGTGGGCGTCGGTGCGGCCGCCGGACCAGTCATCGGTGTCGCGGCAGCGGTGGGCGCAGGGGTCGCCGCGGGACTCGTGAGCGTGGTCGCCATCCTGGTGCTGCGGGTCCCTCCGATCATCGCGACCCTCGCGACGAGCCTGATCGTGCAGTCCTGCACGCTGCTCCTGGCCGACAGCAACCGTGCGACTGCGGGGGCCGGTCTCCGCACCTTCGTCAACGCGAAGCTCCTGGGCGTCCCGGTGATGGCGCTGCTCGTGGTCGTCGTCACCGCTCTCGTCGCGGTCGTGCTCGCCCGCACGCGTTTCGGGCTCGGCGTGCTCGCCGTCGGTCAGAGCCCGCGGGCCGCCGAACGGGCGGGCGTCCGTGTCTGGCGGGTCACCGCAATCACCTACGTGGTCAGCGGCGCGTTGGCCGGCCTCGCCGGAGGGCTGCTCGCCGCCTTCATCTCGCCGAGCACCGTGCTCGGCACCTCCTACATGCTCGACTCGGTCGCCGTCGTCGTGATCGGCGGCACCCTGATCTCGGGCGGCCGTGCCGTCCCCGTCGGCGCCTGGACCGGCGCGCTGTTCTTCGTGCTGCTGTCGGGCCTGCTCAACCTCGTCGGCTGGAGCGTCGGCGCCCAGAACATCCTCAAGGGCGTCCTCGTGGTCGCGGTCGTCGTCGTCTCGGCGGCGGCCACCGGCACCGGCCGCTCCGCCCTCGCGCGTCTGCGCGACTCCCTGACCATGACCGCAAAGAAGAAGGAGAACACCCATGGCTGACCTCGACGACCTCCGCGACGGGACCGATTTCACCGGCGCCGCCCCCCAGGCGGGCGACTTCCCGCTCAAGGGCCTCGCTGGGCAGGACTGGGGGATGCGCGCCCGCCTCTCCCGGGTGTTCGACCCGACGGACGGCAAGACCGTCATGCTGGCCTTCGACCACGGCTACTTCCAGGGGCCGACCTCGGGCCTCGAGCGGCTCGACCGCTCGATCGTGCCGCTGATCCCGCAGGCGGATGCCCTGATGTGCACGCGCGGCGCACTGCGGACCACCATCCCGGCGACGACAGGCAAAGGGGTCGTGCTGCGCGCGAGCGGCGGACCCAGCGTGCTCGGCGACCTGAGCGCGGAGGATCTGGCCGTCGGCATCGACGACGCCGTGCGCCTCGACGCCGCCGCACTGGCCGTGCAGGTCTTCGTCGGCTCGGAGAACGAGAGCCGTTCGGTCCGCAACCTCACGACACTGGTCGACCAGGGCCAGGCCGCGGGCATCCCGGTGCTCGCCGTGACCGCGGTGGGGCGTGACATGGTGCGCGATGCGCGGTACTTCCGTCTCGCCACGCGGATCGCGGCCGAGCTCGGGGCCGCGTTCGTCAAGACCTACTACGTCGAGGACGGGTTCGAGACCGTCACCAGCGCGTGCCCGGTCCCGATCGTGATCGCCGGCGGCAAGAAGGTGGAGGAGCGCGAGGCTCTGCGCGTCGCGTACCGCGCGATCCAGGAGGGTGCCGCCGGCGTCGACATGGGCCGCAACGTGTTCCAGTCGGAGCATCCGGCGGCGATGCTCTCGGCGGTCCGCGGCGTCGTCCACGACGGCCTCACCGCCGACGACGCGTTCGCTCTCTTCGAGCAGCTCTCGCACTGACATGCCGGCCCTCACCACCTACACCCCGGAGATCCCGTCGGTCGACGTCGCCGTGATCGGCGCGGGCATCAACGGTCTTGCCGTGGCCCGCGAGGCCGCCGCGCGCGGCCTGAGCGTCGCCGTGTTCGACCAGGACGACCTGGCCGCCCGGACCTCGGCGATCTCGACGCGCCTCATCCACGGCGGGCTCAAGTACCTCGAGCGGTTCGAGCTGAACCTCGTCCATGAGTCGATCCGTGAGCGCAACATCCTGCTCGCGAAGGCTCCGCACCTGGTGCACCATTACCCGATGCTCATCCCGTTCTCGAAGCAGCAGAGCCGGCCCGGCTGGCTGCTCGCGTGCGGTCTGATGCTGCACGATGTGCTGTCGCTCGGCAAGCCGCTGCCCTTCAACCGCATCGTCTTCCGCCGGCGGCTGGAGCGCGAGTGGCCCGCGCTGGCCGCGGCCGGGCTGCGCTGGGGCGGCCTGTTCCACGACGCGAACGTGCCCGTCACCGAGCGGCTCGCGGTCGAACTGGCCGTGGACGCGCAGCGCAGTGGCGCCATCGTCTCCACCCACGCCCCGGTCGAGTCCCTCGTGCGGGTCGGTGGACGTATCGCCGGCCTCCGCTACCGCGATCGGGAGACCGGGGAGACGAAGACGGTGCCCGCCCGTCTGGTCGTCAACGCCGCCGGCCCCTGGGTCGACAGCGTGCTCGACCTCGCCGGCGCGCACGATCGTCGGATGGGGCCGACCAAGGGCAGCCATCTCGTCGTGGCCGCCTTCCCCGGCGCGCCGGACACCTGCATCTTCTTCGAGTCGCCGGACGACGCCCGGCCGATGTTCGTGCTGCCCTGGGAGGGCAAGTACATGATCGGCACCACCGACCTGCCGTACGACGGCTCCATCGACGATGTCGTGATCGACGACGACGAGACCGCGTACCTGCTCGGCGCCGTCAACGCGCTCATCCCGGAGGCGCGGCTCGGGGCCGACGACGTGCTGTGGTCCTACTCGGGCGTGCGTCCCCTGCCCTACGTCGGCGACGTGGACGATCCGTCCACGGTCAGCCGTGACCACGAGATCGTCGTGCACTCGGGCGCCGACGCCGGCCTGGTGACCATCATCGGCGGCAAGCTGACCACGCATCGCGCGCTCGGCGAACTGGTGGCGCGCCGCCTGGAGCGGGAGCTCGGTCGCCGCCCCGGCCCGTCGCCGACCCGCGCGGCGCGACTGCCCGGTGCGCCCGAGGGCGACTGGCCGGCCTATCGCAGCCGGTTCGTGGCGAAATCCACCCTGCCCCCGAGTACCGCGGCGCGTCTGGTCGACACCTACGGCGTCGTCGCCGAGCGCATCGAGCGGCTCGTCGTCGACACGCCCACGCTCGGCGAGGTGGTCGACCCCGAGACCGGGGCGATCGCCGCAGAGGCGGTGCACGCGGTCCGGGAGGAGGGCGCCCTCAGCCTCGAGGACGTCGTCCTCCGCCGCATGGCGGTCGCGCTCAACAGCGATGTCGGCCTCGCCGCGGCCCCGGCGGTCGCCGCCGTCCTGGTCGCCAATCGCGACTGGACCGCCGAGCGCGCCGAGCGCGAACTTGACCGCTACCGCGCCGCGATGCGACGCTTCAAGCCCCGCGCTCTCGACGCCGAGCGCGAGGCCGGGACCATGCGAGGAAGCACGGAATGAAGCACTGCCTGATCGGGATCGACGTCGGCCTCACGGCCGCCAAGGCCGCGGCGTTCGACGAGGCCGGCGCCGAACTGCGCGCGGTGTCCGCGGCCAACCCGCGCGTGGCCGTCGCCGCGGACCGCCAGGAGATCGACATGGCGGCCTTGTGGGACGTCGTCGCCGGCGTGCTCGCCGAGCTCACCGGCTGGCTCACGGCCGAAGGCTGGACCATCTCGGGCATCGGCGCCACCGGTCACGGCAACGGCCTCTACCTCGTCGACGAGCAGCTGCGCCCCGTGCGGGCGGCCTTCGCCTCCACCGACAGCCGCGCCGAGCGGATCGTCGCCGCCCTCGATCCCGTCGAGGTGGAGGCGGTGCGTCGGGTCACCGGTTCCGTCCCGTGGGCGGGCCAGCCCGGTGTACTGCTCCGCTGGCTTCTCGATGAGGAGCCGCAGGCCCTCGGGCGCGCGAGGTGGGCCCTGAGCTGCAAGGACTGGATCACCTCCCGCCTCACCGGCCGACCGAGCGCCGACTACTCGGACGCCTCCGCCTGTGGCCTGGTCGACCTCGCGGCGCGCACCTACGAGCCCGCCGTGTTCGATCTGCTCGGCCTCCCACGCGACCTGATGCGGTTGTTGCCGCCGCTGTCGCGCTCCGATGAGGTCGTGGGCACCGTGACCGCAGAAGCCGCCGCCGCCACGGGCCTCCCGGCCGGCGCCCCCGTCGTCGCCGGATGCATGGACTGCGTCGCGAGCCCGATCGGGGCCGGCGCCGTCCGGCCGGGCGATGTGACGATCATCGTCGGCACCTGGGCGATCAACTCCGTCGTCGTCCCCGCCGATGCCGAGCCGCCACGGGTGACGCTCAACGCGCTGCTCCCCGACCCCCGTCACATGCTGGCCCAGGAGGTCGCACCCACCTCCGCCGCGGGAGTCGAGTGGTTCTCGACGCTGATGTCGAGCGTGGCCGCCGACGCGGTCACCCCGCGCGACCTGCTGCACGCCGCCTCGACGGTGGAGGCGGGCGCCGACGGCCTCCTCTTCCTCCCGTTCGTGCACGGCGCGCCGGAGCACCTCGGCGCTTCCGGGACCCTCCTCGGCGCCAAAGACAAGCACGGCTACCGTGAGATCGCGCGCGCTGTCGCCGAGGGGGTGACCCAGTACCACCGTGTTCAGCTCGAGAAGGTGTGCGCGAGCGGCGCGACCATCTCGGACGGCCCGTGGACCCTCGCCGGCGGAGGCGCCAAGAATCCGCTCTGGGCGCAGATGTTCGCCGACGTGGTCGGTCATCCGGTGCGCCGCCAGCTCGGGACGGAGCTCGGCGCGCGTGGCGTCGCATCCCTGGCCGCCGCCGGGGTGGGCGTCGAAACGGCCGGCTGGTGGGGCGGCCCCGACCCCGCCCTCGTCGTCGCACCGGGCGCCGATCGCGAGGCCTACCGGCGCCAGGCCGACCGGTTCGACCGCGCGCTCGCCGCGATGGGCTCCGTGTGGACGGAGCTGGCCCGATGAGCGGCTCGCCATACGGTCCCGAGGTGGATGCCGCACTGGCGGAGATCACCCGGGTCTCCCGGACGCTCGGAGCCGATCCCTCCCTCGTGCTGCACGGCGGCGGCAACACCTCCATCAAGGCGACCGGCCACGACGCCACCGGCGACGAGGTGGAACTCGTGCTGGTCAAGGGCAGCGGGTGGGATCTCGGCTCGATCGAGCCCGCCGGATTCGCTCCGCTGCGCCGCGAGCGCCTGCTGCGCCTGCTGGCGCTGACCGAGCTGACCGACAGCGGGATGGTGAACGAGCTCCGGCAGGCGTCGCTCGACGCCTCCGCGCCGACGGCGTCCATCGAGGCGCTGTTGCACGCGCACCTGCCGTCCCGGGTCGTCCTCCATTCGCACGCGGACGCCGTCGTCGCCCTCACCGATCAGCCGGACGGCGTCGAGCGGGCGGCGCGTGTGCTCGGCGACCGCGTCGCGGTCCTGCCGTATGTGATGCCGGGATTCCCGCTCGCGCGGGCCGTCGCCGACGCGGACCTGCGCGGGGTCGACGCCCTGGTGCTGGCCAACCACGGTCTGTTCACGTTCGCCGACGACGCCGACGAGGCCCTGCGCCGCCACCTCGAGCTGGTGGATCTGGCGTCGGTCTCCGCCGGCTCGCCGCGCTGGGGTGATGAGGGGGCGCCGGTCGAGCGGGCCGGATCGGTCGAGGCCATCGCCGAACTCCGGCGCGATCTCTCCCTGGCCGCAGGCACGCCGCTGATCGTGCGGCAGTCGGCATCGTCGCGTGCTCTGCGGTACGCGCAGCGACCGGATCTCCGGGAGGCGACCTCCCGCGGCACGGCGACTCCCGAGCACGTCATCCGCACCAAGCGCACTCCGCTCGTCGGCCGCGACGTGGCCGCCTATGCCGCCGACTACGCCCGCTATGTCGACGCGCACCGCGACCGGATACCCGGCCCGATCGAGCCCATCGATCCTGCCCCGCGGGTGATCCTCGATCCCGAGCTGGGCCTGCTCACGGCAGGCATGTCCCGCTCGGCCGCCGATGCCGTGCACGACATCGCGCTGCACACCATGGACATCGTGGAGGCGGCCGACCGGCAGGCCGGCTACCGCTCGCTCGACGAGGCCCTGAGCTTCGACATCGAGTACTGGGAGCTCGAGCAGGCGCGCCTGCGCTCCGGCGCCCGTGCCCGGCCGCTCGACGGCGAGGTCGCGCTCGTCACCGGCGCCGCGTCCGGGATCGGCCGGGCGACCGCTGCGGCGCTGCTCGCCCAGGGCGCGTCGGTCGTCGGCGTCGACCTCAGCCCGGACGTGACCGATGTGTTCGACGGTTCGTCGTGGCGGGGGATCGTCGGCGACGTGGCGGAGCCCGCCGTGCTGGATGCCGCGGTCGAGACGGCGGCGCGGGAGTTCGGCGGCCTCGACGCACTCGTGGTCGCCGCCGGGATCTTCCCCGCCGGCGAGTCCCTCGCCACCCTCGCGGACGACGTCTGGGAGCGGGCGATGCGGGTCAACGCCGGTGCCGTGGCCCGGGCGCTGCGGGCGGCGCATCCGCTGCTCGCCGTCGCGCCGCGCGGCGGCCGTGTGGTGCTGGTGTCGACGAAGAACGTCGCCGCGCCCGGCCCGGGAGTCGCCGCGTACTCCGCCAGCAAGACCGCCGCAGCACAGCTCGCCCGGGTGGCGGCGCTGGAGTGGGCCGCGGACGGCATCCGCGTGAACCAGGTCGAACCCGACGCCGTCTTCGACACCGCGATCTGGACGCCCGGGCTTCTTGCCGAGCGCGCCGCGCACTACGGGCTCACGGTCGAGGAGTACCGCACCCGAAACCTCCTGGGCGTCGAGGTCACCAGCGCTCTGGTCGCGGAGGCGGTGCTCACGTTCATCGCGGGCCTCCCGGCCACGACCGGCGCGCACCTCTCGGTGGACGGCGGCAACGACCGCGTGGTGTAGCCGGCGGCGCCGCGGCTGCCGCGACCGGAATACTGCGACTCTCCTCAAAGTTGAGTCTGATGTACTCAAGTTTGTGCTTCGACGCCTTGACAGCACCCGATCGAGGGTGACAGTCTTGAGTCGTCGAGGCTCAAGTCTTGACCCCAGACTTTCATGGCAACACAGCCAGCAACAAAGGAGAGAAAGCACATATGTCACGTGCAGTAGGTATCGACCTCGGAACCACCAACTCCGTCGTCGCGGTGCTCGAGGGCGGCGAGCCCACGGTCATCGCCAACGCGGAGGGCTTCCGCACCACCCCGTCCGTCGTCGCGTTCACCAAGGACGGCGAGGTGCTCGTCGGCGAGACCGCCAAGCGCCAGGCCGTCACCAACGTCGACCGCACCATCTCGTCCGTCAAGCGCCACATGGGCACGACCTGGACGCAGGAGATCGACGGCAAGAAGTACACCGCCCAGGAGATCTCGGCGCGCATCCTGCAGAAGCTGAAGCGCGACGCGGAGCAGTACCTCGGCGACACCGTGACCGACGCGGTCATCACGGTCCCGGCCTACTTCAACGACGCCGAGCGCCAGGCCACCAAGGAGGCCGGTGAGATCGCGGGCCTCAACGTGCTCCGCATCATCAACGAGCCCACCGCCGCGGCTCTCGCGTACGGCCTCGACAAGGGCAAGGAGGACGAGCTCATCCTCGTCTTCGACCTCGGTGGCGGAACCTTCGACGTCTCCCTCCTCGAGGTGGGCAAGGACGACGACTTCTCGACCATCCAGGTCCGCGCGACCGCCGGCGACAACCGCCTCGGCGGTGACGACTGGGACCAGCGTGTCGTAGAGTGGCTCATCAAGCGCTTCAAGGACTCGACCGGCGTCGACGTCTCGAAGGACAAGATCGCCCTCCAGCGTCTGAAGGAGGCCGCGGAGCAGGCGAAGAAGGAGCTGTCGTCGAGCATGTCGACCAGCATCCAGCTGCCGTACCTCTCGCTCACCGAGAACGGCCCGGCCAACCTCGACGAGACGCTCACCCGCGCCCAGTTCGAGCAGATGACCAGCGACCTCCTCGACCGCACCAAGAAGCCGTTCCAGGACGTCATCCGCGAGGCCGGCATCAAGGTGGGCGACATCGCCCACGTCGTGCTCGTCGGCGGATCGACCCGCATGCCGGCCGTCTCCGAGCTCGTGAAGCAGGAGACCGGCAAGGAGCCCAACAAGGGCGTCAACCCGGACGAGGTCGTCGCCGTCGGCGCCGCCCTGCAGGCCGGTGTCCTCAAGGGTGAGCGCAAGGACGTCCTCCTCATCGACGTCACCCCGCTGTCCCTCGGCATCGAGACCAAGGGCGGGATCATGACCAAGCTCATCGAGCGCAACACGGCCATCCCCACCAAGCGCAGCGAGACCTTCACCACGGCCGACGACAACCAGCCGTCCGTCGCGATCCAGGTCTTCCAGGGCGAGCGCGAGTTCACCCGCGACAACAAGCCGCTCGGCACCTTCGAGCTCACCGGCATCGCCCCGGCCCCCCGTGGCATCCCGCAGGTCGAGGTCACCTTCGACATCGACGCCAACGGCATCGTGCACGTGTCCGCCAAGGACAAGGGCACCGGCAAGGAGCAGTCGATGACGATCACCGGCGGCTCCAGCCTGCCGAAGGACGACATCGAGCGCATGGTGCGCGAGGCCGAGGAGCACGCCGCGGAGGACAAGAAGCGCCGCGAGTCCGCCGAGACCCGCAACCAGGCCGAGCAGCTCGTCTACCAGATCGAGAAGCTCATCAAGGACAACGAGGACAAGCTCCCCGAGGACGTCAAGAACGAGGTCCAGGGCGACGTCGACGCGCTGAAGACGGCTCTGGCCGGCGAGGACGACGAGGCCGTCAAGACCGCGTTCGAGAAGCTGAACGCCAGCCAGCAGAAGCTCGGCGAGGCGATCTACTCCTCGGCGCAGGCCGACGCCGCAGCTTCCGAGGCGGACGCCCCCCAGGGCGAGCAGGCGGGTGACTCCTCCGACGAGGACGTCATCGACGCCGAGGTCGTCGAGGACGAGGAGAAGAAGTAATCATGTCGGACCACACCCCGGGCGCTCCCGGGTCGGGCGAGCCCGACCCGGAGCGCGAGGAGCCGATCATCCGCGACAAGCGGCGCATCGACCCCGAGACCGGCCAGGTCCGGGAGCCGTCTCAGCAGGATCTGTCGCACGAGGAGCTCGTCGACGTCGGCCCCGCCGGTGACGGGGGGCCCGTCCTGTCGGACGACGACCTCGACATCCTCTCGGGCCAGACCACGTCCGACGCGCTCGCGGCGGAGCGGCTCGCCGACCTCCAGCGAGTCACGGCGGAGTACGCGAACTACCGCAAGCGCACCGAGGCGAACCGCGAGGTCGAGCGCGAGCGCGCCGTGAGCGAGGCCGTGAAGGGCCTCATCCCTGTGCTCGACGACCTCGAGCGCGCCGAGAAGCACGGCGACCTGCCCGAGGGCAGCGCGTTCGCGGCCATCGCGGCCAAGCTGCGGGCGAGCGTCGAGCGCCTCGGCCTCGTCCCGTACGGAGAGAAGGGCGAGCCCTTCGATCCGCAGATCCACGAGGCGATCTTCCAGCAGCCCACCCCCGACGTGGCGGTGGACACCGTCGCGGACGTGGTCGAGACCGGGTATCGCCTGGGCTCGACGACGGTCCGGGTGGCGAAGGTCGTCGTCTCGGTCCCGGCCTGACCGGCCGGATGCACGGCACGGCGGAGCGGAAGGTCCACGGTCCTGCCGCTCCGCCCGCCCGCCGTGCGCACATCATGAAGATTCCAACCACGACCATCACGATCGAAAGGAGGCGCCGTGGCTAGCCAGGACTGGTTCGACAAGGACTTCTACAAGGTCCTCGGCGTCTCCAAGGACGTCAGCGAAGCGGACCTCAAGAAGACCTATCGCAAGCTCGCGCGCAAGTACCACCCGGACTCCAACCCGGGCGACGCGGCTGCCGAGGCCAAGTTCAAGGAGATCAGCGAGGCCTACTCCGTCCTCAGCGACGCCGACGAGCGCAAGGAGTACGACCAGATCCGCGCCATGGGAGGCGGGGCCCGGTTCACGGCCCCCGGCTCGGCCGGTCAGGGCGGCTTCGACGACGTCTTCGGGGGCATGTTCGGCGGCCAGCGCGGCGGCCAGTACACATTCCAGCAGGGCGGCCAGAACGCCGGCTTCGACGACGTGTTCGGAGGACTGTTCGGCAACGGACGCTTCGGCCAGACCAGCGGAGGCTACCGCGGCTACGGCGGGCCGACCCGCGGCCGCGACGTCACCGCGCACACCACCATCGACTTCCTCACCGCGACCCGTGGCGAGACCATCAGCCTGCAGGCCTCCGACGGCAAGCCGTTCAAGGTGAAGATCCCCGCGGGTGTCTCCGACGGGCAGAAGATCAAGCTGCGCGGCAAGGGCCAGCCGAGTCCGGACGGCGGCGAGCCCGGCGACATCGTGCTCACCGTGACCGTGCGCAAGCACCCCGTGTTCGAGCGCGACGGCCTCAACCTGCGGGTCACCGTCCCGGTCACGTTCGTGGAGGCCACGCTCGGCGCCACCATCGAGGTCCCGACCCTGGGCGGCGACCCCGTCAAGCTGCGGGTCGCTCCCGGCACCCCCGGCGGCCGTGTGCTGCGCGTGAAGGGGCGCGGGGTCGAGACGGCGAAGGGAACCGGAGACCTGCTCGCCGTCGTCCAGATCGCCGTCCCGTCGCACCTCTCCAGCGAGGCCAAGGAGGCCCTGGAGGCGTTCGCGGAGAAGCTGCCCGACGAGAACCCGCGAGAGGATCTTCTCGCGAAGGCCCGGAGCTGATCGTGGACGAGAACTCGCAGGTCTTCGTCATCTCGATCGCGGCCGAGCTGGCCGGGATGCACCCGCAGACTCTGCGTCAGTACGACCGGCTGGGGCTCGTCAGCCCCAGCCGGACAGCGGGCAAGTCGCGCCGCTACTCCATGCGCGACATCGAGAAGCTGCAAGAGATCGCCCGTCTCGGCGCCGAGGGCGTGAGCCTCGAAGGCATCCGCCGCATCCTCGAGCTGGAGGATCAGGTCGGCTCTCTGAGCTCTCGTGTGCGTGAGCTCGAGTCCGCGCTCGCCGACGAGCTGCTCAACCGCCCCGGCCGCCGCGTCTTCGCCGCCGGTTCCGAGGGCGAAGTCGTCTCCCTGCGCGCCGGCACCCGTGTGCGCCGCAGCACCCAGATGGTCGTCTGGCGCCCTCTGGAGCACTGACCCCCGTCGTCCTCTTCATGCGCCGACATTCGTGCCGAATGTCCACTTTGCAGCGCCCTTTCGCGACATTCGTGAAGAATGTGGGCGCGGGAGGCGCTGATCGCGGCCTGGCGCGAAACCACCGTGTTCACCCCGGCCGAACGGGCCGCGCTCGAACTGACCGAGCAGGGCACCCGCCTGGCCGACGGCGCAGGGGTCGACGACGACGTGTGGGCTGCCGCGGCCGAGCATTTCGACGACGAACAGCTCGCCGCGCTCGTCGCCCAGATCGCGCTCATCAACGCGTTCACCCGCATGAACGTGATGATCACGATGCCTGGAGGGTCGTATGACGTGGGGCAGCTGGCTAGAGTCGAGGCCTGACCACGCAGTATCGCGATCGGGGGATCCAGATCATGTCCGAACAGTCTCCGTTCCAGCCGACGTTCCCGGCGCCTCCCGCGCAGCCGGGCGTGACCTACGCCCCGCCGCCGCCCGGGCCGGCCGCGCGTCGTTCGTCCGTGCTCGGGTACGTCGCCCTGGGGGTCGCAGCCGTGGGGGTGCTGGTGGGCCTCGTCATGGAGGTGGTGCAGCGCCACTACCTGCTGACGACGCACTACTCCGGCGCGTCGTTCGCCCTGCTCTCCGGCGTCTCGGTGACCATCGGCATCGTGCTGGACCTGGTGGTCATCGCGATCGCGGTCGTCGCGCTCGTCGGGCGGCGGGGGACGGTCCCGGCCGCGATCGCACTCGGCGCGAGCGGTGCCGGTCTGATCGGGGTGCTCGGGAGCCTCCTCGTCAACGCCGCCATGTCGTTCGCAGGCTGACCCCCGCCGACATTCGGCCTGAGCATCGACTCTCGCGCGCGCTTTCGCGACATTCGGCACGAATGTCGGGGCGGTCAGAGCGACGTCGACGCCCCCTGGCCCACGTAGAGGGTGTGGGAGAACTCGCGCGACTCTTCGGTGGCGATGTCGGCGTCGATCCCGGCGCGCACCTCGCGCATGAGCTTGTGCAGCTCCTGGTGCTTGCCGGGCACCCGCACGTGGCCGGTGCTGTCCCAGAGGTTCGAGACGGGCAGCGCCTCGCCGGCTTCGACGGCGAGCGTCCACTCCTCCGTGGTCGCGACGGCGGCGAACTCCGAGTCCATCGTCACGAGGACGCTGATGTGGAGGGCGTCCGCCGAGACCGAGCCGGCCGCGTTGACGAGGTCGAGGGTGCCCGTCGCATCGGAGAGGAACTCGACGGTGAAGCCCAGCGCGTGCGCATCCCTGGCCGTCCCGGCGCAGCAGTGCTGCGTCATGTACCCGGCGATCGTCACCGTGTCGTAGCCGCCCGCGCGCAGCCAGTCCTCCAGGTCGGTGCCGCGGAACGAGGACACGTCCGTCTTCGTGATGAGGTGGTCCGGCGTCCGGTCGGCGACCGACTCGTGCAGCGCCGCGCCGTGGGAGCCGCGCGCGAACACGGGGGCGTCCTCGTCCTCGACGTGCTGCACGATCACCAGCGCGACCCCGTGGTCGGCCGCCGCGTCCATCGCCACCTCGATGTTCGGGATGGAAGTCATCAGGTCCGGGTGGCAGATCTTCAGGTTGCCGTCGACGTACTCGTTCTGCACGTCGATCACGATCAGTGCGCGCTTCATGAGGGGACTCTAGCGCTCCGTGCCGCCGCTCACGAGAGTGCGCCGGGTTCGGTCTGCACGTCTCGGCCGGGGGACGCGGTCGGACCGCCTGCGATGATTCCCGCGGACTCATCGGAGGAGGGCGGATGCCGGACTACCCGCGGATCGCGGAGGCGCTGACCTCGCCGGGCGCGTTCCTCGCGCTCGCGGACGACCGGCGCGTGTTCGGCGCGAAGAAGCAGGCCGCCGCGGCCTTCGCGCTGTGGAGCCGGGCCGAGGAACGCTACGTCGGAGCCTCCCGCAGCTTCGCGACCGCGGCCGGCACCAGCACGGGGCTCGCGATCCGGGTGTTCTGGAACCCCGAGACGACCACGCCGCGGCTCGCCGCGATCGCCTCCGGGATCGCCACCGCGCTTCCGGACGCCCTCGCGCGCGCCGACGAGAAGGCGACGCGCGACGCGCGCGACAGGAAGCAGAGCGTCTTCTTCGCGTGGCGGGGTATGAGCGCCCGCCCGCTGTCGCAGTGGTTCCAGGAGCGGTTCGGCGTCGGCGCGTGCACGACGCGGCTGACGAGCCTCTCCGATCTGACGCAGGATGTCGCCGTCGTCGCGTCGTCGGGCGGCGTCGACCATCTCTGGACGCTGACCGCGCCCCGCTGAGCCGAGGCGGCGCGCGCCGAGTCCGCCGATCGTCAGTCGAACGCGTTGCCGATCAGGATCGCCCCGAAGAACAGCAGCACGATCGCGGAGATCGTGGCGGTGTTGCGGATGAGCCATCCGCGCACCTCGCCGAGTGCGGGCGTCGAGCGCTCCCCGCCGATCAGCACGGCGGCGGGAGGCAGTGCGACGGTGACGCAGGCGAGCGCGGCGAAAACCGCAACGGCGATCACGGACGGGCCCCACCCGGTGAGGCTGCTGCCGATCACGAGGCCGGCGCCGCCGCCGAACGCGAGCTCTTTCGGGTTGGCGACCGACAGCACGAAGCCGAGCCCGAGCGCCCGCGCGCCCGACAGCGACTCGAGGGAGGCCATCCAGCGCGGCGGCGTCTCCGCGTCGTCGCCGCGGGGGCGCTTCGTCCACTTGACGACGCCGAGCACCATCAGCACGACGCCGAGCAGCAGGCGCGCCCAGCCGATGCCGGTGGAGGCTGCTCCGCCACCGATCTCGGCCAGGTACTCCGCGAGCGCGGTCACCGCCCCGACCACCGCGAGCACTCCGGCCAGGCGGCCGGCGAGCAACGCGAACCCGCGCCCGGCACCGTGCGGTGACAGCGGGATCACGACGCCGGCGACGAGCGGGAGCGGGCTGAGGGCGATGCCGAGAGCGAGGGGGAGGACCTCGGCGATCACCGGCAGCAGGGGGGTCGTCATAGCGGGAATCTATCGGTCGCGCAGACCGGATGAGCGATTTCTTGACGCTTTCGGACCTCAGCGCTTAATGTCAGAGCATCGATTGTTAATCGGTTAACAACTCGCGATACCCGGGGCGAGAACCGCTGTTCAAAGGAGAAGACGGATGCCTCGACACCACCACCGCCGCACACGCCTGGCCGCGCTGCTCACCGCCGCCCTCGCCGTCACCGGCCTGGCCGCCTGCTCGTCGGAAGGGGACGACCGCGGGCCGGTCACCCTCCAGTACGGCATCTGGGACCCTGTGCAGCAGCCGGCGATGCAGAAGATCGCCGACGCCTACGAGAAGGAGAACCCCGGGGTCACCGTGAAGATCCAGGTCACGCCGTTCTCGCAGTACTGGACGAAGCTGCAGACGGCTGTCACCGGGGGAAGCGCCCCCGATGTGTTCTGGATGAACGGCCCGAACAGCAAGCTCTACGCCTCCAACGGAGTGCTGGCGCCGCTGGACGGCGTCGACACATCGAAGTACTCCGAGGGGCTCACCGACATCTACACCGTCGACGGGAAGCTCTACGGCGTCCCGAAGGACTTCGACACCATCGGCGTCTGGTACGACAAGGCGCTGTTCGACGCGGCGGGCGTCGCCTATCCGGAGGCGGGCTGGACCTGGGACGACTACCTCGCGACAGCGAAGGCGCTCACGAACCCGGAGGCCGGCGTGTGGGGATCGGCCGCCGCGCTCAACGACCAGCAGAACTACTACGACACCATCGCCCAGGCCGGCGGCTCGGTCATCAGCGCTGACGGGACCACGACCGGCTACGACGACCCGAAGACGCGCGAGGGCATCCAGTTCTGGATCGACCAGATCACGAGCGGCGTCTCGCCCACGCTGGAGCAGATGACCGACACCTCCCCGGAGGACGCCTTCCTCTCGGGCAAGATCGCGATGTACTGGTCCGGCTCCTGGAGCGCGAACAAGTACGGGCAGGACCCGGCCATCGCGGACCACGTCGACGTCGCGCCCCTGCCACGCGGCCCGGAAGGCAACCAGTCCGTGGTGCACGGACTCGCGAACGTCGCCAACGCGAAGTCGCCGCACCTCGACGCTGCGAAGAAGTTCGCCGTTTTCGCGTCGGGTGAGCAGGCGGCCGGGATCCAGGCTGCGAGCGGGGCGGTGATCCCGGCCTACGAGGGGACCCAGCAGGCGTGGATCGACGCGTACCCGTCGTTCCGGCTGTCGGTGTTCACCGATGCGCTCGACACCGCCGTTCCCTACCCGGCCTCCATCAACACGGCCGCGTGGACCGCGATCCAGGACCAGACGCTCTCCCAGGTGTGGGCGCTCAGCATCAGCCCGGAGGAGGGGCTCGCGACCCTGGCGAAGAAGATGCAGGCCGCCCTCGACAAGGAGAAGAAGTAGCGGATGACCGCGACGACCGCTCCGCGCCGCCGGAGGCGCGGGCCCTTCGCCTCACCGTGGTGGGCTGCGCTCTTCATCGGGCCCACCGCCCTCGGCCTGCTCGTCTTCTACCTCTGGCCGACGGTCCGCACCTTCGTCCTCTCCTTCACCCGGTCGGGGCCGTTCGGCGGATCGGACTTCGTCGGGCTCGAGAACTACGCCCGGCTCGCGGCCGACCCCGACCTCGGCAGGGCGCTCGTCAACACGGCGCTGTACACGGTGATCGCGCTGGTGGGCATCCCGCTCGCCGTCGCGGTCGCGGCCCTGCTGAACACGGCCGGGCTGCGCGGCCGCAGCGTCTACCGGATGCTGTACTTCCTGCCGGTCGTCACCATGCCCGCCGCGGTGGCGCTGGTCTGGAAGATGCTCTACAACGGCGACTACGGCATCCTGAACCAGGCGCTGCACGCCGTGGGCATCACCGGCACGAGCTGGCTGACGAACCCGGCGACGGCGCTGTACGCGGTCGCCCTGGTCGGGATCTGGGCGGGGCTCGGGGCGAACATCGTCATCTTCCTCGCGGGGTTGCAGGGCATCCCGGACACCCTGACGGAGGCGGCGTCGCTCGACGGCGCGGGACCGATCCGGACGTTCTTCTCGATCACCGTTCCGCTGCTGAGCCCGAGCATCTTCTTCGTGAGCGTGATCAACGTCATCGGCTCGCTGCAGGTGTTCGACCTGGTCTACCTCATGATCGGACGCACCAATCCTGCGCTGCCCGACACTCGGACCATCGTCTACCTCTTCTACCAGGCAGGGTTCCTGGACAACGACCGCGGGTACGCGGCGGCGGTCGCGTTCCTGCTGCTGGTCATCATCCTCGGCCTGACGATCGTGCAGTTCCGGCTGCAGAAGAAGTGGGTGCACTATGAATGAGTCCAAACGCCGGCCGTGGCTCGTGCACGTGCTGCTCGCCCTCGGTGCCGTGCTGATGGTGTTCCCGTTCGTCTGGCAGCTGCTGACGGCGTTCAAGACGTTCCCCGGGTCGGTGCAGGTGCCGCCGCAGATCCTCCCCGCGCCGTGGGAGTTCGGCAACTTCGCGAAGGTCTTCGCCTCGATGCCGTTCGCGGCGATGTTCGTCAACTCCGCCGTGCTCACCATCGGTCGCACGCTCGGGCAGGTCGTGCTCTGCACGATGGCGGGGTACGGCTTCGCGCGCATCCCGTTCCGCGGCAGGAACGCGCTGTTCGTGGCGTTCCTCTCGGTGCTGATGGTCCCCTCGCAGCTGTACCTGCTGCCGCAGTACGAGATCATCCAGTCGCTGGGCTGGCTGAACTCGCTGCAGGGGCTGATCCTGCCGGGCATCTTCAGCGCGTTCGGCACGTTCCTGATGCGGCAGTTCTTCCTTTCCATGCCCGCCGAGCTGGAGGAGGCGGCGCGCATCGACGGCGCGAACGTGTGGCAGGTCTTCTGGCGCATCATGCTCCCGTTGGCGAAGCCGGGGATCATCGCGTTGACCGTGTTCACCGTGCTCTGGTCGTGGAACGACCTGCTGTGGCCGCTCGTCGTGACCACGGATCCGAACCGGATGCCGTTGTCGGTCGGGCTCGCCCAGCTGGTCGGGCTGCACGGCACGGACTACCCCGTGCTCATGGCGGGTGCTCTGCTCGCGGCGCTGCCGATGCTGCTCACGTTCCTCTTCCTGCAGAAGCAGTTCATCCAGGGGATAGCCTTCTCAGGATCGAAGGGGTGAGTTCTCGGCATGACGGAGCAGGCGAAGCGCGAGCCGGGACGGCCCACGATGAAGGCGGTCGCGCAGGAGGCCGGGGTCTCCACGGCGACGGTGTCGTACGTGCTCTCCGGCCGCGCTGGAGGAGGCCCGGGTGTCAGCGAGGCGACGGTCCAGCGGGTGCGCGACGCGGTCGAGCGGCTCGGCTACCGGCCGAACGCCTCGGCGCGCGCCGTGCGCACGGGCCGCACCGGGCTGATCCACTTGTCGCTGCACATGCTGAGCGACCCGTGGTCGCTGGCCGTCGCCGCGGCGGTGAACGAGGCGGCGAACGAGCACGGCCTCACGACGATGATCCTCGCGGACGGCGACTGGTACACGGCGCTGAACGCGCAGCGGGCGGATGTGGCCTACATCGACGGACTCGGCGGCGATCGGGCCGACGCGGAACGCAAGCTGTCCGAGCTCGTCGAGAGCGGCCAACGCCTGGTGGTGTTCGACGAGCGGCTCGAGCCGAACGGCTTCGACGTCATCCGGTCGGACGCGATCCCGGGATCCCGGCTGGCCGTCGAGCACCTGCTGGAGCGGCACACCGACATCGCCTGCCTCACGACCCGCACGGCCTACGCGTCGACGGGGGAATCGCGGTACACGGTCTACCGCGACGCCCTCCGGCAGCGTGGCCTGCCGGTGCGGGAGGACCGCGTCGCGTTCTTCGAAGACACCCAGGCGAGCGCGTTCACGGCCGCGATCGAACTGCTCTCGGGCTACGACCGGCCCACGGCGATCTACGCGACCACCGACTTCGCGGCCATCGCCGTCGTGAACGCGGCGCACCGGCTCGGCCTGCGGGTCCCGGACGCGGTGTCCGTCATCGGGGTGGGCAACACCCCGGACGCACGCCTGGTGGAGCCCGCGCTCTCCACGGTCGGGCCGCCCGACTTCTATCGCAGGCAGGCGCGGATCATCGTGGACCGCGCTCTCGGGAGGCCGGCCCGGGACGACCACGGGGAGCTGCACGTCTTCGACTGGTCGCTCGTCGTGCGCGAGTCGACGGCCGGCTGACGCCGAGCCGGTCTGTTCTTTCCCCCTTTCTCTTTCCATTCACCTGTCACGTGAGGAGTGTTCGTGGACGTCAGAATCGGTGTCGTCGGCTTCGGCCTGAGGGGCCATCTCGCCCGGGAGGCCCACCGGCCGGGAGACGGATCGCGCGTGGTCGCGGTGTGCGACCTCAGCGAGCGATCCCGCGCGGAGGCGGCGGAGGCGTTCCCCGACGCGCTCGTCACGCCGAGCCTCGACGAGCTGCTCGCCTCGGGGGTGGACGCCGTCATGGTGCTCACCCCGGACGACCGCCACGCGGAGGTCGCCGTGCCCGCCCTCGAGGCCGGCGTCGCCGTGTTCTGCGAGAAGCCGCTCGCGATCTCCATCGACGACTGCGACCGCATCCTGGAGGCGGCGCATCGCACGGGCTCCCGGCTCTACGTCGGTCACAACATGCGGCACATGCCCGTGATCACCCTGATGCGACGGCTCATCGACGAGGGCAGGATCGGCGAGGTGAAGGCCGTGTGGTGCCGCCACTTCGTCGGCAACGGCGGCGACTTCTACTTCAAGGACTGGCACGCGGACCGCTCCAAGTCGGTCGGGCTCCTGCTCCAGAAGGGCGCGCACGACATCGACGTCATCCACTGGCTGGGCGGCGGGTACTCGCGGCGGGTGCAGGCGATCGGATCGCTCAGCGTCTACGGCGGCATCCAGGACCGCCGTGACCGCTCGGGCGAGCGGATGCACGACTGGTTCAGCCTCGACAACTGGCCGCCGACCACGGCGGAGGGGCTCAACCCGGTGGTCGACGTCGAGGACATCTCGCAGGTGAACCTGGTGCTCGACAGCGGGGTGCTCGCCTCCTACGAGCAGTGCCACTTCACGCCCGACTACTGGCGCAACTACACCGTCATCGGGACCGAGGGCCGGCTGGAGAACCTCGGCGACGAGACGGGCTCGGAGGTGCGGCTGTGGAACCGGCGGCACGCGGGTGCGGCACCGGCCGACGAGACGTTCATCGTCCCGGAGGGAGCGGGCGGCCACGGAGGAGCAGACCGGCTCCTCATCGACGAGTTCGTCGCGTTCGTGCGCGACGGCGGCACGACCCTCACCTCGCCGGTCGCGGCCCGCCATGCGGTCGCCGCGGGCGTCGTCGCCACGGCCTCCCTCCGCGGCGATGGCGGGCTGCTCCCCGTGCCCGAGCTCGACGCCGAGCTGCGCGCCTACTTCGACGGCGGGCAGCGCGGTCGGGAAGGGGCCGGCCGTGATGCGGTGGTCTAGGCTGTCAGCGGCGAAACGCTCCTCCCTCCCCGCCCACAAGGCGGGGGAGGCGCGTTCGACTCCACTTGATGCGCCCCACGAAGGCCGTCGACGAGGAAGGTGGCTATGAGAGCCCTGTTCAAGAGCGAGGCCGGGCCGGGTCTCGAGTTCCGCGACCTCCCCGAGCCCGAGGCCGGGCCGGAGGACGTCAAGATCCGCGTGCTGCGCACCGGGATCTGCGGAACCGATCTGCACATCCAGCGCTGGGACGACTGGGCCGCCTCCGCCGTGGCCGCGCCGCTCGTGCCGGGCCACGAGTTCTTCGGCGAGGTCGTCGAGGTCGGGCCGCTGGTGCGCGATGTCGCCCTCGGCGATCTGGTGTCGGGCGAGGGCCACATCGTCTGCGGGACCTGCCGCAACTGCCGCGCCGGACGGCGCCAGATGTGCATCCGCACCCAGGGCGTCGGCGTGCAGCGGGACGGCGCGTTCGCCGAGTTCCTCGTGCTCCCGGCGACGAACGTCTGGGTGCACCACAGCGCCATCGAGCCGGAGGTCGGGGCGCTCTTCGATCCGCTCGGCAACGCCGTGCACACCGCCCTCGCGTTCCCGGTGGTCGGGGAGGACGTGCTCGTCACCGGCTGCGGACCCATCGGACTGATGGCCATCGCGGTCGCCCGGCACGTGGGCGCGCGCTTCATCGTCGGCACCGACGTCAGCGCGCAGCGCCTCGCCCTCGCGCAGGGCATGGGTGCCGACTTCACCGTCGACGTCTCGCAGCACGACATCCGGCAGGCGCAGCAGGCGCTCGGGATGCGCGAAGGCTTCGATGTCGGCTTCGAGATGAGCGGGGCGCCCACCGCGCTCCCGCAGATGATCGAGAACATGAACCACGGCGGGCGCATCGCGATGCTCGGCCTCCCGTCCCAGTCGATCGCCGTCGACTGGGGCATCGTGGTCACCCACATGCTCACGCTCAAGGGCATCTACGGCCGCGAGATGTTCGAGACGTGGAACGCGATGGGCGCGATGCTGCAGACGTCGAAGCCGCTGCACGATGCGATCGCGTCGATCGTGTCCGACCGTTTCGCGGCGCGCGAGTGGGAACGGGGCTTCGCGGCTGCGGCGTCGGCCGGCGGCGGCAAGGTCATCCTCGACTGGACGGAGGTCTGAGATGTACGGGAGTTTCGAGCAGCACCTCGCGGGGCAGCTGGCGGAGATCGAGGCCGCGGGCCTGACCAAGCGGGAACGCAGCATCCACGGCCCGCAGTCGGCGCAGATCATCGCCGACGGCGCCGAGGTGCTCAACTTCTGCGCCAACAACTACCTCGGTCTGGCCGATCATCCCGCCCTGCGCGACGCGGCGAAGTCCGCCCTCGACGAGTGGGGTTACGGGATGGCCAGCGTGCGCTTCATCTGCGGCACGCAGGAGCAGCACCTGGAGCTGGAGCGGCGGGTGTCGCAGTTCCTCGGCACCGAGGCGACCATCCTGTACTCCTCGTGCTTCGACGCGAACGGCGGCGTCTTCGAGACGCTGTTCGGCCCAGAGGACGCGATCGTCTCCGACGCCCTCAACCACGCGTCGATCATCGACGGCATCCGCCTCTCCAAGGCGCAGCGCTTCCGTTACCGCAACCGCGACCTGGACGACCTGCGCGCGCAGCTCGAAGCGGCGCGGGAGGCCGGCGCCCGCTTCACGGTCATCGTCACGGACGGGGTCTTCTCGATGGACGGGTACATCGCTCCGCTGCGCGAGATCTGCGACCTGGCCGACGAGTTCGGCGCGCTCGTCTTCGTGGACGATTCGCACGCCGTCGGCTTCGTCGGCGAGCACGGCCGGGGCACGCCGGAGTTCTGCGGCGTCGCCGACCGTGTCGACATCTACACCGGCACGTTCGGCAAGGCCCTCGGCGGCGCCTCCGGAGGCTACGTCGCGTCGCGGCAGGAGGTCGTCGACCTGCTCCGCCAGCGGTCGCGGCCCTATCTGTTCTCCAACACGCTCGCGCCGTCGATCGTCGCAGGCACCCTCGCCGCGCTCGACCTGCTGGAGGCGTCGGACGACCTCCGCGCCCGCCTCGTCGCGAATGCGCGCCTGTTCCGCGAGCTGATGACGGAGGCCGGCTTCGAGCTCCTGCCCGGCGAGCATCCCATCGTCCCCGTGATGTTCCACGATGCCGCCCTGACGGCCCGGATCGCCGACGAGATGCAGAAGCACGGCGTGTACGTCACGGCGTTCTCGTTCCCGGTCGTTCCGCGCGGCGAGGCCCGCATCCGGGTGCAGTTGTCGGCGGCCCACACCGACGACGAGATCCGCCGCTGCGTCGCCGCCTTCACCGCGGCGAGGGAGATTGTGGTGGGCTGAGTCCCGAGGGCGCCACTTCTTCGAGAGACGCTATTCCGATGTGGACTCGCGCTCGGTGCTCGCTCGCCACAACGAGGCCGAGCGGCGGGCGGTCGCCGGGGATGACCCCAGGCGGCGAGCGGTGCGAAGGGGCGCGGATCGAGTGCGGTCGCGACTTGCGACCCGACCCGGCAGCATCCTCGCATACCTTCCTGCACCCCGTTCGATGGAGAGCCTCGAGACGGCGCTCGGATGCTCCGCGCGAGCTTGGCGCGGGCGCCGGTGCGCAGCGAGAGGTCTAAGTCACTAGCAGAAAAAACCTGAAATTACATCTGTTGAGATTAAGACCATGGATCTCTATCTTGAGAAAGGTATCGATGTACTAGCCGCATTGAATGATCGGGCGAGGTTCTGCGGTGATGTACGTCTACTCGTAGAAGCCATGTCCACAAAGCGAAGAGGATCCCATGTCGATAGCTGTCGCGCACCTGAAGAAGCTCTACGGGCGACTCGTCGCAGTGGATGGCATCTCGTTCGAGGTGCCGACCGGTTCGTTGTTCGCGTTCCTCGGATCCAACGGCGCAGGCAAATCGACGACCATCGGTTGCATCACGACGACCATAGCTCCGAGCTCGGGCACGATTACGATCAACGGACTGGACGTGCAGTCCGAGGCCAACGAGGTCCGGCGTCAGATCGGCGCGGTGTTCCAGTCGTCATTGCTCGACCCGATGCTGACTGTCAACGAGAACCTGATGCTTCGTGCCGGCTTCTACGGTTTCGGCCGCCGCGCCGCCGCAGCGCGCGTGGAGGAGTTGACCCCTCTCGTAGGACTCGGTGGGTTCCTCGGCCGCCGATATGGGCTCCTCTCCGGCGGTCAGAAGCGCCGCGCGGACATCGCCCGGGCGCTGATCCACCGTCCTTCGGTGCTCTTCCTCGATGAACCGACCGCCGGTCTCGACCCGCAGTCGCGCGAGCAGATCTGGTCGGCCGTCAATGGCCTACGAGCCGCAGGCGGCACGACCGTGTTCCTCACCACCCACTACATGGAAGAGACCGAGCGAGCCGACCAGGTGTGCGTGATCGACCGCGGGGAGATTGTGGCCGAAGGCACGCCAAGCGAACTGCGGTCCCGCTTCAGTCGCAGCGTGCTGACGATCCGCACGACTAGGCCTGACGAAGTGGAACGAATCTGCCGCGAGTACCGCATCACCGGAATGCGGCACGACGGAGCGGGGGAGGTCGTCATCCCGGTCGACTCGGCAGCCCAGGCGCGAGATCTGCTGACGGTGGTGCCGGCCGACGACTTCGAGTTCCGTCACGGCACCATGGACGATGTCTTCCTCGCGGTGACGAAGGAGATCGCTGCATGAGCGCCATCACCTTGCTGACAACTCGAAACCTGCATCTGTTCTTCCGCGATCGTGCCGGTGTCTTCTTTTCGCTGCTTTCGGCGCTCATCCTGATCGTGCTCTACGCCCTCTTCCTGGGTAACCTGCAGGTCGACAACCTGACCGACAAGCTTCCCGGCGCCTCCAGCAGCGACATCCACTGGTTCGTCGACAGCTGGGTGTTTGCGGGCATCACCATGATCACCACGATGACGACAGCGCTCGCTGCGCTGAGCACCTTCGTCGACGACAAGGCCACTGACCGGTTCAGGGACTTCCTGGTGTCCCCGGTTCGGCGGTCGCACCTGATCTTCGGTTATTTCCTCTCGAGCTTCATCGTTTCCGTCCTGATGACTGTGGTGATCGTCGTCGTGGGACAGCTGTTCCTGTTCACCCAAGGCCACCCGATCCTTTCTCCGGACCGTCTCGTTCAGGTCGTCGGCTTCGCGATGCTCTCGAGCGCTGCCTATGCGGCCGTGTCGAGCTTCATCGTGACGTTCCTGCGCACGTCGGGAGCATTCGCGGCACTGTCCACCGTGGTCGGCACGATCATCGGCTTCTTGGCCGGCGCGTATATCCCGGTAGGAACGTTGCCGAGCGGCGTGGTCACTACCCTGAACGCCCTGCCTTTCGCGCAATCGGCGATGCTGCTGCGCGGCCCCTACACAGATCAAGCGATCGCGAGTCTCGCCGAGGGCGCACACGCCGAGACGGTCTCCGACACCATTCGTGCTTTCTATGGGGTCACCGCGAGTATCGGCAATTTCACGGTCACCACCGGGTTCGCGGTCGGGATCCTGTGCGCGGTACTCGTCGTCTTCTCCGTACTAGGTGGAGCGCGTCTGGCCCGAGGGATCCGCTGATGGAGTTCTTCGCTTTTCCGGGCCAGGGAAGTCACGCTCCGGGTATGGGTCGCCGGCTCGCTTCGCGTTTTCCGGCCGCGGATGACCTCCTGTGCTCCGTGGAGATGGAGACGGGTGTAGCGGTGCGAGAGCTGATGTGGGAATCGCCCGTCGACGTGCTCACCCGTACTGAGAATGCCCAACCAGCGATCGTGGCCTTATCGCTCGCGGCGCTGGAAGCATGGCGGACGGTCGCGACCAGGACGTGCCCCGACTGGGTTTCCGGGCACAGCGTCGGCTCGCTCGCCGCCGCTGTCGCGAGCGGTTCGCTCACGCCAGCGGAGGGGGTTCGTCTCGCGCGACGCCGTGGCGAGATCATGGCGACGGCGCCCGGCGACGGGCGGATGCTTGCGGTCGCCGTCGCGTCCGACGAGGCCAGCCGATCCCTTACCGAGCTGGCAGAGCATTTCGAGTTGGATCTCGCTTGCTTCAATGGTCCTCGACAGATCGTGCTCGCTGGAGCAAGCAAGGACATCGCTGCTGCACGCCGGCAGTTAGGGGCACGCTCGGCAGAACTGAAGGTGAGTCACGCGTTCCATTCGAGGCTGATGGATCCGGTCGTGCCGAGTTGGAAGGACGCCCTCGCTGCGGTCCGCTTCCAGGACCCGCAGACTCCCTATCTCTCCAGCCGAACCGGACAGCTCGTAGTGAGTGGGGACAGAATCCGTAGCGACCTCGCTCGCGGAATTCGCGAGCCGGTCAGATGGGACCTGGTCTCCCACAAAGCAGCGCTCTGTCAGCGCGGAACGATCTTGGGCAGCGGCGCGTCCTTGCTCAGGATGTGGAGAGGCAGCCCGATCGCCTCGACCACGACGGTCGTCGATGACAACTTCACGGTGGTGGCTCATGCCTGATCGAACCGTTCTAATCACGGGAGGCTCGCGAGGCATCGGACGAGCGTGCGCCGCAGACCTTGCAGGCCACGGTTGGAACGTTGTCGTCGCGTATCGCTCGGCGACCTCCCAAGCGGAGGCGTTGGTAAAGGAGGTGCGAGCCAGTGGTGGCAGCGCCTCGGCGGTCAAGGTCGATGTGACGTCCGAGGATGAGGTTCGTCGACTCTTCCGTGCCGTCCGCGAGGCAAACCCTCCATTGCGCGCCGTCGTCTCCAACGCGGGAATCACCAAAGACGGGTTCGCTCCGATGATGTCCCTGGCCACCTGGGACGCGGTTATCACGGCCAACTTGACGAGTGCGTTCCTCGTCGCTCGCGAAAGCCTCAAGGCAATGCGTCGCACCGGTGGCTCCCTCGTGTACGTGAGTTCCGTCTCTGGTCTCAAGGGCCAGGCAGGACAGGCGAACTACAGCGCCAGCAAGGGAGGCCTCAACGCGATGACTAGGACTCTCGCGCATGAAGCCGCACCGTCGGGCATCCGCGTGAATGCCATCGCGCCGGGATTCACCGACACGGACATGGTGCGCAGGACCCCGCGCGAACAACTAGAGCGTGTGGTCGGACTGATCCCACAAGGGCGCCTGGCCGACCCTGCCGAGATCGCCTCAGTGGTGCGCTTTCTGGTCGGTCCGGATTCCTCCTACGTCACTGGTCAGGTGATCGCCGTCGATGGCGGTCTGACCTCATAGCCCGATCCAAGAGAAAGACATCATGTCCGATACGTATGAAACCGCGCTGCACCGCAGCGAACTGAACCTCCGACTCAAGACGCTGATCGCCGAAAGCTTGGACCTGCCCGTGCGGGCTGAGCTCATCGACGACGACCAGCCGCTCTTCGGGCGCGGGCTCGAACTCGACTCCCTCGACACTCTCGAGATCGTCAGCCTGGTCGAGGAGAACTTCTCGGTCTACATCACCGACGAAGACAAGTTCGTGTTCGGTTCGATCAACCGCATCGCCGACTTCATCGAAGAAGGACAGCAGAAGTGAGCTTTCCCTCCGCGCTCGAGGCGGCAGACTTGATGCGGTTGTTGCCGCATCGACACCCCTTCCTGCTCCTGGATCGGGTCTACGAGATCGAACCGGGCACGGTCGGTATCGGGGTAAAAAGCATCTCCATCGCCGACCCCGTCTTCGCCGGCCATTTCCCGAACGAACCGATCTATCCGGGTGTGCTGCTGATCGAAGTCGCAGCACAGCTGTGCGGAATCATCCTTGCGTCCGGCACGACCGAGCCGGCCTTCGGCTATTTGGCATCGATCAAGCGCTTCAAGTTCTCCGCACTCGTGCGTCCTGGCACGCAACTGACGGTGCACGGGCGGAAGAAGATCGAGTTCGAGTCGCTGCACGAGTTTTCCGTCGACCTCAAGTCGGGCGCGCAGTCCGTCGCCTCCGGTACGCTGGCGATCGCTCTGGCGAAACGCTGAGCGATGCCTACTGAGATCCGGATCTTCGACCCTGCGCTCGATGCCGACGCCGTCGCTGCATTCTTCAATGCGCAAAAGTATGGCCCGGTCGACCGAGGGTTTCCTCTGACGGCAGAAGCACTGCTTCGTATCGTTCGGGAGCGCGACGTGCGTCTCCTGATGATCGCCGAGCAAGCGGGCCGAATCGTCGGCACTGTCGGCTACGCGCGTGTGTCAGGGCGCCGCGCATCGCGGGAGGACGAGCTCTTCGCGGGAATGTTTCTGATCGCGCCGAGTCATCGCTCCGGTTTCTTGGCCGGCCAACTCTTCACGGAGTCGTTCTCGCACCTGATCGCGGCGGGGGTGCGCTCGCTACGAGTTGAAGTGGATCCCGCCAACAAGAAGGCGTTCCCGCTCTATGTCCGGGTCGGGTTCCGCGCGATCGATGGAATGCGACCGGACGAGGACGGCTATGTCGAGCTCGTCAGCGTGCTCCCTGGCGTCGTTGCCGACCTGCTCGACGCGTTTGCCGAGCATGACGGAGTCGAGAAGGTGCTCCCCAAGCTCGATTGGCGAACACTCGCGGCGTCGCGCCAAGGATTGCACAACGGGGTCCGCCGTGAAGATTCCTGCAGAATCTTTGTCGATTACGAGTTCCGGATCGGCAAGATGCGTGCAGAGGTGGTGGCTGATGCGCAGAACGCCCGGACTGTACTCGTGAAGATTGACGGTGTCACCGACCCGCGCTTCCAAGGCCAGGGCACTGTCGAGACGCACTCGGCGGCGGAGGAGCCGTCGGAGGTGCTCGCGTTCAGGGGGTTCACCCTTGAGATCAACCGCTGGGGGACCATCACACTGCGTCACCCCCGCCATCTCGGGCCGCTGTTCGTTGTTCCGTTCCCCGTCGATGCGTCCGCGCCGCTGGGCATGCGCCGTCCCGTCGAAATGGCAGTAACCACGACATCGCTCGATGGCGGATGGATCAGTGAGAACGACGGTGCGCGCCGGGAGGTGCGGTTGGTCGATGGCGCGATCCGGTTCCGGTCGGTGCTGCTCGGCGCGGCGCCGCTACGGGAGTCTCCACGCCCGGGATTGAGGGTCGCCGAGATACACCAAAACAGACCCGGGTCCAGCGAGCGTGGGGGCCATCTGATCCGCGGGATCTGGCCAGTGGACTTGACCGACTTCGAGGGCGTAGGCGACGCTGTCACGGTCTCCGAACTCGCTGAAGCCGATCTCGAGTGGATCGACCAGGGGATTGGCCTCCGAATGCGCTTGGCTGGTCACGACGACGGGATGGTCCGGGTCGAGGGGCCAGGGTTGCTCGTGACCGCGGCGCGTACTGAACTCTCTTATACCCTCATGCCCGATGTACTCCCGCCGAACGCATCGCCGCTGACACCGGCGTCGACGGATATTCCGCTCGCGTGGCGCGAATCCAGACGCGGCGGGGCAGCCGTTGTTGTCGGAAGCGACGCGGCGGGGCAGGTATCGATCGTGATCGCGCCTGACCACGGCCTGGTTCAGTGGATGTACTGCGGTGTTCAGATCATTGACAGTGCTTTTCCTTCTGCTCGCGTCTTCGGCCCGCTCGCCGGGGTCAGCGCTGCGGTCTGGGTCTCACTGCTCGGAGACCGGAGTCATATTGACCGCGGCGCCGAGTGGGCGCTGGCCGACGAGCGTGTGCCATTCACCACGAGCCGCAAGGATGGGTGGACGGCCGTGCCGCTCGATGACGGCTCGCTCGCACTTGTTGTGCGTGCACCCGAGATCGCGTCGGAGCCAGAGACGGCCGTCTTCCTGGTCGCGCCCGGCCGCCCGGCCACTGTCCGCATCGAAGAGGCGTCCGGGAAGTGGGTCGACCTTCCGTGCGATGGCCGATCCTGGCGCACGTGGACGCGGCGACTGCGTATCCCTCTCCCTGGTGGGGCAACGCTGGGCGTGTCGCCGCTTGAGGGGGAGAACGCCGAGATACTGGTCCGTTCGACGCCCGGCGGGGTGATCTGCACCATGCTCACGACGACCCCGAGTGGTGGGGGCCGCTCGGTCTGGCGTCTCGATCACGACGCGGGGATCAGCACATGAAGCTTGAAGGGCGAACTGTCGTCTTCGTTTGCCCGTCTCGCTTCTCGATGGGAGAGCTCCACAACGCGGTGCAGATGGGGCGCCAGTTGCATCGCGACCTTGGGTGCTGTGCGGTCTACATCGTGCCTCCCGTGTTCGAGGGCTTGGCCGCCGCTGCGGGGTTCCCCGAGTACGTCTTCCCACGGCGGAGTGCAGATAACCGACGCTGGCTGGGCGATCTCCTCCGCCTCATTGCCCCCGGGCTTCTCGTGCTAGCGGATCATGCGAATCCCGCTCTCGAGCGGTCGTCGATCGACTATGAATCCGTCTACGACGCCGGTTTCCCTGTCGTGGCAATCGACTCGCTGCAGTTCGCGTCCGGCCGCGAGGTTGAGTACGCCGTAGCCGGCGTCCACGGTGCGCATCGTCTCCGTCATTGGTTGCCGCCGAGCGTTGCCGTTCCAGCGGTCCCGGACGGAGTTCCAGTCCTGACTCCAGTGCCGGTCGCCTCAGCACGGCATGCGCAGAACCCTTTTGCACTCTACGCAGAGAGGCCGCGTGCCGAGGTCGCCGCCACGCAGCTGCGCGAGCGGCTGGGCGTGCCGGGTGATCACCGACTCGTCGTGATCGCGCAGTCGGGGTGGGCCTCCGCTGCGTTCGCGCAGCTGGCGCGAGGCGCAGAGCGGCACGGCATCTACGAGCGGCTCCGGACGCGGCGGCTCGTACGTGCTCTCGACGAGAGCGGACACAGAGTTACCCTTCTCGAGATCGCGTCCGGAGATCGTGCGGACGAGAGCTCTGCCCGCGTCGACGTGCGCAGCCTCGGCCGCTTGAATAGCCAGCAATTCACGGATGTGATCGCTGCCGCCGATCTTTACGCGACCGACAACCTAATCTCGGGTGCGATGGCGCAGGCTGCTGCTCTCGGCACTCCGGTGCTGGCATTGACGAACTCCGTCGAGCGCGAAGCGGATCCCACAGACGAGATCGATCAGGAGTTGGAGCACCGATATCCGGGCTGGGCTTTCCCGTACCTGGTGAATCCGTTCGGCTGGCATCGCGAACTTGCTCCGGTCCTCCGCGACAACCCTTATCTCGAGAGCGTCGCGCGGGTCGAAGTCTTCGAGCGGAATCGGCTCGCGTCAGCCTTCGAGGCGCAGCTCGGCGCTAATCCCGACCGTCGCGCGACAGCAGCACTCGGGGAATCGGCATCAGCGCTCCCTCTCGTGAGCTCAATGCTCTCGACGCTCACCGAGAATCTGGACGGCGCTCCCGCGACCGCTCCGATGGACCGACGAAACCACGAGATGGAGAATCAATGAAAGCAACAGAGGGATACACTGCGATTCGGGAGACGGCCGCGACTTACCCCAGAGGCACCCAACTGGTCGAGCTGACCGGCCCGGGCCGTCAACAGCTGCTGAACCTAGTGCTTGCCCGTCCTACCGAATATGCCCAGCCGGGTACCGTCGCCGAGTGCCTCGCGCTGGACGAGGCGGGTAACGCCATCGATCTGATCCTGTGCATCATTGATGAGTCCCGCATCATTCTGCTTTCCGACACGGAGGGCGGTGTCATCACCGACCTGTCCGCGCGAGCCGATGCTGCCGGAATCGGGGAGGTTACGATTAGGCCGCTGCCGGGCTGGTCCGCTGCAGCGATCGAGGGCCCTCGGTCGTGGCGCGCTGTCGCCGACGTCCCCGACGAGGATATAGCGGCTGTTCTTCTCAACGAATGGCGTCGGGTCGACGTTCCTCCGGCGTCGTCGCCGGGCTTCCTCGCCCGGACGGGCGGCACGGCCGAATACGGCTACCTGATCGTGGCGGAAGCGGATTCTGACGCTCTGCTGTCGTGGCTCACCTCGCTCGCAACCGACGTCGGCGGCGAACCCTGCAGCATGGATGCCATCATTCGCGCCCGCGTCGAAGCGAATCACCCGGTGCTCGGCCCTCAGTTCGACGGTGTCGATGTGTACGAAGCTGGCGCAGCGTGGATGGCCGGAATGGAGCGAGACGATCCGTTCTGCGGAAGAATCGAGCGTGCGGACGCGCCTAGTCGACGCTTGGTCGCGGTGCTTACCTCCGAGGACGTCATTGAAGGTGCCGAGGTGCGTTACGGCAACCGTGTCGTCGGGAGGGTGCAGTTCGTCGCCCCACGCGTGGGCCAGCCGACCATGATCGCGCTCGCGCTATTGGAGAAGCCGTTCGATGTCCCGGGGCTCAGCCTTGTCGCGAATTCGGCGGAGCTCCGCACCGTCGCCCGGCCGACCATCGACCCGGTCTCGTGGGTCGAGAGCATCGAGTAGCCGTGGAAGATATCGTCATCACCGGGCTCGGCCTCCTCACCGCGATCGGCGTCACACCGGCCGAGAACTGGGAATCCATCGCCGCCGGTCGTTCCGGAATCCGCCGGGCCTCCATCGTGCCTGTCGAAGGGCTGATCTCAGATCGTGCGGGCGAGCTCGTCGACGGGCTGAGCTGGACGCCACGAGTCCGCCCGCCGCGAGCGAAGGCCGTCGACCGTTGTCACGACATCGTCGCCGATGCCGTCGCGCAGGCAACCGAGGCTGCCGGTCTGGCGGCGTCGGGCTACGCGGCCGAACGGATCGGCGTGTCCTTGGGTACGTCCCTGGGCGGTGCACGTTCGGGCGAGGAGTTCCAGCGGCAGTGGTTGAGGCGGGGGCTGCGCTCAGCTAACGCATCGTTGCTCCGGCACTACACGTTGCATTCGGTCAGCGACTACATTGCTGAGACGTTCGGCTTCGCTGGTCCTCGAGGCGTGCAGTCGAACGCCTGCGCGGCCGGTGCTGTCGCGATCGCCTACGGTGTCGAGTTGATCCGCGGCGGCACAGCCGAGGTCGTCATCGCGGGTGGAGTCGACCCCCTGGCGTACTTCTCTTTCGGAGGCTTCTCTTGCCTGGGAGCACTCGACGCGGAGGCGTGCGCTCCCTACACCCGAAGCTCGGGTCTCAACCTGGGTGAAGGCGCCGGCATTGTCGTGCTCGAGCGTCGTTCGGTCGCGGAAGAGCGCGCAGCGACCATACTCGGTGTCGTTGGAGGTTACGGTCTCAGCGCCGACGCATATCATCCGACTGCCCCAGATCCGACGGGACGCGGAGCCACCCGCGCAATGGTGGCAGCCCTCGAGATGGATGGGCGTTCCCCGGCTGAAGTCGACTACATCAACGGCCACGGCACCGGTACGCCGGCTAACGACAGCGTCGAGCCCAAGGCCATCTCTCATCTGCGCGAGGGAGTTGCTCCGCCGATCAGTTCGACGAAGTCGATGATCGGCCACACCCTCGGTGCGGCCGGCGCCGTGGAGGCGGTGGTCACCGTGATGGCGCTGCAGAAGCAGATGCTTCCCCCGACCGCAGTGCCCGAGGGAACGCCGATCGACGAGCGTTTCGGCCTCGACATCGTCCCCGGCAGGGCGCGCCCCGTCGACCTGAAAGTCGCCCTGTCGAACTCCTTCGCCTTCGGCGGGAACAACGCGGCTCTGCTGCTGCGCACACCAGACGAACGTGGCCGCGCCGTCGCACCCGCCGAACGTCCCGTCGTCATCACCGCGGTGGCCGCGATCGCCGGTTCCGCGGCGGACTCCGCAGCGGTGGAAGAGTGCCTGCGTACCTCGACGGCAGCCTATGGCGAGCAGCGTGTCGAGGTCGAGGGGTATGGTGAGTTCCCGGTCGCGGACGTGCCCAATGCCGTTCTGAAACGGGGGATCAACCCACAACACCTGCGTCGAATCGATGCATTCGGCCGGCGGGCCGCGGTGGCGGCTGCGGATGCGCTCCGCAATCGCGGGCTCACACGAGAGGAAGCTGCGGGTACTGGCCTGATCTTTGCGACGGGGACGGGACCAATTGCGACCGTCGAGGCGTTCCAGCGTGAGCTGCTGACCGCTGGCTCGGGAAACACGCGGCTGTTCCCGAACACCGTGATGAACGCGGCCGCCGGTCACGTCGCGATCCTCAACCGGTTGCAAGGCCCCACGGCCACGCTTTGCGCGGGTGGAACGAGTGGCATCACTGCGCTTCATTTCGCCACTCGTCTGATCGAGAACGGTTCGTGCGACCGCGTGCTCGTGGTCAGCGCCGATGAGGCACCTTCGGCGATGCTGGCCGGATACGCGCGCATCCCTGGTTACCTCAGTCGCGATCGCAGCCTGCCGTTCGAGGCCTCGGGCAAGGTCTTCGGGGGAGCGGGCGTCGCGATCCTTCTCGAAGCCGCTGACGTCGTACCGCGCGCGCCCGTTCTGGGCCGGATCGAGGGGTTCGGGCTGACGGGAGACGCGAGCGGTGTCGGCCGCCTCGACACGTCGGGCGACGGCTGGGCACGGTCGTTCGAGCTCGCCGCTGAGTGATTCGGGAGTGCCCGCAGACAAGATCGATGTCGTGGTTGCCGCTGCGTGCGGCCGCGCAGTGACCGACGATGTGGAGCGTCGTGCGCTCGAAGCTGCCGGCCTGTCCGGTGCCCGGCTGTCAGCACCAAAGAGCCTGTTCGGCGATGCCGGAGCTTCGTCGGCACTGCTCGGCGTTCTGCAGGCAATCTGGATGCGGGGGGTCGACAGTACCGACGTTAACGGTTTCGCGCTCGTCGACGCGGCGCGAAGCGGAGCGGGAGGGCCAGTGCACCGCGTTCTCGTGTCGTCGTTCGAAGTGGGAGGCAGCTATCAGTCGCTGGTCGTCGCGACTGACCACGCCTGACGGGGTGTGCGTCGAAATCTGGAACATCGTGGAGAAGGGTCGCACCGACAGTCTTGGTCGACAGCTCGGCGGATCTGGCCGTCAGGCCCTGTCGGAAGCTGCCGCTTGGCGCGTGTGCCCGAGCGGGTCCTCTTGCGCCCCTGTCCGGACACGAGAGCTTCGTTGGCAGTGTTCGAAATGCCAGGCGACATGGTCCGTGTCGACAACAGTCGGCCTCACCATGGTCGTCCGGTCGGTAGTGGCATGCGGGATCGATATCGAGACCCGGCGAGACCGCCTGCGAGCTTTCGCGCGCGCCTCTGTCTGGAGTGGGGTTCCGGTCCGCGAAATCGAGCAGTGGACTCAGGCCGAAGCATTGTGGAAGGCGGGGACGAGCCTGGGTCGACCCGCGGCCGACTCGATTCCGATCCCTGAGCGTTGGGTGACAGGTTGGCAGCTTTCTCGCGACCACAGCGCATGGATCTTCACCGTCTCCGCGCCCCAGACGGTTTGGAGCGTTGCGCTTATGCGGGGACTCGAGCGTGCGAGAGGCAGATTCACGGTCGAACGCTCCGTGGCACGGGGCAAGCCCTCGCTGTCCGATGCGGCGGAGGAACTCCGTGGCGGTGGCGCCGCGCATCCAAGTGTTGATGCTTTGTGGTCGGGCCGTGGTGGCTAGCTCGCGGATGAGGCGGTGCAGTCGCAGATTTGGCGGATCGTTCGGGTGCAGGACCGCGGTCAGGTCATCGGTGAGGACGCAGCTGGTGCAGAGCCCGGAGCGGATGCGTTCGCCTCCTTGCCAGCATCGGTCGCAGCCCAGGTCGGTGATGATGCCGGCGCAATCTCGACAGATCATCGCGCCGCTCGTTGAGCGGCCAGGGAGGAGACGTTCGGTGCCGCAACATCGCGCCCTATTCCGGTAGCGGAGCTAGGATCGCCTTTCCGGTACGCGGACGCGAGCGTAGGACGGAGCCTCATGCAAGCTCGTTCAGCGGCCTATGCGCTTCCTCCGTTCAGGTGGCGGAGTCGACCTCGGTGGCGGGGATGCGTCGGCGCGTGAAGAACAGCAGCAGCTGGGCGCCGAGGAAGACGGCGAGCGTCGACAGGTCGGCGATGGCGACTGTGCCGGCGACGGCGGCGACCTGCGTCACGCCGCACGACCGGTTCGGCTGGTCGGGCTGACAGAGGAAGCGGTCGCCGCTGGTGATCGCGCCCGTCTTCAGCCACAGCGGGATCAGTTGGTTGTACGCGGTGGCGAGGCCCTTGGTCAGCGTGGGGCCTGAGTGGCCTTCTCCGGGCACCGCCCAGTAGGTCACCTTCCAGCCCGCGTTCTCGGCTGCCGTGGCGGTGTCCTCCACCTGCTGGCGGAAGTGCGGGTCGGCTGCCCCGGCGACGAAGATCCCGCGCATGGGGTGGTCGGTGTAGTCGCTCGCGGCCATCACCTTCGCCGGCCAGTACTTCTCGTACTCGGCCTCGCTGCCGCCGTAGTACTTCGCCCGCGTGCGGTCGGAACGATACTCGCCCGGCTTGTCGGGGCCGGAGATGTCGATGACGTTCGCCCACAGGTCGGGGTGCTTGGCCCCGAGGTACGCGGCGCACTCGCCCCCGTGGGAGAACCCGGCCACGGCCCAGTCGTCGCGGTCGCCGGAGACCGGGAGCTCGGCCCTCACCCAGTCGGGCACATCCTCGGTGAGGAAGGTCTCGAGTTGTCCGGCCGAGGTGTTGCTGCAGGGCGGGTTCTTGTCGACGGCGCCGAGCTGGTCGACGACGAGCACGAACGGCGCGTCGTCCAGCCTCTCCTCTCCGAGCGAGTGAAGGGCGTCGAGGGTCGCGCCGAGCGTCGGGTTGCCCGGCTGGCCCATCATCATGATGACGACCGGGCGCGTGCTCGACGGATTGCGGATCCACCCGGGCGGCACGAACAGGTGCGCATCGCGGGAGGAGAAGCCGGACGCGGTGGGCGGGATGTGCACGGCCAGCTGGTAGCCGTCGACCAGCGTGGACGCGGTGACGGGCACGCGCTTGCCGGCGACGGTCACGGTCGAGAAGGCCGGAGCGACCGCGATGACCGCGATGCCCGCCGTCAGCAGCCCGGCGATGGCCGCGAGCGCGACGGCGACCGCGCGCAGCCGCGTGCTCTGGACGGCGTGGCCCAGCGCGAGCGGGAACAGCGACGCTGCGAGGCCCACGGCGAACCAGCCGAGACCGCCGAGGTCGGGGCGCGGCGTCAGCGCGGCGAGGAGCAGGAGGGCGACGAGCGCCGCGACCTGCGTCGCGATCACGGCGATGACGGTCGGACGCGCACGGAATCGCCAGGCGCGCCGAGCGAACCGCCACGCCGGGTACGCGCAGACGATCGCGAGCGCCAGGCTGAGCCAGGCGAGGGTCCCCATGCCTCCACCCTAGGTGCACCACCGCATCCGGCCCCGCCAGGACGACGAGCGCGAGGTGAGAACTCTGCCGGAGCGGGTGAGAGTCGCCTCAGGGGTGGGGGGCGGCATGGTGTCGCTCCCCCTCGGCTCTCCCGCTCCGGGAGCGTCTATCTGGGTGTCGGTCGAGCCGACTCAGCACTCACGGGCACTGGTAATGCATGTTCGTGTAGCCCGTCTGCCAGCCGATCGTGGACGACGTTGTCATGAGTTCTCCTTCACTATGACGCCGCTCAGTGCGACGCGAATCGGCGTTGATTCGATCGCCGCCTCCAAGCCGCGCGCCGCTGGGCCAATAGTGTTGTGGGACACATGTGCCGAATCGCTGGCACTTTGCCGTATCCAGCGAGCTATTCCTCCGTGGTCGCGGCGTCCGCCCAAGTGCGAACCGCCCCTGGGCACAGGGGTCGCATTCTGCCGCTTCGCCGCGCGCAGAGCGGCAGTTCGCGACCCCTGTGTCGGCGACGCAGCGTTGCGGCAGTGCGGCGCCGGGTCAGCGCGCGAAGGTCGCGTAGCGCGCCCGCAGGCCGTCGAGCAGCGCGTGCAGGCCGATCGCGAAGGCGCCGTCGGCCGGAGGCGCGTCCCCGACGGCGGCTGCGCGGGCGCTGTACGCGGATGCGAACGCCGGCACCTCCGCCTCCGCTCCGGTCGGGTCGAACATGTCCCCCGGGGCGACCGCGTCGAGCGCCGAGCCGAGGATGAACGACTCGACCGCGACGATCGTGGGCAGCACCTCCGGCTCGGGCCATCCCGCGGCGGCCATGGCGGTGACGACCGTGTCGTACATCCGCATCGTGCGCAGCGCGCCGTGCAGCGGCATCGTGGCGAGCATCGCGATGGTCGGGGGATGCCCGGCGAACGCGACGCGGTACGAGTACGCCCAGTGCAGCATCGCCCGGTCCCAGGGCTCGGTCGCGAACGCGCTGACATCGATCCGGTCGCTGATGAGTTCCCGGATGCCCGCGATGACGTCCTCCTTGCCGTCGACGTGGTTGTAGAGGGCGCTGGGCCGCACGCGGAGGGTCTGGGCGAGCCGGGCCATGGTGAACCCCTCGGTGCCGCCCTCGTCGAGGAGGCGCAGTGCGGCCTCCGCGATGAGGTCGCGCGTGAGCACCGTGGTGGTCGGCCGGCCGACGCGACGGGCCGGTCGATCGGCGCGGGTGTCGCTCGGAGGCTGGGGCACGATCACACCCTAACCCCCGCGGTGCGCACGAATTCCGGTCCTGCTCTTCCCCTCGCGCGGATCGTGCCCTAGTCTCTGACGAAATAAAAGAACGTCGTTCATTTTGCGGCGTCGGACTGCGGAGGTGCGATGGGCACGACGGTCTTCGTCAACGGGAGGATCCTCTCCGGCTACCGTGCGGATGCGCGCGAAGCCGAGGCTGTCGCCGTGGTCGACGGTGTCGTCGCCGCGATCGGTGCCGAGGCCCTGGCGCTGCGCGCGGGCGCGGGCGAGGTGATCGACCTGGCCGGAGGCGTCCTCGCCCCCGCGTTCGGAGACGGCCACGCGCACCCGCTGCAGGGCGGCCTGGAGAAGCTCGGGCCGCAGGTGCGGTCGTGCGGCAGCGTCGACGAGATCGTCGCGTGCGTGAAGGAGTGGGCCGAGGCGCATCCCGAGCAGGAGTGGATCTACGGCGGCAGCTACGACGCGACCCTCGCCCCCGAGGGGATGTTCGACGCCCGCTGGCTCGACGAGGCCGTTCCCGACCGCCCGGTCGTGCTGCGCGCCTGGGATTACCACACGGTCTGGGTCAACTCGGAGGCGCTGCGCCGCGCGGGCATCGACGCCGACACCCCGGAGCCGGCGCTCGGCCGCATCCCGCGCCGCCCGGACGGGACGCCGCTCGGAATCCTGCAGGAGCCCGGCGCCGTCGACCTCCTCGTACCGGTCGAGCCCGGCCGCACGCACGAGGACCGCGTGGAGGCGCTGCGCCTCGCCACCGCCGAGTACGCGGCCCTCGGCGTCAGCTGGATCCAGGATGCCTGGGTCGAGCCGGCCGAGGTGGAGGCGTACCTCGCCGCCGCCGAACGCGGCCTGCTCTCCACGCGCGTCAACCTGGCCCTGCGCGCCGACCCGTTCCGCTGGCGCGACCAGGTGCCCGGCTTCGTGGAGGCCCGCCGACGCGTCGAGGAGATGGGCGACCCCCTGCTCACCGCGGCGACGGTCAAGGTCTTCGTCGACGGCGTCGTCGAGAACCACACCGCCGCGATGCTGGCCGACTACGCGGACATCCCGGGCGACCGCGGACTCCCGAACTGGGAGGCCGCCCAGCTCGCCGAGGCCGCCGCGACCTTCGACCGCCTCGGCTTCCAGCTGCACCTGCACGCGATCGGCGACGCCGCCTGCCGCACCGCGCTCGACGTGTTCGAGCACGTCGAGCGCGCGAACGGCCCGCGCGACCGCCGCCCCGTGATCGCCCACGTGCAGCTCGCGGACCCGGCCGACCTGCCGCGGTTCGCCGCGCTCGGCGTCACCGCCAACTTCGAGCCGCTCTGGGCGCAGCTCGACCCCATGATGCTCGACCTCACGCTCCCTCGCCTCGGGCCGGAGCGCGAGCAGCTGCAGTACCCCATCCGTACGCTGCTGGAGACGGCTCACATCTCCTTCGGCAGCGACTGGCCGGTCAGCGACAACGACTGGCGGCCCGGGATCGCGACCGCGGTCACCCGGCAGACCGCGGCGCGGGTGCCCGAGGCGGGATGGACCCCCGCCGAGCGCATCGCGCTGCCCGACGCACTGGAGGCGTACTCCGCCGGCGTCACCCGCCAGGCTTTCGCCGAGGCGACCCGCGGCGAGCTCATCGTCGGCGCCGCGCCCGACCTCGTCTGGCTCGACCGCGATCCCCGCGCCGTCGACCCGCACGACCTGCGCTCGATCGCCGTACTCGGCGCCTGGGTCGCAGGCGTGCGCCGGGCCTGAGAGCCGACCCGCTCCTCCTTCCCCGCACGAACCCGAATGCACCACTCGAATCAGAGAGGCAGCACCATGACCACGACCGACCTGCCCGCCCAGCCGCGCCTCAAGCGCGCTCTCGGGCCGACCGCCCTCATCCTGTTCGGCCTCACCTACCTGGCGCCCGTGACGGTCTTCACGACGTACGGCATCGTGACGAAGTCGACCGACAACCACCTCCCCTCCGCGTATGTGGTCGCCCTCGTCGCCATGCTCTTCACCGCATTGAGCTACGGGGCGATGGCGCGCGCGTTCCCCGTCTCCGGCTCCGCATATACCTACACGCAGCAGTCGTTCGGCGGCCACATCGGCTTCCTCACCGGGTGGACGCTGATGCTCGACTACCTGTTCCTCCCGATGATCAACTTCCTGCTCATCGGCCTGTACCTGAACACGCAGTTCCCAGAGGTCCCGCAGTGGGTCTTCGCGCTCGCGTCGCTGCTGCTCGTTCTGCTGTTCAACGTGCTCGGCATCACGCTGGTCAACAAACTGAACGTCGCGATCGTGGCCCTCTCCGTGCTGCTCGTCGTCGTGTTCGCCGTGCTCGCGATCAAGGAGCTCGCCACGAACCCGTCATCGAGCACCCCGAGCCTCATCGAGCCGTTCCTCCCCGGCTCCGGCGGCCTCGGTCCGATCTTCGCCGGCGCCGCCGTGCTCGCCCTGTCGTTCCTCGGCTTCGACGCGGTCTCCACGCTGTCGGAGGAGGCCAAGAACCCGAAGCGCGACATCCCCCGCGCCATCCTCCTCACCACCCTCATCGGCGGCGCGATCTTCATCGTCGTGTCGTGGCTCGGCGCCCTGGTCTTCCCCGACTGGCGCGACTTCGCGAACGTCGACTCCGCCGGCGTGGACCTCATGGCCAAGGTCGGCGGCACCTTCCTCACCTCGTTCTTCGTCGCCGTCTACGTCGTCGGCGCGTTCGGCTCGGGCATGACCACGCAGGTCAGCGTCTCGCGCATCATCTACTCGATGGGCCGCGACAAGGTCCTGCCCGGGATCTTCGGCACCCTCCACTCGCGTTTCCGCACCCCGTGGGTCGCCGCCGTCGCCGTGTCGATCGTGTCGCTGCTGTCGCTCGTGCTGACCCTCGACGTGGCGGCGACCATGATCTCCTTCGGCGCGCTCGCCGCCTTCTCGATGGTCAACCTCTCCGTCATCCGCCACCACCTCTTCCCGAAGGGCGGCCGCGAGAAGCCGACGGCGGGCGAGTGGCTGCGCTACGGTCTGCTCCCGGCGATCGGCTTCCTGCTCACGGTCTGGCTGTGGACCTCCCTCACCGCCACCACCTTCATCGTCGGTCTCTCGTGGATGGCACTCGGCGTCATCTACCTCGCGGTCCTCACCCGAGGCTTCCGCCGCAAGCCCCCCGTCATGGACTTCTCCGAGAAGGAGGACGCCGTCCCCGCGCAGGCGTGAGCCTGCCCCCACCCAGTCCCCCACCCAGCAATTCCGGAGATGTGAGCCGGAGTGGGCAGAACCTCCGTACGAACGGCGATTCCGGCGGCGTGTCGGCCGAGCACACCGGAGCTACGGAGGCCGTGCCCGCCACACCGTCGAAATCACCGGAACTCCGGCGATGCTGCGCCCGGCCGCACAGATCTCCGGAATCACCGGGTGGGAGAAGGGGGCGGGGTGAGGTGACGGGCGGGTCTGCTTGACTGGGTGCATGTTCCCGTACGAGCAGCTGCGGCGCCGGCCCGACGTGGAGGCGCCCAATCTGTTCGCCTCGGACGCGGCCGACCGGCTGCTGGCCGACACGGCGGGAGACGCGGTGCTCCGCCCGGGCCTGGCGGTGATCGGCGACGCCTACGGCGCCCTCACCCTGGCGGCGGCGGCGCGCGGTGCGCGGGACGTCCGTGTCCACCAGGACCCGCTCACCGGCGAGCGTGCCCTCGACCAGAACGCCGTCGCGCTGGCAACCGCCCTCGACCTCCCCGCCACCGGCATCTACACGCACCACCCTCTCGACGAATCCTTGGTGCGCGGCGCGACGACGGTGCTCCTGCGGCTGCCGCGCAGCCTGGAGGCGCTCGCAGAGATCGCCGCGCTGATCGCCGAGCATGCCCGGCCGGATGTGCAGGTGTTCGCCGGCGGGATGCTGAAGCACATGAGCGTGGCCATGAACGGCGTGCTCGCCGAGGTCTTCGGCGCGGTCCAGGTGTCGCTCGCGCGGCAGAAGGCCCGGGTCCTGACCGCCACGGAGCCGCATCCCGCCGCCGCGACCGTGCTCGACCGGTGGCCCGAGCGCGCGTTCGACGACGCGTCCGGCCTGTGGGTGTGTGCGCACGGGGCGGCGTTCGCCGGCGCGTCCGTCGACATCGGCACCCGCTTTCTCCTGAGCGTGCTGCCGCAGGCGGTACCGGAGGCGCGCACGGCGATCGATCTCGGCTGCGGCACCGGTCTGCTCGCCTCCGCCCTCGCCACCGCGCGCCCGGGGCTGAGCGTCATCGGGACGGACCAGTCCGCCGCCGCGGTCGCGTCCGCGCGGGCGACCGCCGCCGCCAACCACGTCGCCGACCGGGTCTCGGTGGTGCGGGACGACGGCCTCGGCTCCCAGCCGAGCGCGTCCGCCGATCTCATCGTGCTCAACCCGCCGTTCCACATCGGCGGCGCCGTGCACACGGGGATCGCGCACCGGATGTTCGCCGACGCCGCGCGGGTGCTCCGACCCGGCGGCGAGCTGTGGTCGGTGTGGAACTCCCACCTGGGGTACCGCCCCGCCCTTGAGCGCACCGTCGGTCCGACCCGGCAGATCGCCCGCAACCCGAAGTTCACGGTCACGGCCTCGCGCGCGCCCTGAGCATCCGCGCCCACCGGCGCACGCAGGGGTCGCATTCTGCCGCTCTCGACCACGCAGGGCGGCAGTATGCGCCCCCTGGATCGCCCGCCCGGCGAGCCGCCCGAGGCTCGCCTCCACGCAGGCTATGCGCGGCTGCGAGCCTTCACACTGCACCCGCTCCCCCTGGCAGCCCATTGTTATCCGCGCCGTCGTAGCCTCGCCTCGAGGGCGGGGAGGACGGCGAGAGATGACTCTGACACTGCACCGCCCTCGTCTGCTGCGCGGTCCAGCGCTCGAGGACCCCGTGGTCGCCCCGGTGCTCGGTACCGACAGGCTGCTCCTGCGCCCATACGGCGTATCGGATGCCGTCGACTGGCTCGCGATCGAGGCTGACGACCACGTGCGCGCCGGTCTCGGCTGGCCGCAGCGGACCGAGCGGCAGGCTCTCGACCATCTCCGCGCGCGCCGCCACCACACGGTCCTCAGCCAGGTGGGTGACTTCCTGGCGCTCGCCGTGGAGCTGGACGGTCATGTGATCGGCGATGTCTCCCTGCATCTGCGGACGCTCGCGGAAGAGACGCGCAGCGTCGAGATCGGGTGGCTGCAGCGCTCCGACCGCTGCGGCCACGGCTATGCGACCGAGGCGGCCGACGCCGCGCTCGACCTGGCATTCGGGAGGCTCGGCGCCGTGCTCGTCACGGCCGTGATCGACCGTGCCAATGCGCCGTCCGCACGCCTCGCCCGACGCCTCGGATTCCGCCTTGCCGGCACGACCGCGGCCCGGGCGACCTGGGTGCTGGCGCGCGAGGAACGCGCAGCCTCGACGAACGCCGACATCGCGGGACGCGCGTCCGCTCCGTGAGCGCTTCGCCACGGGACGTCTGCGCCGCGGCGCCCGACCGCGCTCGTCCCGAGGCGCCGCGGTCGCAGTGCCGAGGGCACACGGCGACCGCCGGTCAGGGCACGAACACCACGCGCCCCGCCGCGCCCGGATCCTCCGCCCACACGGCGGTGATGTCGCTCAGCGGCACCGGGCGCGCCTCCACGTCGAAGGTGCCGCGCGAGACGGCCTCGGCGATGGCGGGCAGCTCGGCGCCGAACTCGGGGGCCGACACCGATCCGATGCCGCTGCCGACGAGGTCGAGGCGGGCGGCGCGGAAGGCGGCCGACGGGATGCTCGCGGTCGGGCCCGCGACGGAGCCGATCTCGACCCAGTGGAGCGGTCGGCTGCGGTCGGAGCGGGCGGTGACGACATCCACGAGAGCCCGTTCGGTCGGGGCGCCCCAGACGTAGTCGAGGACGACGTCCACGTCCGCCGCCCGCGACAGCTCGTCGAACCCGATGGTCGTGTCCGCTCCGTGGCCGAGCAGGGAGGCCGTGCGGTGTGCGTCGCGACCGGCGGCGATGACCTCGCTCGCACCGAGCGTGCGGGCGACCTGCAGGGCGAGGCGGCCCGCGTTGCCGGTCGCGCCGAGGACGAGTACACGGGAGCCGGGCTGGAACGCGATCCGGCGACGGAGCGCCACCCATGACGACATGACCGGGTTCATCGCGGCGGCGACCCGGGCGACGTCGATGTCGTCCGGGAGGGGCACCGTCGCCTCGCGCGGTACGACGGTGCGCTCGGCGAAGGTGCCGAGTTCGCTCTCGTGCAGCAGGGCGTAGCGCAGGCGTCCGCTCGCGTCGCGTACGACGGCGTCGATGCCGGGGACGAACGGCAGGTCGCCCGTGCTCGTGTAGTGGCTGCCGTCCGCCTGCGAGCGCACGCGAGGGTGCAGGGCGGCGGCGAGCACGTCGACGACGAGGGAGTCGTCGGACGATGCGGCCGGTTCCGGCCACTCGGCGTACTCGGGCGGGGAATCGAACGAGGTGACGACTGCGGCGCGCATGGCTCCTCCAATTGGTTTGCATTGCGAACCATTCCATAATCGTTGGTACTACCAACTTTTGTCAAGTAGGCTCGGAGGATGAGCGAGAGAAGCGACGACGACACCCCACCCGGTGACGACCCCCTGGTGGATGCGCTGGTCCAGACCTCGTTCGTCGTGATGGGTGTGCTCACCCGTGTCGCCGCCGAGCACGACTTGTCGCTCACCCAGCTGCGGATGCTCGGAGTGCTGCGCGACCGCCGCCCGCGGATGGCGCAGCTCGCGCAGCTGCTCGGCCTCGACAAGTCGACGGTCTCCGGTCTTATCGAGCGGGCCGAGCGCCGCGGTCTGGTGCGTCGCGTGCCGAGCGCCGCCGACGCCCGGGCGGTGGAGGTGGAGGCGACGGACGCCGGCCACGTGTTGGCCCGCTCCGGAGCCGACGAGGTGCGCGACGCACTGCAGCCGCTGTTCGGGGCGCTCGACGTGCGGGGGAGGACCGCCCTGCAGCGGGAGCTCGACCGGCTGCTGGCGGATCTGCGCGGCTGAGCACGCACCGGCGCCTGCTCCCGCCCCGCTCGCACGCGCCTCGCACGCGCCTCGAACGCGCCTCGAACGCGCCACCGTCCGTACATCTTCCCCGCGTACACTCCGGTTCACCGACGACCAGGAGGAACGATGGCCGACGACACGCCCGCGACCGATCTGCGCGAGTACATCGAGCATCTGCGCGCCACCGGATACACCGTGCAGGGCGGGCACACCCCCGACCCCGAGCTGATCGACCCGGAGGGCAACCCGGTCTACACCTGGCAGGAGGGGTATCCCTATTCCGAGCGGATGAGCCGCGAGCAGTACGACATCGAGAAGTATCAGCTGCAGGTCGAGCTGCTGAAGTTCCAGTACTGGCTGGAGGACAACGACCGCCGGGCGGTCATCGTGTTCGAGGGCCGTGACGCCGCCGGCAAGGGCGGCACGATCAAGCGGTTCACGGAGCATCTCAACCCGCGTACGTCCCGGGTGGTCGCGCTGTCGAAGCCGAGTGACCGCGAGCGCGGGCAGTGGTATTTCCAGCGCTATGTGCAGCACCTCCCGACCGCCGGAGAGATCGTCATGTTCGACCGCTCCTGGTACAACCGCGCCAACGTCGAGCGCGTCATGGGGTTCTGCACCGACGACGAGTACGAGACGTTCATGGCGCAGGCCCCGGCCTTCGAGAAGATGCTCATCGACTCGGGCATCCATCTCACGAAGTTCTGGTTCTCCGTCTCGCGCACCGAGCAGCGCACGCGCTTCGCCATGCGCCAGCTCGACCCGGTGCGCCGGTGGAAGCTCTCGCCGATGGACATCGCCTCCCTCGACCGGTGGGACGAGTACACGGCGGCGAAGGAGGAGATGTTCCGCCGGACCGACAAGCGTCACGCCCCCTGGACGATCGTCCGCTCCAACGACAAGAAGCGCGCCCGCGTGAACGCGATGCGCTACTTCCTGAGCCAGTTCGACTACGACGGCAAGGATCCGTCGGTGGTGCGCCGTCCCGACCCGCTGATCGTCATGCGCGGCAAGCGGCTCGACGCGGACGAGTAGGGAGGGCAGGCGGGCTGGCGGGCGGCGGGGGAGCGGTCGGCCGCGTCGTCGCGCTAGTCGACGTCCTCGTCGTCCGCGTGGGCGGACCGGCGGCGCGGCGTGTCCAGCATCGACAGCCAGAACAGCAGAGCGAGCAGCCCGAAGATCACGAGGGCGGCGGCGAGGTCGCTCCACTGGAAGGGGATGAAGGTCCCGTCGATCGACAGCACGAGCACCGTCTCGATCACGCCGAACACCAGGAAGAAGATCCCGAGGAGCAGGCGCGTGACCCGCACGCGGCCGCGATGGTGCACCTCCACGCGCCGGAATTCGACCATGAGCGTGAGCAGGAGCAGCGGCAGGATCTGGGCGAGCGCCGCCGCCGACGCGCTGTCCATCAGCACGATGTGGAGGTCCATCGGATCGATCATCACCGTCAGGGTACACAGCGCGCGCCGGCCGGGGTCGACGGAGTCGTGCACCCCGCCTGTTCCTGTGGATTTGCTATGGTGACCCACGGCCTCTTCAACCGCAGGGGGAAACGTGCGGCAGCCCGTGCCGCGTCAACTAGGGGAATCATGAAGCGAACTCTCACCACCCGTCTCACGCTCGCGGCCGTCACCGTCGTCGCCGTCGCAGGCGCCGTCACCGGCTGTTCGGCCGGAGCGTCGAACGACACCGCTTCGACGTCCGCATCCTCGACGTCGAAGCCCTCGGCCGAGGCGAAGGTGTCGGCCGACCAGTCGAAGGCCGATGCCTGCACCGCCGTCCGGGCCGGCCTGCAGAAGCTCCAGTCCATGCAGAGCGAGGCCAGTGCGGCCATGTCCGACCCGCAGAAGGCCCTCGCCCTCTTCGACCAGATGAACGAGACCATGACGTCCATCAAGGACCAGGTCGGCAACCCGGAGGTCAAGGCGTCGGTCGACAAGGCCGCGGCGGCCATCGACGACTACGCCACCTTCCTGCACGACGCCGTCCAGAACCCGGCCTCCGTCGATGCCAGCAAGGTTGGCGAGAAGGCCACCGCCATCACCGAGTCCTTCACCGAGGTCGGCAAGGTCTGCGCCTCCTGACCCACTGATCCGCACCGGCCCCGGCCGGAACGTCGAGCGCCCCGGCGCTGCGGGAGACCGCGGCGACCGGGGCGCCGTCGTCAGCGGCTCGGCCAGTGCCACGACGGTCGGTCGAGCAGCCCTTCCTGGCCGACGACGACGGTCTCGCCGAGCCGCTTCTCGAGTTCGACGTAGCGCAGAGTCTCCGCGGGGCCCCGTTCGGCGGCCCGTTCGATCGCGGCGCGCAGCTCCTGCGAATGCGTCACCACGACGGTCTGTGCGTCCGCCGCGGCGGCGACGAGGAGTGCGCCGAGTGCGGGGAGCAGGTCCGGATGCAGGCTGGTCTCCGGCTCGTTGACGACCAGGAGCCGGGGAGGCCGCGGGCTCAGCAGCGCGGTCGCCCAGAGCAGATAGCGGAGGGTGCCGTCGGAGAGCTCGGGGCCGGCGAGCGGTCTCAGGAGTCCGGGCTGGCGGACCCTGAGGGAGAACTGCGAACCGTCGACCGCCACCTCCACGCGGCTGCCCGGGAACGCATCGTCGATCGCCGCATCGAACGCGTCGCCGCGGCCCAGCTCGCGCAGGGTCTGCACCGCTGCGGCGACATCGACGCCGTCGGCGGAGAGCACGGGAGTCCGGGTGCCGAGCTGCGGGAGACGGGACGGAGCGCTCGCGTCGGTGCGGAAGTGGTCGTAGAACCGCCAGGAGCGCAGCTGCTCCCGCATCCTGAGCACCTCGGGTGCGCGGACCGGATCGATCACCTCCGTCAGCAGGCTCTCGAACGGCCGTAGCGTGCGGCCGAGCTCGGTCCACCCGCCGTCGTCATCGCGCACGCGCACGTGGCCGCCGCGGCGTTCGGCCGCGAGGGTGGATGGTCGGGGTGCACCCCCGGTCCAGAGCGTCTCCGCCTTGAGCTCGGGATCCCGTGCGAAGGCCGACTTCGTGATCTGCGGCAATCCGAGATCCAGTGCGTAGCCCAGGCCGTCCCCGTCGTCGTCGAGCTGCACCCCGAGCCTCAGGGCCACGGGTCCGCGCCGCACCGTGCCCTGCACAGGCGCGCGCCCGTCTCGCACCGCGCGTCCGATCTGTTCGGGTCCCGCCCACAAGGTGGAATCGAGACCGCCTTCGCGGGCGATCGCGACGACGACCTCATCCTTCCCGCACCCGGCGAGGAGCCGCAGCGAACGCTAAAGCGACGACTTGCCGGCCCCGTTGGCCCCTGTGACCACGGTCAGCCTCCCGAGCGGCAGGACGAGATCGCGCAGCGAGCGGTAGCCGGAGACGGCGACGGTGGTGATCACGCCCCCATGCTACGGAGGGCCACCGATAGCGCCGATTCCGTTCCGACCCGGAATACCCCCTCGCCTTTCAAAGTTGAGCCTAGTAGACTCAACTTTGCCACCTCTCGAAAGGACACGGAATGGCGAACATGCAGGGTGCGCCCTCCTCGCAGGAGGAGGCCAAGAGCGCGCTGGAACAGTACGGCGTCAACCTCACGGAGATCGCCAAGAGCGGCAAGCTCGACCCGGTCATCGGGCGGGATGCCGAGATCCGTCGCGTCAGCCAGGTGCTGACCCGGCGCACCAAGAACAACCCCGTGCTCATCGGCGAGCCCGGCGTCGGCAAGACGGCCGTGGTCGAGGGGCTCGCGCAGCGCATCGTCGCGGGCGACGTGGCCGACTCGCTCAAGGGCAAGCAACTGGTCTCGCTCGACCTCTCCGCCCTCGTGGCCGGTGCGATGTACCGGGGCCAGTTCGAGGAGAGGCTGAAGGCCGTGCTCAAGGAGATCAACGACGCCGAGGGCGAGATCATCACCTTCGTGGACGAGCTCCACATCCTCATGGGTGCGGGCGGCGGAGAGGGTTCCGTCGCCGCCTCCAACATGCTGAAGCCGATGCTGGCCCGTGGCGAGCTGCGGCTCATCGGCGCCACGACGCTCGACGAGTATCGCGAGTTCATCGAGAAGGACGCCGCGCTCGAGCGCCGGTTCCAGCAGGTCTACGTGGGCGAGCCGAGCGTGGAGGACACGGTCGCCATCCTGCGCGGCCTCAAGGGCCGGTACGAGGCCCACCACGGCGTCACCATCGAGGACTCCGCCCTCGTCGCCGCGGCCTCGCTCTCCAACCGCTACATCACCGCCCGGCAACTGCCCGACAAGGCGATCGACCTGATCGACGAAGCGGCCTCCCGGCTCAAGATGGAGATCGACTCCGCTCCGGTGGAGATCGACACCCTCCAGCGCGTCGTCGAGCGGATGAAGCTCGAGGAGTTCGCCCTCAAGAAGGAGAAGGACGACGCCAGCAAGGAGCGCCTCGCCGCCCTCCAGGAGCGCCTGCGGGCGCAGGAGGACGAGCTCGAGGAGTTGCAGAGCCGGTGGCGCGCCGAGAAGGCCGCGCTCAACCGGGTGGGCGCACTGCGCTCACAGCTGGACGAGGCCAAGACGAGCCGTGACGTCGCCCTGCGCGACGGCCGGTATCAGGAGGCATCGCGCATCGAGTACGAGACCATCCCGAACATCGAGCGCGAGCTGGCGGAGGCCGAGCAGGCCGAGCACGATCACCCGCGCATGGTGAACGAGCAGGTCACGGCCGACGACATCGCCGCCGTGGTGGCGGCGTGGACGGGCATCCCCGTCGACCGGCTGACCCAGGGGGAGACCGAGAAGCTGCTCCACCTGGAGGCGGAGCTCGGCCGCCGCCTGATCGGACAGAAGAAGGCGGTGCGCGCGGTCGCCGATGCGGTGCGCCGCACGCGCGCGGGCATCTCCGACCCCGATCGTCCGACCGGATCGTTCCTCTTCCTCGGCCCGACCGGTGTCGGCAAGACGGAGCTCGCGAAGGCGCTCGCCGCCTTCCTGTTCGACGACGAGAAGGCGATGATCCGCATCGACATGAGCGAGTACGGCGAGAAGTTCGCCGTCTCGCGGCTGGTCGGCGCTCCTCCCGGCTACGTCGGTTACGAGCAGGGCGGCCAGCTGACGGAGGCGGTGCGTCGCCGTCCGTACTCGGTCATCCTCCTCGACGAGGTCGAGAAGGCGCACCCGGAGGTGTTCGACATCCTCCTGCAGGTGCTCGACGACGGGCGCCTGACGGACGGTCAGGGCCGCACGGTCGACTTCCGCAACACGATCCTCATCCTGACCTCCAACCTCGGCAGCCAGTTCCTCGTGGACCCGACGCTGAACGAGATGGAGCGCGAGGAGGCCGTGCTGCAGCAGGTGCGGCAGGCATTCAAGCCGGAGTTCGTGAACCGTCTCGACGACATCGTGGTGTTCTCCGCGCTCGGCAAGGACGAGCTGGGCGAGATCGTCGAGCTCAACATCGATCGCCTGGCCACGCGGCTGTCGGAGCGCCGGCTCGAGCTGGCGGTCACGCCGGACGCCCGGTCCTGGCTGGCCGAGCGGGGCTACGACCCGATCTACGGGGCGCGCCCATTGCGCCGGCTGATGCAGCGGGAGATCGACGACCGGCTCGCGACCGCACTGCTCGCGGGCGAGATCCGCGACGGCGACCTGGTGCGCGTCGACCTCGCGCCCGAGGGCGACCGGCTGACGGTCGAGGCCGTGCGGGAGTAGGCCGCAGCGACCGCGCGCAGCGACGCAGGGGGGTGCACGGCGGCATGCCGTGCGCCCCCCTTCTCGTGGTCGTGGGAGGATCCCGGCAGCGGCGAGGCGATCCACCTCGTGGCGCACCCGATCGGCGTCGATCTACTGGCCGTGGCGGATCGTAGGGAGTCCGCCCGGGCGATGGTGGAAGAGGCCGAAGACGACCGCCCCGGTGGAAAGAAGATCAACTTGAGGTTCAACGCAGAGCAAAAGCTCATAAACAAGATGGGCGTTGTCACTTCCTTTTGTGAGGGCATGATTCGGTGCCCGGAATGGGTGAACAAGGCCAATGGTTGACATTGCTGAAGGGCTTGGCCGGATAAGAGCGGTTCTCGCGCGTGCGTACTATGACGACAGCTTCACGAGGCACATTCACGAGGTGCGAAATGAGGCGGACGCGGTCGTGGTTGTTGTTGATGCCGACCCGGGTGACCGGTTCAGTGGGCTTGACGTCGTGTTGGAGGTGGTCTCGCCGAACCCAAGAGTGTTGACGGCTTTCGACGAGCTCTGGAACGAGGTTGTGTACGATCTCTTTGCTTACACCGAGCCGCTGTCCAGCATGGGGAGACAGTTGGGCTACCAGAGGATCTCGCGCTTGGCAGACACTGTTGTCGTGGTCGTCACGGATGGTCGCAGGACGAAGTCGTACGTGATTGAGTTGACCGACTTAGGTGTCGGCTATCCGGACGACTTTGCGACCGATTTCCTCACCAGTTTTCCTGACGGCGAGGGATGAGTAAGTGCCAGGCTTCCCACTCCGAGCCCATCGAACGTGGTGAGGCCCGCGATTGGCACCCGCCTCTCGGGACCTTTGATGCGGTTCGGTCAAACTGACAACATCGGAATCAAGAGGGGGTTCACCGGTTGGTGACGTTTGACGAGGTCTTCGCTCTCGCCGTCGAGCTGGGATACGCGGATTATCAGTTGCCGAAGGAGGGCGGCAATCTCGACGCGCAGTACAAGCAGTTGAGTGCTGCTAAACACAACCTCGAGTCCTACTACGCATCGGCGTCCGGCCTCCTGCAGGAGCTCCGTGCCCTTGGTATCCCGATTCCCGAGTGGATACAGCAGGTAGCCCTTCATCCAGACCGTCGTGCCGTGCCGATCCTGATCAGGTGGCTCCCACGCATTGACGATCGCCGCGCAAAGTCCGAAGTCGTCGTGTTGTTGGGGGAGAAGTGGGCGCAGCCGGAAGGCAAACAGGCCCTCCTCGAGGAGTTCGAGCGAATCCGACCCGAGGACGACCCCGACCCTGATTCGACCCGATTCCGGCTTGTCTCCACGTTGGCTGCTCTGGCCAAGGAGTCGGACACGGACTTCTTTGTTCGCGTCGCCTCGGACCCAGCGAATGGTTCCGCGCGCCTGCCCGCAGCTGAGGCCCTGGGGCGCTGGAAGAGGCAACGGGAGAAGAGCGTTCCTGTGTTGATGGAATTGCTCCTCGATGACTCCGACTCCGTGTATTGGTGGGCGGCCCAAGCTCTGGGGCTTCTGCGTGAGCCCAGTGCAGAGGCCCCGATCCAGAAACGGTTGGATGCGGAACAAGACTCGTACAAGCGTCAGAAACTCAAGACAGCGCTCAAACGCATTCAGGCAGCTCAGTGAATCGGGCGCCCCGTTTCGATACGAGCCGAACAATCGGTTACGACCAGTGCGATCGCTATCTCGTCTCGAGCACCGGGCGGACCAACGATCACATACTGGACTGACTGGATTGGGGAATCGCGTGAAGCCGCCCGTCGCCAACACCGGACTCGCCGGGGGAGTAGCCCTCGGGTTGCTGAGATCCGTCCTCCTATGGGTCGTCGTTCCGGTCGCTTTCCTTTTGTGGCTAGTCCTCCTTCTCTGGCTTTGGGCGAAAGTTCCCCTACGCGGGTGGATCAGATGGGTCGACTACAACATGATTGTGACGCTCTGTCGAACCGTCTTGTCGCCCCTCATGCGTGAGCCCACGCTCAAATGGCTCCCGCCGAAGTACATCAATGAGATCGACACAAGGGTCGGCTATTGGGACTTCTTTTGAGTGGTCTTCGCGTGAGGAAGCTAGTACGGAGTCTCCTTGGGGCGGCCGTCTTCATTGCGGTCGTGGGAGTAGTCGTCTGCGTGGTCTTGTCAGTTTGACGCGAACGTCCCGGTACGGGTCGGTCACGCACCTAGACAGCCAAGGCGGCACCACAACCTTGGCCGAGCCAGACGGGGCTGCACGGTGAGCCTGACCCGGTTTCCCGGACACCTGAGTTGAGGCGATGATCGTCTCGGAAGGAGTCCGTGAGATTCCTGCTGCCCAGCCGCCGGAGTTCCGACCTCGAGCCCTGGATCTCGTTGCCCAGGGAAACCCTGTCGGTCCGACCGCGCATGACCTCGGGATCAGCGAATCCTGCTTGCGGAACTGGATGGTCATGACTCCGAGCCCGTCAGCAGTATCTTCGCTCGCCGAGCGGCTATTACAGGCGGCTATTACAGGCGGGAACTCATCCGCGAATTCGGGCTCTCGGCATCTTCCCGCGTTTGAGCATGCAGCGAGCGCTGATCATTGTGGGCGATCCGATGCACTCCGTGCACGATCGAAAGAGACTGCGCTGGTTCCGATTCGCGACATTCGTTGGGACACTCGGGACCAGCGTTCCGTTCGCCCCACCGGTCACCTCGACGGGCCATTCGTCTCTCCGGGACGGGGTACCGCGATCACCTGCACGTCGTCCTCGTGCACGATGCGGCCCGGGTCCGACGTCTCCACCCGCTCCCACGCCACCTGATGTGCGTCCAGGAGCTCGGCGTAGAGTTCGGTCCTCTCGATCAGATGGACGGCGGAGAGCTTGAACCAAGCGACCGCTCCGGGATTCACCGAACGGTCGTAGGCGGACGGGTCAGTCGCCGTCGGCTCCGGATAGGCTGCTTCGAACCAGTCATTGCTGCGTCTCCAGTGCGCATACTCGTCCTCACTGAGCACCCCGGCGCGCGCGAGCCCGTTGGCCAGTGCGAAGACTCCGACGTGCACACCCTGAGCATTCGGCGTCGTCGAACGGAATCGCACATACTGAGACCGCCACACGCATTCACTCTAGGGCTGAGGGCGGTCGGGAGGGTTGTTTCTCCCTCTCGCCGAACTGAACAGCGAAGCCCCCGCCGCCGTCACCAGCGCGGCGGGAAGACTCCCTGCAGCGCGATGATGTAGTTCATTCCGAGCGACGGCTGCATGTTGTTGTGCGGCTGCCCGCCGCCGGTCACCGCGAAGGCCGTCGGTGCGAGCGGGATCGTCCCGGTCGTGCCGTAGGCGGCCTCGGTCACGCGGCCGACGCGGGGGATTGCCGGCGATGCGCTGGTCGGGTTGCTGGTGGTGCCGGGGGTCGGAGCCACGAGGACGCCGTGCGTGTGAGACGGGATCTCGGTGGTCAGGAGGGAGACCGCCTCGGTTCCCGCGGTCGTGCCGACCGGGAAGGAGTCGTTCTGGTCTGTTCCCATGACCGTCTTGTCCTGCAGGTCGGGCAACGCGAACGTGGACTTGCCGTCGCCGCCGTACTGGGTGCCGAGGATCGAGAACAGGGCGGTGTTCTGCGAGATCGGGATGAGCTGGCCGCGGCAGAACGCCCAGCCGGTCGGGGCGAAGGCGAATCCGACGAGACGGATCTCGCCGACGAAAGCGTCGGACATGCGGGCCTCAGTTCTGTGACGGGAAGATGCCGGTCAGGGCGATGATGTACGACACCACGAGGTACGGCGCCATGTTCTCGTGCGGCTGGCTCTGGCCGGTGGTGGAGACGGCGGCGGCGGCGAGGGAGGTGGTGGGCGTCGGGGCGAACGCCGCCTTTCCCGGCTGCGCGAGGTATGACGAGCCGGTCGGCGTGGTGATCGTGGCCGAGGCCGCGACGGCGGCCGGGTGCGTGTGCGGCGGCAGCTCCGCCGACGTGAGTGCGTGCGCGGTCTCGCCGATAACCATGCCGGCCGTGTACTTCTGACCGATGCCGACGGGCACCCGCCCGCGCAGGTCGGGCAGTGCGAACGTCGTCTGGCCGTTGCCGCCGTAGTTGGTGCCGAGGAGCGCGAACAGCGCCTGGTTCTGGTTGATCGGCAAGAACTGACCGTTGCAGAGCGCCCAGTTCTTGGGGGCGAAGGTGAAACTGGCGAGGCGGATCTCGCCGACGAAGGGATCGGACATCGCGGCTCCTGGCTCAGGTCTGGGACGGGAAGACGCCGTAGAGGCTGATGATGAAGCTCACAGCGACGTAGGGTTGGCGGTTCTCGTGCGGCTGCGAACCGCCCGCGGGGCCGAGCTGCTGCGGGGCGAGCGCGACGGTGGGCGCGGCCGACGTGTACGGCGCGTCGGCCCATCCCGCGAGGTAGGCGCCGGACGCGCTCGGGGTCGTCGGCGAGGCCGCCGCGACCGGGGTGTGGGTGTGATTCGGCATCTGCGGGATGCTCACCGTCGCCGCGTCGACCCCCGCCGTCTCGCCGATCGTGAAGGAACGGCCGTTCAGCGTCCCCTGGTGCACCGGGAACCGGGCGCCGAGATCGGGCAGGCAGAATGTGTTCACGCCGTCGCCGCCATACGTGGTGCCGATGAGCGCGTACAGGGTGTCGTAATCGGAGATCTGAACCTGCTGACCGCGGCAGAACAGCCAGCCGGCGGGCTCGAAGTTGCCGGCGAACATGCGGATCTCTCCGACGTAAGGCTGGGACATCAGCTCTCCTCCTGCGCACGGGGCGCGGCCTGGGCGAAGACGGCCTCGAGCGCGAGCCCGTCCGCGGTGCGCCCGGTCGGGACCAGGAACACGGGCTCGGCGACCGCACCGGCGACGATCTCGTAGGTCTGCTGCTCGGGCGGGAGGTCGGGTCCGCTCTCGAACCGGACCGTGTACGCCACCCAGCCGTCGGTCTCCCGCGCGGGGGAGACCTCCACGAGCCGCAGGTCGAAGCCGGCGCCGTCGGGGGCCGTCGCGCGCACGGGCCCGCCGGCCGCCGCGGCCCAGTCGGCGTGGGTCGCGCTCATCCGTCGACCTCGGTCGCCATCAGGAGGTAGCCGAACTGCTCCGAGACCACCTGGAAGCCGAAGCGCTCGTACAGCCGGCGCGCGCCGGTGTTCAGCCGCCAGACGGTCAGCGTCGCGTGCTCAGTCGTGCGGACCAGCTCGCCCAGGATCTCGGACGCGATGCCGCGTCCGCGGTGGGCGCTCAGGACGGCGATGTCGACCAGATGCATCCGCCCGCCGTCGCGGTCGACGGTCACCGAGCCCACCGGTTCGTCCGCGGAGGTGATGACGAAGGTCTCGGCCCGCGGGTGGCGCGCGCGGCGGTCGGCGGCGTGCGCGCGGTACTGCATCGCGAGCAGCGGGTCGAGCTGGCTCTCGGGGAGGCCGGTGAACTCGGCGCGCCGGCTGTCCAGGAAGAGGTGCCGCAGGAACGGGTCGTCGGCGGGAGTCGCCGCGCGCAGCCCGGCCGTGAGCAGCGCCATCACGCCGTCCGGTCGACGACGGCCTGCAGCGTGCGCGAGAGTCCCGGGCGGCCGATGGGGGTGACGAAGAGCGCGACGTCCGGAGCGCCGGCGCGGCTCAGCGTGACGGTGCCGTCCACTGCCGCGTAGCCGTCGGTCGAGAAGAGCAGCGCGAACCGGTGCTCGTCGCCGGACGCGGCTCCCGGGAGGTCCTCGACGGCGGTGAGCACGAGACGCAGGGTCCGGTCGCCGTCGGCGGCCGTGAACGCGTGACCGACGGCGGGCGAGAACAGCGAGCGGACCGGTTCGGCGAGGCCGGAGGCACCGGTGCCGCCTGTGGCGGACGAGGCGATGGTCCCGGAGACGGAGTGCGCGAACGCGGGAGCGGCAGGGGCCAGCGCGGCGAGGCCGATACCGCCCAGGGCGGTGGCCATCACGGCACGACGCGACACCTCGGGCACGGCTGTCCTCTCTGGATGCTGAGCACCGGTCGGGTGGCGCGCAGCCTGGATGCGAGCTTAGGGCATCCCCGTTGCGCTGCTCTGGCCCTTAGAGAGGGGACAACGCGCGGTATGGGCTGCCCACTAGCATCGAGAAAGCCTGATCTCCCGAGCCCGGCGAGGAGCCCGAACCCGATGCATCGCCCGTCCGCTCGTCGTCTCCCTCTCGTCGCCTCCGCGACGGTCGCCGCGGTGATCGCGGCCCTGCTGGGCGTCGGCATCGCCGCTCCCGCGCAGGCGGCGGATCGCACCTTCGTCGTGGCGAGCAGTGCGGACGCCGACGTCAACGACGCGTGCACCACCCCGAGCGTGACCGACCCGGGCAGCCCGATCACCCTCCGCGCCGCGCTCTGCGTGGCCTCGAACCTCGGCGGCTCGACCGCCGTCTCCCTCCCGGACGGCACCTACGCGCTGCCGGACGGTGCGCTGGAGGTCGGCTCCCAGCCGGGCACGAGCGTCACGATCTCGGGTCAGTCGACGGGCGGCACCGTCCTCGTCGGCTCGGGCACGGAGCAGGTGATGACGCTCGACCCGCAGCAGGTCGGCGGCATCGCGGTGGCCCTCGACCACGTCACCATCCGCGGAGGTGTCGACAACGTCTACGGCGGCGGGGCGATCATCGGCGGCTCCGGCAACGCCGCCGTCGCGGACTCGCTGGCCGTCACGAGCGTGCTCTTCACCGGGAACCGCGCGAACACGGATGCCGCCGTCGCGTCCACCGCCAACCCGGGAGGGGCCGTCCAGTTCATCGGCGGCTCGCTCGACGTGCGCTCGACGACCTTCGACGGCAACTCGTCGGGCATCGCCTCGGGCGGGGCCCTGTTCTACCAGGCCACCGGCGCGGCCTCCGGCGAGACGTTGAACATCCAGGACAGCACGTTCTCGAACAACACCGCCACGTCCTCCGGCGCCACCGGCGGCGCAGCCGTCGTCGTGAGCGACCCGCACGGCGGAGCGGCCATGTCGATCTCCTCCACCCGGTTCACCGGCAACGCGCCGACCGGCACGGCAGCGTTCACGGGCGCCGGTCTCTGGCTCGACAACGGCGCCCTCTCGGTGACCGGATCGACGTTCAGCGGCAACGGCAACCCGTCGGGCACCGGGTCGGCGATCGCCGTCTCGGGAGGCTCGCTCACCGGCCACTACAACCGCATCACCGGCAACACGGCGCCCGCGGTGAAGCAGCTCAGCGGGACCGTCGACCTCAGCCGCAGCTGGTGGGGGTGCCCGGGCGGCCCGGCCGCCGCCGGATGCGACGCGGTGAGCGGAACGGTCTCCTCCGCCCCCTACCTGACCCTGGGGGTCACGGCCTCCCCGGCGGCCATCGTCCCGCCGCAGAGCACGGCGGTCGTGACCGCGAGCCTGCTCGCCGACTCGCAGGGCGGTGCGGTGGCCCCGGCCGACCTCGGCGCCTTCGACGGCGCAACGGTCGCCTTCTCACGCACCGGGACCACCGGCGGCATCAGCCCGTCGAGCACGGCGATCTCGGGCGGCACCGCCACCGCGACCCTCACGCTCCTGCAGCCCGGCACGGCGACCGTCTCCGCGACCCTCGACGGCGGTACCGCCTCCACCGCCGTCGCACGGTACGCGCCGCCCGCGTTCACGACCGGCGCCACCGCGACCGGCGTCGTCGGCACCGCAGGCAGCTTCACCGTCGCGACGACGGGGTACCCGGTACCGGCGCTCTCGCTTCTCGGCTCCCTGCCTACTGGTGTCGCGTTCGCCGACAATCACGACGGCACCGCCACGATCTCCGGCACCCCGTCGGGTGCGGCGCAGGACTACGCCGTCACCGTGCGCGCCACCAACGCCGGCGGCACCGTGGACCAGGCGCTGACCTACGTGGTGAACCAGTCGTCCGCGATCACGAGCCCGGACACCGCGACGTTCGTCGCGGGGACGGCCGGATCGTTCACCGTGACGACGACCGGACGCCCGACCCCCGACCCGATCACGCTCACGGGGCAGCTGCCCTCCGGCGTGAGCTTCACCGACAACCACGACGGCACCGCCACGCTCGCGGGTACGCCCGCCGCGAAGACCGGAGGCGTCCGCACCCTCTCACTGAGTGCGGGCAACGGCATCGGCCCTGCCGCCGCGCAGACCCTGACGCTCACGATCGACGAGGCGCCCGTCCTGACGAGCAGCGCGATCGCCACCGCGACCATCGGCCAGCCCTTCGCCTTCACCGTGACCACCGACCGGGGCTACCCCGTTCCCGCGGTTTCGGTGACGGGCAGTCTCCCGGCGGGCCTCTCCTACGTCGACAACGGCGACGGCACCGGCACGATCTCGGGCACCCCGACCGGCACGGGCGGCGTCGCGACTCTCGGTGTCGCCGCGGCCAACGGCGTCGCACCCGCCGCCTCGGGCAGCCTCGCGCTGACCGTGCGCGAGGCCCCGGTCGTCACGACGGCGCCCGCCGACCAGAAGGTCGTGGTCGGCGCCCCGGTGGTCTTCACCGCGGCCGCCTCCGGCTTCCCCGCGCCCGGCGCGCAGTGGTGGGTCTCGATCGACGGAGGCATGTCCTGGGCGCTCATCGCGGGCGCGACCTCCCCCAGCTACTCGTTCACCGCGGCAGCGGGCGACGACGGCAACCGATACCGCGTCACGTTCTCCAACACGGCCGGATCGGTCTCGGCCGACGCGCGACTCAGCGTCGGCACGACGCCCGCGTTCACCAGCGCCGCCGGCACCACCTTCCTCCTCGATGGCGCAGAGCACAGCTTCCCCGTGACCACGACGGGCTTCCCGGGAGCGGCGATCACCGCAGCGGGCCTCCCGGCCTGGCTCACGCTCACCGACCACGGCGACGGGAGCGGCACCCTCGCGGGCACCGCTCCGGCGGGATCGGCCGGCGTGCACTCGTTCGCGCTCACCGCCTCCAACGGCTATCAGCCCGACGCGACGCAGGGCTTCGCCCTGACCGTCGCCGAGTCACCGGTCATCACGAGCGCCGCGACGGCCGGGTTCACGGCGGGCACCGCAGGCTCGTTCACGGTCGCCACGGCCGGCGGGTACCCGACGGCCGTCGCGCTGACCGAGAGCGGAGCGCTGCCGCAGGGCCTCTCCTTCACCGACACGGGCAACGGCACGGCCGTGCTGAGCGGCACCCCCGCCGCCGGGTCGGGCGGCGAGTACAGCCTCCAGATCACGGCGAGCAACGGAGTGGCCCCGGCCACGACGCAGACACTCGTCGTCACCGTCGTCGAGGCCGCCGTCTTCAGCGGGCCGGCGAGCGTCGGCGTCACCCGCGGCGTCACCGTCGACGTGTCGTTCGGCACCGGGCACAGCTACCCGGCCGTCACGGCGGTCACGATCTCCGGCCCGGTGCCCTCCGGACTCACGCTCACCTCCGGGGCCGGGGGCACGGCGCGCCTCACGGGCACGACGACCGACCCGGCCGGCTCCGTCTCGCTCACTCTCACCGCGCAGGCGCCGGGGGCGCCGGACGTCACGCGCCCGCTGACGCTCGTCCTCGCCGATGCGCCCGTGCTCGCGCTGCCGCTCACGCCGCCGACGGCGGACGCGGCGCTCGCCGGAGTGCCGTCGAACGTGAAGCCGGGACAGACGGTGACCCTCGTCGCCGATGGCTTCGCCGTCGACTCTCCGGTGACCTTCGGCCTCTACTCGCTGCCGGTCACGCTGGGTGTGGTGCCTGCGGACGCGCAGGGCACCGCGAGCCTGACCGTGGTCATCCCGTCCGGATACGAGGGCGCCCACTCGCTGGTCGCGCTCGGCACGGCCCCGGACGGCAGCACGCACGTGCTGCGCACCGACATCCTGCTGCCGACGGCCGGGGGAGGCACCGGCAGTTCGGGAGGCTCCGGCAGCGGTTCCGGCTCGGGCGGCTCCACGGCCGGGAGCGGAGGGTCGGGTCTCGCCGACACCGGGCTCGACGCGACGCCGCTGCTGCTCTTCGCGCTCGGCCTGCTCGGCCTCGGCGCGGCGCTGGTCGTCCGGCGGCGCGTGCGCGGCGTCTGAGCGCGGCCCGACAACCAACCGCACGCGACGGCGACGCCGGAGCGGCTCGCACGCGGGGCGTAGGCTCGTCCCATGCGCGCAACCGTTCTGCACGGGGAGCGAGACGTCCGTCTCGAAGAGGTCCCCGATCCCGTCCTCTCCACCGGCGGAGACGCCCTCGTCCGGGTCGTCGCGGCCTGCGTGTGCGGTTCCGATCTGTGGGGCTACCGCGGCATCGCCCCGACCCCGAAGCCCCGTCGCATCGGTCACGAGTTCGTGGGCGTCGTGGAGGCCGTCGGCCCCGACGTGCGAACGATCACGCCCGGCGACTTCGTCATCGCGCCGTTCTACGACTGCGACATGACCTGCGTGAACTGCCGCAACGGCGTCAGCACCTCATGCCTGCACGGCGGCTGGTGGGGTGCCAACGACCAGGTCGGCGGCTTCGCCGACGGCGGGCAGGGCGAGCGGGTGCGCGTGCCGCACGCCGACGGCACTCTCGTCGCCACGCCCTCCTATCCCGCTGAGGAGCTCATCCCGAGCCTCCTGACACTCTCGGATGTCATGGGGACCGGCCACCACGCGGCCGTCTCCGCCGGTGTCACCGCGGGCAGCACGGTCGTCGTGGTCGGCGACGGTGCCGTCGGCCTGTGCGCCGTGCTCGCGTCGGCACGGCTCGGCGCCTCCCGCATCGTCGCCATGTCGCGGCACGAGCCGCGCCAGGCGCTCGCCCGCGAGTTCGGCGCGACCGACATCGTGGCCGAGCGCGGCGACGCCGGCGTCGCCGCCGTGAAGGCTCTCTTCGACGGCGTCGGCGCGGACTGCGTCCTCGAGGCGGTCGGCACCAAGGCGTCGATGGACCAGGCGATCCGCTCGGCGCGTCCCGGCGGCATGGTCGGCTACGTCGGCGTCCCGAACGGCGGCCCCGAGCTCCCCGTCCGCCCGCTGTTCAACGCCAACATCGGGGTCAACGGCGGCGTCGCCCCCGTGCGCAACTACGTCGAGGAGCTCCTCCAGGACGTCTGGTCCGGCGCCATCCATCCGGGCAAGGTCTTCGACCTCGAACTCCCCCTCAGCGACATCGCCGAGGCGTACGCCGCCATGGACGAGCGCCGCGCCATCAAAACGCTGGTGCGCCCCTAGCCCCGCCCCCGCCGCGCGCCCCCTTCCGCCGAAGTTCACGTAGTGGCCCTCATTCCGAGCGAATGAGGGCCACGACGTGAACTTCGGCGGAGGTGCTCAGGCGCGGACCCGTTCACGCACGTAGGCCATGACGACGGCGGCGCCGATCAGCACGACCCCGAGCGGAGTCACGACGCCGCCGACGATACGCGAAACCAGGTCGAACAGCACGAGGATCCCCTGGTCGACCCCGGTCGCCGCAGTCTGCGCATTTGTGAAGAACGCCGCGATGTTCGGGATGAAGACGGTCAGCACCGATCCGGCGATCGTGAGCGCGATCCCCCAGGAGAGGACCGCCTTCGGGTGGAGCCGTCGCGCGTTCATGTGGTCACGTCCTTTCGTCCCGTGTGGATGCGTTTCGGCCGGGCTATGCGCGCCAGTCATACGTCGCTCCCACGACCCCGGCCGTGGACATCCCTTGCATCTGCGTAGAGGCGAGGACATTGCCCCATGCGACCTCGAGTCGGCGCTGCTCCCGCCGCGTCATCGGAGCGCACCTGGGCGATGACCGCGGGTGCCTCTCCTTTCTCCACGCTCACAACGATCTCGTGCCCTGACGGAACGGCGACGACGATTTCTCCTTCGAAGGTGCTCGGGTCCAGCGGACCGTCGATGGCTCCGGTGGGCACCTCCGGGGCAATCGAGTTTTCGACCGGCGGTGCCGAATTCGCGGGAGGAGCGCCGGCGACCGCGCCGATACCGGCGACGACGGCTACCGCGATGGCAGAGGCGAACTTCGTTGTTCTCCACATGACCTCTCCGTGCAGAGACTCCGCAGGGACGAGCGAGATCGCTCGGAACATGTCTCGTCGATGAGAGTCTCGGTAGCCTCTGCGATCGAGGAGTCCGATCGACCTACGAGGGTTCCCACCAGGACTACCAAGCCCACGTCGACCGCCAGTGGTCTCGGGAGCACATTCCGTAATGGCGACGCACATCTCCGCAATGCATGCACGGAGAAGGCCCTCATCCGCAGGGGATGAGGGCCTTTCTCGAGAACGTCGGCGGTGCTCAGGCGCGGACCAGCACGACCTCGTCGAGGGGGCGGCGGGTGCGCGGTGCGAGCTCGCGCTCGCGGAGCTGCTCGGGAAGCGCGTCGGCGTCGCCGAGGGTGCCGAGGGCGGTCACCGACACCGGGACGAAGCGCTCCTCGAGGCCGAACGCCTCGCGGAGGCCGTCGGGCTGGAAGCCGCCCATCTGGTGGGTGTGGAGGCCGTCGTGGCGGGCCTGGATGGTGAGGTGGGCGACGGCCTGGCCCACGTCGTAGGTGGCCCAGCGGCGCGGGGTGCCCTCTGCGTCGGCGGTCTCCGCCAGGGCGACGATGAGAACACTCGCAGCTCCCGCCCACGCCTGGTTGAAGCCGAGGAGGTTGGCGGCGATGCTGTCGAACTCCGGAGTCCCGCGACGGGCGACGATGAAGCGCCACGGCTGCGAGTTGTTGGCCGACGGGGACCAGCGCGCCGCCTCGAGGGCGGCGGTGAGCTTGGTGTCGTCGATGACGGCGGCGCCGTCGAAGGAGCGCGGACTCCAGCGCTCGGCGAGCGCGGGGAGCAGGGGCGCGGCGGTCTCGGCGCGGCGGGGCGTGGCGTCGGTGAGCGACATGGGTGTTCTCCTCGAAGTGTGGATCGGTGGCCTCGAGGCTCCATTGCCCGGCTATATCGATGTAAACACATGGACGCCGGGAGTATTCCGCGCCCGTGGCCGCGGGGTGCGGCCTGATGCCCTTCGCGCGATCGTCGAACGCACGGTCCGGCCGAACGCGCGCGCCGCCGCCCGCCGTGAGCTCTTCGTTGGTATCAGCCTCTGGCCGGCGCTCGCGTGGTCACGGTCTGCTCACGGGGTGAGGCCGTTGACGAGAGGTGCATCCGTGACTGCGGCGACCTGCTGTTCGCTCATGCCGGGCGCGAGTTCGCGGAGCACGAAGCCGTCGCCGGTGACGTCGATGACGGCGAGGTCGGTGATGATCCGGTCGACGCAGCCGCGCCCGGTCAGCGGGAGGGTGCACTGCTGCACCAGCTTCGGGGTCCCGTCCTTCGCGACATGCTCCATGACCACGATCACCCGTTCGGCGCCGTTGACCAGGTCCATGGCGCCGCCCATGCCCTTGACCATCTTGCCGGGGACAGCCCAGTTGGCGATGTCGCCGGCGGCGGAGACCTGCATCGCCCCGAGGACTGCCGTGGCGATGCGGCCGCCGCGGATCATGCCGAAGCTGGTCGCCGAGTCGAAGTAGCTCGCCCCGGGCAGTACGGTGACCGTCTCCTTGCCCGCGTTGATCAGCTTCGGGTCTTCCTCGCCTTCCCACGGATACGGACCCACGCCGAGGATGCCGTTCTCCGAGTGCAGCACCACATGGACGCCGTCGGGCAGGTGGTTGGGGATCAGTGTGGGCAGCCCGATCCCGAGGTTGACGTAGGAGCCGTCCTTCAGCTCCAGCGCGGCACGGGCGGCCATCTCATCGCGAGTGCGGCCCATGCTCAGGCGCCTTCCGGTCGGGGGCGGACGGTGGTCTTCTCGATCGGCAGCTCGGCCGACTCCTCCGCTGTCAGGACCACGACGCGGTCCACGTAGATGCCGGGCAGGTGGATGTCGTCGGGGCCGAGCACGCCGGGCTCGACCAGCTCGTCCACCTCGGCGATGGTGACCCGGGCCGCCATCGCGGCGAGCGGGTTGAAGTTGCGCGTCGACTTCTCGAAGCGGAGGTTGCCGTGCCGGTCGCCCGCTGCCGCCCTCACCAGACCGAAGTCGGTGCGGATCGCGGTCTCCAGCACGTATTCGCGCGTCCGGCCGAAGACGTCGAACGGGCGCAGCTCCTTCGGCGCGGACTCCTCGGCGACCGACCCGTCGGTCGCGTACCGGATCGGCATGCCGCCGTCGGATACAGCCGTGCCCGCGCCCGTCGCCGTGTAGAACGCGGGGATGCCCACCCCGCCGGCGCGAAGCCGCTCAGCGAGCGTGCCCTGCGGCGTGAGCTCGACCTCCACCTCGCCGCCGAGGTACTGCCGGGCGAACTCCTTGTTCTCCCCGATGTAGCTCGCGATCACCCGGCGGATGCGGCCGGCGGAGAGCAGCTCGCCCAGCCCCCAGTCGTCGACGCCACAGTTGTTGCTCACGACCTCGAGACCGCCCACGCCACGCGCCAGCAGTGCCCGGATGCTCGCGATCGGCACGCCGGACAGGCCGAAGCCGCCGACGGCGAGCGAGGCACCGTCGGGGATGTCGGCGACCGCCTCGGACGCCGAAGCGAACGTCTTGTCCATGCCGCCGGTCATCGGCCCGTCGCCCGGAGCATCTGCAGCGGGTCGGGCGACTCGACGGTCTCGTATGCGCTCGCGAGGCGGTTTCTGGCCGCACGGAGGTGGTCGACGATCAGGGAAGCGAGCGCCTCTGCGTCGCCCGCGCCGATCGCGTCGATCATGCTCTGGTGTTCCGCGTCGGCGGACTGGCGGCCGCCGAGCTGCCCGATGTTCTCCTGCGAGTACGGCTGCACGGCGCTGAGGAGCCCGGCGAGGATGCCCTCCGTGCGCACGAGCCCGGACACCTGGTACATGTGACGGTGGAACTCGAAGTTGGCCCGCATCCACGCGTCGACGTCCTCGGCGGAGATCATGGTCGCCGCGAGCGATCCGAGATGTGCGATGTCGCGGCCGCGGGCTTCCGCCACCACCGCCGGTGCGATGAGGGGCTCCAGTGCGAGGCGGAGGTCGTAGATCTCCTCGAGGTCCGCCCGGGAGAGACGGCGGACGGTCGCTCCCTCCCCGGGCTGGAGGACGACCAGGCCTTCCGTGCCGAGGATGCGGAGTGCCTCGCGGATCGGGCTTCGGCTGACGCCGAAGCGCTGCGCGAGATCCTCCTGCACCAGGGGCGTGCCCGGCGCGAACACCTTCTCGCGGATGGCCTGGCGGATCAACTCGGCGATCGCTTCTGGCGGCATACGGACTCCTTCGCTCCAACGCAACGGGCCGGACCGCGCCGGTGCGTTTGACATGATCCTAGTGGCTGGATGTACTGTATCCAATGGCTACGACGTATTCACACACGTCGCCGAGGCAAAGATGCCAATGACAGGAGAAGCAATGAAGACTCACCTGACGCGAGACCGCCGCATCCGCCGGCTGCTGCCTCTGGCGGCGATCGGGGCGACGGCCGCGCTGCTCATCACCGGCTGCACCCCGGCCGCCACCTCCGTTCCGACGGGAGACCCGACCGGCAAGCCCGTCTCCGGCGGAACCCTGACGGTGGCCGTCTCGGCCCTTCCCGCGGTCATCGACCCGTACGCCACCTCGCTCCAGGCGAATTGGCTGGTCGCCCGCAACGTCTGCGAGCCGCTCTTCGACGTGGACACGTCGTTTAAGGTGAAGCCCGTCCTGGTGGACACCTCGACCTACGACGGCAAGCAGACATACGTCCTCACGCTGCGCAGCGGCGTGAAGTTCCAGGACGGTCAGCCGCTCACCGCGAAGGACGTCATCGCCAGCCTCGAGCGCTACGAGCAGACGCCCGGCAACGGCTCGATCCTCAAGTCCCTGCTCGCCTCGGCAGACGCGACCGACGACACCACGGTGACCCTTCACCTGAACTCGCCGAGCCTGCTCATCCCGACCCTGCTGACCACGGCGTACATCATGCCCGCATCCGTCGTCGGAGGCCGCCCGGCCACCGAGGCGCTCACCGAGCTGGACTGCACCGGCCCGTACACTGTGGCCTCCAACGTCGCGGGTCAGCAGATCACGCTCAAGAAGTGGAGCGGATACACCTCCCGGACCGACGCCTCGAGCGGCGGGACCGGAGCCAAGCACGCCTACCTCGACTCGATCGTCTTCAAGCCGATGCCCACCGACTCGACTCGCATGCAGGCGGTTCAGACCGGCCTGGTGGACTGGGCTATCGGGACACTGGACGACTACGCCGGCGCGTCCACCAACGCCTCCGTGTCCGCTGCCCTCCTGGCCAAACAGTCGAGTCCGACGATCGTGTTCAACAAGATCAGCGGCGTGATGGCGAACCAGAAGATGCGCCAGGCGTTCCAGGCGGCGCTGAACATGACGGATATCCTGTCGGCCGGCTTCGGCGACCCGTCGAACTTCGATGTCGACGGGAGCATCTTCACCAAGGACAACACGACCTGGCACACCGAGGCCGGCACGAAGGGCGCCTACAACGTCCACGATGCAGCCACGGTGAAGAGCCTGCTCAAGGACGCCGGGTACACGGGTCAGCCGATCACCTGGTACACCACGCAGGACGACCCGACCTGGTACGGCCCCGCCGTCCCTGCCCAGCAGGAGCTGAAGAAGCTCGGCTTCAACATCGACCTCCAGGTGGTCGACCAGGCCACCATCATCGCGAAGCGCACCGACCCCTCGAAGTACGACATCTTCTCGTCGGCGATCCCCACGTACGCGGATCCGCTTCTCCTGCCGTACCTGCAGGCGACGTTCCCCGGCGGCTGGAAGAGCACGGAGCGCGACGCACTGCTGAACACGCTGTCGACCTCCGCGAAGCAGTCCGAGCGGAAGGACGCGTGGGACAAGCTGCAGACGCTGATCTACACCGACGTGCCGTTCCTGAAGTTCGGCACGGTCGCCGGTGGCACGATCGCCGTCGCGAAGGGCGTCCACACCACCGACGGCCTCGCCAATGGCGGCAACCAGCTGTTCTTCAACTACTGGAAGTCCGCCAAGTAGGGCGGATGAGGAGCGGACCGAAGTGAGCACGAGCGCAGCGCCGACCAGCGCAGAACCCGTTGCCGGAGGTGTCGCCGAGGCGGCGCGCCGGACTGGATCCCGTCGACTGTGGCGGAGGCTCGCCCGGCGGAAGGGGGCGATGATCGCGGCGGCCTTCCTGCTGATCGTCGTGCTCGGCGCGATCTTCGGTCCGCTTCTCGTCGGCGATCCCAATGCCTTCCAGGGAACCGCACGGCTGCAGCCGCCCTCTGCCGCACACTGGTTCGGGACCGACAACTACGGTCGGGATGTGCTGGCCCAAGTGGTCTACGGGGCGCGGTCCTCGCTCCTCGTCGGGGTGATCAGCGGGCTCGGCGCCACGGTCCTGGGCACCGCGGTCGCCCTGCTCGCGAGCATGTCGCGGTGGTTCGACCTGGTGGTCATGCGGGTCGTGGACGGAGTGATGTCCTTTCCGATCCTGGTCCTGGCGCTGGCGATGGTCGCCATCCTCGGCGCGGGCCTCGTGACCGTGAACATCTGCCTGGTGATCGTGCTGTTCCCGGGAGTGACGCGAGTCGTGAGGAGCACCGCCCTGGTGGTCGCCGAACTCCCGATGCTCGACGCCGCACGGGCGGCAGGCGCAGGCAGGACGCGAATCCTGCTGCGCTATGTGCTTCCGGCATGCGTGACGCCGATCCTGGTGCAGGGCGCGATCGTGTTCACGGTGGCGATCCTGGTCGAGTCGGCCCTGAGCTTCATCGGCGCGGGCCTTCCGCCGGATGTCCCGAGCTGGGGCGCGAGCTTGGCGGCCTCACGCAGCTACCTGTCGACCGCCTGGTGGATGTGGGCGTTCCCGGGGGCCGCGCTGGTCGGGACGGTGCTCGCCACCAATGTTCTCATCGACGACGTGCGCGACCTCCTCGACCCGAGAATGACGGAGGGCTGACCGATGCTCTGGTACCTCTTCCAACGCCTGCTCGCGCTGCTGCCGACCGTGCTCGTCCCGCTGATCCTGGTGTTCCTGCTCATCCGGCTGGCACCGGGCGACCCGGCGTCGATCATCCTCGGCGACCAGGCGACTGCGGCCCAGGTCGCCGCCCTGCGCCACCAGATGGGCCTCGACCAACCGCTGATCGCTCAGTTCGGGCACTTCCTCGGCGACATGTTCAGCCTCCAGCTGGGCAACAGCACGTTCCTGCAGCGGCCGGTCGTCGACGTCATCCCGGGCTACGCCGGCGTCACGCTGGAGCTGGCGGGGCTCGCACTGATCTGGGCGCTCGTCTTTGGCGTGCTGCTCGGGGCGGTGGCCGCCTTCCAGCGCAAGCGGCCGAGCGGCCGAGCGGCGACGGGACTCGGCATCCTCGGCATCTCCGTCCCGAACTACTTCATCGCGCTCATCCTGATCATCGTGTTCGCGGTGAAGCTGCGCTGGTTCGCGGTCGGCGGGTACGTCCCGCTGTCCGCCGGCCTGATCCCGCACCTGCAGTCCCTCGTGCTCCCATCCCTTGCGCTCGGCCTCGCCGAGGTCGGCTTCGTGAGCCGGATCACCCGTGGCTCGCTCCTCGACGTGGTCGGTGAACCGTTCGTGGTCACGGCACGATCGCTGGGCGTCCACCGCTCGCGGATCACCGCCACGCACGTCTCCCGGCTGGCGGCGCTGCCCGTCCTGACGGTGGTCGGTCTGCTCAGCGCGAGTCTGATCTCCGGAAGCGTCGTGGTGGAGAACATCTTCGGAATCCCCGGCATCGGCCAGCTGATGTTCAACGCGGTCTCCAACCGCGACTACAACCTCATCCAGGGGATCGTGCTGTTCAGCGGCATCACGATCATCCTGGTCAACCTGGTGGTCGACATCCTCTACGCCGTCGTCGACCCCCGCGTCCAGTACGGAGCGAAAGCACAGTGAGCACGCACGCACCCACCCTCCAGGTCGACCGCCTGACCGTGACCGCCCGCCGCTCGGACGGCGCGTACCCCGCCGTCCGCGACGTGGGATTCCGGCTCGATGCCGCCTCCACCCTCGCGCTGGTCGGCGAGTCGGGGAGCGGCAAGACGTTGACCGCGCTGGCCATCGCCGGTCTGCTCGCCGACAACCTCGTTCCGTCGGGCTCCGTACGCTTCCGCGGCGAGGAGCTGATCGGGATGGGCGCCACGCGGCGACGCGAGCTGGCCGGCGCTGCGATCGGATTCATCTTCCAGGAGCCGATGTCGGCCCTCCACCCGGTCCTGCCGATCGGCGTGCAGTTGACGGAGGGATTGCGCGCCCACACCGACCTGACCCGCGCCCAGCGCCGGGACCGCGCGAGGGAGCTCCTCAGCCTCGTCGGCCTCGACCGGTCGCGCGACATCCTCGGCAACCGCATCGGCCAGCTCTCGGGCGGGATGCGCCAGCGCGTGATGATCGCGATGGCCGTCTCCTGCGAGCCGGAGCTCCTCATCGCGGACGAGCCGACCACCGCGCTCGACGTCACCCTGCAGCAGCAGGTGCTGGAGCTCCTCCGCGGCCTGCAGCAACGGCTCGGACTGAGCCTGTTGATGATCACCCACGATCTCGGCGTGGTGTCCGAGACATGCGCGAACGTGGCCGTGATGTATGCCGGCCAGATCGTGGAGAGCGGGCCCACGGCGGACGTGATGTCGGCGCCCGCCCACCCGTACACCGTGGCGCTGCTCGAGGCCTCGCCGCGTCTGGGCGACACGCGCCGCCGCCTGCCCTCGATCTCGACCGGCGTCCCGTGGTTGAGGGATCTGCGCGAGACGGACCCGGAGGCGTGGCCCGAGACGGCGATGCACGAGGTGGCGCCCGGCCGCTGGATCCGCGAGTCGAGCCAGGGGGCGGCGGCATGAGCGCGCTCCTCGAAGTCGACGATGTCACCAAGGACTTCGTGGTCGGACCGCCGCTGCGGCGCACGACCTTCCCCGCGGTCAAAGGCGTTTCGCTCCGTATCGAGGCCGGGAGCTCGTACGGGCTGGTCGGCGAGTCGGGTTCGGGCAAGACCACCGTCGCCCGCATGGTGGCGCAGCTGACCCGTCCGACCAGCGGCGCGATCCGCTTCGACGGCGTCGACACCACCGGGCTGAAGGGCCGCAGGCTGCTCGAGTTCCGTCGCAATGTGCAGATGGTGTTCCAGGACCCGTATGGGGCCCTCAACCCGCGCATGACCGTGCTGCAGCTCGTCAGCGAGCCGTGGGAGGTGCACCGCCTGCACACCTCCGCGGACCGGCGGCGGCGGGCGGCGGCGCTCCTCGACAAGGTGGGACTGCCGTCGTCTGCCCTGGAGCGCAAACCCGTCGAGTTCTCGGGCGGTCAGCGGCAGCGCATCATGATCGCACGGGCGCTCGCTCTCGAGCCCCGGCTGATCGTCGCCGATGAGCCTGTCTCCGCTCTCGATGTCTCCGTGCAGGCTCAGGTGCTCAATCTCCTGAAGGATCTCCAGGAGGAGCTGGGACTGTCCTACCTCTTCATCTCGCACAACCTCTCGGTCGTGGAGTTCGTCAGCGACCGGATCGGAGTGATGCTGCTCGGCGACCTGGTCGAGGAGGGGGACCGCGAGAGCATCTACCGATCCCCCCGGACCGAATACACGCGCCGGCTCCTCGACGCCATTCCCGCACTGCCCGAACCCGGCGGTCGGAGAGGCGAGGCCCGCGAGGCGGATGAGGGGAGTCTCGTCCATGACCGCTGAGCGAGTCGTGCACGCTCCGGCCGGTGACGTGGCGAGCTCCCGTCGAGGCGACGGTGTGACCGCCTTCCTCGGGATCCCCTTCGCCTCACCGCCGGTCGGCGAGCGCCGGTTCCGGGCGCCCGTCGCGCATCCTGTGTGGCCGGAGCCGCTTGTCGCCGAGCGGTTCGGCGCGTCCCCGATGCAGCAGCGGTCCGTGTTCACGGAGGGGCTCGATCTCTCGGAGGACTGCCTGACGCTGAACATCTGGGCTCCCGACGCTGCGGTGGATCTGCCGGTCGTCTTCTGGGTCTACGGCGGCGGATTCGCGGGAGGATCGTCCGCTGTGCCGCTGTTCGACGGTTCGCGCCTCGCGGCCGAAGCGGGCATCGTCGTGGTCTCGGCCAATCATCGGACCGGGGCGCTCGGGTTCGCGAGCCTCGTGCATCGTGGGCTCCCGGAGGCCAGCAACCTGGGCCTGCGCGACGTCGTCGCCGCCCTGCGCTGGACCGCGGAGAACATCGGGGCGTTCGGAGGCGACCCGGCGCAGGTGACCGTGATGGGCCAGAGTTCCGGGGCCTTCCTGTCGGCTGCGCTTCTGGCGGTGCCGGAGGCTCGGTCGGACTTCGACAAGCTTCTCCTCATCTCGGGCGGGGCGTCGCGCCTGGTGCCCGAGGAGCAGGCGGAGCGACTCGGCGACCAGCTGCTGGCGGCCGTGGGTGTCGAGAGCGGTCCAGAGCTTCTCTCCGTCGGCGCGGAGACGATCGTGGAGGCGCAGCGCCGGGTGGGGTCGCTCGAGATCGGGGCGCGGAACGCACCGGTCCCCGAATCGCTCGGGGTCGTGCTCGATCACGACATCGACGGCGTCCTCTCCGCACATCCGCTGGACGTGATCCGCTCGGGACGGGCCGAGCGCGTTCCGATCCTGCTCATGGTGACGGGCGCCGAGGTGGCGGGGCTCAGGGGCCTGGACAGCGAGTTCACTCCGCCGGACGATCGGGCCATCGTCGCAGAGATCGCGGGATGGGGAGCGGCCGATGCCGCCGGCATCGCCGCGGCCTACGGCCACGGTGAGCTGGGGGCGAAACGGGAGCAGATCCTGACGGACTTCATCTACCGTCTTCCTGCCGCGAGGGCCGCCCTCGCGCAGAATGCCGCCGGCGGCCGCGCATGGGTGGCCCAGATCGACGAACCCGACGGGTCGCTCGCCGGCCACGACCTCCCGGTTCGGGTCCTCTTCGGGAACCTCGACGGCACGGAGGGGCGGGACGGGGCCGATCCCCTGGAGGGACTCAGCGGGCGCCTGCGCGACATCGTCACGGAGTTCGTCGTGCACGGCCGGAGCGACTGGGCGCCGTTCGATCGCGCCGACGGCGACGTGCTGCGCGTGGGCGACGGGGTCCGGGTGGAACCCGGTGCCTTCGCGGACATGCTCCGACGGTGGGAAGGGGTGGTCCGCCCGTGAACGAACGCAGTTTCCGTATCGGGGTCGGCGCGGGCTTCGCGGGCGACAGGCTCCAACCCGCGGACGACCTCGCCCGGGAGGGCGACCTGGACGCGATGGCCTTCGAGTGCCTGGCGGAGCGCACCATCGGCGTTGCCCAGCAGGCTCGCCGCGAAGGCACCGGAACAGGATTCGACTCGCGCATCCTGCGCCGGTTCGCCGGGACGCTTCCGCACCTCCTCCCCGCAGGCGCGGTCGTCACGACCAACGCCGGGGCGGCGGACCCCGAGGCGGCCGCGGCCGCGACCAGGGAGCTGGTCGACGACCTGGGCCTGATCGCCACCGTCGCGGCGGTCGTCGGCGACGACGTGCTGGATCTGCTCGACCTGAAGTCGGCACGCGTCCTCGGAACCGACGACACCCTCTGGGACATCCGCGACCGGCTGGTCTCGGCGAATGCCTACATCGGCGCCGAATCGCTCATCCACGGCCTGGAGCAGGGGGCGGACATCATCATCGCCGGGCGGTGCTCGGACGCCGCGCTGTTCGTGGCTCCTCTCGCGCACCACTTCGGCTGGTCGCTCGACGACCTCGGGGCGACCGCGAACGCAAGCCTCGTCGGCCATCTGCTCGAGTGTGCGGGCCAGTTGACGGGTGGCTACTTCGCCGACCGACGACGCAAGCAGATCCGCGATCCGTGGAACATCGGCTTCCCGATGGCGGACGTCGAAGCCGATGGGTCGGCGGTCTACTCCAAGCTGGCGACGACGGGAGGGGTGCTCGACCGCCGCACGGTGCTCGAGCAGCTGCTCTACGAAATCGACGACCCGACGGCCTACAAGACGCCGGACGTGACGATCGACTTCGCCGGTGTGGAGATCACCGATCTGGGTGACGACCGGGTCCGCGTGTTCGGGGCGCGTCCGGCGGGGCGGCCCGAGAGCCTCAAGGTGAGCGTGGGTGTGCGCGATGGGTTCCTCGCGGTGGCCGAGATCGCATACTCGGGCACAGACTGCGTCGAGCGCGCCGGTCTGGCCGCCTCCATCGTCGCCCAGCGCTGGGAGCGTGTGCACGGTCGGGATGCCGGGCAGCTGTCGGTGAGCTACGTGGGCCTCGACGCCACCCGGCCGTGGTGGACCGACTCCGACCGGCGTCCCTCCGAGGTGCGCCTGCGTATGTCGGTTCGCACCTTCGAGCGCGACGCGGCGGTCACCCTCTGCGACGAGGTCGAGTCGCTGTACACGAACGGACCGTTCGGAGGGGGCGGAGTGACCACGTCGATCAAGGAGACCGTCGGAATCGTCTCGACGCTCATCGACCGCGACGCGGTCGCGACGAAGGTGCTGCTCCCGTGAACGCGCGACGGCTCGGCGACATCGCCCATGCGAGGGCGGGGGACAAGGGCGACTCCTCCATCCTGTTCCTCGCACCGTACGAGGCGGCGGACTTCGAAGCGGTGTGCGGGGAGGCGACGGCGGATCGGCTGGCGAGACACTTCCAGGTCACCGACGCGTCCACGATCACGATCCGTCGCCTCGACGCGTTGCGGGCCCTCTCGATCGTCATCCCGCACCGGCTGGACGGAGGGGTCACGCGGTCGGCCTCCGCCGATCCTCACGGGAAGACGCTCTCCGCCCATCTTCTCGAGCTGCCGATCGGCGATGGGACCACTGCACGCTGAGGTGAGACGTGATCTGTGGTGCCGTCGGTGTCGCGGCACAACGCCGAAACCGTCGAATCGGAGCTCGTCGAACCCCTACTTCGACGGAGCCGGGGTGGGCGTGAGCGTGGGAGTCATCGTCGGCACCAGGTCGCGGTACTGCGCGAGCGCGCCGTCGAGCACGGGCACCTGCAGCGTCAATGTATCCGAGCCGTTCTCGAACGTGACGTCCGCCAGGCCGCCGGGCTTCGCGTCCAGCCCGTCGAACTCGATCGTCTGGCCGTCGGGGACGCCCAGCTGGACGACCTCCGACGCCTCGAGGGCGACGGAGTCGCTGCCGGCGGTGGTGTGGATGCTCACGTCGCGCGACGAGGTCGCTTGGTTGACGAGACTGGAGACCAGGCTGGCAGGTCCAGTGCCGTCGGCGGCCGTCAGGAGCACGGCGTTCGCCACGTAGACGTCGCCGACGGTGCCGCTGACGCCGTCGCTCGTCTCGCCGATGTGGAGGGTGTCCTGAGGGGCGAAGAGGTCGCACCCGGTGAGCAGCAGGAGCAGGGCCACCGAGAGCCCTGCCGCCGCGCCGGCGCGGGCCCGGGTGCGTCGAGTCGTCACAGATCGTCCTCCTCGGGGTCGTCCCGCCAGGCGGCGATGTCAGCCACGTTGCCTTCGGGATCCGCCAGCGACCGCCAGTGCGGCTCGCGCGTGTGGTCGGTGAGCCGCCCTCCCGCGGCGACGAGCGCCGCACCCCGGTCGAACGACCCGGTGGCGAAGCGGGCGACCGCGCCGTCGAAGAGCACGCTCCAGCCGTCGACGCCGTCGGCGTCGTGGAATCGACGGGGTGAGATGCGGTCGTCCTGGCCCACGGCGCTCAGCTTAGACCCGGGGCCGGGCAGCGGAGAAGGGTGCTCTCGCGCGGGCGATTCTGTTAACGCGGGATGACGCACATGTAAAGATTCGTAACATTCGCAGCGTGCGTCCAGGCCGGCCATTCGGGGTACACGGCTCGTTCTACGGGGTACAAAACCCGAGTGTCCGTCAGTTCGGGTGCGCCGTCCAGCGATTTGGCGTCTGATCTGCTTTTCAATTCGCGACGCGCCCGGGATCTCCCCTCGTCTGGCGGCGGCGGAAGGGTGTCCGCGTGTCTGCGGACAGGACCCAGCGGCGGCGGCGGCCGACGCGCCGACCCGGCTTGTCCACCCCTACTTGCGGGCCATGCCTGAGAGCCCGTAGAACTTGATCCACCCGAACCAGACCAGGTCCCCACCGTCGCGGATGCCACCCCCCAGCTCACCGTGAGAGGTCCGTTCGTGTTCATCTTCCTGCTGCAGATCCGCCACATGTTCGGCGGCCATCCCGAGATCTATCTCTTCGCCGTCTACTCCGCCCTCATCTGGGTCATCTGGATCGTGAAGGTCCTGATGTCCCGTCGCTACCGGCCGTACACGGACGACTTCCACGGCACCACCAGCGTCGTCGTCCCGGTCGTCGACGAGCCGCTCGACCTGTTCCGCGACGTGCTCGGCCGCATGGTCGAGCAGCGGCCCGGCGAGATCATCGTCGTCATCAACGGCGCTCCCAACCCCGAGCTCGCCGAGGTGTGCGAAGAGTTCGCGCCTCTCGTGCGCTGGGTCCACACACCCATCCCGGGCAAGCGGAACGCCGTCATGATCGGGACGCGGATGTCCACCGGAGAGATCACCGTCCTGGTCGACTCCGACACCGTGTGGACGCAGGACACGCTCTCCGAGCTGGTCAAGCCATTCGCCGATCAGCGCGTCGGCGGCGTGACGACCAAGCAGCGCATCCTGGAGCCGGAGCGCAGCTGGATCACCCGCTGGGCGGACTGGCTGGAGAACTCGCGGGCGCTCTACTCGATGCCCGCCCAGAGCGTCGTCGGGCAGATCGGCTGCCTCCCGGGCCGCACGATCGCGTTCCGCCGCTCGATCCTGATGCGCGTCATGGACAAGTTCATGAACGAGAAGTTCCTCGGCGTCTTCCTCGAGGTCTCGGACGACCGCACCCTCACGAACCTCACACTCAAAGAGGGCTACCGCACCGTCTACCAGCACACGAGCCTCTGCTACACGGACGCCCCGCTGAAGGTGAAAAAGCTCTTCAAGCAGCAGCTCCGCTGGGCGCGCGGCAGCCAGTACAACACGCTCCGGATGCTGCCCTGGATGCTCGGGCACGCCCCGCTGCTGGCGTTCTTCTTCGTGATGGACATCATCCTGCCGTTCGTGCTCGCGGGCGTGCTGGGCGGCTGGGTCTACCGGTCGATCACCGGCCAGGGCTACAACTTCTACCAGGGCTTCCTCAAGGAGTACGGCGTCTCGGCGGGCGTCGTGACGGTGGTCGCGCTGATGGTCGCCTCCTCGGTGATCAGCATGTCGATCCGTCAGATCCGGCACCTCTCCGAGAAGCCCTCCGACTTCTTCCGGCTGCCGATCTTCATCATCGTCTCGACCTTCTTCCTCATGCCGATCCGGCTCATCGGGTTCTTCCGCATGGCGCACGCCAGCGGCTGGGGCACCCGTGCCGGCGCCTACGCGGGAGGCCCTGCCGAGATCTCGTCGGACGACGAGATCGCCGCTCTCGACTCGACGGCCGCCGGGCCGGCCGGTCCCGGCTCGTCGGCGGGTTCCCCCGCAGTCCTGCCGGACGCCGTCGGCGGTGTGACCACGGCCACCGCCCTGCAGACGGGCAGCCTCACCGCGGTCGCCACGCGTCCCGTCGTCGCGCCGACCACCACGCGCGCGGCGGCCAGGGCGGCGAAAGCCACGAAGACCCCGAAGCGGCGCCGGCTCAACCCGTACGCCGCCATCCCGTACCTGATCGGTTTCGCGATCCTGACCCTGGAGGCTCTGTTCCTTGTCTAGCCCCTCGATCACCACGAGAGCCGCGACCTGGTGGTCGCAGTCCCGGTCCCGTTCGCAGGCGACGGCCGCCGCCGCCATCCTGCTGACCGTCACCCTGGTCGGCCTGTCGGCGTTCGTCTGGGCGTCGCCCACCGGTGCGCCGCTGCGCAAGGCCGTCGCCGAAGCCACCGAGGCGATCACCCCGTACGCCGCCCAGAACACCGAGCTGCGTCGCAACCTCCAGCGCGCGACGGAGACCATCGCCTCCCAGAAGGGCAAGCTGACCGCGATGGAGCAGGAGGCCCTCGCCGCGCAGGCGTCGACGGCCAAGCAGCTCGCCACCGCGCAGCAGCAGGCCACCGCCGCTCAGAACCAGCTCGCGAGTGTCAAAGCCCAGCTCGCCGCCGCGAACGCCAAGGCGTCGGCCGGGTCGAAGGGTTCGGGCCAGAGCGCCTCCGGCTCCGGGAGCGGCGACGGCGGCTCGTCCGGCGGGACCGGAGCGGCGCCGATCACCGCACCCGCGCGCGCCGACCTGATCTCCCCGTCCAGCCGCTACTACGGCATGTACACCGAGCAGGCGCCGTTCAACTGGGCGACCTTCGACGCCACCAGCGCGAAGGTCGGCGTGGCGCCCAACATGGTCGGCTACTTCAGCGGCTGGGACGAGACGTTCCGCGCCAACGCGGTGACCCGCGCCTGGGCCCAGGGCCGCATGCCGATGATGACGTGGGAGTCGCGACCGATCAGTGACGGGAACGACGTGCTTGACGCGCCCGCCTACTCACTCCCCAAGATCATCGGAGGTGACTTCGACGCGTACCTACACCAGTACGCGAAGGACATCGTCGCGACAGGCCTCCCGCTCGCCATCCGTCTCGACCACGAGATGAACGGCATCTGGTACCCGTGGGCCGAGAACGACGGTCAGGGCAGGTCGATCAACGGGAACAACCCCGGCGACTACGTCAAGATGTGGCGGCATGTCCATGACATCTTCCAGCAGGAGGGGGCCAACGCCCTCGTGGTCTGGGTGTGGTCGCCGAACATCGTCAACAACCTGCCCGCGTCGCACAAGGCCGACGGCTACCTCGAGGGCCTGTACCCCGGCGACGACTACGTCGATTGGGTGGGCCTCTCCGGATACCTCCGGCCGCCGTACAAGTCCGACAACGACTTCAGCTTCGACTACACCTTCACGCCGAGCCTCAACAAGCTGCGGGCGATCACCGGGAAGCCGATCATCCTGGCCGAGATCGGTGCATCGGAGACCGACGGGCACAAACCGGCCTGGGTCACGTCGTTCTTCCAGGCCCTCGGCAAGCCCGAGAACGACGACATCATCGGCTTCTCCTGGTTCAACCTCGCGATCACCAGCTATGTCGAGGGGGTGCGCGCCACCAACGACTGGCGCATCGACTCCCGCGCCGACACCCTCTCCGCATTCATCGCCGGTCTCACGAGACCGGAAGACCGCTTCACCCTGACCCCGGCGCCCTGAGCGGCACCGCCTCACCGGAAGGACACGACATGACCACCGCGAAGAAGTCCCCGAAGGAGCAGCCTGCTCCCCGAATCAGCGTCATCGGCACCGGATACCTCGGGGCCACGCACGCCGCCGCCATGGCCGAACTCGGCTTCGACGTCGTCGGCGTCGACACCGACCCGCGCAAGGTGGAGGAGCTGCGGGAGGGGCGCGCACCGTTCTTCGAGCCCGGCCTCCCGGAGCTGATCCGCGCGAACGTCGCCGCCGGGCGGCTGGCGTTCACGACGGACGTCGCCGAGGCGGTCGCCACGGCCGACGTGCACTTCATCTGCGTCGGCACGCCGCAGCAGTCCGGCTCGTTCGCCGCCAACCTCGCCTACGTGGAGGCGGCGGCGCGCGGTATCGCCGAGAACCTCACGCACGACGCCCTGATCGTCGGCAAGTCGACCGTCCCGGTCGGTACCGGCGCGCGCCTCCGTGCGATCGTCGCGGAGGCGGCGCCCGCCGGCGTGAAGGTCGAGCTCGTCTGGAACCCGGAGTTCCTCCGCGAGGGCAAGGCCGTCGACGACACCCTGCACCCGGATCGTCTCGTCTTCGGCGGCACGAGTGCGGCCGCGGAGGCGCTCCTGCGCCGTGTGTACGCCGCGCCGATCGCCGAGGGGACGCCGGTCCTCGTCGCCGACCTCCCCACAGCCGAACTCGTGAAGGTGAGCGCGAACGCGTTCCTCGCGACGAAGATCTCGTTCATCAACGCGATCGCCGAGGTCTGCGACGCGGCGGGAGCGGACGTCTCGCTCCTCGCCGACGCGCTGGGGCACGACAAGCGCATCGGACGCCAGTTCCTCAACGCCGGCCTCGGCTTCGGCGGAGGCTGCCTGCCCAAGGACATCCGGGCCCTCATGCACCGCTCGAGCGAGCTCGGCGCACATGCCGCCGTCGGCCTCCTGCAGCAGGTCGACGAGATCAACATGGGCCGTCGCCAGCGGGTGATCGACCTCGCGCTGAAGGCGCTCGGCGGCTCCGTGCTCAACCGGAGGATCGGCGTGCTCGGCGCGGCGTTCAAGCCGGAGACCGACGATGTGCGCGATTCGCCCGCGCTCAACGTAGCCGCCGCCCTGCACCTGCGGGGCGCGCAGGTCGTCGTGTACGACCCGCAGGCGCGGCAGACCGCACAGCGGCTCTACCCGACCCTCGGCTACGCCGACTCGATGGCCGACGCCGTCGCCGGTGCCGACGTGCTCGTCGTGCTCACGGAGTGGGACGAGTTCACCACCGCCGACCCGGCCGCGCTCAAGGCGCTCGCCGCCGGCCGCACCGTGATCGACGCCCGCAACTGCCTCGACCAGGCCGCCTGGAGCAGCGCGGGCTGGGATGTGCTCGCCATGGGCACCGTCCCCGTCGTCGCTCCGATCGAGCGCGACCTCGCCTCCCTCGCCCCCGTCCACTAGCCCTCCGATCGAAGGAACCGACATGACCAGTTACGTCACCAAGGCTGTGATCCCCGCGGCGGGCCTCGGCACCCGCTTCCTGCCGGCCACCAAGGCCATGCCCAAGGAGATGCTCCCGGTGGTCGATAAGCCGGCGATCCAGTACGTGGTCGAGGAGGCCGTCTCGAGCGGCCTGCACGACGTGCTCCTCATCACCGGCCGCAACAAGAACGCGCTCGAGAACCACTTCGACCGCAACACCGAGCTGGAGGACACGCTCGTCCGCAAGGGCGACACCGACAAGCTCCAGAAGGTGAGCCACTCCACCTCCCTCGCCGACATGCACTATGTGCGCCAGGGCGACCCCAAGGGGCTCGGGCACGCCGTTCTCCGCGCCAAGATGCACATCGGCCACGAGCCCTTCGCCGTGCTCCTCGGCGACGACATCATCGACGAGCGCGACCCGCTGCTCGCCCGGATGCTCGAGGTGCAGCATGCGCTCAACACCACCGTGGTCGCCCTCATGGAGGTGCCGCCGGACTCCATCCACCTCTACGGCGCCGCCGCGGTCGTGGAGACCGACGAGGACGACGTGGTGCGGATCACCGGCCTCGTCGAGAAGCCGAGCCGCGAGAACGCCCCCTCCAACTACGCCGTGATCGGACGCTACGTGCTGCGTCCGGAGATCTTCGACATCCTGGAGAAGACGGAGCCGGGCAAGGGCGGCGAGATCCAGCTGACCGACGCGCTCGAGGGGCTCGCGACCGCGCCGCCGTGGACCGGGGGAGTGCACGGCGTCATCTTCCGCGGACGCCGCTACGACACGGGCGACCGCCTCGACTACATCAAGGCGATCGTGCAGCTGGCTTCCGCCCGCGACGACCTCGGCCCCGGCTTGCTGCCGTGGCTGCGCGAGTTCGCCGACGGGATCGCGCCCGCCGCTGCGCAGGAGGTCGTCGCGCCGGCCGCGGTGCCCGCCGCACCGGTGCGCCCCGCCGCCAAGCAGCCGAAGCAGGCGCCTCAGCGCGAGCGCGAGCTGCTCCCCATCGCCGGGGCCTGACCCCTCCCGCCGCCACGCCCCTCCGTCACGCGCCCCGTCGCACCACAGTCCGAACGACCGCGGTGCGACGGGACGACGGCGGTGCGGCGCCCGGCCGCGGACGTCCCGAACCGCAGCTGTCGCGGGCGGATGTCCGTCGCGAGACGGACGCGCCGTGGGCATGCGGGTTCCTAGAGTCGGGGCATGACCAGTGCGACACGGCCAGTGACGGTTCCGGCTCGGGGCGCGTGGTCGCCGTGGATCCGCGGAGCGACGAGCGTCGCGGGAGTGGCGATCGGCTCGCTCGCGGTCGGCGGCCTGACCAGCTTCGGCCAGCAGTACCTTCCCGAGTGGACCTCCTCGTTCACCAACTCCGCTGGGGGCTGGACGATGCTCGCCTTCGGGATCGTCTGGCTCAGCCGGGCGCGCCCGGCCCTGGGTGCGGTACTGGGAGCAGTCTCGTTCCTCCTGATGGTGGAGGGCTACGGCGTCGTCTCGGCCTGGCGCGGATACTTCTACGCGGATCCGTTCACCAGCGTCTGGACGATCATCGCCCTCGTCGCCGGCCCGGTGATCGGGCTGTCCGCAGCGATCGCCCGGCATGGTTCCCGGCTGCGCTCCGCCCTCGCGACGGTGCCGTTGTCCGCGGTGCTGCTCGGCGAAGGAGTGTGGGCGCTCGTCGCCATCGCCGACACCACGAGCCCGGTCTACTGGATCATCGAGATCGTGCTCTCCGCGGTCGTCGTCGCCGTGACGATCGGGCGCAACCGCCTCACCGTCCGCCAGGCGGCCGCCGTCGCCGGCGCGTCCCTCGCCGCCAGCGCGGTCTACGTCGCACTCTGGACGCTCCTCGACATCTGGCGGTGACGACGCCGACCGGATGCGAATGCGCTCCACGGTCCGTTCGCCGCACAGCGACCCGGCGCAGTCGTACCGCGACGGCGCAGGCACTGCGGGGGCGGCTCAGTCCAGCCCGAGCCGCTTGAGCGTGTGCTGCTCGCTGCGACCGGCATCGGTCTCGATCTCGTCGACGGCGATCGGAATGCCGGGACCCACGACGAGCCATCCGAAGCCGTCGCGGTGCACGAGCGGGACGAGGTCGGTGGTGCCGTCGCGCAGCAGCGTGCGCACGCGCTTGAGCAGGGCGTATCCCTCGGAGGGCCGCGTAACGTACGTCTTCCGACGGTAGGGGACGACGTGGGCGACGGTCTTGGGCCGGACCGTACGCCGTCCCCGGCCCTGCGGGCAGGGGCGCCGGGTAGCGTGATCGGATGGAACTCCCTCTGCCTGCCACCCTCGACCGCCTCGCTGACAGGGGCTGGCCGGCGCTCGAACGCGAGGAGCTCGGACCCTGGGCGCTTCGGGCGGCCGGTGGTGTCACGAATCGGGCGAATTCGGTGCTCGCGATCGGCGACCCGGGCTCCGGCGACATCGGGGAGGCCGTGGATGCGGCCGAGCGCTGGTACGCGATGCGCGCCCTCCCCACGGTGTTCCAGGTGAGCCCCGCATCGTCCGACGCGTTGGTCGGAGAGCTCGAGAGGCGTGGCTACCGTGAGCACTCCGAGACGGGCATCCTGGTGGCGGAGCGTGCCGCGGTGGCCGCGACCCTCCTGGAGACGGCTTCGGGCGATGCTCTGGACGCTCCCTCCGACGTCTCCGTGGCGGCCTCGCCGCCGCGCGGCTGGCTGGACACGTGGTGGGCCGTCGACGGTCGCGGTGGCGCATCGGAGCGCGCCACGGTCGAGAGCATCCTCGCGGGTGGTCCCGCGCTCTACGCGTGGGCCGGCGCGAGCGCGGATCCGGATGCCGTCGCGCGCCTCGCCCTCGCCGAGGGCTGGGGTGGCCTCTACGCGGTCGCCACCCTCCCGCGCGCACGTCGACGCGGTCTCGCCCGCAGGCTGGCGGTCGCGCTCGCCGAGGCCTCGGGGTCGGCCGGTGTCGAACGGCTCTGGCTGCAGGTCGTCGCCGGCAACGCCGCAGCCCTCGCACTCTACGAGGGACTCGGCTTCACGCCGTCGTCCCGCTACTCCTATTGGGAGCAGGGGCGCTGATCCCGCATCACACGGCCGTCGGCCAGACCCGGTCCTCGCCGTCGGCCACGATCGTGATCGCGATGTTGTCATCGAAGTCGGAGGCCGCCATGACCTGGTGCACGACCCCCTCCACGCCGAACCGGTCCCGGAACCACGCCGACAGCGGGCGTCCGCGCATGCCGCGCCAGCCGAAGAAGACGTTCTGCTTCTTGTCGCGCGTCTTCCACGCGGCCTTCTCCTCCGCATGGATGAGGTCGCGCGGCAGCTCCGCCACGACGGCGTACGCGATGGCGTCGAAGTCCGGTGTGGTCACCGCCGGATCCCAGTAGAGACCGACGAGCAGCCCGGTGCCCGTGCCGCCGGGCAGTGGGAGGGCGCGATAGGCGAGCACCTGTCGCGACGATGCGCTCCGCCAGAGCTCGTGCGCCCGCGCTGCCTGCTTCTTCGCCCCGAACACCCCGCTCTCGGTGCACAACTCGAGGAACGCCTCCGGCGAGGTGAGCGAGTCCTGGATGGCGGTGAGATCGGTCATGGGGTCCCCTCGTGGTCGCGTGGATGCGGCATTAACCATACGATAGTCAGGTAATGAGCGACACCTCCTCGTCCCCCGTGGGGCGCCCGCGCAACGCGGCGATCGACGACGCCCTGCACCGGGCACTCGAGGAGCTCGTCGCCGAGGCCGGCGTGACGAGCGTCACGCTCCAGGACCTGATCGGGCGGGCGGGTGTGACGCGCGATGCCTTCTATCGCCGGTACAACTCGGTCGGGCACTTCCTCGTCGCTGTCGCGACCGCGCGCTATCGCGTCGACCCGTCCGAGGACACGGGGTCGCTGCGCGGCGATCTCCGTGTGGTCGTGGCGGACCAGGCGGCGATGTACACCGACGGCGTCTCGCGCGATCTGCTCCCGCTTCTGCTCGACGCCTGCGCACGCGACCGCGTCGTGGCCGACCTCTTCGAGACGCGGTTCCTCCGATTGCAGCGCGAGTCGACGGCCCGGGTCATCGAACGAGCCGTCGGGCGCGGCGAGATCCCGCCCGTGGACGACCTGCCGTACGTGCTCGATCTCGTCTACGGCCCGGCATTCCTGCGGGCGGCCCTCCCGGGCAACGCTCCGCCCGATGACGCGTTCGTCGATCGCGTCGTGAACACCGTGGCGCGTGAGCTCGGAGCCGCTGCGCCTGACGGGCGAGCGCCTTGACCACGATGCCGGGCGGTATGGACACTAGGGTTAGTCCACACAGCCCGGCAGCGTTTCGGGGTTACGGCCGCTGGATATTCGGGTCTCCCCGGCCGCATCAGCAGACTAGCGGAAAGTGCGTCCTCCATGTGGGCCAAATGGAGGACAAAACCTGTACCCCTCTACCCCAATTCGGGGGCGTCGGCGGGACTCGGCCCCGCGCCGCGGTTCGGCTGGCACGACCGATTTAACCCACGATGCCGGGCGACACGGAGACTAGGGATCATTCGTGCTGCCCGGCATGCGTTCGGGGTTACGGCCGGTGGATATTCGGGTTCCCCCGGCCGCAGTTCGAGAATAGCGGACTTGTGGGTCAAATGGAGGACATTTCTGTACCCCGACCTCACCCCAGACCGAGGGGCACCGCGGCGAGCTGAGGAGGCTCAGGCGGCGCCGAGCTCCTGCACCAGTGCCGCGACGAAGTCGTCGATATCCTTCTCCGAGGTGTCGAACGAGCACATCCAGCGCACCTCGTTGCGGGCCGCATCCCAGTCGTAGAAGCGGAAGTGCTCGCGCAGCCGGTCGGCGACGCCGGCGGGGAGCGTCGCGAAGACGCCGTTCGCCTGGGTGTCCTGGCTGAAGCCGACGCCCTGGATGCTGCCCTCGGCGATTCCGCGCTCGAGCGCCGTGCGCAGTCGGGTGGCCATCGCGTTGGCGTGGCCGGCCGAGCGCAGGTACAGGTCGTCGCTGAGCAGCGCGATCAGCTGGGCCGAGATGAAACGCATCTTGGAGGCGAGCTGCATGTTCAGCTTGCGCAGGTAGAGGAGCCCCTCGGACGCCTCCGGGTTCAGGACGACGACGGCCTCGCCGTAGAGCATCCCGTTCTTCGTGCCGCCGAAGCTGAGAACGTCGACGCCGGCGTCCGTCGTGAAGGCGCGCAACGGGAGGCCCAGGGTCGCTGCCGCATTGGAGATGCGTGCGCCGTCCATGTGCAGCCTCATGCCGAGCGCGTGCACGTGGTCGGCGATCGCACGGATCTCCTCGACCGTGTACGCGGTTCCCAGCTCGGTGGTCTGCGTGATCGAGACCACCAGCGGCTGCGCCCGGTGCTCGTCTCCCCAGCCCCACGCCTCGCGGTCGATCAGCTCCGGCGTCAGCTTGCCGTCCGGCGTCTCGACCGGGAGCAGCTTCAGCCCGGCGACCCGCTCCGGTGCACCCGCCTCGTCGGTGTTGATGTGCGCGGTCTTCGCGCAGACCACGGCGCCCCAGCGCGGCAGCATCGACTGCAGACCGACGACGTTCGCGCCGGTGCCGTTGAAGACCGGGAACACCTGGACGCCCTCGCCGAAGTGCTCCCTGAAGACCTCGTGCAGCCGCTCCGTGTAGACGTCTTCGCCGTAGGCGATCTGGTGGCCCTGATTGGCCGCGGCGATCGCGTCGAGGATCTCGGGGTGGACTCCCGCGTAGTTGTCGGAGGCGAAGCCGCGCAGGTTCAGATCGTGGAGTTGTAGCGTCACCCGTCCATCCTAGATTCCGGGGCCACGAGCGGGATGCGCGCGCCGTTGATCTCAGCGGGGGAGCGTGCCCAGAGTCGCACGACCTCCTCGCCGAGCCGGTCCTCCAGGCCCGCGAGGGTTTTCACGACGAACACGGTGGCCGCAGCATTCGGGGCGTCCTTCCCGAACCCCTGGGCGACGGCCCGGGTCCAGGCATCGGCCGCCGCCTTCGCCGCGGCGTAGTTCGATCCCCCTGCGTAGGGTCTCTCGACGGCGGTCGACGAGATGATCGCGAGCCTCCCCGCCTCCGACCCGGTCAGGTCGTCAAGGAAGACGCGAGTGGTGTTCCGCAGCGTGCGGAAGCCGCGCTCCAGGAAATCCCAGTCCTCATCGGACTGGCCGGCGATCCCGCCGCCTCCGCGCCAGCCCCCGACCAGGTGGATCAGCCCGTCGATGGCACCGAACTTCAGGTGGATGCGCATGGCCAGCTCGGCCACGGCGTCCCGGTCGGCCAGGTCGCACACCCGGGTGTCGACTCCCGGGACGGCCGCGGCGAGGGCGGAGAGAGCCTCCTCGCGCGTGCCGACCGCGAGAACCGTCGCGCCCGCTGTCGCCAGCGCTCGAGCGACGGCCTCGCCGCTGGTGCTGGTCGCGCCCGCGATCAGCACCAGCCGGCCGTGCAGCGGCAGAGCGTCCGTCACGCGGCGCCCGCCGGGGCGTCATCCGTCGTGCCGGTGATGCCCGCGGTGGACTCGATCACCGCCGCCATCTTCTTGTTGAGCGCCTCGTAGAACATCGACAGGGGGAACTCGTCGTCGAGCACCGCGTCCGTGTAGCCCTTGGGCGCGCCCGAGAGGATCTCGTCGGACAGCCCGCGCGCCCACGTCGAGGCGGGATGCGGCGTGAGCGTCTGCGTCAGCATCTCGTACGCGGCGAGCCAGTGCGCGACTTTCGGCCGGTCGATCGAGCGCCAGTAGAGCTCGTTGATCTGGTCGCTCAGCGCCACCACCACGTCCGGGACGGCCTCCCAGTCGATGGTGAGCTGGGTGTCCGTCCAGTGCAGCACATCGTGCTGGTGCATCCACGCGAAGAGCAGCTGACCGCCGAGCCCGTCGTAGTTGCGCACGCGACTGCCGGTGATCGCGAACCGGAAGATGCGGTCGAAGATCACCGCGTACTGGACGAGGTGCGCGTGGTCGCGGATCGCGCGCTGCGCGTCCGAGAGCTCCGAGTCGGGCAGCGCGCTGAGTTCGCGCTCCAGCTTCACCGACTCGCGGAACGCCGTCAGGTCGCAGCGCAGCTCCTCCAGCGAGTAGAGGAAGAACGGCATCCGCTGCTTGATCATGAACGGGTCGAACGGCAGGTCGCCGCGCATGTGGGAGCGATCGTGGATGATGTCCCACATCACGAAGGTCTCCTCCGTGAGCTGCTGGTCGTCCAGCATCGCGGCGGCGTCGGCCGGCAGCTCCAGCTTCGTGATCTCGGCGGCGGCGCGCACCACCCGGCGGTACCGGGCGGCCTCGCGGTCCTGGAAGATCGCGCCCCAGGTGAACTGCGGGATCTCGCGCATCGCGACGGTCTCCGGGAACAGCACGGCCGAGTTGGTGTCGTAGCCGGGCGTGAAGTCCACGAAGCGCAGCGCGACGAAGAGCTTGTTGCCATAGTCGCCGGCCTCGAGCTCCGCGACGAACTCCGGCCAGATCACCTCGACCAGCACGGCCTCGACGAGGCGGTTCGCGCTGCCGTTCTGCGTGTACATCGGGAAGACGACCAGGTGGCCGAGCCCGTCGATGCGGTGCTGCTGGGGCTGGAACTCGTTCAGCGCGTCCAGGAAGTCGGGAACGCCGAAGCCCTCGTCCGACCAGCGCACGAAGTCTCGCTGCGCGGCGGCGAGGTAGGCCGCATCGTGCGGGAAGAACGGGGCGAGCTCGCCGATCGCGTCGACGATGGCGTCGACGTGCGCGGCGGCGGAGGCGCGGTCCGACTCCTGCTCGACCGAGCCGTCCTTGACCTGCAACGCCTGGAGGGCGACGGCGGCGTCCTTCAGTCGCAGCCATGCGGGGTGCGTCGCGACCTCGCGCACCGGGCGGGCGTCCTCGACGACCTCGGGCTCTCCGACAATCGCGTCCTGCGTGAAGTGGGGGACGAACTGAGACATGACGAACCTCCCGTCGTGGGTCGGCCGCGCGTTGCGGCGGGTGCGGGCGCGCGAAATCGCGCCTCCACCCGAGCCTAACCGCGGATCGTGGACATTTCTTTGCCCACTTCTGCGAATTCGTGCGCGAGATGGCGCCCCTGCGCACATTTCCCCGCCTGCTTATTCCGGAGATCCATCCGGAATAGCGCCGATGCTCCGTCCCTACGGCGTCCTGAGCGGCGTGTCGCGCCTATTCTCCGGAATCGGCAGGCACGGGAACCGAGCGCGCGGCCCGCGGACGCAGCGCCGGCGCACTGACGAACGCCGCGGCCATCAGCGCGACGACCAGCCAGAGAGCCCCGAGCAGCCCCGTCGAGTGCGCGACGACGCCGAGCACCGGCGGCCCGGCGAGGTTCGCGACGTAGCCGATGGAGGCGACGACGCTCACCCGCGCGGCCGCGTTGCCACCGCCCTCGGCCGCTGCGGACATCCCGAGCGGGAAGCCCATCGATACGCCGACCGCCCACAGCACGACGCCGACGAGCACCATCCAGAGGGCGCCGCCGAGGATGAAGAGGAGGAGGCCGGCGATGCCCAGCGCGGTCGTCCAGCGGATCGTCGCGACGCGGCCGAGCCGGTCGACCACCGGCCCCCCGAAGATGCGGGTGGCCGCCTCGCTCGCCGCGAAGATCGTGAAGAACAGGGCGGCGACGGCTGCGGTCTGCCCGTGGTCGTCCTTCACCGAGAGCGTGAGCCAGGTGTTGGCGGAGCCTTCGCCGAGCTCGACGCCGAGCATGACGACGCCGATGACGAGCAGCCGCACGTCCAGCCAGCCGCGCAGCCACTGCTTCACCCGCGCCGCCACGGGCGGCCGGGCCGGGGCGTCGGGAGTCTCGGGAGCGGCGGCGGGGATGGCCCGCGCCATCCCGAGCGTGACGACCACCACCACGACGCCGAGCGCTGTGAACTGCGCCGACGGGGCGATGCCGAGGGCGGCGCAGGCTGCGCCGATCCCGGAGCCGATGGCCGCTCCGACGGACCACGCGGCGTGCATGAGCGGCATGAGGGTCTTGGCGGCCGCCTGCTCGATCGCCGCGCCCTCCACGTTGATGAGCACGTCGAGCGTCCCGATGCCGAGGCCCACCGTGACGAAGCCCACCGCGACCAGCGGGACGGACTGCAGCAGCAGCGCGCCGCCCAGCAGCACCAGCGAGCCGGCGATGGTGAGCAGCGCCGTCGAGACCGCCCACCGACCGCCCAGGCGCCCGAGCAGGGGAGTGGAGATCCCGAGCCCGGCGATCGACCCGACCGTCGAGCAGGCGATGAGCACGCCGACCGTGGGCGTGTCGATGTTCAGCTCGCGCATCAGCTCGGGCAGTCTCGGGCCCCAGGTGGCGATGGTCACGCCGCCGAGTCCGAAGGCGGCGGTGATCGCGTTGCGCCAGCGCACCAGGGCGCGGCGGTCGAAAGCGGTCTGCGTCGTCACAGGGACCTCGCATCGGGGCAGGCGGGCGGGGGAACAAAACCGACTGCTGGTCGGTGTTCACGTCGATGGTACACGCCGCACCATTCTCCTCGCGCCTGCGATGATGGACAGATGGCGAGAACGGTTCGGGGCGCACGGGTTCTGATCACCGGGGCCGCGTCCGGCATGGGGCGGCTCTACGCGGAGCGGGCGGTGCGCGAGGGCGCCCGCGCGGTCGTGCTGTGGGACCGCGACGCCGCCGCCCTCACAGCTCTGACCGACACGTTGCGGTCCGAGATCCTCACCGGCCGCACCGCCGCCGCGTGGGGTGCGCCTCCGCGCTCGCCCTCCTCCGCTGCGGGCGGCGCGGTGACGAGCGTGCACCCCTACTTCCTCGACCTCGGCGAGCTGGGCGCGATCGCGCAGAGCGCCCAGGCGGTGCGCCGCGAGCTCGGCGGGATCGACGTGCTCATCAACAACGCGGGCATCGTGCGCGGCAAGTTCTTCTGGGAGCACGACAACGGCGACGACACCCGGCCGACCATGCAGGTGAACGCGCTCGCTCCGATGTACATCACCCGGGAGTTCCTGCCCGGCATGATCGAGAGCACGCGCGAGGCCCGCATCGTCAATATCGCCTCCGCGGCCGGCACTCTCTCCAACCCGCGCATGAGCGTCTACGCCGCCAGCAAGTGGGCGTTGATCGGCTGGAGCGACAGCGTGCGGCTGGAGCTGCAGCAGCAGGGCTTCGACCATGTCAAGGTCACCACGGTGGCACCCAGCTACATCGACACCGGGATGTTCGAGGGCGCTCGCGGGCCGCTCCTGACGCCGGTGCTGACACCCGAGTACGTCGTCGACAAGGTCTGGCGGGCGATGCTCGCCGGGCGTCCTCTTCTCATGCTCCCGTGGTCGGTCGGCCTCGCTCGCCTGCTCAAGGGCGTGCTCCCGACGCGGGCGTGGGATGCGGTGGCCGACCGGCTCGGCGTCTACCACTCGATGGATTTCTTCACGGGCCGACGGCCGTAGGCGCGGCGCACCGGCGTGCTCAGCGCAGCGCGCTCCCGACGGTGGCGAGCGGGCCGGCCAGGAGGTCGGTGAGCAGGCGCGCGAAGCGCCCGTCCGGATCGAGGTCCGGGTCGAAGACCGTGATCGACGCGCCGGCCGCGTGGGGTGCCAGCTCCCGCAGCAGGTCGCCGACCTGGTCGGGGTCGAGGCCGTCGGGGTCGGGGCTGTCCACCGCGGGCAGCACGCTCGGGTCGAGGAGGTCGACGTCGAGCTGCAGCCAATAGCCCGGCCCCGCGATGTCCCGGAGGCGCGCGACGAGTGGCGTCGGTGCGGCCTCCAGAGCCTCGCGCGCCTCTCGTGCCGAGACGACGGCCCCCAGTATCTCGCGCGCCTCCACCGCGTGCTCGTCGTCCTCCCGGTGGCCCAGGTGCGCCACTCGGCCGGGAGCGAAATACGGCGAGAGCCCGTCGACGTCGGAGATCGCCGGCCAGTGCAGTCCGACGGCCGCCGCGAGGTCCTCGCCCGCGACGCTGGCGCACGCGGCGCTGTTGCCCGGGTGCCGGAAGTCCGTGTGGCCGTCGAGGTGGACCAGCCCGGTGCCGCCGCGTCGCGCGAGCGCGAGGCCGATCCCGACCAGCACGCTGCAGTCCCCGCCGACCACCACGGGTGCGTCGCCGGCGTCGAGCACGGACCCCACTCGGTCGGCGAGCCGGCGGGCGTGACCGACCAGCGCCTCCTCGTTGCGCACATGACCGGGCGCGCGCGTCTCGTCGTCGTCGACGTAGCGCCCGGCGACGATCGCGCCGGCATCCCGGGCCCCCGAGGCGAGCAGGCGCCCGAACAGCCCGGCCTCCCGCAGGGCCTCCGGCGCCTTGTCCGCACCGGGCACGCTCCCGGGCTGCGGGGGCCGCAGGCCCAGGTTCGTCGGCGCCGACACGAGAGCGATCATGTCGGCCAGCCTGCCAGGGTTCGGTCGAGGTGTGCAGGCCTGTCACAGTGGGGCGTTGATCCGAAGCGGGTGAGGAGGGCGAGATAGGGGACGATGGAGCTGGAGCTGGAGCTGGAGCTGGAGCTGGAGCTGGAGCTGGAGCTGGAGCTGGAGCTGGAGCTGGAGCTGCAGCGGCGTCGTGTGTGCCACTTCGCCCGTCCTCTCACCGCCGGTGTACTGCGCCTCGCCCCGCACTCGTCGCCTCGGCGGGGGGTGGAATGCTCGCCTTCGACGTCCGACCGGCTGGCCGATTCCACCCTCGAACGGGTGGCAAATCTGAGAGAACTCACATACAGTGCCCCGTACACGCCGCACCGCGGCCGCGCCGAAGGGAGCACTCGTGAGCGATCCGTCCTGGACCCAGGTGGTCAAGACCGTCGAGCCGGAGCAGCCCGAGCTGAAGCGGGCACTCGGGCCCGGTCTGCTGCTGCTGTTCATCGTCGGCGACATCCTCGGCACCGGCGTCTACGCCCTTACCGGCCAGGTGGCGGCGGAGGTGGGAGGCGCGGCCTGGCTGCCGTTCCTCCTGGCGTTCGGCGTCGCGACGCTCACCGCGTTCTCGTATCTCGAACTGGTGACCAAGTACCCGCAGGCGGCGGGAGCCGCGCTCTACACGCACAAGGCGTTCGGCATCCACTTCCTCACGTTCATCGTGTGCTTCGTCGTGATGACCTCCGGGATCACGTCCGCCTCCACAGCCTCCCGTGCGTTCGCGGTCAACCTGGGGATCGGCTTCGGCCTGCCGGATGACAACCTCGCTACCATGCTCGTGGCGCTCGCGTTCATCGTGCTCATCATGCTGGTGAACCTGCGCGGAGTGACGGAGAGCGTCTGGCTCAACGTCGTCCTCACGCTGGTGGAGCTCTCCGGTCTGCTGCTGGTGATCTTCATCGGGCTGTGGGCGATCTCCGGCGGCAACGCGGACTGGTCGCGGGTCGTCGCGTTCGAGACGCCGGAAGACAAGAGCATCCTGCTCGCGGTGAGCACGGCGACATCGCTGGCGTTCTTCGCGATGGTCGGATTCGAGGACTCCGTGAACATGGCGGAGGAGACCAAGAACCCGAGCAGGATCTTCCCCAAGATGATGCTGAGCGGGCTCGGGATCGCAGCGGTGATCTACGTGCTGGTGTCCATCACGGTGGTCGCGCTCGTCCCGATCGGGGAGCTCGCCGGCAGCGAGACACCGCTGGTGACGGCGGTGGAGGCCGGCGCCCCCGGCTTCCCGATCAACGATCTCCTGCCGTTCATCTCCATGTTCGCCGTGGCCAACACCGCGCTCATCAACATGATGATGGCGAGCCGTCTGCTCTACGGCATGGCCAAGCAGGGCGTGCTGCCGCCGTTCCTGGCGAAAGTCGCGCCGAAGCGCCGCACCCCGTGGGCGGCGATCCTGTTCACCAGCGCGCTGGCCGTCGGCCTCATCGTCTACGTGTCGCTCGACCCGCAGGGCTCGATCGTGGCCCTCCTCGGAGGCACGACCTCGCTTCTCCTCCTCATCGTCTTCGCCGTCGTGAACATCGCGGTGCTGGTGTTGCGCCGTCAGCCGGTGGAGCACGAGCACTTCCGCACCCCGACGGTGCTGCCGGTGATCGGTGCGGTCACCTGCCTCTACCTGGTCTTCCCGTGGACCTCCGGACGTCCGGGAGGCCAGTACGGCATCGCCCTGGCTCTCCTTGCGATCGGCGTGCTGCTGTGGGTGGTCGAGCGGATCTACGCGGCGGCGAAACGGAGTCGGATCGACCGCTGAAGTGACGCGTGACGGGGGGATTCCCAGCGTCCCTTTCGGGGGATTCTGCCCTCGCGCGGGCACCGCTAACGTGAGGCGTCGTCGGACGGGACGACGCGACCTCACGGAAGGATCGGCACGATGGCGCACCACTCACGGCGACGGGCAGGACTACTGCTGTCGCTCACTCTGACCGCCCTGCTGGGAGCCGTGGGAGTCGCCTCGGCCGCGCCCGCGGTCGCGGTCGCGGCGACCGTGCACGACGGTTCCTCCGTCTACGTCGGTGCGCGCCAGGGATACGGCGGCACCGGCGTGTTCCCGATCTACGCGACCACTCCGGCCGACCCGTCGAACCCGGGCGAGCCGGACCTGTGGGCGTATTGCATCGAGCACGACGTGCACGCCGAAACCCGTCTCGAGGGCGTCGTCGGCAACGCCTCCGGCTTCCTCGGCACGAACTACTTCACCGACCCGGCTGTGCAGAGCAAGGTGTATTGGGTGCTCGCCCACAGCTACCCTGCGCTCAGCCTGGCGGACTTCGGTGCCGCCGCCGGAGCGCCCGGCATCTCCCGCAACGATGCGATCGAAGCCACCCAGTACGCGATCTGGCGCTACACCGAACTCACCTGGGACGCCGCGTGGAGCTTCACGACGCCCGACTCTGAGGCGGCGTACTGGTATCTCCTGGCCGGCGCCAACGCGAGCACCGGCACGGTACCGGTCACGGCGGAGGTCGCCGTGAGCTCCCCGTCGGCCGCCCCGTCCGCGGGCCAGCTCGTCGGACCGTTCGTGGTCACCTCCGACGCGTCGACTGTCGAGGTCTCCGTCACGCCCACCGTCCCGGTGACTGACGCCGCCGGAGCTCCGGTCGACCTGAACGCCGTGACCAATGGCCAGGAGCTCTATCTCGACCTGCGTGGCAGCACGGCTGCGGGAAGCGCGACGATCACGGTTACCGTCCCGGGCTCATCCGTCAACGGGCACATCGTCTCCGTCCCGACGGCGGTGGGCGGAACCGCGACGGCCGACTCCCACGCGCAGTCGATCGTCCTGGTCGCCGGCGCCTCGGCGACCACCGACGCACAGGTCCCCGTCACGTGGGCGGCGGCCGCCGTCCCCGCCATCGGCACGACCCTGACCGACGCCGCGGACGGCGACCACACCCTCCCCTGGAACGGCGGCGCCGCAGTCGACGAGATCGCGTACAGCAACCTCACTCCCGGCATCGCGTACACCGTGACCGGCGAACTGGTCCGTGCCTCCGACGGCTCGTCCACCGGCATCGCCGGCAGCACCACCTTCACTCCGACGACGCCCGATGGAACCGTGACCGTGAGGTTCGACATCCCGGACGGCTATGCGGGGCACAGGCTCGTGGCGTTCGAGTCGCTGTTCGAGGCGGGCGGAACGACACCGATCGCCGTCCACCGCGACCTCACCGACGCCGGACAGACGATCGTCGTCGCTTCGGCGCCGATCACGGGGACGTCGGGGTCGACGGCCGGAGGGTCGACGACGTCGGGGTCGACGGCCGGAGGGTCGACCGCGCTGCTGGCCTCGACCGGCTCCGGCTTCCCGGCCGGTGCCGCTGCCGCCGGGGTCGTCACGATCCTCGCGGGTCTCGCCGTCGCCGTGCTGAGCCGGCGCAGGTGGACTCGACGGGAATCCTGACCCGACGCGGGGCCGATCGCGTCACATCGCGCTCCCGCCGGACTCCTTAGGGGGAGAGATCTGCGAAGTGCCTCCCCCGCCTCCACGATCTCTCGCCAGTGCGGCCCCGCGTGCGTCGAGGGTGGGACGGGAACCCCTTCGGTCGCGATCGAGGCGTGTGGGCCGCACCGGCATCCCGGAGGCTGCCGCGTCACTTCTCGCCCCGATCGGACTCCTTAGGGGACGGCGCCGTATTCCCGTGCGTGCGCCGGGCCCCTTCTTCCTGAGAAGGTAAGTTCCTGGGGAGGGAACGTGGACGAAGACCGTACCGATGCGGAGTTGCTCGAACGCCTGCGCGACGGTGACAACGAGGCGTTCGCCGCGCTGTGGGAACGCCATTCCCCGGCGGCGCGTCGATACGCCCGGCATCTCGCCCCCGGGCACGTCGACGACCTCGTCGCCGAGTCGTTCCTGGCGATCTACCAGCAGGTGACCACGACGGAGAAGGGCCCGGCTTTCGCCTTCCGGTCCTACCTCCGGGCGGTCATCCGAAACACCGCGATCCGCTGGGGGAAGGACGCGGGCCGGTTCATCGATCACGACGAGATCGAGGAGATCGAGCCGCGCGACGGCCTTGCGCACGCGGAAGAGGCGTCCGAGTCCGCTGAGGTGCTCGCGGCGTTCCAGGAGCTCCCCGAGCGCTGGCAGCGGGTCCTCTGGCTGACGGAGGTCGCCGACATTCCACGGCCCCGGATCGCGCGTGAACTGGGGATCAAACCGAACGCGGTCTCCGCACTGCACCGGCGGGCGCGGTCCGGCCTCCGGCTGGGCTGGCTCACCCGGCAGGTGCCCGCGTCGCTGCGCACGGACGCGGCCCACGTGGCGCGTCTGTTGCCGCAGCATCTCACCGAGCCGAAGAACGCCGTCCTCGCCGCGGACGTCACAGTCCACGTGGCGGCGTGCACGGTCTGCAACGACCTCCTCCAGAACATGCGCATCACCGCGCGGCGAGTGCAGGCCCGCACCCTGGCCGTGCTGCTGGGTGCGGGAGGCGTGGGCGGCGCGGCGACGGCCGCGACCGTGACGACGGGGACGACCGCTGTTGCGACGGGTCTTTTCGGCACCGGCCTGGCCGGCCTGCTCGCCGCGGGCGGGCTCAGCGTCGCGGCGATCGGCGGGAGCCTCCTGTTCACGACCGTCATCGGTGTGACCGCGGCGACTCCCGAGCCCGCGACCACGCCGTCGCCCGTCGCGGCGGCACCCACGGCACCCGCGTCGCAGGCACCCGACATCGTGACCGGCGCCGTCCCCGTCGCGCAGCCGTCGCCGGCTCCGTCGCACACGCCCGAGAAGAGTCAGACCGGGCGCAACGTCGACGACCCGTCCATCCCGACCGTCGTCCTGGCCAGCGGGTCGGACGCGGACACCCCGGCCTGGCCGACCCGCCCTGCGCCGGCGGACCAGAGCGTGCCCGACCCGGCGACGAGCCCCGGCGCCGCGCTGTCGCCCGGCCTGATCGCGCCCGCCACGACCACGGGCTACTTCGCTCCGGTTCTCACGGGCAGATCCACGGCCGGCGCGAGCGTGGTCGTGGAGATCGATGAGCAGCGCTTCACCCCGGCAGTCGCCGCCGACGGCAGCTGGTCCTTCGACGCCCGAGCTCTCACGCTGAACGCAGGCACCCACGACTATCGGGTGTGGGCGTACGACGCGCAGACGCAGTCCGCCGCCGCCACGGGGAGCATCACCATCCTGCCGCTCGTCGTCACCGGGTTCGAGCAGCTGAGCGGCTTCGAGGACATGACGGTCAAGGAGGCGCAGACCACGGGCCTCGTGGTGGAGATGACGGGACCGGCCGGTGGACAAGTCTTCATCAACTCGATGGCCGGCCCCACCGCGGTCGTCTCGCTCGGCGCCACCGGCCACGTCCGGCTGCGACTGCTGATGAACTCGCGCGGCTGGTATTACTTCACCTTCCGCGCGCTCGACGCCGACGGGTTCTGGGGGCCTGGACTCGAGGACGCCGTCGACGTGTACGATCCCGACATCATCTTCGATCCCTACGGTCCGGATCCGGACGACATGACCTTCAGGTTCACCGCGCCCTGACCGCTCTCCTGGATCTCCCGATCCGACGTCACCTTCGCGGCGTCGACGTCTCCTTTGCAGATGAAGGCGGCATCCCGGCCGTCCGCACACCGTGAGCATGTGGTGCCCGGTGGCATCGAAGAGGGAGTTCGACGTGAGTACACCCACCGGAGGCGCGGCCATGCCCAGCGGCCGGCGTTCCCGCCCGCGAGGGAAGCACCTTGCTTGGACCGGGCAGACACAGACGGGCAGGCGTCTTCTGCCGTCCGGCCGCACGATCGCGGGGCTACTGACCTCGCTGCTGGTGCTGGCGTCTCTGCTCGGCCTCGGGCAGGCCGCCCAAGCGGATGCCCCGGGAATCGCGTCGACGATGCTCTACAACGGCAGCGCCCTGCAGCCCGGGACCGTGCTCACCGCCGGTGCGACCCTCGACCTCAAGGTGCAGTACGACAACACCAAGGTCGCCCCGGGCTCCACGGTCGTCTTCGATGTCGGCTCCAATGTCCGCGTGACCAGTCTCCCGGCGGCGAACACGTCGATCGCCTCGGTCGTGCAGACCGGGACCGTGGTGTCGGTCACGTTCAAGGATCCGCTGCCGGCGGATGTGAACCAGGGCGTGTTCGACATCGGGCTTTCGGTGACGAACCCGGCGCAGAGCGGCGCGGACGTGATCGCGTGGAAGATCGATGGCAGCGGGCCGTCCATTCCGGTCACGATCAAGCGTACGGGGGACACGCCACCGCCGACGCAATCGGCCGACGCGAAGAGCGTCAGCCCGACGGATCTGAACAAGTATGTGCACGTCGCCGAAGGTGGCACGGTGACGATGGACTCGTCGCTCGCCGGGCAGGCGATCAGCTACACCCTGACCCTGACCTCGACCCAGGCGCAGACCGGATTCCCGATCAACGACCAGCTTCCCTCCTACCTCGGCTACGACACCGGCTCCTTCACCTTCGCACTCACCACCTGGGATGCGAACGGGCTGAACAAGACCACGACGACGCCGGCCCCGTACCCGGTGACCGTGTCCGGGAACTCCTTCACCAGCACCACCGACGTGCCCGGCCCCTCGATCCTCACGATCGCGTACACCGTGCACGTGACCGACCCGGACGGGCTCGCCGCCGCGTTGCAGGCGCAGCTCCTGGGCAAGGCCGCCGGAACCAGCTACACCCTCCCCCTCCAGAACACGGCGACGTTCAACGGCAACCAGGACAAGGCGACCGTGAACGTGCGCGGGATCGTCCCCGCCGCACCCTGCGTCGGACTCTGCACGCACACGCTGACCAAGGCGTCCAGCTGGGACACCCGAAACGTGCTCACCGATCCGACCGGCGCGCTCACCCCCGCCCAGGAGGTCGTCTACACGCTGAAGGCGAGTGTGGGCACCACGGATGCCGCACTGCCGGCGAACGTCGTCCTCAGCGATCCGCTTCCGACGGGCATGAGCTGGAACACCACGGACCCGCAGTTCATCACCGGCCTGGCATTGACACCAGCGGCGGACTGCCCCGGCACGTCGGCTTTCGCGGCGGACGGTTACGTCGGCCAGTGGTGCGTGAGCGACCGGACGCTGCAGGTGAATCTCGGCGCCGACAAGAGCACGAACGCCACCGTCAACGCCAAGGCGCTGGTCACCAGCGTCGCCGGACTGACCTCGAGCGGCACCGCCGGCGCGCAGGGTGGCACCCCGTACCAGCTTCCGAACACCGCCAGCCTGTTTTACGGAGGAACCACCCCGCAGACCGCGAGCAAGACCATCACCGTGACGGCGCTGCCCGGCGCCGACGGTACCCCCTACACCGACGAGACTGTGTTCAGCAAGACGGTGAGCAACCCGCCGACAGCGGTGAATGTGGGGGAGACCGCCACGATCCCCTATGTCTTCAGAGTCGGCGCGGGCAAGGGGATCGACCTCAGGACGAGCACGATCACGGACTTCCTCGACAAGGACATCTACGGCGACATCGACCTCGGCGCGGTGAACCCGACCGGGAGGTACAACGGCCAGCCCCTCACGGCGGCGAGCTTCTCGCTCACAACGGATAGCGAGGGGAACCTGCTCGTCACCCTCAGCGATGCGGGCAAGGCCGTCGTCGTCGCGCAGGGAGTCGACAAGGCCTTCGAACTCGACCTCTCCCTCACGACGCTGCCGTTCGACGGCAAGGTGACGAAGACCATCTCGAACCGCGCCGAGCTCACGGGAGCCGCAGGACAGCCGCCGTACACATCGACCGTGAGCAACGTCACCACGTCGTTCGGGAGCGAGGTCGAGATCGACAAGACGTTGTACGACTCCGAGACCGGTACCTACACCGACACGCTGCAGGCGAAGGCGAACGGGCCGTCCACCTATGTCTACAAGATCGACTTCATCCCGCACGGCGGATACAACGCGGTCGCGATCAGTGACATCGTGGACCGCCTCCCTGCCGGAGTGGAGTTCGTCGGATTCGTGGCGGCCGATGACACCGGGGCGGCGCATCCCCTCAGCGGGCCCGTCGACATGGGCGGCAATCTCGAGGCCGTCCACGATGCCGCCACCGGCACGGTGACCATCAGGCAGAAGGCGGGAACCGTGCTCGAGAACCCCGACGGCCACACTCTGTCCACCTACTTCGCGGTCGGTGTGACGGCACTCACGAACCCGATCGTGAACAGCATCGGCGGGAGCTCGGCGACACTCCTGCCGGCGGGGAAGGTCTCCGTCGGCGACCGGGTCTGGCTCGATTCGAATCGCGATGGCCGGCAGGGCGACGGCGAACCGGGAATCCCCGGCGTCGTCCTCACCATCGTCGGACCCGACGGCACGCCGGTGACGGACGTCTACGGCCACCCGGTCGGCCCGGCGACGACCGATTCCGACGGGAGGTACTCGTTCGACGACCTGCCCGTCCTGAGCGGTGACGAGACCTACACCGTGCGGATCGACCGGTCGGCTTCGGCGATCGTGCTCGCCCCCTACACTCCCACCACGGCCGGCGCGGGCGACCAGGCCGGCGACTCGTCCACCTGGACCGCTGAGACGCGGCCCGGAGACCTCCACACCGATGGCGAACGCGACTCCACCCTCGATTTCGGCTTCGTCACCGAGACGGTTCCGCCGATCATCGGCAATCCGAACGGCCCGCTGGATCCTCCGGCCTCCGCCCTCGCGAGCACCGGGAGCAACGTCGGCCCCGGCCTCGCGGCCTCCGCGATCACTCTGCTCGTGGGCGCGGCGGCGATGACCATCGGCGGCGTGCGCCGGAGACGGCGGCAGCCTCTCTCGGGCAAGTGAGGAGCCACGCGGAGAAAGTGATCGCTCTCGGGCTGCTCGCGATCGGGATCCTGCTGTGGGTCGTCGAGCGGATCTACTCGCGGAGGGCGAGTCGGAGCGCCGCCCTGGAGCGAATAGACCCGGAGCGCTGACCGGGAACGCTGACCGGGAGCGCTGACGCGGAGAGCCGATGCGGAGACGGCGCCGGTGCGACTCGCACCGGCGCCGTTCCCTCGTTCCGGAAGCGGAACGATCAGACGGTCGTGCCGCGGTCGACCTCGCCGCGCCAGGCACCGGACTCGGAGCCCTGCGACTCGATGAACTTCTTGAAGTTCTCGAGGTCCTTCTTGACCGCGTGGTCGTCGAGGCCGAACACGGCTCCGATCTTCTCGAGCGCGTCGGACGGCGCCCATTCCAGCTGCACGGTCACCTTGGTCTCGGTGTCGGACAGCCGGTGGAAGGTCACGACGCCCGCGTGCTCGGTGTCGCCGGCGACGGACTTCCACGCCACGCGCTCGTCCGGGAGCTGCTCGGTGATGACGGTGTCGAACTGACGTTCTGCGCCGCCGATCTTCACCCGCCAGTGGTTCGTGGTGTCATCCACCTGACGGATCTCCTCGACCTCGTCGAGGAAGTGCGGGAACGACTCGAACTGGGTCCACTGGTTGTACGCGGTCGAGACCGGCACGTTCACGTCGATGGAGGTGGTCACTGCAGCCATCGCTGCTCCTTTCGCTGTCTTCGGATTCCCGTGGGACGGTAGGCCGGCCAGCGTTCAGGTACAGGGCCTGGACATCACAGGTGGATGGTGCGAAGGGGGCGACCGAGGTTCGGGTTCCTGCTCAGGCCCAGCGCCGGTTCGCCCACCGCTCGAACAGGCCGACGAGCGAGTCGGTGAGCTTGCCGAGCAGGGCGAGCAGGATGATCGCGAGGAAGAGGCGGTCGGTGCGCCCGTTGTTCTGCGAGTCGCTCAGCAGGAAGCCGAGGCCCATCGAGGAGGCGATCAGCTCGGCGGCGACCAGGAAGAGCCAGGCCTGCGCGAGCGCCAGCCGCAGGCCGGAGATCACGGACGGAAGCACCGATGGGAGCTGGACCGTCGTGAACAGACGGATGCCGTTCAGCCCGAACGCGCGGCCGGCCTCCACCAGGTGGCGGTCGACGTGCTTCAGCGAGGCCGCGACCGTCGTGTAGACGGGGAAGAACGATCCGATGGCGATCAGGATGATCTTGGAGTCCTCGCCGATCTTGAACCACAGGATCAGCAGCGGCACCCACGCCAGAGAGGGCACGGCCCGGATGGCGGCGAGGGTGGAGCTGAACAGGATGTCCGCCAGCCGCGACAGCCCGACGACCGCCCCGAGCACGAGGCCCAGGGCGGCGCCGCAGGCGAAGCCGAGGAGGACGCGCTGCGTCGAGATCGCGACGTAGAGGCCGAGCAGGCCGCGCTGCGCGAGGTCGATCGCGGCGTTCCACACCATCGCCGGCGACGGCAGCTGGGCGGACGTGAACGCACCGGAGGTGCTGGCGACCTGCCAGACCACCAGGATGATCGCCGGCAGCACGAGGCCGCCGGTGATCCGCACCCACCGGCGCGAGAGGAACGGGGTGTGCGCGACGACCGCGCCCGTTCCGTCCGCGACGATGGTCGGCGCCGCGGCCTCGCGGGGCCGCTCACCGGCCACCGACGTGGCGCTGCCGACCTCGCCGCCCGGGCCGCCGACCACGATCAGCGGGCCGTCGCCCTCCGGTGCGTTCTGGTAGGACATGGTTCGATCAGCCGCCGATCGCGCTCGGGTCGGCCTTCTTGGCGAAGGACGGGTCGAGCAGGTTCTTCAGCGCTGCGTCGATGTCGGACTGCGCCGCGACGTCGCCGGTCTGCACGAAGATCGGGCCGACCTTCTTGAGCACCTTCAACTGAGCATCGCCGGGGATCGGCGAGACGTCGAGGTTGGTGCGCTCCGTGATGACGGTCGTCGCGACCGGGAGGGAGATGCTGGCCGCGTCCGCGAGGATCTGCGAGGTCTCGTCCGGGTGCTTCAGCGCCCACGCCCGCGCGTACTCGTAGGTGTTCACGACGGTCTGCGCGACGTCGGGCTTGCTGGAGATGAACGACTCGGTCGCGTTGAGGAACCCGTAGGTGTTGAACGCCACGTTGCGGTAGATCAGCTTCGCGCCGGCGGCCTGCGCGTTCGCCATGATCGGGTCGAGCCCGGCCCACGCGTCGACGGAGCCGTTCTGCAGGGCGGCCCAGCCGTCGGCGTGCTGGAGGTTCTGGATGGTGACGTCGTCGGCCGAGAGCCCGTTCGCCTCCAGAGCCTGCAGCAGGAAGAAGTAGGGGTCGGTTCCCTTGGTCGCCGCGATCTGCTTGCCCTTGAGCTCCTTCACGTCGGTGATCGACGAGTTCGGGCCGACGACGAGGGCGGACCACTCCGGCTGGGAGAAGATGTCGATGGTCTTGATCTCGGAGCCGTTCGACCGCGCGAGGAGCGCGGCGGAGCCGGCCGTCGAGCCCACGTCGATCGCACCGGAGCGCAGCGCCTCGTTCGCCTTGTTCGACCCGGCGGACTGCACCCAGTTGACGGTGATGTCCTGCTTGGCGAGGGCCTTCTCGAGCCAGCCCTCCTTCTTGATCACCAGGCTCAGCGGGTTGTACGTCGCGAAGTCGATGTTGAGAGTGCCGCCCTTCGTGACGGCGCCGGGGGTGCTGCTCGCCGCGGCGCCGGAGGCCGAGCCCTCGCCGGCCACGCAGCCGGTGAGGAGCAGGGTCGCTGCTGCGGCGGCCGCCGCGAGGGCGGTGACGATGGTGGGTGTGCGGCGCATGGGGCCTCCTGGTCCGGTGCTCGATGAGCGGTGCTGTGTGAGTGCTGCGGTGCGGGTGCTGCAGTGCGGGTGCTGCGGTGCAGACGGGGCGGTGCGAGTGGTGCGATGGAGCGGTGGTGCTGGATCGAGCCTCGCGGCCGGAGCAGGCTCGCGGGGCGGGGCCGGCCGATCTGTGGAATCAGACCAGAGACGCCTCGGCTGTGGAGGGCATTCGCCCGCTGCCGGTCTCGGTGGTGCCGTGCGCGTTCCCGTGCCGGTCGATCCCGAGCCCGTCGAGCAGGTCGGCGCGCAGTTCGGCGAGCTCCGCCGATCCGCGATCGCGAGGTCGTTCGCCCGGAACGGTCGTGACGCTGCGGATGGTCGCCCCGACGCGACCCTCCTCGGCGCCGAGCAGGATGATGCGGTCGGCGAGCTGCAGCGCCTCGTCCACGTCGTGGGTGACGAGCAGGATGGTCGTCGGGGCCGCTGTGTGCACGTCGACCAGGAGGTCCTGCATCTTCAGCCGGGTCAGCGCGTCGAGGGCGCCGAACGGCTCGTCCAGCAGCAGCACGCCCGGGTTACGGGCGAGTGCTCGCGCGAGGGAGGCGCGCTGGGCCATGCCGCCTGAGACCTCGCGAGGACGCAGCCCGGCGGAGGCGGAGAGCCCGACGAGGTCGAGCAGCCGGGCGACGCGCTCGCGACCCTCGGACCGGTCGATGCCACGCGGGAGCCCGAGGGCCACGTTGTCGGCGAGCGAGCGCCACGGGAGCAGGCGCGGCTCCTGGAACCCGACAGCGCAGCGTGGGTCGACGCCCGCCACGGCCGAGCCGTCGATGAGCGCGGATCCCGCGGTGGGCCGGTCCAGGCCGCCGGCGATGCGCAGCAACGTCGATTTGCCGCAGCCGCTGGGGCCGAGGATGGCCACCACCTCTCCGGCGTCGACGCGCAGGGAGACATCGCGCAGAACGGGCCGCACCTCGCCGGCGCTCCCGCGGCGCTTGGGCGTCGCGAAGGCGCGCCCGACCCCGGCGAACTCGACGGGGTAGGCGGACGATGTCTCGGACATGGTGCTCCGACGCTACCGAAGCGCACGCGCTCACGCCCGCCCGACGAAACGTGACGTAACGAAAGGTTGCCCGCCGGACCGCCGGACCGCCGGACCGCCGGACCGCCGGACATCCGAAGGCGGCGTGGCACGCGGTCGGCGGAGGCGCGTCAGCCGAAGATCATCGGCCGGTCGTCGTCGTCCTCGGCGGCGGCCGTATCCGTCAGCTCCACGAGCACCGGAACGTGATCGCTCGGCGCATCGCCCTTGCGCTCCTCGCGGTGGATCGAGGCCGAGGCCACGCGGTCGGCGAAGGCCTGCGAGCCCAGGATGAAGTCGATCCGCAGGCCCTCGTTGCGGGGGAACCGAAGCTGCTTGTAATCCCAGTACGTGTAGCCGGTCGGAACGAGGGGGCGCACCACATCCGTCAGGCCCACGGCCTCGAAGGCCGAGAACGCGGAGCGCTCCGGCGGCGATATGTGCGTGGAGACGCCCGGGATCAGACTCGGGTCACCGACGTCCGAGTCGAGCGGCGCCACGTTCCAGTCGCCGGTCAGCGCGAGCGGGAGGCCCGGGTTCTCGGCCAGCCAGCGGCGCGTGTCCTCCGCGAGAGCGGCCAGCCAGTCGAGCTTGTAGTCGTAGTGCGGGTCGCCGAGGGCCCGTCCGTTCGGCACGTACAGGCTCCAGACGCGCACACCGTCGACGGTGGCGCCGATGGCACGCGCCTCCTTCGGCAGGTCCGGCCCCTCGTGGCCCTTGAGGAAGCCGGGCATGTCGCGGAAGCCGATCTGCACGTCCTCGAGGGGCAGACGGCTTGCGATGGCGACCCCGTTCCACTGGTTGAGGCCGTGCAGCACCACCTCGTAGCCCGCGTCCTCGAAGGGCGCGTACGGGAACTGCTCCGGCTTGCATTTGATCTCCTGCATGGCCAGCACATCGACGTCCTCGCGGACCAGCCAGTCGACCACCCGGCCGACACGGGTGCGGATGGAGTTGACGTTCCAGGTGGCGACACGCATGCACCGATCGTATCGAGAGGCCCGCCCCCATAGAATCGGGACGTGACCGACGCACGACAGCAGCTCATCGACTACATCTCGGCCGAGGCCGTCTTCCACGGGGACTTCACGCTCACGAGCGGGAAGAAGGCCACCTACTACGTCGATCTGCGCAAGGTCAGCCTCGACCACCGCGTCGCGCCGCTCATCGGCCAGGTCATGCTCGATCTGATCGCCGGCATCCCCGACGTCTCGGCCGTGGGCGGGATGACGATGGGAGCCGACCCGGTCGCCGCCGCCATCCTGCACCAGGGTGCCGCCCGCGGCGCCGGCTATGACGCGTTCGTCGTGCGCAAGGAGCCGAAGGACCACGGCCGCGGCAAGCAGGTCGAAGGCCCCGACCTCGAGGGCAAGCGCGTCGTCGTCCTTGAGGACACCTCCACCACCGGAGGCTCCCCGCTCAAGGCCGTCGAGGCCCTGAAGAAGGTGGGGGCCGAGATCGCCGCCGTCGCCGTCGTGGTCGACCGTGACACCGGCGCGCGCGAGGTCATCGAGGCCGCCGGCTACCCGTACTACGCCGCCATCGGCCTCAAGGACCTGGGGCTGGAGTAGTGGCCGACCACCGCGATCCCGGCACCGGGGACGGCGACGCCGAGGCGCCGCCGAGTTCCGCAGCGCCCGGCGCGGAGGAGGCCGAACCCGAGTTCGGAAGCAGCGAGTGGCTCCTCCGCGAGCTGGGAACGTCGGCCGAGGATGCGGCCACGGATTCGTCCTTCGAGGACGACGACGAGCTGGAGCCCGCGCCGCGCGGACGGCGACGGTGGCGCAGAGGGTCGACCGCTCCCGATGCCTCGGCTGAAGCGGATGCGGGCGCCGGCGACGAGGATACGCCCGGATCCGCCGAATCGACCGGACCGACCGTGTCGGCGATATCGTCGGCGTCGCCCGCCGAGTCGAGCCCGCCTGTCTCCCCGGTCGCCCCGGCCGGTTTCACCTGGCATCTGACACCCGGCACCGGCGCGGACCCGTTGGTCGCCGGGAACCCGGAGGCCCGGGCGCAACCCGGATCGAATCCCGCTCAGGATGCCGGATCGGGTTCGTCGGAACCCGCCGAGCCGGATCGTGAACCCACGCTGCAGGAACCGTCTGCACCCCTCATCCCTGCCCTCCCCGAGCCGTCGGTGACACCGGACCGGCCGGTGGTTCCGGAGCAGCCGGTTGTCGCGGAGCAGCCCGCGCTCCCGCAACCGCCGGTGTACACCCTTCCGGTCACAGGGCCGGCTGCCGAACCGACCGTGGAGGCCTCGCCCGCAGCGGAGCCGCCGTTGTTCACGGCGCCGGTGGCGGGGCCGCGCGCCGACGCGCCGGCGGAGCCGCCACTGTTCACCGCGCCGGTGACCGCGCCCTCGCACCGTGCACCGTCGGAACCGGCTCCGCCCGCCGCGGAGGCGTCCGCGACGGATGACGGCGCGCCGTCCTCCGAACCGCCGAGCTTCCTCGCTTCGCTCCGGATGCCGGAACCTCCGGAGTGGGATGACGCGTCGGCCAGTGCGCGCCGCGGCGCGCCCCCTGCGTCGGCCGACGCGCCCGAGCAGCCGGAGCCGTCCCCGGCCTCTCGTGAATCGGTCGCTCCTGAGGAGGCGCAGAGCCACGGCCTCGCCGCCCTGCTCGGGTACGGTCCACCCCCGTCCGATGCGCCGTCGTCGCGCTCGATCATCGGCGACACCACCGGGATCATCCCGATCGTGCGGGGGTCCGAACCGCCACCCGCGACGCCGGTCGTCCCGTCGCCTCCCGTCGCCACGCCGCCCCCGGAAGACGCCACGACCGCCACAACGCCTGCGGCCACGACGCCTACCGACACGACGCCCCCGCCTGCGGCAGCGCCGCTCTGGACGCCGACACAGCCGTTCGCACCCACGCCCGCGCCATCCGCGTTCGTCGCGCCCCAACCTCCCGCCGAGCCCGTACTTCCGCCGCCGCATCCGTCCGCGCTGTTCGAGCCCGCAGTCGACGGCGCGGATGTGCCGACCACGAAACTCGACACCGCGGAGATGGCCGCCCTGCTCGCGGCCCGAGCCGACGACCCGGATCCGCTGGCGTCGCCCGAGATCGCCCCGTCGACGGCGGCGACGGCCCCCACCGCGGTGTCGGAGCCGACCGCGGCACTGCCCCAGGACACGGTCACCGCCGACGACCCCGCGACGGGGGAGACGCCGACCGATGGCCCGGATGAACCGCAGTCCGGCAGTGCGGATCCCGGCGACGCGGACCCGGACGACGGCCTGGCCGCGCTCTTCGGTGAGGTCGCCGAGCCGGAGCCGGAGGCCCAACCGGAGCCGGCACTCGCGCCCGAGCCCGAGCCCGACCCGGAACTCGTTCCCGAGACGACTCCAGAGCCCGAAGCCGACGCGACCGCCGACCCCGCAGCACCCGCCGACCTCCCCGCCCCCGTCGAGCCCCCGCTGTTCCGGGAGTTCCCGCCCGTCGAGCCCAGCGCGGCCGTCGAGGGCCCGCAGTTCACGGAGCCCGTGACCGTGCCGCAGGAGACGCTGCCCGCTCCGGTCTTCGCCGCCGACCCGACGGTCGCGATCCCGTCCGCGGCCACACCGCCGACGGCGCCGCCCCCGGTCGACGGCGCGCCCACCACCGTGCTCCCTGGACCGCTCGCAGAACCCGCCGGCCCGGGCGCACCCGGCGCGGGCGACGGCTCGACACCCCCGTCCCGGCCGCGGGATCCGCGCAAGACCCGCGTGCTCTTCCTCGTCGCGGGCATTCTCGCGGTGATCCTCGTTCTCATCGGCCTGTTCGCCCTCGGCACGCGTCTGCCGTCGCTTTTCGGCGCCGCGTCGTCCACGGCGAAGGCGACGTCGGCCTCCACCCCGTCGAAGACGCCCACGCCGACGCCCACCCCGACCCCCACGGTCACGCCCAAGCCGGCGGCCCCCGCTGCGGCGGGCGTGCAGGCCTGGGATGTGCTCGGCGGCGGCGAGTGCATCGAGCCGTACACGACACCGTGGGCGGAGTCGTTCACGGTCGTGGACTGCGCGACGCCGCACACGGCGCAGATGGTCTACACGGGCATCCTGAACCCCGACATCGCGGCAGCCTATCCCGGTGCCGACGCCCTCGCGCAGCAGATCAACGGCCTGTGCACAGCCCCGGGCGTGATCGACCTGAACGCCGCGGGCGCATACACCGGGCTGCAGGTGCAGGGCACCTTCCCCGCGACGGAGGAGCAGTGGAAGGACGGACAGCGCTCCTACTACTGCTTCGCGAGCCGGTCGACGGGCGAGCCCATGACATCATCGGTGGCCGGGCCGGGCCCCGCGGCCTGATCGCCGGTCGTGGCGCTCACTCCGACCAGTCGGCCTCGTAGCGGCCGAGCGCCGTCGGCGGGTTGAGGGCCCGCGCGGACTCCAGCACGTCCTCCGCCTCGTCGTGACCGGGCATCGTCACGTTGACGACCACGGCGTCGCGGGCGGAGCCGGTACCGAAGAACCCTTCCGCGTCGAGGTCGGCGAGTGCGCCCGAGATCGCCTCGAACAGGGCCTCGTTCACGGCGCGGGGGCGGTCGTAGGGGTTGCCGAACGCGTCGAAGAGCTCCTCGACCTCGGCGAAGCCTGCGTCACCGAAGAGGTCGAAGGGCGAGTCGTTCTCCGCCCAGCGCAGCTCGTCCTCGGTGACGGTCATGCCGCGCGCGCCGTAGTGGTCGACCGTTCGACGGAGTCCCTCCACCGAAAGAGCCGTGGGGGCCGGGCGGTGCGCGAGCGGCGTCGTCCACAGCCCGAAGTAGTAGAACGACTCGGGGTGCTCACGCCGCAGCTCGGTCCACGCGCGGCGGGCGGCCTCCCGGATCGCGGAGCGGACGCGCGCGTAGGCGGCGGGGTGGTGCTCGAGGGTCACGCCGTCAAAGATCCGATTCCACGGGCTCGGTGGAGAGCAGTTCGCTGACGCCGCTCAGGATCTCGTCGGGCCGGAACGGGTAGCGGTCGATCTCGGCCTGATCGCTGATGCCGGTCAGCACCAGGATGGTGTGCAGTCCTGCCTCGATGCCCGCGACGACGTCGGTGTCCATCCGGTCGCCGATCATCGCCGTGTTCTCGGAGTGCGCGCCGATGCGGTTGAGGGCCGAGCGGAACATCATAGGGTTGGGCTTGCCCACGACGTAGGGCTCCATGCCGCCGGTCGCTTTGGTGATCATGGCGGTCACGGCTCCGGTCGCGGGCAGCGGGCCCTCGGCGCTCGGGCCGGTCGCGTCGGGGTTGGTCGAGATGAACCGCGCTCCGGCGCCGATGAGGCGGATGGCCTTGGTGATCGCGTCGAACGAGTAGCTGCGTGTCTCGCCGACGACGACGTAGTCGGGGTTCGTGTCGGTCATGATGAAGCCGGCCTCGTGCAGAGCGGTCGTCAGACCCGCCTCGCCGATCACGTAGGCGCTGCCGCCCGGCTTCTGCGACTTGAGGAAGTCGGCCGTGGCGAGGGCGGAGGTCCAGATCGACTCCTCCGGAACGTCCAGCCCGGAGGCGCGGAGACGGGCGGCGAGGTCGCGCGGGGTGTAGATGGAGTTGTTCGTGAGCACGAGGAACGGCGTGCCCCTGTCGCGCCACTGCTGGATCAGCTCGGAGGCGCCCGGCAGCGCCTTGTTTTCATGGACGAGCACACCATCCATGTCGGTGAGCCAGCATTCGATCTCGTCGCGTCGAGCCACGCAAACCCCTTTCGATGGACCGGACGCCACCAGCTTAGAGGTCGGGGCCGGGCGGCGGGCGGGCACTCAGCCTGTTCACGCCCGCCGCGGGGCGCGTTGCACGGATGCGCCGGGCGGACGGGTCGGGCGGACGGGTCAGGCGGACGCGTCGGGCCAGAGCCTTCGCCGTGAGCGGCGCGAACCCGTCCGGGCGATGGCGCCTCTGTCGAGCAGATGCGTGGCGCGCGACTACGCTGGCGGGGTGGATCAGCCCGGACCGTCGCACGAGCTCAGCACGCACGGCGTGGGCCCCTGGCCCGGCGACTGGCCGGCGGGCGAGCACTATGACCCCGAGCTGCTGCGCCACGGCGACACCCGCAATGTGATCGACCGCTACCGCTACTGGCGGATGGAGGCCATCGTCGCCGACCTCGACGAGCACCGGCATCCGTTCCATGTCGCCATCGAGAACTGGCAGCACGACATGAACATCGGCTCGATCGTGCGCAGCGCCAACGCGTTCGCCGCCGACACCGTGCACATCATCGGACGTCGGCGCTGGAACAAGCGCGGTGCCATGGTGACCGACAGGTACCAGCACGTCCGCCACCATGAGGACGTGGAGGGGTTCGTCGCCTGGACGCGGGAGGCCGGCCTCCCGATCATCGCGATTGACAACGTGCCCGGGTCGGTGCTCATCGAGACCTTCGCGCTCCCGCGGGAGTGCGTGCTGCTCTTCGGGCAGGAGGGCCCGGGGCTCTCGCAGCCCGCGATCGACGCGGCGGACGCCGTGGTCGAGATCTCGCAGTTCGGCTCCACCCGCTCGATCAACGCGTCGGCGGCGGCCGCCGTGGCCATGCACGCCTGGATCCTGCAGCACGTGCGCTTCTGACCTCCCACCCGCGTTTTGGTCCAAGAGTCGGGAATGGCGCGCCCTTTCCCGCGATTCGGTCCAAATCGCACGAGGCGAGGTGCGGCGCGTTTTGGTCCAAGAGTCGCGAATGGCGCGCCCGTTCCCGCGTTTTGGTCCAAATGTCGTGAGGAGGGCGGGCGCGCGCGAGAGGAGGGGGTCACCGGTTCTCGCGGCGCCAGACGATCTTGAGGCCGGACCAATCGGTCGAGAGGGCGGCGACCTTCACGTCGACAAGCCCGCGGTCGAGTGCGGCGTCGCGCAGGAGGTTCTCGTCGATGTCGCTCACGTGCCCGGCGGCCTTGCGCGGCCACGCCGCCCACAGCATCCCGTCCGGCCGGATGCGCGCGCCGAGCGCGTCGAGTTCGGCCAGGTACTCCGCCGCCTCGCGGTAGAACGCGAGCACCAGCCCGGCCGGGCCGTCATCGCGCGGAGGGAGCCATTCGATCGGTGCGGGGGCGTCCGGTGCGTCGAGGGGGATGCGCCAGCCGGCGTCCGCGTGCAGCAGCTGGGCGCGCATCCCGGGCTTCAGCCCGAGCTTCTTCCACAGCGGCGTGCCGGAGTAGCCGGCCGGGGTGCTCATCCCTCGCCCCGCCACCCCGAAGCCTCGGCGATGCGCTCGACGTCCGCCGGGCTGAGCACGTAGACCGGATCGCCGTCGTCCCCGGCGGGCGCCGTCACGAAGTGCGCGCGCACAGGCTCGTCGTCCGGGAGGTCGACCACCGCGAATCCCGAACCGCGAACCGCACGGTCGCCGGGCTCGGACCAGAGCACGTCGACGGTGTTCGCGACGGCCGGGGCGACGACGAGCGGGATGTACCCCGGGTCCGTCTCGGTCGCGAGCGCGTGGTGGTAGTGGCCGGCCAGGATCGCGCGGACGTCGCCGTCGCGGCACGCCTCCAGGAGGGGGTCCGGGTCCACCAGCCGCAGGCTCTCGAAGAGCCCGGTCGTCGGCGGCGTCGGCGGGTGGTGCAGCACGACGACGGTTCCGTGCTCGGCCGACTCCGACAGGACCTCGCGCAGCCGCTCCAGCTGCTCCTCGTCGATCGACCCGTACCCGGCGCCCGTCACCGTGGAGTCGACGGTCACGATCCGCAGCCCGCGCACCTCCACGACGGTCTCGCGCTCCCCGAGGACCTCCTCGAACGGCTCCGGGAGGTCGTGGTTGCCGATCGCGTACACGACCTGCGCACCCCGCTCGGCCGCCCACGGCTCGAGCATCCCGGAGAGGATCCGGTACGACTCGGCCGACCCGTCGTCGGAGAGGTCGCCGGAGACGACGACCGCATCGACAGCGCCCAGCGACCCCGCGCGCTCGAGCACCCGCTCGAGCGCGATGCGCGTGTCCACGAGGCCGTAGTGCAGGGTCCCGTCGCCGAAGAGGTGGGTATCGCTGAGGTGCAGGATGCGGTGGGAGGCGGTCACGCGCCGAGCCTAGCGCGCACCGGTGACGGGGCCGGGCGACCGGCGGACCGTCAGCGGATCGGCGCGCCTACCCGATCAGCGACGGCCGCAGGTCGCGCAGCGTGCGGAAGTGCGTCATCCGCGTCACCCCGATCGCCGCCAGCAGCAGAGCGATCAGCAGCCAGAGACCGAGCACGCCCGCGTCCGCCCAGGCCGTCGCCGGGTTGCCGCCGTACATCAGCTGGCGTATCCCGTCGACGGCGTAGGACATCGGGAGCACGTGGTGCAGCGCGGCCAACGGCCCGGGCAGCGTCTGCCAGGGGAATGTGCCTCCGGCGGTCACCAGCTGGAGCACCATCAGCACCAGGCCGAGGAACTGTCCGACGCTGCCCAGCCACACGTTGAGCGTCAGGATGATCGCCGCGAAGGTCAGGGACGCCAGCGCCATCAGCCCGTACATCCCGACCGGGTTGTCGATGCGGAAGCCGAGCGCCCCCGCGACGATCGCGAACAGGCCGACCATCTGGATCGCGCCCAGCAGGCCCGGCGTGAGCCAGCCCGCGAGCGTGATCTTGACCGGCGAGTGGAGGGCCGTGATCGCCCGGCGCGAGACGGGCTTCACGATCAGGAACAGCGCGTAGATGCCGATCCAGCCGGCCAGGGCGACGAAGAACGGCGCGAGCCCGGCACCGTAGGTCCCGGCGGAGGTGATGCTGTCGTTCTTGAGGTTGACCGGGTCGGAGATGGTCGACGCCTGCTTCTTCTGCAGCTCGGGGGAGTTGTCCGGGATCTGCTTCACGCCGTCCTGGAGGCCGTTGCTCAGTGTCGTGGTGCCGTCGTGGAGTGTCGTGAGGCCGTCGCGCAGCTGGGCGGCGCCGGAGGCCGCGGAGCCGGCGCCGGTCGCCAGCTGCTCGGCACCGGCCTGCGCCTGGGCGGATCCGCTGGCGACCTGGGAGGCGCCGCTCGCGACTTGGTCGGCTCCGGCGGAGAGCTGGTTCACCTGCCCGACTGCTGCCTGGATCTGGCTGTTGCCCGACTGCACCTTGGTGTCGATGTCGCCGAGGGCGGTCTGCACCTGCTGGATGATGGCCGGGTCGACGCCGTCGGCCTGGAGCTGGGCGATCAGCTTCTGGCCGACCGCGGGGGCGTCCGCCGCGAGCTGCGCGGCGGCCTGCCCGGCTTCGTTGGCCTTGGCCGCGAGCTGCTGGTTGCCGGCAGCGACCTGCGCCGCCCCGTCACTCACCTTCTGGGCGCCGGAGGTGAGCTGCCCGAGGGATCCGGCCAGGGTCTGCGACCCGCTCGACAGCTGCGCCGTGCCGTCCGCGAGCGCGGAAGCCCCCGACTGCGCGGTGGCGCTGCCGTCCACGAGCTGGTTGGCGCCGTCCGCCGCCTTCACGAGACTCGAGCGGATGTCCGCGAGGCCGAGGAGGAACTGCTCCGCCGCCTGCTGGTTCACCTGCTTGACGATGGAGGTGCGGATCTTCTCGGCCGCCTGTGTGCCGATCGTCGACGCCAGGTAGCTGTTGGTGTCGTTGGTCGTCAGCGTGACGATTGCGCGGCGCGGGCTGTCGCCCGAGGCGGAGGCGAGCGCCTCGGAGAAGTCGGACGGGAACGTGATGCTGAAGTCGTACTTCGAGTCGTCGACACCGCTCGCCGCGGATCCCGACTCCACGCGCTTCCAGTCGAACGAGCCGTCCTCGATGAGCTGGTCGGCCACCTGGTCGCCGTAATTGACAGTCTTGCCGTCGACGCTCGCGCCGGTGTCGTCCACGACGATCGCCGCCGGGATCTTGTTGAGGTTGGCGTACGGGTTCTGGTTGGCCCACAGGTACAGGCCGCCGTAGAGCACGGGCACGGCCATGAGCGCGATGAGCGCCACGATGGCCATCGGGTTGGCCGTCAGGCGGCGGAACTCCGCCGCGATCATCTGCGGGATCTTCATGCGTTCTCCACGATCAGGTCGGGAAGGTCGTCGGTGTCGTCGTGGCCCGGGTCCTCGTCGAAGGTCGCGGGGCCGGTCGTCGGAGCGGTCTCGTCGAGTCGCGAGACGAGGGAGGCGGCGGCGATGGCCGCGGCGGACGCGTCGCCCGCCACCACGAGCACGGCGATGCCGCGACCGGCGAGTTCGCGCGCGAACGTCCACCATTCGGTCGGGTCGCCGCCGTGCCGGTCGGGTGAGACGATCACGAGACCGTCCACCCCCTCCCGCATCAGCGCCAGCTCGGCGAGGAGGCGGATGCGCACGGTGGGCGGCACCGTGCCGATCGCCCAGCGCGCGTACTCGGAGGCGCCGAGCTCGTTCAGCCGCTTGTTGGCGGCGATCGGGTGGGAGGCGCGTCCCGCGAACATCAGCTCCTCCGCCACGATTCCGGCGACGGTGACGTCGGCGGCGGGCTCGCAGACGTCGGGGGCGTCGATGAGGGCGATCCGGCGCCGCATGGTGCGGTAGTCCGTCGTTCCGTCGATGGTCACCACCCCGGCGTCCGGGCGCATCCGGCCCGAGGCGATCAGCCCGAGCACGGTGGGGCGCTGCTCGGTCTCGGCGCGGGCGAGCACGGCCTGACCGGTGGCGTAGGCGACGGTGGTCGGCGGGAGGGCGGCGTTGCGCGGCCCCTTCGCGACGGAGTCGAGTGCGATCTTCAACGGGTCTCCTCGGGTGCCGCGTCCTGTTCGGGTGTGCCGCCCTGCTCCGGGACGAACGCGAGTTCGGGTGTGCTGTCGATGAGTGCGTCGGCCTCCTGCCAGCCCAGCCCGGCGGCGCCGAGGCCGGCGAGCATGACCAGCCGGTGCCCGGCGGCGCGGGAGAGTCCGGCGCGGGTGGCCTCGTCGAGCACGGCGACGGCCGCGTTCTCGATGAGCCGGGTGACGGTCTCGCGGTCGAGGTCGGTGCGCACCTGACCGGCGGCCATCCCCCGCTCGACCGTGGAGCGGAGGCGCTCGCGGGCCGGGTCGAGGGCGGTGGCGACCATGTGCCGGTGCGGCCCGCGCACGGCGAGAGCCGCGCTGACCCGGATGTGCTCGACCTCGGCCCACAGGGTCGCTCCGAACAGCGCGATCTCGACGCGGGCGTCGGGATGCGACACCGGGTCGAGCAGCGCCGCCAGCCGGGCGGCGCCGCGCGTGAACACGTCGACCAGCAGGTCGTCGCGGTTGGCGAAGTGCCCGTAGAGCGCGCGGCGGCTGAGGCCGGCGCGCGCGGCGATGGTCTCGAGGGAGGCGTCGATGTCCTCGTTCAGGGCCGCCGCCGCGGCGACGAGGAGGGCCTCCCGATTCGCGGCGGCATCGCGTCGCGGCGCGCGGGTGGAGGGAGCGGACATGCGCCCATCCTACGCTTCTTGCACACCACTGTGCAACTTATCGCGCTGCATCCGCCCGCCGAAGTTCACGACGGTGCGCTCATTTCGCCGAAATGAGCGCAAGAACGTGAACTTCGGCGCACGGGCTACGCGGGGGGAGCGGGGGTGGGGGTGCGGGGGCGGGGGTGTCAGGTCGACGCGCGCACGACCAGGCGGGGAGGGGAGACGGGGAGCAGCCCGTGATCGAGGCCGAGGGCGAGGGCGGCGGCGTGGGCACCCAGCTCGCGGCCCGAATGGTGGACGGAGGTGAGGGGCACGACCGCCGAGATCGCATCGTCGATATCGTCGTATCCGATGATCGCGAGGTCCTGAGGGATGCGGAGGCCGCGGCGGAGTGCCGCCGTCTGGAGCGCCAGCGCCAGGAGATCGTTGGCGCAGATCGCAGCGGTCGCGCCGCCGAGATCGTCGAGCAGTTGCTCGGCGGCCCGGAGGCGTGAGGCCATGTCGTTGCCCGCTGCGTCGAAGCGCACGATCTCGATCGCGATGCCCGCGTCTCGGGCGGCCTCCTGGATGCCGTCGAGGCGCTCCGCGATCTGGGGCGCGGCGCCCGGGCCCCCGAAGAACACGCAGTGCCGGTGCCCTCGGTCGAGCAGATGCTGCATGGCGAGATACCCGGCGAGCGGGTTGTCGATGTTCACCGAGATGTACTCGTCCGAGTGCGAGCCGACGAGGACCACTCGTGCGCCGCTGTCCTTGACCAGCTGCAACGGCTCCCCTTCGGCGGTCATCGCCATCGTGATCGCGCCGGCCACGCGCATCTCGGCGAGCACCTGGGCGAAGCGCTGTTCACGGTCGAGGTCGCCGTCGGTGTTGCAGGTGATCACGATGTGGCCGTGCTCCAGTGCCACGTCCTCGATGCCTCGGCTCACCTCTGCGAGGAACGGGTTGGACAGATCGGGCACGAGGAACGCCAATGCGGGGCTCCGCGCGCCTTGCATCACCCGCACGGCTGCGTTCGGGATGAAGCCGAGCTCGTCGATCGCGGCGCGGATCCGTTCCGCGGTGGCGGGCGCGATCGGCTTCGTGTCGTTGAGGAAGTTCGACACCGTGCCGATGGAGACGGCCGCGCGCTCGGCGACGTCGCGGATGCTGGATCGTGCCGACACGTGGCCCCCTCTCTGCGGCGGGCCCGTTCCGAGCATCCGCACGTTGACAGGATAGCCGCCTCGGTGAAATGATTCACCACATCGTCGGTGAAATGGTTCACCGTCGCACGCGCAGTCCGTTCGAAGGAGAACAATGACGACACTCGCCCCGACCGATCTGACCCCCTCGGTGCGTGACCGCATCCAGGGCTGCTGGCTCGGCAAAGCCGTGGGAGGAACCCTCGGGCAGACCTTCGAAGGGCTGTCCGGGCCGATCGACGCCGACTTCTACTTCCCGGTGCCGGACGAGATGGTCCCGAACGACGACCTCGACCTGCAGGTCGTCTATGCGGCGGTGCTCGACGCGCTGGAGGAGCCCCGCGTCGACCGTCACATCCTCGCCGACGCCTGGCGCAAGCACGTGCTCTTCCCCTGGAACGAGTACGGCGTCGCGGTGCGCAACCTCGCGGAAGGGCTGGAGCCGCCCTACACCGGCTCCTACGACAACTGGTTCACCTGCGGAGAGGGTGCGGCGATCCGGTCGGAGATCTGGGCCTGCCTGGCGCCCGGCGACCCCGATCTCGCGGCCGCCTACGCCTACGAGGACGCCTGCTTCGACCACGACGGCGACGGTGTCTACGCGGCCCAGTTCCTCGCCCGCCTCCAGTCGCTCGCCTTCGTCGAGTCCGACACCGACGCGCTCATCGACGGCGCCCTCGCCGGAATCCCCGCCGACAGCGGCATCGCCGCCGTCGTCGTCGACACGCGACGCTGGGCGCGGGAGCACGACGACTGGCGCGATGTCCGTGCGCTCATCGTCGAGAAGTACGGCAGCCAGGACTTCACCGACGTGCGCCAGAACACGGGCTTCGTCATCCTGGGCTGGCTGCACGGCCGCGACTTCTCGGAGGCCATCCTCATCACCAACAACTGCGGCGAGGACTGCGACAGCTCGACGGCCTCGGTGGGCGCGCTGCTCGGCATCCTGGACCCCGGCGGTATCGACGATCGCTGGCTCGCGCCGATCGGCAGCGACCTCGTGCTCAACTCGGAGATCGTCGACCTGGAGCACCCCTCCACCCTCGACGACTTCACCGATCTGGTCCTCAGGCTCGGACGCCGTCTCGGTGGCGTCGCACCCCGTGCGACGAGCGCACCGTTCGACCCGGCGACCCACCGCATCCCCGTGCGCCTCTCTCACTTCAACACGGTGTACTCACCGGAGCGGTGGAACCAGCGCGACCAGTCCGAGCTGCCGCAGATCGGTGGGCCTCTCCCCGCACTCGACTATGCGGACGGAAGCCTTCCGGGCACTTGGGTGCGCAAGCCCCGGACCGAGTTCGACGACCGCCTCCTCATGGTCGAGTACGCGCTCGACGGGCGCGGCCGGCGGGACGTGCGACTGATGGTCAACAGCACCGAGGACTACCGCGTGTGGATCGACGGCGAGTTCCTCCACGGAGCGCAAGGCAGCGTGTTGTTCTTCCCTGCACCCCACATGGCGCCCGTCGGCCAGTATGTCGACTTCGAGCTCGCGGAGGGCGCGCACACCCTCTCGATCGCGTTCAAGCGCCCGCCGCAGCATCGGGACGCCGCCGAATGGGTGGTCGCCCTCGTCGAGCGCCCGAGCATGCTCTGGATCGAGAACGCGCTCCGCCCCTGAACCGACCCCTCGCACCATCCCCTACAACGAAGTAATGGAGACAGCATGGAATCCCGCACCCGCAAGTGGCTCACCCGGGCGGTCGCGGCCGCCGCAGCGGCGACCGTGGCGATCGGCGGCATGACCGCCTGCTCGTCGAGCGGATCGTCCGACGGCTCCGGAGGCAAGACGACCGTCAACTGGTGGTCGTGGAACCCGGACGACACCCAGGACAAGCAGTGGATCACGGCGTTCGAGAAGGAGCACCCGGACATCACGATCAAGCACCGCTTCATCCAGTACAGCGACTACGTCAACGCCGTTCGCCTTGCCGCGACCAGCAACTCCGGCCCTGACGTGTTCGGCCTGCAGGTCGGGGCGCTGACCACGCAGTTCGCCCCGCTCGCCTCCGACCTCGCCCCGCTCGCCGCCAAGAACATCGGGGCCGACTGGAAGGACCGACTGCTCGAGACCCAGCAGCTCGCCGTCGACGGCAAGCAGGTCGGCCTCCCGTGGATGATCACCGGAGGAGGCCTCCTCTGGTACAACAAGGGCATCCTCGACCAGGCCGGGGTGCAGCCGCCCACCACGCTCGCCGAGTGGAAGGACGCCTGCGCGAAGATCACCCAGCTCGGCAAGACCTGCTTCGTCCAGGGCGCGAAAGACGATTGGGTCAACATCGACGTCTATCAGTCGATCGTCAACCAGATCACGCCCGGCACCTTCTACAAGGCCGTCCTGGGCACGGCGAAGTTCGACAGCGCCGATTTCGTGAAGGCGTTCGAGGTCTGGAAGCAGCTCTTCGACGACGGCATCGTCCAGCCGGGCGCCCTCGGCCAGACCGAGTACCCGGACGTGAACGACATGTTCAGCAAGGGCGACGCGGCGATGATCGCACTGGGCACGTGGAACGACGACCACATGACGAAGCCGACCCTCGCCTCCCTCGCGCCGACGTACGGCGATCAGATCACGTCCCAGGTGTTCGTGCCCACCGCCTTCCCCGACGTGGTCGGCGGCGCCAAGGAGACCGGCCGGCTCTTCGGCGGGCCGGACGTCGGCTGGGCCATCTCGGCCAAGAGCAAGGTCAAGGATGCGGCCTTCGCACTCGTGCAGTGGCTGACCTCGAGCAAGACGGCCCAGACCATGATCGCGAAGACCCTGCAGACCCCGGCGCTGAAGTCGGTGCCCGTCGACGCGAGCGAGCTGGCGGCGCCCGATGTGCAGAAGCCCGCGCTGGAGGATCAGGCGAAGCAGATCACGAACCTGATCGGCGCTCGGCAGATCCAGGACGCCGACGTGCAGACAGCACTCGGCCAGGCGCTCTCGTCCGTCGCAAGCGGTCAGATGAGCCCGGAGGACGCTGCGGCCAGCGTCCAGAAGGCCATCGACGCCATCGCGAAATAGTCGTCACCGGATCAGGAAGGACGGGGTGCCCGCGCAGGCGGGCACCCCTCGGAAAAGCACATGACAACGAGGACCGTCATCGAACGCCCGCCCCGCGCCGAACCGGCGCCTCCGGATGGCTCGCGGGCGCCCAAGCGCCGCACGGCCGCGGTCCGCACCATCGGGCAGCGTCCGCTCACACCCTGGCTGTACATCCTTCCCGCGCTCCTCCTGGTGGTCGGGATCATCTATGTCGGCATCGGCTACACGGGATGGGTCTCCACCCTCGACTGGAACGGCATCGACGACAGCCAGAAGCAGGTCGGCTTCGGCAACTATGTCGCCATCGCGCAGGATCCGGTGTTCTGGACCGCTGTCGGCCACGTCGCGATCTTCGGCGTGATCACCGTGCTCGTCCAGATGGTGCTGGGACTCACGATGGCCGTTCTGCTCGCCAGCGATTCCGTGCGGGGCCGCGCCCTCTACAAGATCGTGATGTTCCTCCCGGTCGTGCTCGCTCCCGCTGCCGTTGCGACCGCGTTCCGCGAGATCATGAGCCCGGACGGTGCGCTCAATCAGCTCCTCCGGTCGGTCGGCATCGACGCGCACACGGCCTGGCTGGCCGATCCGAACATCGCGCTCTACTCGATCGCCGCCATCAACATCTGGCAGTGGACGGGCTTCAGCTTCCTGCTCTATCAGGCCGCCATCTCGCAGCTGGACCAGAGCCTGTTCGAGGCGGCGGCCATCGACGGTGCGGGTGGCCTGCAGATCGTCCGGCGGATCCTGCTTCCGCAGCTCAAGGGCACGCACGCGACCCTGGCGTTGACGGGGTGCATCGGTGCGTTGAAGACCTTCGACCTGGTGTATCTGACAACCGGGGGAGGTCCCGGTCGCAGCACCGAGTTCCTCACCACCTACATCTACAAGCAGGTCGTGGAGCAGTACCACGCGGGTTACTCCGCGGCGCTCTCGATCCTCCTGCTCGTGATCGCCCTCATCCTCACCTCGATCCAGATCCGCGCCTACCGCTTCGGAGAGGACTGACATGTTCGGACGCCCCACCACACTCTCCCGCGTCGTCTGCCAGCTCGCGGCGACCCTGATCGCCCTCCCCTTCCTCCTGCCGCTCGTGGCCATCGTCGCGAAGTCGTTCGACGGGGAGGGTGCGGCGGCGAACTATCTGGCCGTTCTGACCAAGACGCCGTTCCTGCAATCGATGGGCAACAGCCTCGTCATCTCGGCGGGGGTCATCGTGCTCGTCTACGTCTTCACGATGCTCGCCGCGTACGCCTTCGGCAAGATGCAGTTCCCGGCCAAGAAGCTCGTCTTCAATGCCATCCTGGTCGGGCTCGTCCTCCCGACGATCGCGCTGATCGTGCCGCTGTTCGTCATGGTCCAGCGACTGGACCTGTTCAACAACTATCTGGCGGTCATCATCCCTCTGGCGACGACGATCGTGCCGTTCACCCTCCTGCTGACCCGCAACTACATCGCCGGGATCCCCGAGGAGGTGCTCGAGGCCGCTCGCATCGACGGCTGCAACAGCTTCTCGGCGCTGGTCAGGATCGTCCTACCTCTCGCGAAGCCGATCACAGCGGTCCTGATCGTGTGGACCTTCCTGCAGGCATGGAACGAGTTCTTCCTTCCCCTGCTCTTCCTGCCGGATCCGTCCATGCAGACCGTGACGACGATCCCGCTCTACTTCACGAGCACCTACGGTTCGGATCAGCCCAAGATCTTCGCCGCCCTCGTGCTGATCTGCCTCCCGATCGTGATCGCCTACCTGAGCCTGCAGAAGTTCTTCGAGAAGGGACTGTCGGCGGGGGCGATCAAATAGGCCGCCCCGCAGACCCCTCCGACGGCCCCCGCACACGGGTCGCGATAGGATCGAGTGCAGCGGTCGTCCTGTGACGCACCGGTGCGCCCATCCATCGAGAGGACGTGGACAGTGCCCGCGATCGTGATCATCGGCGCCCAGTGGGGCGACGAAGGCAAAGGCAAAGCGACCGACCTCCTCGGCAGCCGCATCGACTACGTGGTCAAGTTCAACGGCGGCAACAACGCCGGGCACACGGTCGTCGTCGGGAACGAGAAGTACGCGCTTCACCTGCTGCCGTCGGGGATCCTGACCGAGGGTGTCACCCCGGTCATCGCCAACGGCGTGGTGGTCGACATCGAGGTGCTCTTCGAGGAGCTGGACGGGCTCATCGCCCGCGGGGTCGACGTGTCGCGGCTCAAGGTGTCCTCCAATGCCCACGTGATCACGCAGTACCACCGCACCATCGACAAGGTGACCGAGCGCTTCCTCGGCAAGCGCCAGATCGGCACGACGGGTCGCGGCATCGGACCGACCTACGCCGACAAGATCAACCGTGTCGGCATCCGCATCCAGGACCTCTTCGACGAGAACATCCTGCGCCAGAAGGTCGAGGGCGCCCTCGACCAGAAGAACCACCTGCTGGTGAAGGTGTACAACCGTCGCGCGATCTCGGTGGACGAGATCGTGGAGCAGCTGCTGAGCTACGCCGAGCGCCTGCGCCCCATGGTCGTGGACTCCTCCCTGCTGCTGCACCGCGCGCTGGAGGACGGCAAATACGTGCTCTTCGAGGGCGGCCAGGCCACCATGCTCGACGTCGACCACGGCACCTACCCGTTCGTCACCTCCTCCAGTTCGACCTCGGGAGGCGCGGCCATCGGCTCCGGCATCGGCCCGAACCGCATCGACCGCGTCATCGGCATCGTCAAGGCGTACACGACCCGCGTCGGTGCGGGTCCGTTCCCGACCGAGCTGTTCGACGAGTGGGGCGAGTTCCTGCGCGAGCGCGGATTCGAGTTCGGCACCACGACCGGCCGCCCGCGCCGCACCGGCTGGTACGACGCGCCCGTCGCGCGCTACACCGCCCGCATCAACGGTGTGACGGATTTCGTTCTGACCAAGCTCGATACGCTCACCGGCATCGAGCGCATCCCGGTCTGCGTCGCTTACGACGTCGACGGCGTGCGCGTGGACGAGGTCCCCGCGTCGCAGAGCGACTTCCACCACGCCACCCCGATCTACGAGGAGTTCCCGGGCTGGACCGAGGACATCAGCGGTGCCCGCACTTTCGAGGAGCTGCCGAAGAACGCCCAGGACTACGTCCTCGCGCTCGAGAAGATGTCCGGCGCCCGCATCTCGGCGATCGGCGTCGGCCCGGCGCGCGACGAGATCGTCGTCCGCCACGACCTGATCGACTGAGCGCCGCGCTCAATCGGCGGCAGCGCCCACCTCGCCGGGCAATTCCGGAGATCCTTGCCGCCCGCGGCGATGCCTCCGGAGTTCCGGTGACGTGAGTGGCGTGTCGGTCGGTGTCTCCGGAGTTACGGATCGGCCTGGCTGTGTGTGAGCCGGCCGCGGTGCGGTGACAGAGGACTCCGGAATTCCGGAGGCTCAGGTCGACACGCCGCTCAGTACTCCGTCCGCACGGAGATCGAGGTCGGCCGAGCAAACATCTCCGGATCTGCTCGGTCGGGCGGGTGAGTAGGTGGGCGCGCGGACGGGACGGCGCGCGCGGCGCGTCAGAACCAGGTGCTGAGGCGCGGCGGCACCGCCGTGCGGAACAGCGCGTCCAGCGCGGCGACGTCGCCCTCGATGCGGCCGGCGACGGCGAGCGCGCGGGCGAAGTCGTGCCCGAGGTACACGCTGCCGAGGGAGGCCACCGGCAGGGTGACGTCGGGGGCGTCGCTGGTCTCGCTGACGGTCGCGGCGCCGTCCGTCACCGTGAGACGGTAGCGGCCGGCGGCGAAACCGAGGTCATCCGTCACGTCGAGCACCAGCTCGCCGTCGCGCTCGTACCGGCGGGCGGTCAGAGCGGCGGGGACGTCGAGGATGCGCACCCAGAGGTGGTCCTGCACGCTGGCGACCGCCGCGCCGCGCAGATCGGACACGAGGGCGGGCAGGGGCTCGTCGACACCTCGTGTCCAGGCGCGGACCTCCGAGACGAGGTCCATCTCGAGGAGGAACCGCCACAGCGCCCTGAGAGCCGCGTCGGTCGTCGCTGCGAGGTGGTTGACCTCCACGGTGTGCCGCACGAAGTCGTCGTGCGCCTTCAGCGCGAAGCTGACGAAGCCCTCCGGGTCTCCCGACGGGGAGTCGTAGCGGACGAGGCGGAAGCGGTCGGGGTGGTCGCTGCCCTTCAGCGGGCCGATCAGACGCTCGGCCAGGTACGGCGAGAGGCCGATCTCACCGGGGCGCGCGGCCATCGCGGCGTCGAGGACGGCGAGACCGGTCTCGCGGTACGCGTCGGGCTCGGTGAACGAGAGGCGTCCGCCGGTCGCGCCGCCCGCCCAGCGCACGCGCTTGGTGTCGACGCGCCACTCGGCGGAGAAGGTGGCCGGGCCGAAGCCCCAGCGGCCGTAGATCACCGACTCCGAGACGGTGAGGATCGCGAGCGGGACGCCGAGACGGTGCGCGGTGCGCAGCTCGCCGCCGAGCAGGGCGCGGGCGATGCCGCGGCGCCGGTGAGTGGGCGAGACCGTCACCGAGCTGATGGCCCAGCTGTCGAGGCGCACGCCGCCGGGCACGGTCAGCGGGGCGATCCACGAGTTCACGGTCCCGACGGGCTCGGCCGTCGGAGCGTCGTCGTCGTACACCGCGGTGGTGCGCCGGTCGGCCAGGTGCCCGCGCGACTCCTCCAGCACCTCCTTCGAGGGCGCGCCGCCGTGGAAGCCGCGGAAGTCGGCACGGATCCAGCCGTCGAACGCGTCGGCGTCGGAGGTGTCGACGAGCGCCAGGCGCAGACCAGCATCCTCGACCTCGTGGGCGGACTGCTCGTCGACGGGCGCGTTCTCGTAGCTCTGGTTCACCTCTCCACCGTACTCACCGGGCCCGGGAGGCCGCGAGGGGCGCCCTCCGCCGGTCCGACCTCCTCCTCCATCGCGAGGATGACCTCCATCGACCGGGATGACGCCGTCGTCCGATGCGCATCCGCCGCACGCTGACGAGCATGGAGACATGACCGCATCGCCCTCCGCCTCCCCTCCGGCCTCCTCGCCCGCGCTCAGCGCCGCGGGCCTCACCAAGTCGTACGGCTCCGCCATCGCGCTCGCCGGAGTCGACGTCGCCATCGCATTCGGCGAGTCCGTCGCGATCATGGGGGCGTCCGGTTCGGGCAAGACCACCCTGCTGCACTGCCTCGCCGGCATCGTACGGCCGGACGCGGGATCGGTGGTGCTCTCCACCCCGCACGGACCGCTCCAGGTGACGGGCCTGGGCGACGCCGAGCGTTCCCGGCTGCGGCGCGAGGCGTTCGGCTTCGTCTTCCAGCAGGGGCTGCTGCTGCCCGAGCTCACGGCGATCGAGAACGTCGCCCTCCCGCTCATGCTCGCCGGGGTCCCGCGCGCCGGCGCCGAGCAGAACGCCGCTAACTGGCTCGCCGCCCTGGGGTTGGCGGGCCTCGAGCAGCGTCGGATCGGCCAGCTGTCCGGCGGTCAGGCGCAGCGCGTCGCGATCGCGCGCTCCCAGGTGGGCGGTGCCGCCGTCGTGTTCGCCGACGAGCCGACCGGCGCGCTCGACTCCCGCACCTCCGCCGAGGTGATGGATGCGCTCATCGGCTCCACGACCGGCCGGGGGCGCAGCCTCGTCGTCGTCACGCACGACGACGAGGTGGCGGCCCGGTGCTCGCGGGTGCTGCGGCTGGCGGACGGTCGCATCGTCGACGAGGTGCGCACGCCTACGGAGGGATCCCGATGACCACCCTCCGCCTCGCGTGGCTGTTCGCCCGCCGCGGCGCCACGGACCGCTCCACCATCCTGCTGCCCATCATCGCCTTCGCCGTGGTGACGGCGTTGCTGCTGATCGTCGCGGGCGGCGCGCAGACCTTCCTGTCCGACCCGCTCTATCTGGCGCTCGCGGTCATCGCGCTCGCCCTGCTGGTCGTCCCGCTGATCGCGCTGGGCGGCTCGGCGGCCCGCCTCTCCGCGCGTCGCCGCGACGACCGCCTCGCCGGTCTCCGCCTGCTCGGCGCGACGACCGCCACCGTCGCGGCGCTGACCGTCATCGAGTCGACCGTGCTCGCCGTGGCCGGTGCGCTCGTCGGCGTGGTGCTCGCGCTGGTCACCGCACCGCTCGTCGGGCTCATCCCGTTCCGCGGCGAGCCGCTCGGGATGTCCGTGCTGCTCGCCCCGGGCTGGATCGCGCTCGCCGTCGCGGGCGTCGGCGTGCTGGCCGCGCTCAGCGCCGTGGTCGGCCTGCGGCAGGTGGTGCTCTCGCCCCTCGGCGTGCGCACCCGGCAGGACGCACCGCGCATGCACTGGCTGCGTGCCGTGATCGCGGTCGCCGTCGTCGCTGCGGTGTACGCCGCGATGAGCGCTCTCGGCGCGCTGGACGGCATGGCGATCATCATCGCCGTGCTCGGCGCCGGCTTCGGCGGGACGATCGCGGTGCTCAACCTGGTCGGCCCGTGGGCGCTGCGCCTGCTCGCCACGCGCCAGGCCCGCCGCGCGCGAACCCCGCGCCGCCTCCTCGCCGCCCGCACCGTGCTGGAGTCGCCGAAGGCGGCGTGGCGGCAGGTCTCCGGCGTCGCGATGACGAGCTTCATGGCGGTGTTCGCGGGGGTCGGCGTCGCCCTGCTCGGCTCCGTCGGCGACGCGGATCCCGAGACGCTCCAGCTCGCGACGGATGTGCGCACGGGCGTCCTCATCACCGTGATCGCGTCCTTCCTCATGGTCGCGTGCTCGGCGGGCGTCAACCAGGCGGCGGCCATCCTCGACCGACGGGACCTCTACGTGAGCCTCGACCGGCTCGGGATGCCGGTGAGCGAGATGAACGCCGCCCGCGGCCGCGCGGTGCTGTCGCCGCTGCGCATCACGACGGTGGGCTCCGCGCTCGTCGCCGGGGTCGTGGTCTTCCCGCTCGCCGGCCTCAGCCTGCTGATCGCACCCGCGAGCATCGCGGTGATCGTCGGGTGCCTCGCCGCGGGTTTCGCGCTGGTCTGGCTTGCTCTCCTCGCGACCCGGCCCGTGCTCACCCGGGTGCTCGCCGAGCCGTCGCCGAGTCTCTGAGCGGAGTCGTGGGGCGCGCTCGGTCTCAGCCCGCGAACCGGTAGGGTCGGAGCATGGGTGACACAGAGTCCGACGCGGCCGTCGAGCGGCTGCGCAGCATCCGGCAGAGCATCGACAACATCGACGCGGCGGTCATCCACATGCTGGCGGAACGCTTCAAGTTCACCCAGCAGGTCGGCGCGCTGAAGGCCGAGCACGGGCTCCCCCCGGCCGACCCGGAACGTGAGCGCGAGCAGATCCAGAGGCTGCGCGCCCTTGCGGAGGAGAGCCACCTCGACCCGGCGTTCGCGGAGAAGTTCCTGGGCTTCATCATCGCCGAGGTCATCCACCACCACGAGCGCATCGCGACCGAGAACGGCCGCTGACCGTGGTGTGGGATCCGACAGCGCTGCCGGACGCCCTCGGCCGCACCATCGTCATCACCGGCGGCAACGCCGGCGTCGGGTACTTCACGGGCGAGCAACTGGCCAGGGCCGGAGCGCGGGTCGTGCTCGCCTGCCGTGACCCCGAGCGCGCGGAGGCCGCCGTCTCCGCCATCCGGCGCCGCGTGCCGGGCTCCCGCGTGGAGGCCATGCCTCTCGATCTGACCGACCGCGGCTCGATCGACGCGGCCGCCGAGCAGCTGCGCGAGCGGGAGCGGGTGGATGCGCTGGTCCTGAACGCCGGCATCGTGCACCCGCCCCGGGAGCGGCAGACCGATGCGGTCGGCAACGAACTCGTGCTCTCCACCAACGTGATCGGCCACGTCCGCCTCGTGGCGGGCGTGCTCTCGGCTCTGCAGCGCACGGGCGGAGCGCGCATCGTCTCGCTCGGGTCGCTCGCCACCCGCTTGGGCCGCCTCCGGCTGGACGACCTCCAGCTGGAGCGCTCCTACACTTCATGGCGGGCGTACGCCGGCTCGAAGATCGCCGGGCAGGCCTTCGGCTTCGAGCTGGACCGGAGGCTGCGGGCATCCGGCAGCGACGTGACCAGCCTGGTTGTCCATCCCGGATACTCGACCTCCGGCCGCACGCCGGGCATCCGCGGGGTCAATCAGCCGAGCCGCGCCACGCGGTTCGTCGACAACCTGCAGGCGGCGTGGACGCAGGGCAAGGATCACGGCGCCTGGGCGCCGGTGCGGGCCGTGCTCGATCCGCAGCTCACCGGCGAGGACTACCTCGGACCGGTCGGCCGTACGAAGGGCATCCCGACCCACGCGCATCCCACGCGCGAATCCCGCTCGCCGCGGGTGGGCACCCGGCTGTGGCCCCTGTTGGAGCAGGCCGCCGGTGTGGAACTGGGGCTCGGCTGAGGGCGGTGGAGGCTCCGCGCTGACGCGCGGTGGCGGCTACTCGCCGACGATGGTGATCGACAGCAACCGCTGACCGTCGGGCACCGCCGCTCGGAGCGCGTCCCGCGCGGACGCGTAGTCCGCGCCGTCCGCCTCGATCTCGCTCACGGCGGCGAGGCGGATCTTCGCTGTGGCGATGACCCGGCCGCCGCGCGGCATCGCGTTGTGCACCTGGAGAAGCTCGTAGCCCTCGGGGACCTGCTCCTCGACCAGCGCCCGCGCGGTCTCGGCGTCGTCCGCCTCGGCCGTGAGGTCGCTGGTCTCGCTGCTCTGCACCATTCCGCGGACCTTCATGTCTCCACGCTAGCGCCTTATACACCCGCACTGTTCACGCGGCTCCCAGTCGCCGTTCAGACGGGAGGAGTGGGCTGAGCTCATGGAAATCGCATACACCGCCATCGCCCACGCCTCCGGAGGCGGACGCGACGGACACGTCCGCAGCGAGGACGACCTGATCGATCTCGACACCCGCCCGCCGCGTGAGCTCGGCGGCTCCGGCGAGGGCACCAACCCCGAGCAGCTCTTCGCCGCCGGCTTCGCCGCCTGCTTCCTCAGCGCCCTGCACGCCGTCGGCCGCGCCGAGAAGCAGAACACCACCGACGCGGGCGTCTCGGCCAGCGTCGGCATCGGCCCCAACGGGGAGGGCGGCTACGGCCTGGAGGTCGAGCTCGACGTCTACGTGCCGAACGTGAGCCGCGAGGTCGCCGAGCAGCTCGGGGAGAAGGCCCACCACGTGTGCCCGTACTCCAACGCCACCCGTGGCAACATCCCCGTCACGATCACCATCGTCGACTGACGGACCGTTCGCCGCCGCCGCCCGCCGAAGTTCACGTCGTTGCGCTTATTTCGCGCTTGTGGTGACCACAACGTGAACTTCGGCGGGGCGGTCAGACGGTGACGCGGCCGACCTTCTCCGTCTTGTCCCAGCGGGCCTCAGCGCCCGCGAGCTCCTTGAAGTAGGAGTCGAACGTGATGGCGCACAGCAGCGAGCCGTACCCGGCGAGGTAGATGAGGATGGGGGCCAGCCAGCGGAGCGGCCTGCGCTTCTCGACCACGCGCGCGAGCCACGCGACGAGCATCGAGAACGGGATCCAGATGTAGATCAGGAGGGTGAGGACGAAGACGGTCGAGTCGCTTAGTTTTGCACCGAACGCGCCGGGCAGCCACACCAGCATGAGCGTCGGGAACAGAGCGGTGACCATGACCAGCATGTTGATGATCCCCGGGAACAAGAGGACATGGCCGAGCGCGTGCAGGGAGGTGCGGCTGTCGGTCTGCGATCCGAGTATCAGCACGAAGAGGTACGCGAGCGCGGCGCTGATCCACAGTGCCCGGAACACCCCCGTCGCGAACGGGAACTGCAGGAACAGCAGCCCGGCGAGCCCGATCGCCGACAGGATCATGATGAGGGGCAGCAGCCACAGGCTGAACCAGACGATCCCGAAGGTCCAGGCGCCGAGGTGGTGCACCTTCGACGGGCGGAACCAGACCTTCGAGTAGCGGGCGGTCACGGTCACGTTGCCGCGCGCCCAGCGCAGCCGCTGCTTCCACAGTGCGTCGACCCGGCTCGGCTCCTCGGCGAGCACGTGCGCGTGCGGCTCGAAGACCACTTTGCGCCCCTTGAGCTGCGTCTCGAACGTGGTGATGGTGTCCTCGGCGAGTGAGGAGGTGTCGATGCGGCCGCCGATAGCCACGAGGTTCTCGCGCGAGTGCAGCTGCGCGCCGCCCGCGAGGCACGCCTGGGCGCCGAGCACGTTCTGAGCCCGGCGCGCGGCGGGCTGCGACAGCACGTATTCGACGCCGATGAACTTGGTGAGGTAGTTGCGGCCCTGGGTGCTGCCCTCGCGGATGTACGCGGAGACGGCGCCCACCTCGGGGTCGGCGAGGTGCCGGGTCATGCGGCGCAGGGAGTCGGGGAGGTAGATGACGTCGGCGTCCATCACCAGGAGCGCCTCCATCCAGTCCTCGTCGAGGATGCGGCTGATCCCGTGGTTGAGCGTGTGCGCCTTGCCTTGCCCGCCCTGGTCGCGCCGGAGCAGGAACACGTTGCCCGGGTACTGGGCCTCGCGGCTGCGCACGACGTCGGGGGTGTCGTCGGTGGAGGCATCGTCGACCACGTAGATGCGCAGCGCCTCCTTCGGGTAGTCGAGCTTCATGAGACGGTCGATGGAGGCGCCGATCACGGCGCCCTCGTTCCAGGCCGGCACGACGATCGCGACTCGCGGCAGGAAGGGGGCGGCCTTCTTGTAGTGGTTGAACCACGCGTGGAACGGGATGACGAAGAACGTGGCCGCGGCTGCGATCACGGGGATGAATCCCGTCAGCGCCAGGATCAGGCAGACGACGACGCCGATCCACTGCAGGACGCTCAATACATCCACCCGGAAACTCCCCTCGTCTACCCGCAACCCTACAGCGGGGCATGCGGAGCGGACAGAAGCGGGCCCCCGCCTGTGGAGGGGGCCCGCTTCTGTACAGGGGCTAGGAGCGGGGTGCTCCGAGCGTGCCGCCGGCCGCCAGCTTCATGAGGTCGGAGTCCAGGTCGATCCCGAGCTCGTTGCCGCCCGCCGAGCCGAACTCGTGCTGGTAGTGATCCCACGAGGCATCGGTGATCTTGGCCTCCACCTCGCTCTCCATGAGCACGACCAGCTCGCGCGCGGCCCGGTCGATGCGCTTGCCGAGCGACTTGTCCTGCCAGTCCTCCGTCGACGCGAACACCGATGTGGGCGTGGTCATCGTGCGGAGGAAGGCGAACATCGAGCGCATCTGCTCGTCGACGACGAGCGCGTGCCGGGCGGTGCCGGCGGTCGCGCCGAGCACCACGGGCTTCGCGATCAGGAGGTCGTTGTCCAGCACCTGGAAGAACGAGCTGAACAGCCCGCTCGGGCCCGCCTTGTAGACGGGTGCCGTTGCGATGATGCCATCCGCCGCCTTCAGTGCCTCGACCGCCTTCGTGAACTTCGGTCCGAGGTGACCGGAGGCGAGTGCCGCCGGCAGCTCGGGCAGCAGCTCGCGCAGGTCGAGGTGCTGCGTCTCCACGGTGCGGCCGTCACGCTGGGCGGCGGCCTCCACCCGCAGGGCCAGCCGGTCCGCCAGCATCTTGGTGGACGACGGGTCGCTCACGCCGGCGTTGACCACCACCACGAGGAACGGGCGCTGCTCGCTGTTCGTCATCATGTCCTTCTCTCGGTTCCGGTCCGCCTCGCCCCTCAGAGGGAGGGGAAGGTGGCCTGGAACTGCTCTTCGGTGTCTTGGTAGGGGGAGGCGCCGGTCACGTTGTCGCCGCGGTTCGCGTTCGGGCGCGGCTGGCGCGGCTCGGCGTCGCCGTACTTCGCGGCCACCAGGGAGGCGTGGGTCGGGGCCTCGGGGGCCTCCGGGTCCTTGCGGGCCTCGGTCTCCTTGCGGAGCACGGGGATGACCTCCTCGCCCAGCAGGTCGAGCTGCTTGAGCACGGTGCTGAGCGGCAGGCCGGCGTGGTCCATCAGGAACAGCTGGCGCTGGTAGTCGCCCGCCCACTCGCGGAAGGTCAGCGTCTTGTCGATGACCTCCTGCGGGCTGCCGACGGTCAGCGGCGTCGCCTCGGTGAACTCCTCCATGGTCGGGCCGTTGCCGTAGACGGGCGCCTCGTTGAAGTAGGGGCGGAACTGGTCCTTGGCGTCCTGCGAGTTCTTCGCGATGAAGGCCTGGCCGCCGAGGCCGACGATCGCCTCCTTCGCGGTCCCGTGGCCGTAGTGCTCGAAGCGCTCGCGGTAGAAGGCGATCAGCCGCTGGTAGTGCTCCTTGGGCCAGAAGATGTTGTTCGCGAAGAAGCCGTCGCCGTAGTACGCGGCCTGCTCGGCGATCTCAGGGGTGCGGATGCTGCCGTGCCAGACGAACGGCGGCACGTCGTCGAGCGGGCGCGGGGTGGAGGTGAAGCCCTGCAGCGGAGTGCGGAACCGTCCCTCCCAGTCCACGACATCCTCTCGCCACAGGCGGTGCAGGAGGTTGTAGTTCTCGAGCGCGAGGGGCAGGCTCTGGCGGATGTCCTTGCCGAACCACGGGTACACCGGGCCGGTGTTGCCACGGCCGAGCATCAGGTCCATGCGGCCCTTGGAGAGGTGCTGCAGCATCGCGTACTCCTCGGCGATGCGCACCGGGTCGTTCGTGGTGATGAGGGTCGTGGAGGTGGTGACCGTCAGGGTCTTCGTCAGGGCCGCGATGTGCGAGAGCAGGGTCGTGGGCGACGAGGAGAAGAACGGCGGGTTGTGGTGCTCGCCGATCGCGAACACGTCGAGCCCGACCTCCTCCGCGTGGGTCGCGATCTTCACGATCGCGTCGATCCGCTCGGCCTCGCTCGGGGTGTGGCCCGAGACCGGGTCACGGGTGATGTCGCTGACGGAGAAGAGTCCGTACTGCATGGCTGGCTCCTTGTGGGTTTCGTCTCGCCGTTTCTATGCAAACGCATATAACGCGGAGGCTGCCGAAGTATTCCCGACCCCCAGTCTGGCCTCCAGAAGGGAGATCCGGCCAGCTTTCGAAAAGCTGCGGACAGAGTGCGACGCCGCGTCCGATTCCCGCGAGCCGGCGTCGGCGGCATTCGCTACTGTCGCTTTCGTGAAGGTCGCTCTGCAGTTCGTCGCCATGGGGCTCATCTGGGGCGCCAGCTTCCTGTTCATGAAGGTCGCGCTCGAGGGCGTCTCCTTCGGCCAGGTCGCCTGGGCGCGGCTCGTGTTCGGAGCGATCACGCTCGGAGTCATCGTGCTCGTCGCGCGGAGCCGGCTGCCGCGGGAGCCGATCGTCTGGCTGCACTTCACGGTGGTCGCGATCACCTACTGCGTGGTCCCGTTCCTGCTCTTCGCCTGGGCGGAGCAGTATGTGTCGTCCAGTCTGGCCAGCATCTACAACGCGGTCACGCCGATCACCACCGCCATCCTGGCGACCGCCGCCTTCCGTGTGGAGAAGCTCAACCGCGACCAGGTGCTCGGCGTCGCGATCGGCGTGGTCGGGGTCGTGGTGGTCGTCGGCCCGTGGACCGTCGCCGCGCTCAGCGGCAGCCTGTGGGGCCAGCTCGCGTGCCTGGCCGCGGTCACCTGCTACGGCTTCAGCTTCGGCTACATCCGACGGTTCATCAGCCACCGGGCCATCTCCGCCACGACGACGGCGTTCCTCAACATCGGGATCGCCGCGGTCATCATGGTCCTCCTGACGCCCGTCGTCGCGTGGGGACCGGTCGAGTTCAGCTGGCCGGTGCTGCTCAGCCTGCTGGCCCTCGGGATGCTGGGCACCGGCGTCGTCTACATCTGGAACATGAATGTGCTGCGCGCGTGGGGACCGACGGCCACCTCGGGCGTGACCTACGTGACACCCGTCGTCGGCGTCGCACTGGGCATCCTCGTGCTCGGGGAGCACCTCAGCTGGAACGAGCCCGTCGGCGCGCTGATCGTGCTCGCCGGAATCCTGCTCACGCAGCAGCGAGTGCGCATCTTCTCGCGCAGGCAGGCCGAACTGGCCGGTCAGCGCAACGCGTAGGGATTCGTGTGACCGAACGTGAACAGCGGGGTCGCATCCTGTCGCTCCGGAGGCTCCAGAGCGACAGAGTGCGACCCCGCTGCTCAGAGGCCGGGGGACGTCAGGCGACGACCGGGCCGAAACGCTCGGGGAGGGTGGAGCGGTGCGTCGCGCGCAGCTCCTCCAGGCCGATCGTGAACTGGTCCTGCACCTCGAGCACGGGCTGAGTGCCCACCTCGGCGTCCGTGACGCCGATGCGCAGGAGCGGCACGCCGCGGCCCTCGCAGAGCCCGCGGAACTTCACGTCGTCCTCGCGCGGCACGGAGACGATCACGCGCGCGGTGGACTCGCTGAACAGTGCGGTCGCCGCATCCACGCCATCGCGCTCGGCGATCTCGCCCAGCCAGACGCGGGCACCGACGCCGAAGCGCATGACGCTCTCGGCGAGGGCCTGCGCGAGGCCGCCGTCGGCGAGGTCGTGCGCGGAGGAGACGAGCCCCTCCACCGACGCGGCGTGCAGCGTCTCGGCGAGCGTGCGCTCGGCGGCGAGGTCGACCGCGGGCGGGCGTCCGCCGAGGTGGCCGTGCACGGTGCCGGCCCAGGCCGAGCCGTCGAGCTCCTCGCGGGTGATGCCCAGCAGGTAGATGTTCTCGCCCTCGTCCTGCCATCCGGCGGGGATGCGGCGCGCGACGTCGTCGATCACGCCGAGGACGCCGACGACCGGGGTCGGGAAGATGGGGACGTCGCCGGTCTGGTTGTAGAAGGAGACGTTGCCGCCGGTGACCGGGATCTCGAGCTCGAGGCAGGCGTCGGACAGGCCCTCGACGGCCTGCGAGAACTGCCACATGACCTCCGGGTTCTCCGGGCTGCCGAAGTTGAGGCAGTCGGTGACCGCGGCGGGCACGGCGCCGGACGCGGCGACGTTGCGGTAGGCCTCGGCGAGGGCGAGCTTGGCGCCCTCCTTCGGGTCGAGCTGGCAGTAGCGGCCGTTCGCGTCGGTCGCGATGGCGAAGCCGAGGCCGCTCTCCTCGTCGACGCGGACCATACCGGCGTCGTCGGGGAAGGCGAGCGCGGTGTTGCCGCCGACGAAGTAGTCGTACTGGTCGGTGATCCAGCCCTTGTCGGCCAGGTTGGCGGAGCCGAGCAGCGCCAGCACCTGCTCACGGAGGGCGTCGCCGTCCTGCGGGCGCGGGAGGCGGGAGGCCGAGTCGGCCTGCAGTGCGTCGATCCAGGCCGGGTAGGCGACGGGGCGCTCGTAGACCGGTCCGTCGACGGCGACGGTGCGCGGGTCGACGTTGACGATCTCCTCGCCCTTCCAGTTGATGACCAGGCGGCCGGTCTCGGTGACCTCGCCCAGCACGCTGGTCTCGACATCCCACTTGGCGGTGACGGCGAGGAAGGCGTCGAGCAGCTCGGGCTTGACGACCGCCATCATGCGCTCCTGGCTCTCCGACATGAGGATCTCCTCGGCGGTGAGCGACGGATCGCGCAGCAGGACCTTGTCGAGCTCGACGTACATGCCGCCGTCGCCGTTGGAGGCGAGCTCGCTGGTCGCACAGGAGATGCCGGCCGCACCGAGGTCCTGGATGCCCTCGACGAGCTTGTCGCGGAACAGCTCCAGGCAGCACTCGATGAGCACCTTCTCGGCGAACGGGTCGCCGACCTGCACGGCCGGCCGCTTGGTCGGACCGCCGGCGGAGAACGTGTCGGACGCGAGGATGCTGGCGCCGCCGATCCCGTCGCCGCCGGTGCGGGCGCCGAAGAGCACGACCTTGTTGCCGGCGCCGGACGCGTTGGCGAGGTGGAGGTCCTCGTGGCGCAGCACGCCGACCGAGAGCGCGTTGACCAACGGGTTGCCCTGGTAGATCGGGTCGAAGTAGGTCTCGCCGCCGATGTTCGGCAGGCCGAGGCAGTTGCCGTAGAACGAGATGCCGGAGACGACGCCGTGCACCACGCGGGCGGTGTCCGTCTCGTCGATCGCGCCGAAGCGCAGCTGGTCCATCACGGCGACCGGGCGCGCGCCCATCGAGATGATGTCGCGCACGATGCCGCCGACTCCGGTCGCGGCGCCCTGGAACGGCTCGATGTAGGAGGGGTGGTTGTGCGACTCGACCTTGAAGGTGACCGCCCAGCCCTCGCCCACGTCGACCACGCCGGCGTTCTCGCCCATACCGACCATGAGATTCTTCTTCATGGCGGGGGAGACCTTCTGGCCGAACTGGCGCAGATAGATCTTCGACGACTTGTAGGAGCAGTGCTCCGACCACATCACCGAGTACATCGCCAGCTCGCCGCTGGTGGGGCGGCGGCCGAGGATCTCGCGGATCTTGGCGTACTCGTCCTCCTTGAGGCCGAGGGCCGCGAACGGCTGCTCCTTCTCGGGAGTCTCGATCGCGTTCGCGACGGTGTCGACGACGTGCTGGGCGGTGGTCTCGGTCACGCGGGCACTCCAGGCTGCAGGCGGAAGCGGGGGATGGAGGCCAGTCTACCGGCGTTAGGCGGGACAGTATTCGGAGGGGATCGTGGACGACGGGCCGACGGTGATCGCATTCACCTTGTCGTGGAGCGTGCCGAACACGATCCAGGTGCCGTGACCCCCGTCGATGCCGTAGTAGTTGGCGACGTCACCGTACGATCCGGTCAACGGGATCCCTGGATACGCCGCGAGAAGCTCCGCGGTCGTCGAGCCGATTCCAATACCGCGGTCCGTACGCGGTGTCGCCAGGGTCTTGTCTCCGCCGACATCGAAATTGAAGCCGACATGGATGTTGCCAACCTGATCGCCGCTCGCGGTGGTCTCGAACGCGGTGAGTGACAGGCCGTCCGGCGCGACGAGATCCAGCTGGGCCGGGCGGCAGATGTCGTACGTCTCGTCGGACATCGTGGGTGTGACGCCGTTCACTTCCGTCAGGGGCAAGCCGAGCTTCACCGGCCCGACACCGTCGAATCCGATCGTCCAGGTGGCGGGGTCGGCCGGATCGAGCGTTGACGTGGGGGTGGGTGTCGGGGTGGGGGTGGGCGTCTCGGTCGGAGTCGGGGTCGGCACGAGGGTCGGGGTGGGGCTTGCCACGGGCACCGGGTCGAGGAGGCCGGTGCTGAGCGCGTAGGCCACGCCGCCACCGGAGATGCCGACGGCCAGGAGCACGAGGGTCACCACGAATGCCGTGCGCTTGCGGCCGCGGCCGGCGCGCTGCGTGGCGGCCGTGGTCACGATGAGGTCGCGGATCGCCGCCTTGCGGCGTGGGTCGAAGGTGGGCTCGGTCATCGCTCTCCTCCGTTCTTCCGGTCGTTCGTATCGGTGGCGCCGTTCTCGCCGAGCAGCTCTGCGAGGCGCGACTTGGCGCGGGACAGACGGGATTTCACCGTCCCGGGGGCGACCCCGAGGGCCTCGGCGGCGTCCGTCGTGCTCAGCTCCTCGAACACGCAGAGCGTGATGATGTCCTGGTCGCGCTTCGGGAGGCGGGCGAGCGCGGCGCGCACGGAAGCGCGGCGCGCGTCGGTGTCGAGCCGGTCGTCAACCACCCCGGAATGGTCGGGGGTGTTCTCGGGTGCGGGGAGGGTGCCGAGCGCCTCCCGGTAGCGTCGCGATGAGCGCAGATGGTTGCGGTGCACGTTGTTCGCCGTCACGAGCAGCCAGCCGATGACCGACCCGTTGACCACGCGCATCGCATCGCGTCGCCGCCATGCCTCCAGGAAGACGATCGCAGTGACGTCTTCGGCGTCGTGCACCGACGACGTCAGCCGCAGGGCCTGCCGGAACACGCGGTCGTGGTGCAGATCGAACAGCGCGCCGAACGCGTCGGCGTCGCCGTCATGGATGCGATCGAGCACTGCGGGCTCGTCGAGCAGGAATCCCCTCACATTCTTATAGTGTCCGAAACCCCGCGCGTGGTTCCCGAACGGCCTCCCGTCGCATTACCTTGACGCTCGAGGAGGCCCGCCATGCCTGTGCCACGGCCGTCGCAGGAGACACTGGCGTTGTTCCGCTCGGTCGTCCCCGAGGCGCCCGGCGTCACCGTCAGGCCGATGTTCGGGAACGTCGCGGCGTTCGTCAACGGCGCCATGTTCGCCGAAGTCGCCGAAATCGCGGAAGCGCGCGGACTAGCGGGCGCCACGCGCCCGCGCGGCGCCCAGCGTCAGGTGTCGAGCTCCACGATCTCCGCGGTCGGGGCGTTGCGCTGCACGGACTCGATGCCGTTCTTCGCGCCGGACTTGCTGGCGTAGCCCTCGGAGGTCGCGATCGTCTCCCCGTTCGCGGCCTTCAGCCGGAAGCGGTACTCGCCCGCCTTGTCTTTGTAGAGCTCGAAGCTGCCTGCCATGGTGCCCTCCGTCGTCGATGATCGGTGCGGACAGGCGACACGGTAGCGGGTCGAGCGGCGCGCGGGGAGTCCCGATTCAGGACAGCTTCGGAGGTCCGATCACGAGCAGGGCCGCCATGATGACGACGGCGAGGACCGCGAGGGAGGTGGCCAGCACGGCGACGTGGGTCAGCATCCAGCGGAACAGCCTCCCGAACCAGGTGTGATCGCGCGGGTCGTCCGTCGGCGTCGTGCGCCAGCCGCCGTCGAGCCGGCCGGTGCGGTCGGCCCAGAGATCGAACGGGACGGTGGCGTACGGGATGACGGCGGTCGCGACGGCGAGCACGATGAGTCCCGGTCGCCAGCGCTGGTTGACACCGATGAGGGCGGCCGTGATCGCGTAGGCGATGAACACGAAGCCGTGGATCGGGCCGGCCACCGCGACGGGCCAATCGCCGACCCCGACCGCGTACTTCAGCAGCATCCCCGCGAGGAGGAGGGTCCAGGTGATCGCCTCGGCGACGGCGAGGATGCGGTAGAGCAGGCGGGGAGTCATCCCTCCAGCCTGGCCGCTCCCCGCCGCCGGCGAATCACCCGAAAGTACGAACGCGCTCCTCGAGCTGGTCGACGTCGCGCGCGGCGCCCTTGTCGGCGGAGAGCGCCATCGCCGCGTACGCGCGGAGCGCCGCCGACACCGGGCGGTCGCGGTCGAGGGGCCGGTAGCCGCGGCCGGCCTCGAGTGCATCGCGGCGGGCGTCGAGCACGGCGTCCGGCACATCGAGGCGCAGGGCGCGGGTGTGCACGTCGATGCTGATGATGTCGCCGTCCTCGACGAGGGCGATCAGGCCGCCCGCCGCCGCTTCGGGGGAGACATGCCCGATGGACAGGCCGGAGGTGCCGCCGGAGAAGCGGCCGTCGGTGATGAGCGCGCACTTCGCGCCCAGTCCGCGCCCCTTCAGGAACGACGTCGGGTACAGCATCTCCTGCATCCCGGGACCGCCGCGCGGCCCCTCGTAGCGGATGACGACGACGTCGCCCTCCTTCACGCGCTTGCCGAGGATCGCCTCGACCGCGGCCTCCTGCGAGTCCACCACGACGGCGGGTCCGGAGAAGGTGAGGATGCTCTCGTCCACGCCGGCGGTCTTCACCACGGCGCCGTCCGGCGCGAGGTTGCCGCGCAGGATGGCCAGGCCGCCGTCCTTCGAGTACGCGTGCGCCACATCGCGAATCACGCCGGTCGACGCGTCGAGGTCGAGCTCGTGCCAGCGCTCGGACTGCGAGAAAGCGGACGACGAGCGCACCCCGCCGGGAGCCGCGTGGAACAGCTCGATCGCTTCGGGGGTCGCGGAGCCGCCGCGGATGTCCCAGTCGGCCAGCCAGTCCTCGAGTGTCGCGGCGTGCACGCTGTGGACGCCGCGATCGAGCAGGCCGGCGCGGTCCAGCTCGCCGAGAAGGGCCGGGACGCCTCCGGCACGGTGCACGTCCTCCACCAGCGCGGCGCCGTTGGGGGCGACCTTCGACAGGCACGGCACGCGACGCGAGAGGGCGTCGATGTCGGTCAGGTCGTAGTCGATCCCGCCTTCGCGCGCGGCGGCCAGCAGATGGAGGATCGTGTTGGTCGACCCGCCCATCGCGATGTCGAGGGCCATGGCGTTGCCGAAGGCGGCGCTGGTCGCGATCGAGCGCGGCAGCACGGACACGTCGTCCTGGTCGTAGTAGCGGTGGGCGAGCTCGACGGCGGTCGCGCCGGCCTTCTCGTAGAGAGCGCGTCGCGCGGTGTGGGTCGCCAGCGTCGAGCCGTTGCCGGGCAGCGCGAGGCCGAGCGCCTCCGTGAGGAAGTTCATCGAGTTGGCGGTGAACATCCCGGAGCACGAACCGCAGGTCGGGCAGGCGTTCTCCTCGATGCGGAACAGATCGGTGTCGCTCACGCTGTCGTTCGCGGAGTCGGCGATGGCCGAGATGAGATCGAGCGTGCGTACGGTCCCGTCGACGAGCGTGGTGCGGCCGCCCTCCATCGGGCCGCCGGAGACGAAGACGACCGGGATGTTGAGGCGCAGCGCCGCGAGCAGCATGCCCGGCGTGATCTTGTCGCAGTTGGAGACGCAGACGATCGCATCGGCGCAGTGCGCGTTGACCATGTACTCGACCGAGTCGGCGATCAGCTCGCGCGAGGGCAGCGAGTACAGCATCCCGCCGTGGCCCATCGCGATGCCGTCGTCGACCGCGATCGTGTTGAACTCGCGGGCGATGCCGCCGGCGTCGTGGATGGCCTGCGAGACGATGCGGCCGACCGGCTGGAGGTGCGTGTGGCCGGGGACGAACTCGGTGAAGCTGTTCGCGACCGCGATGATCGGCTTGCCGAAGTCTTCGCGGGCGACGCCGGCGGCGCGCAGCAGTGCGCGGGCGCCGGCCATGTTGCGGCCGTGCGTGACAGTGCGTGAACGGAGCGGAGGCATACCCCCATCCTTCGGTCGTCCGAGCGGGAGGGGAAGTCAGCATCGCTCCTAGTAGTGGGAGCACTAGTATCGACGCCATGCCGGAGACCGAGGACCGCCGCCGTGAGCTCGGGCGCTTCCTGCGCTCCCGCCGTGAGCAGGCGCCACGCGCCGACTACGGCCTGCCACCGGTGGGGCGCACGCGCGACCGCGGCCTGCGGCGGGAGGAGGTCGCCTACCTCTCCGGCGTCAGCGTCACCTGGTACACGTGGCTCGAACAGGGGCGCCCGATCAACCCGTCGCGGTCGGTGCTCGACGCGGTCGCCCGCACGCTCCGCCTCCCGCCGCCGGAGCAGGAGCTCGTGCTCTCGCTCGCCGGGTTCGGCCTGACGCCGACGGTCGCGGCGCGCGCGGTGGAGGACGCGCCTCCCCACCTGCAGCGCCTGCTCGACGCGATCGACCCGAATCCGGCGTTCGCGCTCGCTCCCGACTGGGGGATCGCGGGCTGGAACGCGGCCTATGAGCGCCTGTACCCGCGGGTCGGTGCCGTGCCTCCCGAAGACCGCAATCTGCTCTGGCTGGTCTACACGGACGACGCCGTGCGCGACCTGCTGCCGGACTGGGATGTGACCAGCGCGCGCTTCCTCGCCGAGTTCCGGGCGGAGACCGGCGCGCGGGCCGGGGATCCGGGCGTGCGGGCGCTCGTGGAACGGTTGCGTGCGGCGAGCCCGGAGTTCCGCGCCGCGTGGGAGCACTACGACATCAGCGGGTTCGCATCCCGTGAGCGCTTGTTCCGCCTCCCGGACGGCGTGAGCGCGCGGTACGAGCACCACCAGCTCACCCCGACCGACCACCCCGAGCTGCGCCTGGTGATCTACACCCCGCTGGCGTAACATCGCCGCTCCGGGCGCGAGGCGGCCCAGAGTCGGCCGCCTCGGTGCGAGACGGCCCAGAGTCGGCCGCCTCGGTGCCCCGGCTACGCCTCGACGAGGGCGGAGCGGATGACCGAGGTGAAGAAGGTGAGGCCGTCGACACCGGAACGCATCGCGTCGCGGGTGTCGGGGCCGAAGCCGGGCTCGACCGCGTGCTCGGGGTGCGGCATGAGGCCGACCACGTTGCCGCGCTCGTTGCGGACGCCCGCGATGTCGTTGAGCGACCCGTTCGGGTTGACGCCCCGGTAGCGGAACGCCACCAGTCCCTCGCCCTCGAGGCGCTTCAGCTCCTCGGCCGACGCGATGAACCCGCCCTCGCCGTTCTTGAGCGGGATGACGATCTCCTGGCCCTGCTCGAAACCGTTCGTCCACGGGGTGTCCGTGTTCTCGACGGTCAGCGCCTGGTCGCGGCGGATGAAGTTGCCGTGGTCATTGCGGATGAGGCCGCCGGAGACGAGGTGCGCCTCGGCGAGCATCTGGAATCCGTTGCAGATGCCGAGCACGGGCATCCCCGTGCCCGCGGCGTCGACGACCTCGGTCATGATCGGCGAGAGGCTCGCGATCGCGCCGCAGCGCAGGTAGTCGCCGTAGCTGAAACCGCCCGGGAGGACGAGGGCGTCGACGCCCTGGAGGTCGTGCTCGCCGTGCCACAGCGCGACGGCCTCGGCCCCGGCGAGCCGCACGGCGCGCAGGGCGTCGCGGTCGTCGAGCGAACCGGGGAAGGTGATGACGCCGATGCGCATCAGGCGTCCGCCTCGTCGGGGTAGTGGATGCCCACGACGTCCTCGATGACGGAGTTGGAGAGGATCTCGTCGGCGATCTCCTGGACCGCGGTGCGGGTGGCCTCGTCGATCGGGCCCTCGACGGTCAGCTCGAACCGCTTGCCGACGCGGACGCCGGAGAACTGGCCCTTCCCGATGCGCGCGAGGGCGCCGGCCACGGCCTTCCCCTGCGGGTCGAGCAGCTCCGCCTTCGGCATGACTTCCACAACGATCGTCGACAAAGGTGCGCTCCTGCTCGCTCGCGGTCGGGGGGTTCGCCAGCGATTCTACCGTGCGCCGACGGCGGCTCGGTCCGGACCGGCGACGCGGGAGGCGTAGTGGACGGCCCGCTGCTCGAGCGCCGAGCGCAGCCGGGCGAAGAGGGCGGCCGACGCGTCGCCCGGCCAGTCGGGCGGCAGTGCTGCGGGCGGCAGGCCGGGGTCTCGGTAGGGGACGACGCGCCACTCGTCGAGTGCGCGCACCCAGAGCGCGAACGCCTCCTCGTCTCCGATCGCTGCGGAGGCGTCCGCGTCGCCGAAGCGATCGAGGAACGACTCGTGGACGCGCCGGATCGCCGGGAGGTCGTACCAGCGCGCGAGGCCGTCGACGAGATCGCCGCGGACGCCGGCGTCCACGAACAGCACGGCGTCGAACTCGGCGACCACCTCGGCGAGCTCCTCCTCGAGGGCCGCCGGGCCGATCCAGAGACCGTCCGCGACGGTCCCGCAGCCGATCGCCGCCAGTCGGCGACGCAGCTGGTGGCGCAGGGCGCGCTGCCGTTCCGGGAAGGAGTAGGACACCAGGCACCAGGCGGTGGCCGCGCGGCGCTCGCCGAAGATGCGTGCGTCGCCGCGCTCCAGCATCGGGAGGGCGTCGGGGTCGAGCGCATAGCCCAGAGCTCCTGCGGGGCCGGTCTCGCGGCGGAGCACTCCGCGCGCGACGAGCCGCGCGATGCTCGACCGGGCCGTCGCGGGCGGGATGCCCAGCGAGCCGAGCAGCTGCACCGCCCCGGCGGCGGACATCCAGCCGCCGAGCGGGCGCAGCGTGTTGCCGACGAGCGTGCGCAGCAGAGCCGTGGCGCTTCCGCTGGTCGCCTCGAGATCCTCGCGGACGGCGACGGAGGGCGCCGCCTCCCGGTCAGTCATGCGTCAGCTCGCCCAGGACGTCGCGCACGGCGGCCATTCCGCGGCACGTCTCCTCGAAGCTGGTGCTCAGCGGCGAGAGGCCGATGCGGAGGCCGTCGGGGTCGCGGTAGTCGGGGATGACGTCCTGCTTCCACAGAGTCGCGGTCACCTGGCGCATCGCCGGGTGGTTGAGCGTCACGTGACCGCCGCGCCGATCCGCGTCGCGCGGACTCGCGAGCGTCGCGCCGAGCGGGGCGAGCCACTCGTCCGCGAGCGCGATCGCGAACTCGGTGAGGGCGACCGACTTGGCGCGCACCGCGTCGATCCCGGCGTCCGCGATCATCCCGATCGTGTCCTGCATCGCCAGCATGCCGACGATCGGCGGCGTGCCGCTGATGAAACGGCGGATGCCGTCCGCCGGCCGGTACTCCGGGCCCATCGCGAAGACGTCGCTCGCACCCATCCAGCCCTGGATCGGCTGGGTCAGCTGCTCCTGCAGGCCCGCGGCGACGTAGCCGAACGCGGGCGAGCCGGGCCCGCCGTTGAGGTACTTGTAGGTGCAGCCCGCGGCGAGGTCGACGCCCCACTCGTCGAGCCGCGCCGGCACGGACCCCGCCGAGTGGCAGAGGTCCCACAGCACGAGGGCGCCCGCATCGTGGGCGATGCGCGTGATGGCCGGCACGTCGGCGAGGTAGCCGGAGCGGTAGGCCACATGACTGAGCACGACGAGCGCCGTCTGCGGGCCGACCGCCGCGCCGACCTGCTCCGGAGTGACGCCGGCCTCGGTGTCCGCCTCGATCCAGACCAGGTCGAGGCCGCGCTCCCGCGCGATCCCATCGAGCAGGTAGCGGTCGGTGGGGAAGTTGTCGGTGTCGAGCACGATCTGCGAGCGGCCCGGCCGGGCGTCGACGGCGGCGCGGGCGAGTTTGTAGAGGACGACCGTGGTGGAGTCGCCGATGAACGTCTGCCCGGCGGCGGCGCCGAGCGCGGCGTCGGCGAGGGCGTCGCCGATGGTGAACGGCAGCTCCATCCACTCCTCGTCCCAGCCGCGGATGAGCCGCCCTCCCCATCCCTCGACCAGGAATCGCTGCACCCGGTCGATGCTCGCCAGGGTGGGACGGCCGAGGGAGTTGCCGTCGAAGTAGGCGGAGACGCCGGAGCCGTCCGCCACGCCGACGAAGCGGTCGCGGTACCCGGCGAGGGCGTCCGCGGCGTCCAGGGCGCGCGCGGCGGTGAACGGGTCGGGGGAGAGGAGTGTCGGAACGGTGAGGTCGGTCATCGGTGCGGTCCTTCGGTGGAGATGGTGGTGCGTGTGGTGCTGTCGGTCGTGTCGGTGTCGGTCGTGTCGGGGGAGGCGGGGGCGGGGAGGTCGGCGACGGCGCGCGGGCGGGCGGTGGCGATCCAGGCGGCGAGATCTGCCGGATCGGCGGGCGGTGGCGCGGGGGTCCAGGCGAAGCGCGGGCCGATGGAGGCGTTCGGCGCGAGGTGGGCGGCGCTCCCGTCGCCCGCGATGGAGCGCAGCGTCTCGACCGCGGTGAGACCGGCGGTGAGCAGATCGGCGATCTCGCGGGCGTTCACGCCGACGGCGAGCGGGCCGTTCCCGAGGTCGGTGCCGTAGAGCACCCGCCCGCCCGCGGCGTGGAAGCGGCGGAGGTTGTCGATCGCGATCGCGTGCTGCGCGGTGGGGTGCCCCCAGCCGTGGATGTCGAGCGTCGAGATCCAGGTGGCGCCGCGATCCGCCATCTCGGCGAGCACGGCGTCGTCGACTCGCTCGTCGAAGGGCGTGTGCGCGAGGTGCGTGGCACCCGCGGTGATCGCGCGAGCGGGCTGTCCCGGGCCTTGCGCGTGCACGATGACGGGCAGCCCGGCCGTCACGGCCTCATCCACGATCGCGCGCAGCGTCGCGTCGTCCACAGTTTCGCCGGCGGCGCTGTTGAGCGCGACCTTGATGCGGGAGGCTCCTGCCATGACTTGTTCGCGCACCGCCTCCCTCCCGTCGCGAGGCCCGCCCACCTCGCGCGCGGCGCCGGGGGGAGCCCAGGTGGACCGTGCGGGGTAGCCGCCGGGGGCGGTGAGGAGGGCGCCGGCGATCGTGGTCGTCGGGCCCGGGGCTTCTGCCGCCAGCCAGCCGGTGGCGACGGAGGGGATCCAACCGAGGTCGTGGGCGTGGGTGATCCCTCCGGCGAGGAGCGCCGCGGGGTCGATCAGGCCGAGGTGCACGTGGTGGTCGGTGAGCCGGGGGAAGAGCGTGCCGCCGATGTGGTGCGGCCGGAGGTCGGTGCGGGCGGTCGGGGTCAGCAGGTCGCCCCGCACCTCGAACGTGGCGGGGGTGCGGAAACCGTCCCCGGTCCAGGCGGCGTCGACCCGGACGGCATCGAGCCGGACGGCATCGAGCCGGACGGCATCGAGCCGGGTCACCGCGGGGCGCCGATCTCGGTGCGGACGGCGTACAGCTCGGGGAAGAAGGTGAGGTCGAGCGCCTTCTGCAGGAAAGTGACGCCGGACGATCCTCCGGTGCCGACCTTCATCCCGATGGTGCGCTGGACGGTCTTGAGGTGACGGAACCGCCAGAGCTGGAAGTTGTCCTCGAGGTCCACGAACTCTTCACAGGCCTCGTACTCGGACCAGTGGGTGTCGGCGTTCTCGTAGATGCCGCGGAACACCGGCACCAGCTCCGGCGTGTAGACGTGGGCTTGAGTGACGTCTCGGTCGAGCACGGCGGCGGGGATGTCGTGGCCGGCGCGGGCGAGGTAGTGCAGGAACTCGTCGTACACGCTCGGCGCTTCGAGGAGACTCTCGAGCAGTGCGTGCGCCTCGGGATCGGCGGCGAACACCGAGAGCATGCGGCGGTTCCTGTTCCCCAGCACGAACTCCACCGCGCGGTACTGGTACGACTGGAAGCCGGAGGAGTTGCCGAGGAACCCGCGGAACTGCGCGTACTCGGTCGGCGTCAGGGTGGCGAGCACCGACCACTGCTCGGTCAGCGTCTTCTGGATGTGCTTGACGCGGGCGATCCGCTTGAGCGCCTGCGGCAGCTCGTCGGCACGCAGCAGGTCGCGCGCGGATTCGAGCTCGTGGAGCACCAGCTTCAGCCAGAGCTCGGTGGTCTGGTGCTGCACGATGAACAGCAGCTCGTCATGGTGCTCGGGCCGGCTGACGGGGTGCTGCGCGCTCAGAAGGGTCGCCAGGTCGAGGTAGGAGCCGTACGACATCCGCTCGCGGAAGTCCGTCACGATGTCCGGCTCGAGATCCCGCGTGTTCCCGTCGACGCTCATGCTGCAATTCTGCGCCGATCGTCACGAAAACGCAACATCGAGACGCCGGAGATTTCGAGGACCCCGGTGATCAGCCGCGCTCCGAGCCGGCCTCCGCATCGCGGACGGCGCGCTCGACGCGGGATGCCCGCCCGGGCAGCAGGTGTCCCGCGCCGCTGATGAGCTCCACGTGCCCTCCGGCGAGCGCGATGTCGGCGCGGCGGGCGGCGGCGGGTGCGTCGAGCATTCGGTCGCGCGCGCCGTACAGCGCCCAGACCGGGGCGGCGATCGCGGACAGCGCGGCGTCATCGAAGACCGGCAGCGGATCGGTGCGCGGAGCGAAGTGGGCGAACGTCGTGAGAGCGAGGGTGGCGAGCGGGCTGGGCCCGGTCGTGCCCGACGTGGGGTGCGGACCGGTCAGATAGGAGAGCGCGCGGGCGCGGCCACTGCGGCCGGCGACGGCGAGGAGCCCGGCCACGAGAAGCGGTGCCGTGCGGCGGGGCCCGATGCCGCTCGACGAGACCAGCACGACGGCGCGCGGGAGGTGCGGAGCCGCCGACGCGGCGTCGAGGGCAACCCAGCCGCCGAGGGATTCGCCCACGAGGACGGGGCGCTCGACGCCGAGCTCGCGGACGACGGCGCCCAGCCACGATGCATGGACTCCCGGACTCAGGGGAAGCCGTGTTCCGCTCGGGTCGCCCGGCTCTCCAGGGAGGTCGAGGGCGAGTACGCGATGGTCGGCGCTCAGCCCCGTCAGCTCCGCGGCCCACCCTGCTGCCGTCGCGCCGGATCCGTGCAGGAGCACGACGGGCGGTGCGTCGAGCGGTCCTGCGGCAAGGGCGTGGACGGTCATGGCCGGTCTCGAGCTGCTCGACGGCAGTCCGATTCGGATGTGCTCGACGTCCGGCAGGAGTGCTCGCACGGTCTCGTCGTAGGCGTCCTGCACTGTCCGTGCGCCCGCGGGGGAGCGGAAGGCGGTCGTTGCGTCCTCACGCATGGATGGCCTCCACCGCGCGATGGATGGTGGACGCCGCCTCGAGCACGTTCCCCGCGGAACCGCTCAGGATGACCCGGAGCGTTCGCGAGCCGGCAGCGCGCGACAGATGAGCGTCGACCCCTGACACGAATCCCTGTGCGGTCACGAGCGTGGTCAGGCGCTCCGCGATCGAGCTGTCGTGGGCGTCGATGTCGAGGATCACCGTCGCTGTCGCGGGTGCACCGTCGCCCGGCATGGTGGTCGGGGCGGAGGCGGGCGCCCCGGTGAGAAGGCGCAGATCCTCCACGCGGATGCGGTACTGCTTGCCGATCCGGGTGGCGGCGAGGCGCCCCGATCGGATGTAGTCGCGCACGGTGCGCGGCTGTACGCGGAGCTCGTCGGCTGCTTCGTTCACGCTGAGAAATGACCTCATGCGACAACTATATACGTATCCAAACAGCTACAAACGCATATATCGAGCAGGGGTTCGACGCCGTCGCGTCATGGAACGCCCGGCGCTGCGTCTCTTTGGACGCGACCAGTCGGAGCGGTCGTACCCGAAACCCCGAACTCCCGAACTCCCGAACCCGAACCCGAACCCCGAACCCGAACGCAGCCGGCCGTACGCCCGTCGGTCGCTGCCCCTCCCGAATGAGCGTTCCGATGACCCCTCGCGACACGCGACCCACCCCGCAGCACCGGAAGCCCTCCCGCCGCCGTGGGGGCCGAACCGACCCCGAGGAGCTCTCCGACAGCGACCTCGTCGAGCGGTCGCGCGCCGGTGACGAGCTCGCGTACGCGGAGCTGTGGCGTCGGCATGCCCGCGCGGGTCTGACCGTGGCACGCTCCGCGAGCTCGACGCTCGACCCCGACGACCTCGTGGCCGAGGCGTTCTTGAAGATCCTGCAGGCGGTGCAGAGCGGCAAGGGGCCCCAGGTGGGGTTCCGCCCGTATCTCTTCACGACGATCCGCAACGTCGCCGCGTCCTGGGGCCGCGATCGACGGGAGTCGCCGCTGGAGGACGCGGAGGCGGTCCCCGATCCCGAGACGACGGAGTCGACCACGCTGAAGGCGCTCGAACGCTCCCTCACCGCGCAGGCGTTCCGCTCCCTCCCCGATCGCTGGCAGGAGGTGCTCTGGTACTGCGACGTCGAGCAGCTGAGCCCGGCCTCGGTCGCCCCTCTGCTGGGGCTCAGCCCGAACGGCGTCTCAGCGCTCGCCTACCGGGCGCGGGAGGGACTCCGCCAGGCGTGGATCCAGGTGCACCTCCAGTCCCTCGAGGCGGACTCCGAGTGCCGCTGGGTGACGGATCGCATGGGCGCCTACTCCCGCGGCAGGCTCGCCGCGCGCGAGACGAAGCGGTTCGAGGCGCATCTGCTCACCTGCGCCCGCTGCACGATCGTGCTCGGCGAAGCCCGCGACGTCGGGTCGCGGCTGGCCCTGATCGTCCTGCCTCTGACGGTGGGCACGGGAGCCGCGGCCGCCTACGCCGCGTGGATCCAGGGTGGACACAACGCGGTCCTGGCCTCGGCCGGGTCCACGGCGGCGGCTCCGCTTCCGGCGTCCGTCTCGACCGCGATCTCGCCGGCGGGTCCGGCGGGTGGTGCAGCCGGTGGTGCAGGAGCGATCGCGGGCGGGGTCACCGTGGCCGCCTGGACGGGCGGCGGACTCCTCGCCGCTGCCGCGGTCGCCGGGGTCCTCGTGCTCGGCCCGCAGCTCCTCACATCCGGCGGCGACGGTCCGACCGCCGACGTGCCGGTCGCGACGGCGCCGCGCGCGCTGGGCGAGGACGGGACGAGGGGCTCCGCGACATCCGGCCCCCTCGCCGACGCTCCGGTGGCCGAGCCGCCGGCCTCGCCGCGACCCGGACCCTCCACGCCGCCTGTCCCTCCGGGCACCGGCCGCGAAACGGGCCAGAGCGACGGCGCCGCGCCGTCGCGACCCGGGGTGCCCGCCGACCCGGCCGCGACGGAGCCGGCGACGCCCAGCGCCCCGACGGGCCCGACCACGCCGACGGGCCCGACCGCCCCGGCCGATCCGCAGCCCCTGGCCGCGCCCGTGGTCACCTCGCCCTGGGAGTCCGACCGCGCCACCTCCGCCACCGCCGTGGACCTCGCCGGCACCGGCACTCCCGGCGCCATCGTCGGTGTTGCGGCCCGACCGTCGGCGACCTCCTCGGCTGCCGCGACCGCGAGCACACCGGCCTCCCCGCTCCTCGCCTCGACCATCGTCTCCGGCACGGGGGCATGGTCGCTCGCCGTCGATCTCTCCTCCCTCGCCGACGGATCGTGGCTTCTCGACGTCGACCAGCGCACGTCCGCCCGCACCTCGGCGCCGACGACGCTGGGCCTCCTGGTCGACCGCACTGCTCTGCCTCCCGTGATCGCCGCGGTCGACACCGGCACCGGAGCCCTGGCCGGGCGGGCGGCCCCGATCGTGTCCGGGACGGCGGAGCCGGGAGCCTCTGTCGTGGTGTCGGACGGCGACCGCGCGCTGACGACGGTCACCGCCGACGGGTCGGGATCCTGGAGCACCGGGGAGCTCATGCTCGCGTCCCCCTCCTACGCGCTCACCGCCCGTCAGACGGACGAGGCCGGCAACGTCTCCCCGCCCTCCGCGGCGGTGACGGGCATCGCGACCGCACCGGACGTGTTCGCGATCGGGTCCCCGTTCGCCGCCCTCCTGGTGGTGCACGGCGAGCCCGGTGACACGGTCGAGGTGTGGCTCGACGGTGCGGAGACGGGCCACACCCTGGCTCTCGACTCCACGGGCTATGGTGCGGTGCTCCTCGTCGTCGCGCCGGGCGACCACCGCGTCGGCGCGACCGTGGTCGTGGACGGGCGGCACGGTGTGCTCGCCGACACGGCCGTGTCGGCGCCGTCCTGAGCGGATCCGCCGGCCCGCCAGCGACGGGGTCCGCGTCTCCTCCACCCCACCCGTCGTTCACCTCCCGGTTACCCGGCCGTCGCGCCGCCGTCGTCCCCGCCGCCTAGCGTGTGCGCTACAGGAGGAGTGCTATGGGCAGGCATTACGATCTCGCCATCGTCGGCAGCGGCATCGTCGGCCTCGGCCATGCTGTCGCGGCGTTGCGCCGGGGCCTGACCGTCGCCGTCGTGGACCGCGCCGCGGCTCCCTTCGGCGCGTCCGTGCGCAACTTCGGGCACCTCCACGTGACGGGCCAGGACGGTGAGGCGCGGGCCTACGCCGAGCTGGCACGGGAGCTATGGCTCACGCTCGCCCCCGAGGCCGGGTTCTGGCTGCGGGAGTCGGGCACCGTCGTCGTCGCGCAGGCCCCGGACGAGCTGGCCGTGCTGGAGGAGTTCCGCGCGCAGCGCGGAGGCCGTCAGGTGCGCATGCTGACACCGGCGGAGGTGCGCGAGCGCATCCCCGTCGCCGACGGCGTCGCCGTGGGCGGTGCGTTCCTCCCCGCCGACCTGCAAGTGGACCCGCGGGAGGCGGCTCCCGCGATCGTGCGCTGGCTCGATGCGCACGGCGTCGACTTCTACTGGCAGACCGCGGTGGGCGGGGTGCAGACCGGAACGGTCCACACGTCGCGCGGCCGGCTTGCCGCCGACGCGGTCGTCGTCGCCGTCAACCATGACGTCGAGCAGCTGTTCCCGGGCGTCGCAGAGGCCCACGGCATGGTCCGCTGCGTGCTCGACATGATGCTGGTGGAGGCGGAGCTCGACCATCCCCTCGCCGCCCCGCTGCTCACCGGCTGGTCGCTCGTCCGGTATCCGGGATTCGCACGCACGCCGAGCGCGGAGGCCGTGCGCGAGCGCCTGGCGGCCGAGCACCCCGCTCTGGCCGCGCTCGACGTGAACCAGATGTACACGCAGCGTCCCGACGGCTCGCTGCTCGTCGGCGACACCCACCGGCTCGGCCCGGATGTCCCTCCGTTCCAATCGGAGGAGGCGTTCGAGCTGCTCCTGGAGCGTGCGCGGGCTCTCTTCGGCACCGGCCGGCTCCGGGTGCGCGAGCGTTGGCAGGGCGTCTACGCTTCCGCTCCCGACGAGTTCCTGGTCGCCGCTCCGCAGCCCGACGTCCGCGTGGTTTCGGTGATGACCGGCATCGGGATGACCACCGGGCTGGGCTTGGCCGATCGCGTGGTCGACGAGCTGTTCGCCTCCGCTCCCGGCGTGCTGGCGACTGCCGCGGGCCGGGCCCACTGACACGTCTGCACGAGACAGGAGAAAGGCATCCCCATGACCCCTGACGGCCGCATCACCAGCGAGTTCGACGACACCGCGATCATCGAGCCCGAGGAGGACGACGAGCTCGCCGACCTCGAGCTCGTGGTGCTCGACCTCGTCGGCACGACCGTCGTCGACGACGGTCTCGTCGAGCGTGCGTTCGTCCGGGCCGTCGACATCGCCGGCCTGGCCGGGTCGGAGGGCGACCGCGAGCGCTCCCTCGCCTTCGTACGCCGCACCATGGGCCAGGAGAAGGCCGCCGTGTTCCGCGCCCTGACCGGTGACGACGACCAGGCGCAGCACGCCACCGCCGTCTTCGAATCGGCGTATGCCGAGCTCGTCGCCGCGGAGGGCGTCCGCGCGGTTCCGGGCGCCGAGGAGCTGGTGCGGCTGCTCCGCGATGCCGGCGTCGCCGTGGCGCTCACGACCGGGCTCTCACGGGCGACGCTTGACGTCGTCCTCGACGCCCTCGGCTGGGACGACCTCGCCGACGTGACGCTGACCGCGGACGAGGCGGGTCGCGGCCGCCCGTACCCCGACCTCCCCCTCACCGCACTGCTGCGCACCGGCGCGACCTCCGTCGACGGGATGGTCGTCGTCGGAGACACCGCGAGCGACATCGCCTCCGGCATCGCGGCGGGCGCCGGTCTCGTGGTGGGTGTGCTCTCGGGCTCCCACGACGAGCGCGACCTGCTCGACGCGGGAGCGGACGCGGTCGTGCACAGTGTGGCCGACCTCGCCGAGCTGCTCGGCTTCGACGACGAGGACGAGCCGGCCGACGAGGGCCGCTTCGCGGGGGACGCTGTGCTCGCGCCTGCCGAGGGACCGGCCGGCCGGTGACGATAAGGGCGGTGACACCGCGCGTCGTCGCGCCGCCGGCGAGCCTGGGGATGGGGGTCAGCGTGTATCCGTCGGCGACGGCGATGGTGTGGCCCGGGGAGGGGCACCGGCACGAGGCCGTCGCCGTGCCCGGCGTGCGCCTGGCTCCCGGGGACGTGCTGGTGGAGATCGAGCTCGCGACCGTCTGCGGCTCCGATGTTCACACGGTGCTCGGACACCGCTCGGCGCCGACGCCGCTGGTGCTCGGCCACGAGCAGGTCGGCCGTGTCGTCGCGCTCGGCCGGGGCGGCGCCAAGACGACCGACGGCCACCGGGTCGCCCTGGGCGAGCGCGTCGTCTGGTCGGTCGCCGTGCCGTGCGGGCGCTGCGTGCGGTGCCGCCGCGGCCTCCCGCAGAAGTGCCTCACCGTCCAGAAATACGGCCACGAGCGCATGCGCCGCGGCTGGGAGCTCTCGGGCGGGTTCGCGACGCACACGCACATCCTCGACGGCACGCCCATCGTGGCCGCCCCGGACGACCTGCCCGCAGCAGTGCTCGCCCCCGCCTCCTGCTCCACCGCCACCGTCGCCGCCGCCCTCGAGGCGGCGTCCGAGATCGTCCCCCTGGACGGAGCACTGGTGCTGATCGCGGGCGCGGGGATGCTCGGACTCACCGCCACCGCGATGGCGACGGAGGCGGGGGCGCGCGTCGTCGTCAGCGATCCGGTGCCCGCCCGTCGGGAGGCCGCCCTCGCGTTCGGCGCCGCGGCCGTCGCCGATCCGCGCGCCGCAGCGGACGCCCCCGCCGGTCTCGCGACAGCGCTCGGCAGGGCGGGCGGTCGCGCCGCCGCACCCACCATCGCGCTGGAGCTCTCCGGCACGGCCGCGGCCCTCCGTTCGCTCCTGACCGCCGTCGACGTGGGCGGGGTGCTCGTCCTGGTCGGGTCCGCCTTCCCCGGCCCCGACCTGACTGTCTCGCCGGAGCAGCTGGCCCGTCGCCTGCTCACGATCCGAGGCGTGCACAATTACGCGCCGCGGCACCTCGAGCAGGCGGTCCGCTTCCTCGCCGGGGGCGGCCGCGCCTATCCGTTCGCGGAGCAGGTCGGGATGATCTTCCCCCTCGCCGAGGTGGACGCTGCGCTGCAGGCGACCGGGCACTCGCGGGTGGGCGTGCGGCCATCGTCTGTTTCCTGAGCGTTCTCACATGTTCGGTTCTCTAGGATCGAGCTCCCGAACCCGTGAGGAATCCCGTGATCGAGACGACCGACCCGACCACCCGTCCCCGCAGCACCGATGACCAGGCCGCGCCGCCCGAGCCGCCGGCTCCCGCGGCGCCTCGGCAGCATCGGCAGCCCGGCCCGGCCAGCCGCGCCATCGGCTCGCTGATCTTCTTCAGCCGCTGGCTGCAGGCTCCGCTCTACCTCGGCCTGATCGTCGCCCAGGCGATCTACGTCTGGGTGTTCATCGTCGAGCTGTGGCATCTGGGCGAGAAGGTGGTCATCCACGGCGAGATCAAAGAGGCGGAGGTCATGCTCGCCGTCCTCGGCCTGATCGACGTCGTGATGATCGCCAACCTGCTCATCATGGTCATCATCGGCGGGTACGAGACGTTCGTCTCCCGCGTCAACACCGACGGCCACCCCGACCAGCCCGAGTGGCTCTCCCACGTGAACGCCAACGTGCTCAAGGTCAAGCTGGCGATGGCGATCATCGGGATCTCGTCCATCCACCTCCTCAAGACGTTCATCGAGGTGGGCGACCTCGGCGCCCCGGGCGCGACGAACGTGACCGGCGCCGTCTACACGCCGCAGGGCGTGCTCTGGCAGGTCGTCATCCACTGCGTCTTCATCCTCTCGGCCGTCGCGCTCGCGGCGATCGACCGGATGTCGCGCAAGGCGGGCGCGCACTAGCGTTCCCTCGTCAGCGACGCGGGCGAGGCGAGCACCGACCGCAGCGTCCCAGGCAATGCGCTCACGAGCCAGGTGCTGCTTCCGGCCACGAGCCAGAGCTGAAGCTCAGTGGAACTGATGAGCATTCCCTGAAGCGCCACGACTGCGGACGCTCCGGAGAGGAAGAACGCTCCTGCGAGGAACAGGCTCTCGATCGTGAGGATGAGTCCCAGCGAGTGCGGTGAAGTGCCGGACAAGCGGTAGGCAGCGACCTCGCTCGACCGAGTCCAGACCAGAACCGAATTCAGGATCCCGCCGACGGCTCCCAGCACGACGGGCAGGAGTTGGCCGGGGCGAGAAGTCCAGCCGGCGACGGGATCCGGCGATTCGCTGAGGTGGACCCGTCCCGCGATCGCTCCCCCGCTGACGACGAGCTGCGAGGCCAGGTTCGAACTTGCAGAACGAACGTTCGAGAATCGCGACACCTCTGCGATACAGGTTGGTGCCCACATCTCGAGTGCGTCCACGGGCACGACTACTGCCCGATTGGTCGGAATGCCTTCCGGTTGCTTCGGAGAGGACGACAATCGGCGCTGGTCTGAGGGACCGAAGGTCACCACTCGCGTGGGGGCGGCGCTGAGATCCGCCCCTATCAGGCCGTCTGCCTCAAGTAATCCGGGAAACAGGGACGAGCTGGCGGTGTAGATCGGCGTCCGGGCCCCCAGCTCCGGGAAGTCCCGAGTTCCCTCATCGATCAGCAGTCCGGCGCGGATGACGCCCGAATCGCGGGTTAACGCCTCGCACGACGCGCGCGAGATAAGGACCTCCCGCTCGGGCGACGCGGACTGAAACGAGATGAGTCTCGAGCCTTTGGCCTCGCCCGATGCGAGCACCGTCTGGAACTGAGTCGATTCGTAGGCGTAGAACGACGCTGCCGTCGCTCCGAGGAAGACCGCTGCGGTGCACCCCAGGATCATGCGGGAGCGGAGCGCGATGACATTGAGGGCGGCTTCCCGCAGGATGGCGGAAGATCTCCAGCGGGCGGCCCTCATGATCGCGTGCCCCTGATGGTGACGACCGTGGACGCCGATGCGATCATCACAGGATCGTGGGTTGCGATGATGATCGTGGCGGAACCGCGGGCGCGCGCGAAGAGGTGCGCCAGCTGCTGAGTGTTGTCCTCGTCCAAGGCGGCGCTCGGTTCATCGGCGAGGATGAGCGGTCGACGCGACGCCAGTGCACGCGCGACGGCGACACGTTGACGCTCTCCTCCCGACAGATTGCGGGCCGCCTCGTCGCTCCGCTCGCCGAGCCCGACATCATCGAGGGCTCGTCGTGCCCGCTCGGCGGCCGGGGCGAACGTCAGGCCCTCGCTCAGCGGTCCGAGCATGGTGTTGTCCAGCGCCGACCGCGCGCCCAGGATGTTGACGTCTTGGGTGATCCAACTCACGAATCGCGGATGGGGTGTGCGCACACCTGTGGCCGAGGCGATCTCGATACGTCCGGACGTCAGCGTCCTGAACCCGGCGATCGACGCGAGGAGCGTCGACTTCCCGCTGCCGGAAGGGCCGACGAGGGCGCTGACTTCCCTGGCCGGGAAATCCGCAGAGAGCCTGTCGAAGACGGTCCGTCGCGCGAATGACACGGTCGCCTCGACGACGGCTACCCGCACGTCAGAAGGTCCTTGGCGTCCACGGTCGACGCATCGCGAACGACAACATGTCCGATGAGGCTCGCATCGATCAGGACGTGGCCGATCTCCCCCTCGTCCGGTGTGACTTCGACGGCACGAGCGGCCGCTCGCATCGAGGGTAAAGTCTCGCCGTCCGGAATCTCGAAGACGCAGGAACGCCCCGCCGCGGTCGTGCGCACCGCGGACGCCGGCACGCTGCCGAGCGGTGTCGCGCTCTTTCGCGCGAGTAGAGCGCCCTCGAACCGGACGACGCCGCCGGAATCGTCCGTCGACCGCTGCTCCTCCAGTTCGCCAGTGTTCGAGCCCATGCGAAGGGCGGTCCAGAGTGCGTCGGCCTCGTCACCGGATGGGTTCAGCCCGGAGACGCCGATCTGCTCGGTGCCGATGAGGACGACGAGGTCGCCGCCGCCCAGCCGGGATTCCGATCCTGATCGATGGGCGCGCGTGGGTTTGATCTCGACGGAGCTCACTCGGGGCGCTCCTCTGAGAACGACCCGCTGACTCGTGAGCCGTTGCCCGACGCGGATGTCCACCGTGCTGACCTCTCCGAAATCGAGAGGTACGAAGACGACGTATGAGGAGCGGAACACTCCGTCTGGTTCGTAGCCATGACGCTTCTGGAACGCGACCGTCGCCGCCTCGTATCGTGAGCCGAAAAAGCCGTCGGATGCGCCGGGATCGAGGAACTCTGTCGCAGCGAGAAATGCCCCGAGCGCTTTCACATCGTCGCCGCTCGCTCCCCGTGCGAGGTCTCGGTGCAGAGGCGTGGCTTCAGCGAAGGCCGGAATGGGGTGTCCGTCGAGGCTGAAGAGATCCACGCCGCTCTGCACAGGTACGCCCGGCTCGACAAGCACCGCGGTCACCGTTCCCTCCGTCGTGGCCGACGCCGCGGGGGTCGTATCGAGAGTCGCCGCGATGCTCACGGGCTGGCGGTGATCGAGCTCGCGACTCCCGACCGTGACGGAGCCGGACTCCGGTTCCGTCGTCGACGTGCGCTGTGCTGTCTGGGCCCCGAACACGCTGAATCCGAGAAGCAGGACAGGAGCTCCCCAGAGGACCACGAGCGCGATCGATCCTCCGATGACCGTTTTGGCCTGCCGTGCACGACGTGGCGCCTTTTCAGCCATCTGCCGGACAGTCACCGAGCTGAATGCCGTTCCCTCTGAGGCGTTCGAGGTTCTCGGTGTATTTCTCGCTCGGGACGATGCCGTGAGAGCGAAGACATTCGGCTACGATCTGGGCAGACTCCGAGGTGTCCTCGTGGGCGATCTGCCAAGCCTGGTCGACCTGTGCCCAGTTGAATGCGTAGCACGTGTCATCGACACCCGAGTCCACGGCCGCTGAGGGGACCCCGAAGTCCATCAGATCCCCACTGATATGCGGCTGATCGAGTTCGTACCCGTGTCGCGCCAAACAGGCCTCGTATGCCTTGAAAGCAGCCTCGTACTCGTCCCAGGTCACGTCGCCGTCGTCGAGAGCCATCCTCTGCTGCGCAGAGATCGATGGTTCGACGGTGGAGCGGGCCGGCCGGTCGGCCGGCCCGCTGCACCCGACGACGCTCCCTACGACGACGGTCATCACGAGGACCGCGCGTAGGGATCGCATCAGCTGTACGCCACGGGATTGCCCAGAGAGCCGCCCGTGATCGTGTGCTGGCCACCGAACACCCGGTATCCCACCGGTCCCTGTACCACCGAGCCCGATGCTTGCTTCCACGCCGTGTACAGGGTTGAACCGCCGGAGACGGTGTATCCCACGCGGATCTTCACCGAACCGCAGATGCGCTGCTCGCCTGCGGTGTAACTATTGCCGGTCGCGGTGCTCGTTCCGACGAACGAGTCGTAGTATGTGCACTTGCCGTTGACGGTACCGACCGCGCTCGCAGGGGCCGCCGTCGCGAATCCGCCGATGAGCAGCGCCAGTGCAGGCCCGGCGGTGATGAGCATGGATCGTCTGCTTGCCATGAACTTGCCTTCCGTTCTTCGTCGAGCGGAATGGACCGTGGTCCCTCTCCCGTCGTCGGAAGGGACGAGTCCAAGACCCATGCCTGACTCTCCCAGCGATACACGGGCGGCCCGTGGTGCGCGTCTCGATTTCGGTAGACCGCGCTGCGATATCAGTAGTTCAGCGACTGACGGGGTCGGATCATCTCACCGCACCAGCAGCCCGCGCGCGACCGCAGTGTGCCACGCGATGAGCAGCGACGGGTCCACGATCTCCCCGCCGGCGACCAGAGCGGCGAGATCGGCGATCGGGATGCGCCGACACCGCACCTGCTCGAACGGGTCGTCGAGCTTCGGCGCGAGCGTCGCCGCTGCTTCGGCGAAGAAGAGGTGGACCGGCCAGGCGGATCGGCCCGGGTTGGGGTAGAAGACCTGCAGGTGTGTCAGATCGCCCGCCACGATCCCGAGCTCCTCGACTGCCTCGCGGCGTGCGGCCTCGGCCGGATGCTCGCCGACGTCGCCCGCACCGCCCGGCAGGTCGAGGATCCACCGGTCGAGGGGGAATCGGTACTGGTGCGAGAGCAGGATGTCGTCGCCGTCCCGTATCAGGACCGCGGCCCCGAACGGGACGCTCTCGTCGACCTCGTAGCGGCCGGGCGTCCCGTCGGGTAGGGCGACCGTGTGCTCGCGGATGGTCGTCCGGCCGGCGTAGACGGTCTGCGCGGAGAGGCGCGTCCATTTCTGCTCGTCCATCCCCTCATCCTCGCGCCAGGCTTCGCCGCCCGCCGAATCGGGTGCATCGTGGAGGCATGAGCGTCGACCCTCTCGCCGGCTTCTTCCGTCTGCTCCGCGCCGTGCCGGTGCCGCCCGACGCGGAGGCGCTCTACGGCGACGACCCTGAGGGTGCGCGCCGGGAGCGCAACCTGCGCCGCTACCTGGCCATGCCGCACGCGCCCGTGCTCCTGCTGGGCGAGGCGCCGGGCTGGCGGGGCATGACGGTCACCGGGGTGCCGTTCACATCGGTCCGGGAGGTGGAGGCTGCGGTCACTCCCGAGATCGCCGCCCTCGAGCTGCCCTCCGAACCGCAGGCGCCGTGGGAGGCGTCGAGCCGTGACGTCTGGGCGGCCTTCCGTGCCTGGACGGGGCCGCTGCCGCTCTCTTGGCCGGTGTACCCGCACCATCCTTTCGTCGCGGGCGACCCGCGCACGAACCGCACACCGCGTCCCGCCGAGGTGCGGGCAGGCGCTCCGGTGGCGCTCGAGCTGATCCGCGCGCTCGGCGTGGAGGTCGTGGTCGCCGTGGGCCGCAAGGCGCAGGGGGCGCTCGCCGCGGCGGGGGTCGAGGCGCCGGCCGTCCGGCATCCCGCACAGGGGGGAGCGCGGCAGTTCACCGAGCAGCTGCTGAGGCTGAACGGGAGCATGCACGGCTGAGAGCGGCCCGCAACGCCGGGGTTGACACGCGATTGATTCGCCGCGTACTATTCCACACGGAATAATCAAGACGGAATAATTGATCTCGGAACGCTCCCCATGACACCCAGCCCCTCCCTCACCCCGCTCGCCGTGGCGGCGCTCGCGCTGCTCGCCGAAGGTCCCACGCATCCGTACGAGATGTATCAGACCCTCGTGCTGCGGTCGGAGGACCGGCTCGTCAAGGTGCGCCCGGGGTCGCTCTACCACACGGTCGACCGCCTGGCCCGGCAGGGGTATGTACGGGCGACCGGCACCGAGCGCGAGGGCAACCGGCCCGAGCGCACCACCTACGAGATCACGGAGCAGGGGACGCGGGCTCTCACGGAACGGATCGCCGACATCGTCGGCACGCCCGTCAACGAGTATCCCGAGTTCCCCGTCGGGCTGGGGGAGTCGCACAACCTCCCCGTCGAGTCCGTCATCGCGCTGCTGCGGCAGCGCGTCTCCCTGATCAGGGCAGACATCGAGACGCTCGACGACGCGGAACGCTCCGTCACGGCCAAGGGCCTGCCTGCCCGGTACTGGATGGACGTGCGCTACCTGCGCGCGATGGCGGAGGCCGACGCGGCCACGCTCGAGGCCCTCATCGACGACCTCGTCTCGGGAGAGATCTCCTGGGACGACGAGAAGAAGCAGTGAGAAAGAGACCCATGGAACGCGAACTCAAGCCCTGGCCGGCCCTCTGGGCCCTGGTCGTCGGGTTCTTCATGATCCTCATCGACACCACCATCGTGTCGGTCGCGAACCCTTCGATCATGAAGGGGCTCGACCTCGGCACCGACTACAACGCCGTCATCTGGGTGACCAGTGCGTACCTCCTCGCGTACGCGGTCCCCCTCCTGATCACCGGCCGCCTCGGCGACCGCTTCGGACCGAAGAACATCTACCTCATCGGCCTCGTGATCTTCACGCTGGCCTCCGCCTGGTGCGGCTTCGCGGGGGACATGCCCGGCGGCGGCATCGGGATGCTGATCACGGCCCGTGTCGTCCAGGGTCTCGGTGCGGCGCTGATGACACCGCAGACGATGGCCGTCATCACCCGGATCTTCCCGCCGGACCGCCGAGGCGCGGCCATGGGCCTCTGGGGAGCCGTCGCCGGCGTCGCCACGCTCATCGGCCCGCTGCTCGGGGGCATCCTGGTCGACACCCTCGGCTGGGAGTGGATCTTCTTCATCAACGTTCCCGTCGGCGTCGTCGCGTTCATCCTCGCGATGCGCCTGGTGCCCGCCCTTCCGACGCACTCGCACAGCTTCGACATCCTCGGTGTGATCCTCTCGGCGGTCGGCATGTTCCTCCTCGTCTTCGGCATCCAGGAGGGCGGCACCTACGACTGGGGTGTCATCTGGGGTCCCATCAGTGTGTGGGGGCTGATCATCGCGGGCATCGTCGTCCTGATCGCGTTCGTGATCTGGCAGGCGATGAACAAGAAGGAGCCGCTGCTGCCGCTCCCGCTGTTCCGCGACCGCAACTTCTCGCTGTCGAACGGCGCGATCACGACCGTCGGGTTCGCCGTCACCTGCATGGCGCTGCCCCTGGTGTTCTACTTCCAGACCGTCCGTGGCCTCACTCCGACCGAGTCGGCTCTGATGCTCGCGCCGACCGCCGTCTTCTCCGGCGTGCTGGCGCCACTCATGGGCCGCCTGATCGACAAGATCAACCCGAAGTTCATCGCGGCCCCGGGCCTGCTGCTCTTCTCGATCGCCCTGTTCCTCTACTCGCGGATGCTCTCGCCGGACGTCACGATCTGGTGGCTGCTCATCCCGAGCGCCCTCATGGGCATCGCGATGTCGGGGGTCTGGGGACCGATCTCGGCGACGGCCACGCGCAACCTCCCGCTGAATCAGGCGGGCGCGGGATCCGGCGTCTTCAACACCACCCGCCAGATCGGCGCCGTGCTGGGCAGCGCCTCCATCGCCGCACTGATCGAGAGCCGTCTGGCGGTCGATCTGCCGAAGGTCCCCGGAGGTGCGAACGTCAGCGAAGCGAGCGCCGGCACCGAACTGCCGCAGTTCCTCCACGCCGGATTCACGCAGGCGATGGCGGAGGCGCTGCTGCTGCCGTCGGCGGTCGCCCTCCTCGGCGCGCTGATCGTGATCTGGTGGGCCAAGCCGAAGCCGCCCGCGTGGGGGCCCGGAGCTGCCGCCGCGGCCGGTCCCGGGGCCGCTGCGGGTGCGCCAGCGGGCGCTCCCGCCGAGGTCGGCGCGCACGGTTCGCACGCCGCGCCGGTCCCCGTCGACGCGGTGGCGCATGGATCGCACGCCGCCGACGTGCCTCCCGCGACCGACCTGGCCGAGGGGGAGGAGCCGCCGCACGGCCTCCACTCCGCCCCGGTCGCGGACTGACCGGCCGACCGGCGCCCGACGTCACGAAGCCCTCCTGCCGTTCGGCGGGAGGGTTTCGTCGTGCTCGGAAGTCGGAAGAGGGGAAGGAGCCGGGCGCGCTCAGGCCCCGGTCAGCCGCTCCAGCAGCTCGCGGTAGCGGGCGGTCGTGCGCTCGACGATCTCGGCGGGCAGCTCGGGAGGGGTGCCGGACTTGTCCCAGTGCGCCGCGAGCCAGTCGCGGACGATCTGCTTGTCGAAGCTCGCCATGCGCTCCTCGGCGGTCGCCGCCGTCGCGTAGACCCGCGCGTCCCAGTACCGGCTCGAGTCGCTCGTCAGCACCTCGTCCGCGAGGGTGATCTCGCCGGTGGTGCGGTCGGCGCCGAACTCGAACTTGGTGTCCGCGATGATGACGCCGCGCTGCTCGGCGATGGCGGAGGCGCGCGCGTAGACCTCGAGGGAGAGGCGGCGCAGCTCCTCGGCGACCTCGGGGCCGACGAGCTCGACGGTGCGCTCGAAGCTGATGTTCTCGTCGTGCTCTCCGAGCGGTGCCTTCCACGCGGGAGTGTAGAGCGGCTCCGGAAGCCGGTCGCCGTTGCTCAGGCCCTCCGGCAGCGGGATGCCGCACACGCTCCGGCTGGCCTGGTACTCGGCCCACCCGCTGCCCGTCAGGTACCCGCGCACGACGCACTCGACGGGGAACATGTCGAGCGGCTTTACCAGCATGGCGCGGCCGGAGACCTCGGCGGGGATGCGCTCGACGACCCGGTCGTCCGCCCCCTCCCGGCGCAGCTCGTGATCGGGCACCAGGTGGTTCGGAACGTCGCTCAGCTGGTCGAACCACCAGAGGCTGAGCGCGGTCAGCAACTCGCCCTTGCCCGGGATGCCCGGGGACAGGACGTGGTCGAAGGCGCTCACCCGATCGCTGGCGACGACGAGCACCGCATCCGCGTCGTCGAGCCCGGAGGCGCCGTCCGGCACATAGAGGTCACGGACCTTGCCCGAATAGCTGTGGACCCATCCCGCCAGTTCGCTCACCCGTCCATCGTAGGGGCGTTCGACGGGTGCACGCGCCTCCCTCAGCCGGGCAGCGTCGCCATCGCGGCGGCGAACTCGTCGTCCGAGAGAACGCCTTGCGAACGCATCGAGGCGAGTGTTCCGTCGGCGGACCGTCTCACGAAGAGCAGATCGACGGGCCGGACGGCGGCGCTCGCGACGAGGCCGAGGATGGCCTCCACGACGCCGGGCGACGGACGGTCCCCATCGAACCGGTCGACGTCGCGATGCGCACGTTCACATCCCTAGACTGAACCGGTCGGAGGCGGCGCGGGACCGCGCGCGCCACGGTGCGAAGGAGGACCACGTGGGCGAATGGAACTGGGCCGGCAACTACGAGTACGGGGCGAGCCGCATCGCCGCTCCGGCGACCGTGGCGGAGCTGCGGGAGCTGATCGCCGGCGCCCGCACCGTGCGGGCGCTGGGGAGCCGGCACTCGTTCAACGATCTCGCCGACACCGGTGACCTCCTCGTGAGCACTGCGGCGCTCCCGGCGAAGATCCGGATCGATGCGGAGGCGCGCACGGCCACCGTCGGCGGCGGGGTGCGCTACGGCGACCTCGCGCGGGAGCTGGAGGCCGCCGGCTGGGCACTGCACAACCTCGCGTCGCTCCCTCACATCTCCGTCGCGGGCGCGATCGCGACCTCCACCCACGGGTCGGGCGACCGCAACGGCACGCTCGCGACGGCGGTCGCCGGGCTGAGCATCCTCACCGCCGACGGGGACGTCGTCGACCTGCGCCGCGGGGACGAGGGCTTCGACGGCGCCGTGGTCTCGCTCGGGGCGCTCGGCGTCGTGCTGGAGGTGACCCTCGACATCCGGCCGACCTACACCGTGCGGCAGCGACTGTTCGGCGGGGTGCCGTGGGAGGCGGTCCTCGACCGGTTCGACGAGGTGACGTCGGCGGCCTACAGCGTCTCCCTCTTCACCACGTGGGACGAGCCCACGGTGAGCCTGGGCTGGATCAAGGAGCTCGCCGACGCTCCCTCCGCCGTCGGCGACGACTTCTTCGGCGCACCCGCCCTCACCGAGGCCCGGCACATGATCGCGACCATGGATGTGCGCAACACCACCGAGCAGCTCGGAGTCGCGGGTCCGTGGAGCGAGCGGCTCGCACACTTCCGCTTCGAGTTCACGCCGTCGAACGGCGCGGAGATCCAGTCGGAGTACCTCGTGCCGCGCGCGAACGCCGTCGCCGCGATCGGCGCCGTGCGCTCCCTCGGCGCGCTGATCGCTCCGGTGCTGCAGATCAGCGAGATCCGCACCGCGGCGGCCGACGACCTCTGGCTGTCGAGCGCTTACGGCACCGACGTGGTCGGTCTCCACTTCACCTGGCTGCGCGACCAGGAGGGGGTGGAGGCGGTGCTCCCCGCGCTCGAGGACGCCCTCCTCCCGCTCGGCGCGCGCCCGCACTGGGGCAAGCTCTACCTCGACCCGGCCGGCCTCGTCCCGCACCTGTACCCGCGCCTCGACGACTTCCGCGCCCTCACCGAGCGCTTCGACCCCGCGGGCCGCTTCCGCAACCCGTTCCTCACCCGCCTCCTCGGCTGAGCCGCCGAGGCGGCCCGAAATGGGGTCGAATCCGCCCAGACGCCTGACTATCGGCCGCCTCGGTGGCCTCGCCCGCCTCGAGGCCGCGGGTCAGGAGACGCGGGCGGCGATATCCGTGCGGTGCTGGGAGCCGGGGAGGTGGATGCGGTCGACGGCGGCGTAGGCGCGTTCGCGCGCCTCGGCGAAGGTCGTGCCGCGGGCGACCACGGAGAGCACCCGGCCGCCGGTCGCGATCAGCGCGCCCGACGCGTCGAGTGCGGTCGCCGCGTGGGCGATCGTCACCTCGGGGACCTCGGCTGCCGCCTCCAGCCCGGTGATGGGGCGGCCGGTCAGCGGCGCCTCCGGGTACCCCTCGCTCGCGACCACCACGGTGACCGCCGTGTCGAGCGCGAACTCCGGCCGCGGCATCCCGGCCAGCGCTCCGGTCGCCGCCGCGAACAGCAGCGACGACAGCGGCGTGACCAGCCGGGGGAGGACGACCTGCGTCTCCGGGTCGCCAAAGCGCGCGTTGAACTCGATCACGCGGATGCCGCGCTCCGTCACGATGAGGCCGCAGTAAAGGAGCCCGATGAACGGCGTCTGCTCGACGGCCAGCCGGCGCACGGTCGGCAGCGCGACGGTGTCGATGACCTCGTCGACGAAGGTCTCCGGGAGCCAGGGGAGCGGCGAGTAGGCGCCCATCCCCCCGGTGTTGGGGCCGGCGTCGCCGTCGAGGAGGCGCTTGTAGTCCTGGGCCGGGCTGAGCGGGAGCACGGTGTGGCCGTCGCTGACGAGGAAGAGCGAGACCTCCTGGCCGTCGAGGAACTCCTCGATCAGTACACCGCCCTGCGTCAGGTAGTGCTCGGCGTGCGCGAGCGCGGCGGCGCGGTCCTCGGTGACGAGCACGCCCTTGCCCGCGGCCAGCCCGTCGGCCTTGATGACGTACGGGGCTCCGAGATCGTCGAGCGCGGATTCGACGTCGGCGAGGGTGGCCGCGCGCACGGCGCGGCCGGTCGGCACCCCGGCGGCCTCCATGACGCGCTTCGCGAAGGTCTTCGACCCCTCCAGCTGCGCCGCCGCCTTGCCCGGACCGAAGACCGGGATGCCGCGGGTGCGCAGCGGGTCGGCCACCCCGGCGACCAGCGGGGCCTCGGGACCGATCACCACGAGCTCGATGCCGTTCTCGATCGCGTACTCCGCCACCGCCGCACCGTCGAGCATGTCGAGGCCGGTCTCGACCGGCACATCCGCGGCGATGCCGGCGTTGCCGGGGGCGGCGACGATGTGGTGGCCCGCCTCCTCCGCGAGGAGCGCGGTGATGATGGCGTGCTCGCGGGCACCGGAACCGAGGACGAGAATCTTCACGCGACCATGCTAGAGGGCCGGGAGGGGCGTTACGGCCCGGCCGTGCTCCGGGGCCGCTTCCGCCGGCTCCCGGATGCGCACGGTGGGAGGATGGGGTCATGGCCCGAGCGAAGATCCCCGACTCCGAGGGCGGTCCCGCCGTGCGCGCCGCGCTCGCCGAGGGCGCCGACCGCAACACCACCGCGACCGCCGTCCGCTACCTTCTTCAGCTGCTGGCCGAGCGCGCCCCGGGCAACACCGTCGAGGTGCGCGTCCCGCCCTTCGGCGCGACCCAGTGCATCCCGGGCCCGCGGCACACGCGCGGCACCCCGCCCAACGTGATCGAGACCGACCCGCGCACGTGGCTCGCCCTCGCCTCCGGTGCGCTGAGCTGGGACGAGGGCCTCGCCTCCGGAGCCGTGCACGCCTCCGGCCAGCGCGCCTCCCTCGAGGGCCTGCTCCCGCTCCGGTACTGACCGCGCCCCGTATCCCGGTGCCGACGACGGGCGTTCGCCCAGGCGGGGTAGGGGAGAATGGGGGGATGAGCGTTGATCCGGAGGAGCAGGCGTCCGTCACCGAGGCGGAGGTGCGGGTGCACCGGTCGCCGCGGTACTTCCGCTTCATGCTCACCGGCGCCGTCCTGTTCGCGATCGTCGCCCTCGTCCTCACCTTCTCGTTCCCCGAGAACCCGACCTACGACCGCGGGAGCGTCTTCGGCTTCCTGCTGGCGATCGGCGTGGCCGTCGGCGTCGCGGTCGGCAGCGTCGTCTCGCTGATCGTCGACCGCTCCACCTCCCGGCGCGCGCGCAGCGTCCAGGCGGATAGAATCGACGTGCACATCCCCGTGGAGGAGCCCGAGGACGCCGAGCCCGGCGAGACCCCGCGCACCGGTGTCGAGCCCGACGGTGAACGCCCCGCCTCCCACCCCGAGAGCTGAACACACGACACACCTCGAGAAAGGGGTCCGCTGTGGCCGGAGGCGACGGTCTTCTCAGTCATGATCTGCTGCCCGGTGAGAAGGGCCCGCAGGACGCGTGCGGCGTCTTCGGCGTCTGGGCCCCCGGCGAGGAGGTCGCCAAGCTCAGCTACTTCGGCCTCTATGCGCTGCAGCACCGCGGGCAGGAGTCGGCGGGCATCGCGACGAGCGACGGCGACAAGATCCTCATCTACAAAGACATGGGCCTGGTCTCTCAGGTGTTCAACGAGAACGCGCTGAACTCGCTCCCCGGCCACATCGCCGTCGGTCACACGCGCTACTCCACGACCGGAGCCTCCAGCTGGCAGAACGCGCAGCCGACGCTCGGCCGCACGACCAGCGGCACCGTCGCGCTCGGCCACAACGGCAACCTGACCAACACCGCCGAGCTGATGCAGCTCGTCCACGAGCGCTACCCCGAGCTCGACGGCGAGCTCACCCGCGGCAACACGACCGACACGGCCGTCGTGACCGCACTGCTCACGGGCGACCTCGACCACACGCTCGAGGCCACTGCCCTGGAGGTGCTCCCGCGTCTGCGGGGCGCCTTCTGCCTCGTCTTCATGGACGAGCACACGCTCTACGCCGCCCGCGACCCGCAGGGCGTGCGCCCGCTGGTGCTCGGCCGCCTCGACCGCGGCTGGGTCGTCGCCTCCGAGACCGCAGCCCTCGACATCGTCGGCGCCAGTTTCGTGCGCGAGGTGGAGCCCGGCGAGCTCGTCGTGATCGACGAGAACGGACTGCGCACCGCGCGGTTCGCCGCCGAGAAGCGCGCCGGCTGCGTCTTCGAGTACGTCTACCTGGCCCGTCCCGACACCACGATCGCCGGTCGCGGCGTCTACGAGGCCCGGGTCGAGATGGGGCGCCAGCTCGCCCGCGAGCACGAGGTCGAGGCCGACCTCGTCATCCCGACCCCCGAGTCCGGCACACCGGCGGCGATCGGCTACGCGCAGGCGTCCGGCATCCCGTTCGGGCAGGGCCTGGTCAAGAACTCCTACGTCGGCCGCACCTTCATCCAGCCCTCGCAGACCATCCGCCAGCGCGGCATCAAGCTCAAGCTGAATCCGCTCAAGGAGGTCATCAAGGGCAAGCGCCTCGTGGTGGTCGACGACTCGATCGTGCGCGGCAACACGCAGCGCGCGCTCGTCTCGATGCTGCGGGAGGCCGGCGCGGCCGAGGTGCACGTGCGCATCTCCAGCCCGCCCATCACCTGGCCGTGCTTCTACGGCATCGACTTCGCCTCCCGTGCCGAGCTCATCGCCACCGGCCTCGGCGTCGAGGAGGTGCGCCAGTCCATCGGCGCCGACAGCCTCGGCTACCTGTCGGAGGACGGCATGATCGACGCGACCGAGCAGCCGCGCGAGCGCCTCTGCACCGCCTGCTTCACCGGCCAGTACCCGATCGAGCTCCCGGACGCGCACCACCTCGGCAAGAACCTCCTCGAGCGCACCGAGCAGGCAGCGCCCGCCGTCGCGATCGCCGAGACGGACACCGGCGCGGACGCCGCCTCCGACGGCTGCGAGCCCGGCCCGGACTCCGAGTACGAGCGCCTGCTCTCGTTCGGCGATCCGGGGCGCCAGGAGTAGCGCACCCGGGCGACCGGGGTGACCGGGGAGCCGCCGCACCCCGGGTACGATTGGCGGGTGACCGACTCCACCGCATCCTCGTCCTCCTCCTACGCCGCCGCCGGCGTCGACACGGCCGCCGGGGACCGCGCGGTCGAGCTCATGAAGACCGCCGTCGCGCGCACGCACGGTCCCGAGGTCTTCGGGGGAGTGGGCGGTTTCGCCGGGCTCTTCGACGTGTCGTTCCTGAAGGACTTCCGCCGCCCGCTGCTGGCGACCTCCACGGACGGCGTCGGCACCAAGGTCGCGATCGCCCAGGCGATCGACAAGCACGACACCATCGGGCAGGACCTCGTCGGCATGGTCGTCGACGACATCGTCGTGGTCGGTGCGCGCCCGCTGTTCATGACCGACTACATCGCGTGCGGCACGGTCGTGCCCGAGCGCATCGCCGCGATCGTCGCCGGCATCGCCGGGGCGTGCGAGGCGACCGGCACGGCGCTGGTGGGCGGCGAGACCGCCGAGCACCCGGGCCTGCTCGGCCCCGACGACTACGACGTGGCCGGAGCCGCCGTCGGCGCGGTGGAGGCCGACGAGCTGCTCGGAGCCGATCGCGTGCGCGACGGCGACGTGGTGCTCGCGCTGGAATCGTCGGGACTGCACTCCAACGGGTACTCGCTGGTGCGGCACATCCTCGCGCAGCGGAACATCGGCTTCACCGACCACTCGGAGGACTTCGGCGGCTCGGTGGGCGAGGCGCTCCTCGAGCCGACGCGCCTCTACACCTCGCCGCTGCTGCGCGTGCTCCAGGAGCCGTCGCTCCGCGGGGCCGTGCACGCGCTGAGCCATGTCACGGGCGGCGGCATCGCCGCCAATCTGGCTCGCGTGCTGCCCGTCGGCTCGTGGGTCGAGGTGGATCGTTCGACGTGGTCGCCGAGCCCGGTGTTCCGCATCCTGAGCGACCTCGCCGGAAGCACGCTCGAGTCGTCCGAGGGCACCTGGAACCTCGGCATCGGGATGTTCGCGGTCGTGGCGTCGGAGGCCGCCGACGCGGTCGCTGCGGCACTCGCCGCCGACGGGATCCCGACCTGGCGTGCGGGCACGGTCTCGACCTCCGCCCGGGACCTCGCCGGGTTCGAGCAGGGAACGAAGGGCGTCGACGGCGGCGCGGTCCGCCTGGTCGGCTCGTACGCGGGATGACCCCTCGCCCGCCCGGGAGGCGGGCCTTCCGCGCTGCCCGGCGTGCCCTGTTCTGGTCGGAGCGGCGCTTACGGGCCAGCGGATAGAGTGGCCGGGTGACCCGCTCGTCTGCCCACCTTCGCGTGGCGTGCGGAGTCGGGGTCGCCGTGCTGGCCCTCCTGCTCGGCGCGGCCCCCGCCGCTCTCGCGGAGCCCGCTGCGAGTGCGCCCGCCGCAGACGGAGCGATCGTCCCTGTCGTCGACTGCGTGCAGGATGCGCCCCTCGGCGCGGTCGTGTCGCGCACGGTCGTCCTGGGCTACCGGTCCACAGCCGATCGGCCCGTCACCATCCCCGCCGGCGGCGGCCAGAACGATCTGACCTCCGGCGCCCCCGATCGTGGGCAGCCGAGCACGTTCCTTCCCGGTGAGCACCACGGCGTCGCCCTCCTCACGATCGACGCGCAGTCCGAGCCGACGGTCGGCTGGCGGGTGCGCGATGCCGTCGCCCCCATCGATGCCGCCGCCCCGGCCTGCACGGCCGCGACCGCCGTCACGCTGAGCGCGCCCGCCACCGTGGAGCCGGGCCGGGCCGTCGTCGTCACGGCGGCCGTCACGCGCCTGCTGCTCGGACCGGCCGACGGCGGCGCGGTCGCCTTCTCCCTCGATGACGGGGACGAGACCGTCATCCCCGTCGCGGGAGGATCGGCGCGCGCGACGCTGGTGGCTCCCCCTGCGGGCGTGCACACGCTCACCGCCCGCTACGTGCCCGCGGAGGGATCCGCGCTCCGCCCGTCGTCCGCCTCGACCGCGCTCGCCAGCGCGAGCGCGGTCGGCCCGTTGACGGTCGCCGCGAACAGCGTCGTCGCGGGCAGCACCTCCGCGATCGTCGTGGTGTCCCGGGGCTCCGCCGCAGGCGAAGCCACTGTCGACTACACGACGGCCGACGGCACCGCCCGCGCCGGCCTCGACTACGCCGCCGCCTCCGGCACCGTCGTCCTGGCGGACGGCATGCGCGAGGCGACGGTGCGCATCCCGCTCCCGGCGCGTGTCGCCGGGGCGCCCGCGGTGTCGTTCTTCGTCCTCCTGCAGCGGGCCTCCACGACCGTGTCCACCGCCTCCGCCGTGGTGCTGCTCCCCGCGGTCCCGGCCGCGCCGGCGCTCGCCGTGGCCGATCAGCCCGGCGGCTCTTCCGGCGCGTCCGGCGCGCGTCCGGCCACCGGCGACCGCGGCGGCCCCGCCTCCGCCCTTCCCCTGGCGGACCCCACCGCCCGAGTCGACGGCGGTGCCGGCCAGGATCTCCTGCTCCTCATCGTCGGCGCCCTGCTCACGGCCGGAGGTATCGTCGGGGTCGTCAGCGTCATCCGCGGGATGACGATGGAGCGGGCGCGGGCCTGACGCGCCGTTCCTGTCGTTGTCCATTTGGACCGAATGTGGGGAAAGCCGCGGACATACGCGACATTTGGGCTGAATGTCCGGCCGCTTCGCGGACGGCGGCGCGTGCCGTGACATTCGTCACGTCGAGCTCCTGACACCCGCTCTGCACACCGCGACCCGCTCGGCGCGACGCTGAGAAGGTGAATCAGACACCCGCCATCCGCCTCGACGGGCTGCGCAAGTCCTTCGGCCCGCTCACCGCCGTCGACGGCGTCGACCTCACCATACGCCCCGGCGAGGTGGTCGCGCTGCTGGGCCCGAACGGGGCAGGCAAGTCGACGACCATCGACCTCGCCCTCGGCCTCGCACGGCCCAGCTCAGGAACCGCGGAGCTGTTCGGTGCCGAGCCGATCCGCGCGATCCGCGACGGACGCGTCGGCGCCATGCTGCAGGGTGGCGCGCTGTTGCCGACCCTGACCGTGGGGGAGTGCGTCGCGCTCGTCGCCTCCGCCCATCGGCAGCCCCTGAGCGTCGCCGAGGCCCTCGATCGCGCCCGCTGCACCGAGATCGCCACGCAGCGGGTCTCCAAGCTGTCCGGCGGTCAGATGCAGCGCGCCCGGTTCGCCGTCGCCGTCGTCTCCGACCCGGACCTGCTGTTCCTCGACGAGCCCACCGCCGCCATGGACGTGGAGGCACGACGCACGTTCTGGCAGTCGATGCGGGAGTTCACCGAGGAGGGCCGCACCGTCGTCTTCGCCACGCACTACCTCGACGAGGCGGACACCTATGCCGATCGCATCGTCATGCTGGCCCGCGGCCGGGTCGTCGCCGACGGCACGCCCGCCGAGGTGAAGGCGGTGGTGTCGGGTCGCCGCATCCGGGCGAATGTGGACTTCCCCTGGAGCCCCACGGTCGAGGCCGCACTCGCCGGATTGCCCGGAGTGCGCAGTGTCGAGCACCGCGCGGGGACCGTCGCGCTCGTCAGCGACGACTCCGACGCCACCCTCCGTGCGCTCCTCGCGGCGCACGACGACATCCACGACATCGAAGTGACCGCGCACACGATGGACGAGGCCTTCCTCGCCCTGACCGAGGCGCACGAGACGGACGGAGCGACGCGATGAGCATCGCCTACCTGGGGCGCGAGTCGCTCCGCCAGCTGAAGAACATGCGGTCGATGGTGTTCACCCTCGCCGTCCCGCTCGTCATGCTGATCGCCTTCGGCGGCACCTTCGGGGGCCGCGGCCAGGTGGACACGGTCACGCACCTCCCCTGGATCGTGGTCACCACCATCCAGGTCGCGGCCTACGGCGGCATGATGGCGGCGCTCTCGCAGGCGTTCGGGATCGTCACCGAGCGGTCGATCGGCTGGAACCGCCAGCTGCGGGTCACCCCGCTCTCCGGCACCGGCTACCTCGTGTCGAAGCTGGTCGCCGCCCTCGCCCTCGCGCTGGTCAGCATCGTGGTCATCATCGGTGTCTCGTTGGCGCTCTACCACCCGGTGCTCTCGGCGGGGAGCTGGATGCTTGCGGCACTCGGGATCTGGTGCGGCGTCATCCCGTTCGCCCTGCTCGGCATCCTGATCGGACAGTTCGCGAAGCCCGAGTTCGCCCAGCCGCTCTTCATGGCGGTGTTCATGGGGATGGCCGTGCTCGGTGGCCTGTGGATCCCGCTCCAGATCTTCCCCGCCTGGGTCGCGAATGTCGCGCAAGCGGTTCCCTCCTACTGGCTCAACCGCGTCGGGCAGCTCGGCGCCCTGCAGAGCGGCGACGCGCTGACCCCGGCGCTCGTGCTCACCGCGTGGACCGTCGCTCTCGGGGCGCTGATCGTCTGGCGCTACCGCCGCGACGCAGCACGCGGCTGACCGGCCGCTGATTAGGGTAGGGACGTGTTCAGCAACGAGCTCGACGCGCGGCGGCCGGTCGGCCTCGGCGCCCGGTTGGCGCACGCGGCGGCGCTGCGCTGGTACCCCGGGGCCGTGATCGGCCTCGTGTACCAGGTGTCGGTCCTGTTCGGACTCTGGGGTTCCGACGGGTCGACCGCGTCGAAGGTCGTGGCCACTCTGCTCCTCGCGCTCGTCTATGCGGGCTTCCTCGCCCTCCCGCCGCTGCTGTGGTGGGAGGGCGAGCGCACGCGGTTCGTCGCGATCGCGGCGTACTTCGCGCTGACCCTGCTGCTCGTCCCGTTCCTCGGCATCATCACCTGCTGGACCTGGGTCTTCGTCGCGTGCGTCATCGGGATGGTCGTCGCGCGCCCCGTCCTGTCGACCGCTCTGATCGTGGGGCTCGGGCTCCTGCAGCTGGTGGTCTTCCTGATCGCGGGCGGGTTCGACGATTACTGGTACATCGCCCTCATCACGGTGTCGATCGGCGTCATGATGAGCGCCTTCGCCCGCCAGATCCACGCGCTGCGCCGGCTGCGGGCCGCCCAGGGCGAGATCGCGCGGCTGGCGGTGGTCGAGGAGCGCTCGCGCTTCTCCCGCGACATGCACGACGTGCTCGGCCACTCGCTCACGGTCGTGACCGTGAAGTCGGAGCTCGCGCGCCGACTCGTCCCGGTGGACCCGGCGCGCGCGGAGGCGGAGCTCGCGGACATCGAGCGCCTCGCCCGCTCGGCGCTCGCCGACCTGCGCGCCGCCGTCGCCGGCTACCGAGAGATGAGCATCTCCACCGAGCTCGCCGCCGTGCAGGCGAGCCTCGCCGCCGCGGACATCACCGCGCACCTGCCACGCAACGGCGAGGAGGTGGCGCCTGACCTGCGCGAGCTCTTCGGCTGGGTGCTGCGGGAAGGGATCACCAACGTCATCCGGCACTCCGGATCCCGCAACTGCTGGGTCACCGTCGGGCCGGAGACGCTCGCCATCGAGGACGACGGGCAAGGCCCCGCGCCCGTCGGGTCGGCGCCGGCGGCCGCCGCCGTCCGCGGATCCGGCCTCGCCGGTCTGTCCGAGCGGGCGCGCGACGCGGGCGCTGTGCTGGAGATCTCCGCGGGCACCCGCGGGGGCACCCTGCTGACCGTCCGGAGGACCGCATGACCATCCGCCTCTTGCTCGCCGACGACCAGGCGCTCGTGCGGGGCGCGCTCGCCGCGCTGCTCGACCTCGAAGCCGACCTGCAGGTGGTCGCGCAGGTCGGCCGTGGCGACGAGGTCGTCGAGGCTGCGCTCGCATCCGCGGCCGACGTCGCCCTGCTCGACGTCGAGATGCCCGGTCTCGATGGCATCCAGGTCGCCGCAGCGCTCCGCGTGACGGTGCCGGAGTGCCGGTCGCTCATCGTCACGACCTTCGGGCGCCCCGGCTATCTGCGGCGGGCGATGGAGGCCGGCGCGTCCGGCTTCATCGTCAAGGACACGCCGTCGGGTCAGCTCGCCGACGCGGTGCGCCGAGTCGCGTCCGGCCTGCGCGTGGTCGACCCGACGCTCGCTGCCGAGTCGCTCGCCTCCGGAGTCTCTCCGCTGACCGCACGGGAGGCGGAGGTGCTGGCGCTCGCGGGCGACGGAGGGACGATCGCCGACATCGCTGGACGGCTCCACCTCAGCGAGGGAACGGTGCGCAATCACCTGTCGAGCGCGATCGGCAAGACCGCCGCGCGCAATCGTTCGGACGCGGTGCTCATCGCCACCCGCCAGGGGTGGCTGTAGGCGCCGAGCCCCGGCCGCCGCGACGTCGGCGGAAAGCTCTGTCCAGCGTGGTCGTTCTGGTGCACCGAGTTGGGATACCAAAGTGGTGTACCATCCTGGTATCCCAATTCTGTTGGGGGTCGATGCCTGGCCCGACGAGCTCTGTCATCGCCCGCCACCGCCCGCGTCCCGCGAGACCTCGAGTAGGAGGACCACGAATGACAGCCATGACGCTGATCGACAAAGTCTGGAACGAGCACGTCCTCCACCAGGCGGAGGGCGACCTGCTCTATGTCGACATGCATCTCATCCACGAAGTGACCTCACCGCAGCCGTTCGAGGGGCTCCGGCAGGCCGGGCGACGGGTTCGCCGCCCCGACCTCACGGTGGGCACGGCCGACCACGACGTTCCCACCAGCGGCCTCGATCTGCCCCTGGCGGACGCGCTCGCCGCCGAGCAACTGCGGCTCCAGCGTGAGAACTGTGCCGAGTTCGGCGTGGAACTGCACCCGATGGGATCGGCGGGGCAGGGAATCGTGCACGTGATCGGTCCCGAGATGGGTCTGACCCAACCGGGCATGACGATCGTGTGCGGGGACAGCCACACGGCGACCCACGGAGCCTTCGGGGCCATCGCCTTCGGCATCGGCACGAGCCAGGTCGAACACGTGCTCGCAACCCAGACGGTCCGCGTCGACCGGCCGAAGACGATGTCGGTGACGCTGGTGGGCGCACCCCACGCGGACGCCACCGCCAAGGACCTGGCCCTGCCGATCATCGCCCGGATCGGCCATGGCGGGGCGACCGGTCATCTGATCGAGTTCCGGGGCGACCCCGTGACCGCGCTGACCATGGAGGGGAGGATGACACTCTGCAACATGGCCATCGAGGCCGGCGCACGCTCCGGCCTGGTCGCACCCGACGAGACCACGTTCGCGTATCTGAAGGGCCGCGACCGGTCCCCGCGCGGAGAGCTGTGGGAGCAGGCGGTCGCCTACTGGCGCTCCGTGCGGACGGATGACGGAGCGGCATTCGACCGAGAGGTCGTCGTCGACGTGACCGGCGTCGGTCCGATGGTCAGCTGGGGCACCAACCCGGGACAGTCCGTCTCCGTCGGTGGCGCGATCCCCTCCGAGTTCCCCGACGCGCAGCAGCGCGCCGCTGCGGAATCGGCGCTGGCCTACATGGGCCTGCGACCGGGGCAGGCGATCTCCGACATCCCGATCCACACCGTCTTCATCGGCTCCTGTACCAACGGCAGGATCGACGACCTGAGATCGGCGGCCCGAATCGTCGACGGGCGCTCGATCGCCGAGAGCATCCGTGCGATCGTCGTCCCCGGTTCCGCGCAGACCAAACGGAGGGCCGAAGAGGAAGGTCTCGACCGGATCTTCCTCGACGCAGGCTTCGAATGGAGATCCCCGGGCTGCTCGATGTGTGTCGGGATGAACGGCGACACCGTTCCGACCGGGATGCACTCCGCCTCGACCTCCAACCGCAACTTCGAGTCACGGCAGGGGCCCGGCGCCCGCACCCATCTCGTCTCCCCCGAGACCGCGGCCGCCACGGCCATCGCCGGGCACCTCACCACGCCGAGCACCCTGTCACCCATCGGAACGCACTAGGAGCCGCGACGATGCACCCCGTCACCACCGTCACCGGGACAGCCGTCGTGCTGCGCCGTGAGAACATCGACACCGACCAGATCATCCCCGCACCGTGGATGAAACGGATCCACCGCGACGGCTATGGGCCAGGGCTCTTCCAGAACTGGCGAAAGGATCCCGACTTCCCCCTCAACGACCCCGCCCGCGCCGGCGCCAGCATCCTCGTCGCCGGGCCCAACTTCGGCTGCGGTTCCTCGCGTCAACACGCCGTCTGGGCGCTCCGCGATGGTGGTTTCCGAGCGGTGATCAGTTCACGCATCGCCGACATCCACCGCACGAACCTTCCGCAAGAAGGGCTCGTCCCCGTCGAAGTCGAGCCCGACGTCCTCGATCGGATCATGGATGCGGTGGAGGCCGACGCGGCAGCGCCCGTGCGCATCGATGTCGTCACGCGAACTGTGACCTGCGAACCAGCCGGCATCAGAGACGCCCCGTTCCGCCTCGATGACGCACCGCACCACAACCTCGTGAACGGACTGGACCCGATCGCCGTCACGCTCACGCTCGACGACATCATCCGCCGCCATGAGACCCGCAGGCACGCCTGGCTGCCCGCCGGACGCCCAGAACGATCACCGCGACAAGGAGACCATCGATGACCTGGGAACGCACCCGCCCACCGCACCCCTACGACTTCATGCCGAGGCGACCGGAGTTCACGGTCACCACCACCGCGGGGCGCGACGGCGACCCCATGCCGCTCCCGCAGAAGGCCGCGGGGATCGGCGGTGCCGACTCCAGCCCGGCTCTGACCTGGCGTGGCGCCCCGCCGGAAACGCAGTCCTTCGCCATCAGCTGCTTCGACATCGACGCGCCGACCCCGTCTGGGGTCTGGCACTGGATCGTGACCGACATCCCTGCAGAGACGGATGCGCTGCCCGAGAATGCCGCCGCCCTCCCCGACCTCGGCGTGGGAGCTCGCACGCTGCGGAACGACCTCGGCAGCGAGACCTACGACGGCGCCGCGCCCCCGGAGGGAGATCACCCTCATCGCTACCTCTTCACCGTCCACGCTCTCGCCGTGCCGCGACTCGAGATCCCTCCGAGCGCTTCGGCCGCGGTCGCGACGTTCATCATCGGCGCGAACACGATCGCACGGGCACACACCACGCTCGTCGCATAGCTCACGCCGGGGGCGCGCCACTCGGCGGAGCGGGCGCCCTCACGCGCCCGCTCGCTGTGTCGCCGTGTCGACTACGTGCTCGACCCGGGGAGTTCGCGAAGCTGCGGCGTCCGCCGCGTCATCGGCAGGTGATCCGGGCATGCGCCCGCGGGTGGAGCCGCTGTTGCCCGGTCGTTGCCGGCCCGCACAGCAGGCGTTGCCGTCATGCACGGCAGCGCAGGGGATCGATCAAGCGCGCTTCGGCGTCTCGGTCTCTTCGTCCTCGTATTCGTCGCCGGCGTCTTCCGGCTCGTAGTCGGCCCACGCGGCGTACTGGTCGTCCTCGTGGTGTGAATGTCCGGTCAGCTCGCGCTCGAGAGCGTCGTAGTTGACAGTCGGGCTGAACGACTTCAACTCACGTGCGATCTTGGTGTGCTTTGCCTTCTGACGGCCGCGCCCCATGCGTGACCCCCTTTTGGTCCCAGCCCGGGGGCTGGGCTCCCGGGGATCCGAACAGAAACAATAAAAACTAGCATCGAGTTTAGCATGCGGGACCTCCGGGACCCGGAGTATGCGCACAGCGCGACATGATGGGATGGCAGTGTGACCACGACCAGGACCGAGACCCAGGTGGTCATCATCGGTGCCGGCCAGGCGGGCCTTGCAGTGGCCTACTATCTCCGCCGTTTCGAGCTGGTTCCCGGTGAGGATTTCGTGATCTTCGACCGCGGCCCCCACACCGGCGGAGCGTGGCAGCACCGCTGGGACGCGCTCAAGCTCGGCAGCGCCCATCACGTCAACGACCTTCCCGGTATGGCCGAGATCGGGCTCAGTTTCGAGACCGCCGACCGCTCCCTGCCTGCGAAGGACATCGTCGCCGGCTACTACCGCCGCTATGAGGAGCATTTCGGCCTGCGGGTGCAGCGGCCGGTCGCGGTCGCGAGCGTCTTCGATCGCGGTGCCGACCTGGTCGTCGCGCATTCCGTGGGGGAGACGGCGACCCGGGTCGTGGTGAACGCCTCTGGGACCTGGGGCGCGCCGTTCGTCCCGTGGTACCCCGGGATGAACACATTCTCAGGACGGCATGTGCATACGTCCGGCTATGTGTCGGCCGACGAGTTCGCCGGCCAATCGGTCGTCGTCGTCGGCGGAGGCACCAGCGCCATCGGCTTCCTCCTCGAGCTGGAGGGCGTCGCGGCCGACCTGGCCTGGGCGACCCGACGTCCGGTCGACTTCCGGGACGAGTCGGAGCTCACCATCGAGGGAGGGGTGGCCGCCGTGCAGCAGCAGGATGCCGCCGCACGGGCCGGCGCGGCCCTCCCGAGCATCGTCAGCGGCACCGGGGTGCCGCGCACGCGCCGCATCGCCGCCGGCATCGACCGCGGCCTGCTGGTGGAGCGGCCGATGTTCAGCGCCATCGAGGCCGACGGTGTCCGCTGGCCGGACGGCACGTTCACCAGAGCCGATGCGATCATCTGGGCAACGGGCTTCCGTCCGGAGCTGCGGCATCTTGCGCCGCTCAAGCTCCGCGAGAAGGCGGGGGGCCTCACGGTCGCCTCAGGCGCTTCCTGGCAGGACAGCCGCATATTCCTCGCCGGCTATGGCCCGCAGGCGAGCACGATCGGCGCCAACCGTGCCGGCCGCGTCATCGCCCGCCAGATCATGGCCCAGCTCTAGCCCAGCCCGCCCAGCCCTAGCCCAGCCCGCCGAAGTTCACGTCGTTGCGCCCATTCGCGCGAAATGGCGACAACGACGTGAACCTCGCCGTCCGTGCAGTGCCTAGGCGACCTCGATGTCGCTCGGCTCGCCGGCGAACCGGATGCCGTGGACGCGCGTGTTCGCTGCGGCGGAGCCGGGCGTGACGTCGAGGCGGCCTGCAGGAGCGTCCGCGGTCAACCCGAGACGTGCCGTCAGGACCGCGACGGCAGCGGCCGCCGACCACGCCTGCGGTCGGCACGCGGCCGGGTAGGGGATGGGCGCTGCCGTCTCGGCGCTGCTGTCGCCGGAGTGCAGCTCGGGCATGCGGTAGCCGAAGCCGTCCGCTGCGGCGAGCAGGCCGTCCGAGAGCTGCTCGGCCTCGGCGGCGAAGCCCTCGCGGGCGAGGCCTGTGATGGCGATCGCGGTGTCGTGCGCCCAGACGCTTCCGCCGTGGTAGCTGAGCGGCCAGTACCCGCCGGCGGCGCTCGACATGGTGCGCAGGCCGTAGCCGGACGACAGCTCGGGGGAGGCGAGGCGGCGGGCGATCAGCTCGGCCTGTCCATCCTGCAGGATGCCCGTGCCGAGCAGGTGCCCGATGTTGCTGGTCACGGTGTCGACCCTGCGTTTGGCGGCGTCGAGCGCGATCGCGGGGTAGGCGCCCGCCGGGTCGTCGATCCAGAAGGAGGCGGCGAAGCGATCCTTCAGATCGGCGGCCCACGTGCGCCACTCGTCGGCGCCGGTGCGCCCGAAGGCCTCGAGGAGCTCGGCGCCGCCGATGGCGGCCTCGTAGGCGTAGCCCTGCACCTCGCAGAGTGCGATCGGACCGTCGGCGAGAGTGCCGTCGTTCCACTGGATCGAGTCGCCCGAGTCCTTCCAGCCCTGGTTCGCGAGCCCGTGACCGGTCGTGTCCCGATACTCCAGGAAGCCGTCGCCGTCGCTGTCGCCGTGGTCGCGCATCCAGACCAGGGCGGCCTCGAGCGCCGGGAGCAACTCCTCGACCTCGGCGGCGGGCATGCCCCAGCGCCAGGCGTCGTGCAGGAGGGCGATCCAGAGGGCGGTGGCGTCGACGGTGCCGTAATAGAGCGGGGGGAGCACGACGCCCTCGCCCGGGATGGTCAGGGCGGAGGGACGCAGCTCGTGCATGATCTTGCCGGGCTGCTCAGCGGTCTCCCCGACGGTATCCGTGCCCTGCAGAGCGGCGAGGACGCGCAGCGTCGAGGCCGCGATCTCGGTCCCGAGGGGCAGCAGCATGCGGGCGGCCCAGATCGAGTCGCGGCCGAACAGGGTGAAGAACCACGGGGCACCTGCGGCGAGGAAGACATCGTCGGGGCGCGCGGTGGTGGTCATCCGCAGCGATTGGAGGTCGGCGAGGGCGCGCTCGAGCCAGGAGGCGAGCCGCGAGTCGCCGGTCGAGATCGTGAACGCCTCCCACTGGGCCGACGGACCTGCCCCGGCGACCACAGCGGTCGGGTCGTCGACGGAGATCTCCCACGAGAGGGTCGCGGCGGAGGCACCGGCGAGCTCCACGTCCCAGTCGAGCGTCGCGGCGGCTCCGTCCGTGGCGATGCGTGCGCCCCCGGCACGGAGCACGGCCGTGACCGGACCGGAGGTGTACGTCAGGGTGGATCCGTCGACAGCGGCCTCGACCGGGTGCTCCGCCCCGGTCATCCCGGCCTTGACGACCTGCATCGGCGTGAAATCGCCGCGGACGGAGATCGAGACGGTCGTCGAGATCGGCTGCTTCAGCGCGTTGCGGACGACGATGGTCTCGCGGAGCACGCCCGCGCGCACCTCGCGGGTGCGCTCGACCCGCACACGCGGGTCGGCAGTGGTGTCGTCCAGCCCGCGCGCGAGCGCGGTGAACACGGCGGTCGCCGCATCCGTCCCGGCCGTGGCGAGGTGTTCGAGGGCGGACCCCGCGACGGTGAGGCCGACGCGGTCGAGCACGCGCAGGTCGGAGTGGAAGAACCCGTGGATGCCGACACCGTCGATGTCGCCGTCGGCGGTCGACCAGGCCTGACTGGGCGCGGTCAGGACTACGACGCTGTCGTGCAGCAGGGGTTGGAGCGGATGGGTCATCGCGGTTGTCGCGCCTCCTCGATAGGGGGTGTGAGTGTGGTTCGGTCGGAGGGGTCGGTGGGGGCCGAGCTGTGCCCGACGACCCGCGGAGTCACGCGCGTCTCGGTCACCTCGCCCGCGGAGGCGGTCAGGCGCCAGGCCGCGGCGCCGTGGCGTTCGGACACGACATCGACGACGTCGGTGCCGCGGTAGACGAGGCCGACACCCTCCTCGAGAGCGTGACCGTCGCCGAGGGTGCCGGCGGCCATCGCCGCGAGGTGGGCGGGCCGGCGCTGCGGGTCGGAGTCCCAGTGGACGCCCAGCGAGCCGGGCAGCAGGCGGAGACCGTCGGGCACCGCGCTGATGCCCGGGCCGAAGGAGGCGGTGGTGCCGCCCTCGTGCCAGCAGAGTGCCCCTGCGGATCCGCCGGCGAGTACGACGCCCGCCTGCCAGGCCTCGGCGAGCAGACGGTCGAGGCCGTGCGCGCGCCAGACGGCGAGCAGGTTGATCAGGCTCCCCCCGCTCACCCAGACGACGTCCTGGTGCAGCAGGTGCGCGCGCAGGTCGGGGATGTTCGGGTGCGGGAAGAACCGCACATGGCTGGCGTCGACTCCCGCGAGACGGGCGGCCTCGAGCTCGGCGCCCTCGACGTGGCGCTGGTCGCCGCCGGCGGTGTTGATGTGCGTGAGCCGGGGCGCTCGTCCCTTCACCCGGGCGAGCTCGATCGCGTGCAGCAGCAGTGGCCCGTACACGGAGTCGGACCAGTCGCCGCCGTTCAGGCCGCCGCAGGTGGCGACGATCGTGGGGGCGTCGGCGGTCACTCCTTCACCGCTCCCTCGCTCGAGTTCATGATGCGGCGCTGGAAGATGAAGAACATCACGGCGACGGGGATCGTCATGAGGGCCGCGGCGGCGAGCTTGAGCGGGAACTGGTTGCCCTGGCTCAGCTGGCCGCTGGCGAGACCTGCCACACCCTTGGTCAGGGTGGTGAGGGCCGGATCCTGTGTGGAGACGATGAAGTGCGCCAGCTCGTTCCACGATCCCTGGAACGACAGGATGACGATGGTCACCAGCGCGGGGCGCGCCATCGGCAGCACGATCGACCAGAACACGCGGAAGGTGCCGGCGCCGTCGATACGGGCCTGCTCCTCCACGCTGGCGGGGATCGACTCGAAGAAGTTCTTCATGATGAAGACACCGGCGGCGTCGGTCAGCAGGGGCAGGATCATGCCGGCGTAGGAGTCGTAGATGCCCAGCTGGTTGATCACCAGGAACTTGGGGATGAGCAGCACGACCATGGGCACCGACATCACGGCGACCAGCCCGGCGAAGATGACGCCGCGGCCGCGGAAGTGCAGGCGGGCCAGCGCGTATCCGGCGAGCGAGTTGAAGAACACGCGCCCGAGCGTCACGAAGACCGTCACGATCACCGAGTTCGCGAACCATGTCGGGAAGTCGGAGTTGAGGAAGAGCTTCGTGTAGGCGGCCGTCGTCCACACCTGCGGGATGAGCGAGACCGGGTGCGCGGTGGCGTCGGCGTCGGTCTTGAACGAGGTGGCCACCTGGATCAGGAACGGCAGGATGTAGACGACCGCGAGGACGATCAGGACGGCGTAGCTGACGGACGTGGCGGCGATCGTGCCGGTGGAGTGCCGGCGCGGCGGCCGAGCCGGGCGCACGGAAGCAGGGGAGGCCGAGGCGGCCTCGGCTCCCGAGGGGGCGGTGGGGGCGGTCGCGGTCATCGCTTCGACTCCTTCTCGGCCGGGGCGGTCGCACCGGCCGGCACGGAGCCGCTCGCGGCGACGGCGGCCGTGTACAGGCGCATGCGGCGCTTCGACACCGAGCGCTCGCGCAGCACCCAGCGCTGGAAGATGGTGAACAGCACGATGATGACGAACAGGATGAACGCGATCGCCGCGCCCTGACCCCAGTTCTGGTCGACGAACGAGGTCTTGTACGACTGGTAGGCGGGCGTGAGCGTCGTCTTGCCCGGGGCTCCCTTGGTGCCCGTGTAGATCGCGTCGAAGACCTGCCAGCAGCCGATGAGGCCGAGCGTGAGAACGGTGAACAGGGTGGGGCGCAGCTGCGGCAGCGTGATGCGCCAGAAGCGCTGCCAGCCGTTGGCGCCGTCCATCATGGCGGCCTCGGTGACGTCGCCGCCGAGGTTCTGGAGGGCCGCGATGAAGAGCAGCATGAAGGTGCCGCTGGTGGTGAACACGGCCATCACGATGTACGCGCTCATGGCGACGGAGGGACCGCCGAGCCAATCCCACCAGGAGACGCCGAGGAGCGTGTTCTGGGTGAGTGCGGCCGGCCCCTGCTTCACCCCGAAGACGCCGAGCAGGTTGTGGACGAGGCCGTCGGGGTCGTTGAACCAGTTGGGGCCGTTGATCCCGATCCAGGACAGCATCTGATTGACGGCGCCCGTGGTGCTGAAGAGGAAGAGCCAGAGCACGGTGATCGCGACCGAGCTGGTGACCGACGGGAAGTAGAAGGCGGTGCGGAAGAATCCGCGGCCGCGCAGGACGGCGCGGTTGACGAGAACCGCGAGGCCGAGGGCGACCGCGGTCTGGATCGGGACGACGAGCACGACGTACCAGGCGTTGTTCTTGAGGGAGATGCCGAAGTCCTGTTCGGCCAGGCCGCCACCCGCGAGGATCGACGTGTAGTTCTTCAGTCCGACGAAGTTGACATCGCTGGAGAAGGGGCTGCCGCGCCCGCCCCAGTCCGAGAAGCTCACCCACAGCGCCATGAGCACCGGGACGACCAGGAACACGCCGAGCAGGATGATGACCGGGGCGGTGAACAACCACCCCGAGGCGGCCTCGCCGCGCCGGATTCCGGAACGGCGAGACCGACTCGTGGTTTGCGACATGGGAGTGATCGCTCCTACTTCAGCAGTGCTTCGAGGTTCTTCTGGGTCGCGTCCAGGATGGCCTTCGGGTCACCCGTGGCCAGCGACTCCAGCTTGCTGTTGAGGTCGGTGACGACATCGGCCGAGCCCTTCGCGGTCGGCACGCCCTTGGCGTAGTCGGCGGCGGAGAGGAACGGAACGAGCTCGGGGTTGGCCGACTTCCACTCGTCGGCGGCCGACTTGATGGACGGCATCGGGCCGAACGCCTTCGAGAAGGCGAGCTGGTCGTCCTTGCTGGTCAGCTTCTCGACGAGCTTGAGCGCGGCAGCCTGGTTGGGGCTGTCGGCGGCGATGCCCCAGCAGTTGGTGAACTGCAGAGTGCCCTGGCCGGCGGGGCCGGCGGGCAGCTCGGCCACCTGGTACTTGATGCCGGGGTAGTCGGCGGTCATCGCACCGGTGATCCAGTTGCCCTCGATGGTCATGGCCGCGAGGCCCTTGCCGAAGGCCTCGCCGCCCCAGCCCGCGCCGAGGTCCTTGGCGTACTTGAGCTCGCCGCCGTCGAGCAGCGTCTTGACGTAGTCGAGCGCCTTCACGTTCGCGTCGCTGTTCGCGGTCGCCTTGGTGGAGTCGTCGTTCATGAGGTTGCCGCCGGCCTGGACCATGAAGGACCCGATGCGGGCGTACTCGCCGGAGATGCCGAGGCCGACGTGGTCGGCGGTGGTCAGCTTCTTGCTCACGGACTCGAGCTGGTCCCACGTCTTCGGGATGTCGGCGTCGGTCAGGCCGGCCGCCTTCCACATGTCCGTGTTGATGATGAGCTGGAGGGTCGAGAAGTCCTTCGGCGCGCAGTAGAACTTGCCGTCGTAGGTGAAGGACGTGACCAGGCTTGGGTAGAAGTCGTCCTTGTTGCTCAGCTGGTCGCCGTAGGCGAGCAGCGAGCCGTTGGACGCGTAGCCGGCCAGGGCGTCGGTCGAGAGGTAGAAGACGTCCGCCGGCTTCTTCGCCGCGAAGCCCTGCGAGAGCTGCTGGTTGAGGTCGGTCGCCGCCACGACGGACGCCTTGGTCCCGGAGCTCTTCGACCAGTCGGAGACCGCGGACTTGACCGCGGTCGTCTCCGCGTCGCCGGACGAGCCGATCATGACGGTGAGCGCCTTATCGGACGACGTGAGCTTGCCCGAGTCGCTGCTGCTGCTGCCGCTGAAGCCGGACCCGCAGGCCGTCAGCGCCAAGGCGGTCGCGACGGCGACGGCGCCGCTCGCGATCCACCGGTTGGTGTTCTTGCGCATGTGTTTTCTCTCCTTGGTGTGAGCGTGCCAGCCAGGCGGGCACGCAGAGGGTGGGGTCGGGAAAGTGTGGAGGGGTCAGGTCGGCGACGGGGCTGTGGAGCACGCCGTGCCAGAGGGCGCGGCGCCGCCGACAGTAGCCCAGCGGACCCGCGAAGAATCCGGCGGCATGGATGCGGCCAGTGTGTGTGCCAGGGGAGGGACGCTGCGCCTCGGTGCGGGCATCCGACCTCCTCTGGTCCGTGGTGCAATCGTCCTTGAACGATCAAATCTCGTCGTGCTAGCGTCCATTTGAACGATCAAATTGGAGTGTTGTCACCATAACCATGGGCCTCCTGACCTGTCAAGCGGGCGGACGGTAGGGTCTAGGACAGCCAGCACCGAGCCGAGAGGAGGCCGCCATGGGGTCCCAGCCCACCGTCAGCGATGTCGCCGACGCGGCAGGCGTCTCCCGTCAGACGGTCTCGAACGTGCTCAACGCGCCCGAGGTCGTCCGCCCGGCGACCCGGGAGCGCGTGCAGGACGCGATCGTGCGCCTCGGCTACCGCCCGCACGCCTCTGCCCGCCGCCTGCGCACCCAGAAGAGCTCGACGATCGGGATCCGCCTCGATCCGATCACGCAGGACGGCATCTCGGGCAGCATCCTCGACCGCTTCCTGCACGCGCTCACCGAGCAGGCGGACCGCAAGGGCCTGCGCGTCCTGCTGTTCACGGCCGACAGTCCCGACGACGAGATCAGGCAATTCCGCCGCCTCTCCGACGCGGCGGACGTCGACGGCTTCGTGCTCACCTCCACCTTCCATGGCGATCCGCGCACCGAATGGCTGATCGAGCACGGCCAGCCCTTCGTCACGTTCGGGCGCCCGTGGGGCATCGACGACATGACCGATCCGGAGCACCTCTGGGTCGACGTCGACGGACGCTCCGGCCTCCGGGATGCGACGGCGCACCTCCTCCAGCACGGCGCGCGCCGCGTCGGCTTCCTCGGCTGGCCGGACGGCTCGGGCACCGGTGACGACCGTCGGGCCGGATGGCTCGAGGCGATGCGCGACGCAGGCACCGTACCGGAGGCGGACCTCCCCGCTCTCCAGGCGATCGCGGAGGACGGCGTGACCTTCGGCGCGGAAGCCATGCGACGGCTGGAGGTCGCCGCGGGCGCCGAAGGCGTCGACGCGGTCGTCTGCACCTCCGACTCCCTCGCCCTCGGGGCGCTGACGGTGGTCGGCACCCGTGTCCCCGTCGTCGGGTACGACAACACGCCCGTCGCCGCATCGCTCGGCTACTCCAGCGTCGAGCAGCCGCTCGAGGAGGTCGCCGGCGGCGTGCTCGAACTGCTGACGGGTGTGCACGGAGGCCGCGTCACCGCCGGCAGCGATCTCTCGGATCCCCGCCACCGGCTCGTGGCCCCGCGCCTCGTGGTCCGCGATGGCCCCGCTCTCATCGCTCCGCGCTGAGCAGCGCCGCACCGCGCTCGTCCACTCCCCGAAACACCGGTGTAACGCGCGGCGGAGACAATGGAGGCATGTCTCCACAAGAGTCGCTGCGGGATGCGCCACAAGCGCACCGCCTCCCGATCACCGTGTCCATCACCCGTCGCGTGGACGGCAATCGCCTGCCCGAGGTCACCCGGTGGGTGCAGTCGGGCGTGAACCTGGCCAACACCTACGACGGCTTCCTCGGTTCGGGATGGGTGCGCGCGCACGCCGACTCCGACGAGTGGCACATGCTCTACCGTTTCGCCGATGCGGAGACGCTCGAGGCCTGGGAGGCATCCGACGACCGCACGTCCTGGCTCTACGACGGCCGTGAGCTGGTCGAGGTCTCGCGCGTCGAGCGCCGCACCGGGATCGAGGGATGGTTCGACGCGCCCCAGCCGGGTGTGCCCGCGGCGCCTCCCCGCTGGAAGCAGGCCGTGACGATCTGGCTCGGCTTCTTCCCGCTGTCGCTCCTCTTCACCTGGCTGACTGTCACGTTCGTCCCGGGCTGGCATTCGCTGTGGCCGCTCGCGACCGTGCTGATCAGCACGCTGTGTCTCACTCCGACGATGACCTACCTCCTCCTGCCGTTCGTCACCCGGCTGCTGCAGCCCTGGCTGCGACGCGAGCCGCGCGCCTAGGCCGGCCGGCGTCCTCCGCGGGCCCAGCGGTCAGCGGGGTCGCATTCCGCCGTTTTCCCTCCGACATTCCGGCCATGTGCGACCCCTGGAAGGCGCAAGCACCGCCGCTGGCGCGACCCTGAGCGAACCCTGATCCGACCCCGAATCCCTGCGCCGGGGTTGCAGGAGACGCGAGTCGCGATATATCGTGAGTCTCGTCAACATCGCGATATATCGCGAGTCACCGAGGGCCCGGGAGATCCGGCCGGACCCTCCTCAGCACCGCCGCGTGGCAGCGGCACAACGGAGAGGTCAGGACGATGGCACAGGAGAAGTGGCTGGTTCAGCCGGGCGAGAGCCGCACGATCGACGTGGAGCTGGTCCGCGCGCTGAAGGTCGGGTTCATCGGCGGGCAGATCGACGTGATCGGGCACGACGAGCCGGGAGCGCGCATCGAGGTGCACTCGGTGCAGGGACGGGATCTGAAGATCTCGATCGACGGCGACCGGCTGGAGGTGGACCACCCGCAGCTGCGCTGGGACAACTTCATCGAGGTCTTCAAGTCGATGCGGTCCAACGCCAAGGCCGACGTCAGCGTGCTGGTGCCGCGCGACGTCGCACTCAAGTTCGGCGTGGTCTCGGCGACGGCACTCGTCTCGGGCCTGCGGACGGACGCGCGCCTCAGCACGGTCTCGGGCGACGTGGTCGCGGATGGGCTGGTGGGGGACATCGAGCTCAACTCGGTGAGCGGTGAGCTCTCCGTGCGTGACCACACCGGCCGCATCAACGCGCACACGGTCTCGGGCGACGTGACCGTGAGCGGCGCCATCCGCAAGCTCGCGGTCGACGGCGTCTCCGGCGACGTGATGGCGGACATCTCGGGCACGCCGGACGAGATCGCGATCAACACGGTCTCGGGCGACTCGACCATCCGCATCCCGGAAGCCGTCGGCGCGCGCTACCGCGCCAACACGGTCTCCGGCCGTGTGCAGCTGGACGACGTGGTCGTCGTCGGATACGGCGGCAAGGGATACACCGGCACCTCCGGCACGCTCGACGGCACCTGGGTCGACATCAACGTCAACTCGGTCTCCGGCGGCGTCTCGGTGCTCCGCAGCCCACGGGAGGCTCAGGAGGGTGCGGGCCGCAACGGCGAGGCGGCGTCCGCGTGACCCCCGTCTTCGCCCACGGCAGCCTCCGCTTGTATCTGCTCAGCCTCCTCGCGGAGTCCCCGCGGCACGGGTACGAGCTGATCCAGGCGCTCTCCGACCGATTCGGCGGCACGTACACCCCGAGCGCCGGCACGATCTACCCGCGCCTCGCCAAGCTCGAGGAGGAGGGGCTGGTCACCAAGCAGGCGGACGGCCGCAAGACCGTCTACGCCATCACCGACGCGGGCCGGCGCGAGCTCGCCTCCCGGGAGCACGAGCTCGACGCGATCGAGGACGAGGTCACCGACTCGGTGCGCCGGCTGGCCGACGAGGTGCGCGCGGGCGTCGATGACGCCATGCGCACGCTGCGGGCCGAGCTGGCCTCCGCCGCCCGGCAGAATCGGCGGGACGCCACGCGAGTTGACCCGCGACGGGAGGCACGCGACGCCGCCCGCGAGGCCACGCGCGATGCCCGGATGGCGGCCGGCGCGGCCGTCCGCGAGGCCGACGTCGCCTTGAACGACTTCCGGCAGGAGCTTCGCACCGAGCTGCGGCTGCAGGCCTCGCGCGGCACGCTGCCGGATGACGTGGTCGCGCTGCTGAAGGACGAGCTGGTGCGCGTTCGCCGCTCCGTCCTGGAGGCGCTCGCGCGCCGCTGACGGGGGACGCGATGTCGTCGCTGAGGTTCTACCTGCGCGGAAGCGTGCCCGTGAGCGGATGCACAGCAACTCCCGGCGAACATTCTGAGAGGTCTCAGAGAGAGTGCCGGGCCCCCGTTCCGCCGCGTTTTTCCGCCGATCCGGAGAGGACGGGGAGGCGAAGCCCGAGCCTTGCGGAATCGCAAGCCGACGCCGCCCCGACGCGCCGACTTGACAGGGTATTGGCAGCGAGTAATCTCGTCCCTCGTGACAAATGAGGGGAGATCCCCGAAGCGCTGGTTGATCGGCGACCCGCTTCCGAGTGAGAAACTCGAAGGACAGCTGCTCCCGAAGCACCTCGCCCTACCCATCTTCGCCTCCGACGCCCTGTCGAGCGTGGCCTACGCTCCGCAGGAACTGCTGATGATCCTGCTGCTGGGCGGGCTCTCGTTCCTGACCTTCGCCCCGTGGGTCGCCGCGGCCGTCGTCGTGCTCCTCGTCACCGTCGTCCTCAGCTACCGCCAGCTGGTCAAGGCCTACCCGTCGGGAGGCGGCGACTACGAGGTCGCGCACAAGAACCTCGGCGAGAAGGCCGGCCTCATCGTCGCCTCCGCGCTCCTGGTCGACTACGTGCTCACCGTGGCCGTCTCGGTCGCGTCGGGCGTCGACAACGTCATCTCGGCATTGCCGTTCCTCGCACCGTGGCGGGCGGAGCTCGCGGTGCTGTGCGTGGTGCTCATCGCCGCGGTGAACCTGCGCGGCGTCCGCGAGTCGAGCAAGGCGTTCGCGCTGCCCACCTACATCTTCATCGGCAGCGTCTTCCTCATGATCGTGACGGCGCTCGTCCGCACCGTGCTCGGCGACGCCCCCGTGGCCGAGTCCGCCGGCTTCCAGGTGCACGCCAGCAGCCTGACGCAGGCCGCGATGGTGCTCCTCCTGCTCCGCGCGTTCTCCAGCGGCTGCTCCGCCCTCACCGGTGTGGAGGCCGTCGCCAACGGGGTGCCCGCCTTCCGCACCCCGAAGATCCGCAACGCCCGCGTGACTCTCGGGCTCATGGGCGGCATCGCGATCGTCCTGTTCGCCGGGCTCACCGCGACCGCGCTGATCAGCGGCGTGCACTACGCCGAGAACCCGTGCGACCTGCAAGGCTGGGCGCAGTGCGCCACCTCCCCGCAGCGCAGCCTCATCGCGCAGATCGCCGCCGCGACCTTCGGCAACAACACCTTCTTCTTCTTCCTCATCCAGGCCGCCACTGCGATCGTCCTGCTGCTCGCCGCCAACACGGCCTTCAACGGCTTCCCGTTGCTGGGTTCGGTGCTCGCCCGCGACTCCTACGCCCCCAAGGCGCTCAACACCCGCGGCGACCGCCTCGTCTACTCGAACGGCATGATCCTCCTCGCGCTCGCCGCGACGGCCCTGCTGCTCGTCTACCAGGCGAACCTGACCCAGCTCATCCAGCTGTACATCATCGGGGTGTTCGTCTCGTTCACCCTCGGGCAGTCCGGGATGGTGAAGCACTGGATCACGCTGCTCCGAGAGGGCGGCCAGACCGCCCGCGAGCGCAGCAGCATCGTCCGCTCGCTGTGCATCAACGCGTTCGGAGCCTGCCTGACGGCGATCGTGCTGATCGTCGTCACGATCACGAAGTTCACGCACGGCGCGTACCTCGTCTTCATCTTCATGCCGATCCTGTGGTTCCTCATGCTCGGCGTGAACCGCTACTACCGCGACGTGGAGAAGGAGATCGAGGTCGACCCGATCACGACCTTCGGCTCCGTGGGCGACCACGCCATCGTGCTGGTCGGCAAGATGCAGAAGCCGGCCCTCAAAGCGCTCGACTACGCCATCGCCGCCCGCCACGACTCGATCGAGGCGATCCACGTCTCGATCGAGGAGGAGGCGACGGAGCTGCTGCAGAAGCAGTGGGTCGAGCAGAACATCCACGTGCCGCTCACGATCATCGAGTCGCCGTACCGCGAGTTCGGCGTCCCGTTGGTGAAGTACCTCAAGCACCGTCGCGAGGAGCACGGCTCGGAGGTCACGACCGTCTACCTGCCCCAGTACATCGTCGGGCACTGGTGGGAAGGGCTGCTCCACAACCACCGCGCCCGCCGGCTCGCCAAGATGCTGATGCTCTGCCACGGTGTGACCGTCGCGCTCGTGCCCTGGCTGCTCGACTCGTCGTCGCTGATCTACGGCCGCCGGTCCCGCCCGCTCCCCGGGCAGGACCGCCGCGGCGAACCGGTGCGCGCCATCGCCCGCCGCCCTCTGGTGCCGGCCTCGAAGCCGCACGCGCGCGTCCACATCCACTCCACGCCGCTCGCGGTCGGGCAGCCGGATAACGACGCCCCCGCGCCTCCCGCGCCGCACGACTCACCGGGACCCGCTCCCGCGGCGTCCCCCTCCGGCCCGGAGCCCGCCGCGAAGGTGCCCGCCCGCGCCAAGCGCTGACCCGTTCCCGCTCTGTACACTGTGTCGGTCTGAGCCCTCGGACTCGGACGCGGTGTCGAGGCGATCCTCGCGGATCCCGCGTAGGGTCGCTAGAGGGCCGCAGGCCATTCATCGGAGAAGAGGAGCGCCATGAACTACGCCGTGACCAATCCCGCCACCGGCGAGACCGTGAAGACCTACGAGCCGATCGGCGACGCCGAGCTCGAGGCTGCCATCACCGCCGCCAGCGACGCCTACCGCGGCTGGTCGAAGTCGTCCACGGTCGAGGAGCGCGCCGCCCTCATCCGCCGCGTGGGCGAGTTGCACGTCGAGCGCCGGCAGGAGCTGGCCGACATCATCGTGCGCGAGATGGGCAAGCCCGTGGAACAGGCGCTGGGCGAGGTCGACTTCTCCGGCGCGATCTACGAGTACTACGCGGACCACGCGAGCGAGTTCCTCACGGACGAGCCGATCACGCTCCTCGACGGCGACGGGTCGGCCGTCGTGCGCCGCTCGGCCCTCGGCGTGCTGCTGGGCATCATGCCCTGGAACTTCCCGTACTACCAGGTCGCCCGCTTCGCCGGACCGAACCTGGTCATCGGCAACACCATCCTCCTGAAGCACGCGGAGCAGTGCCCGGAGTCGGCGGCGGCCATCGAGAAGATCTTCCTCGACGCGGGCTTCCCGGTCGGCGCGTACGTGAACATCTACGCCGGTCACGACCAGATCGAGAAGGTCATCGCCGATCCGCGCGTCCAGGGCGTCTCGCTTACCGGCTCCGAGCGCGCCGGCGCGGCGGTCGCCGAGATCGCCGGGCGCAACCTCAAGAAGGTCGTGCTCGAGCTGGGCGGCTCCGATCCGTTCATCCTGCTCTCCACCGACGATCTCGACGCGACCGTGCAGAACGCGGTGGACGCCCGCCTCGACAACAGCGGCCAGTCCTGCAACGCGGCGAAGCGATTCGTCATCGCGGACGAGCTCTACGACGCCTTCCTCGAGAAGTTCACCGCGAAGCTGGCCGAGGTGGAGGCCACCGACCCCACCAGCACCGACTCCGCCCTCGGCCCGCTCTCGTCGCTCAAGGCCGCCGAGAACCTCGACGAGCAGGTCAAGCGCGCCGTCGAGAACGGCGCCACCCTGGTGCGCGGCGGCGGCCGCAACGGCGCTTTCTTCGAGACGACCGTCCTGACCGACGTCACGCCCGAGAACCCCGCGTCGAAGGAGGAGTTCTTCGGCCCGGTCGCCCAGGTGTTCCGCGCGAAGGACGAGGCCGACGCCGTCCGCATCGCCAACGACACCCCGTTCGGTCTCGGCTCCTACCTCTTCACCACCGACGAGGAGCAGGCGAACCGCGTCGCGGACCAGATCGAGGCCGGCATGGTCTTCGTCAACCTCGTCCTCGCCGACGGCGCCGAGCTGCCGTTCGGCGGCGTGAAGCGCTCCGGCTCGGGCCGTGAGCTCGGCCGTTTCGGCGCCGACGAGTTCGTGAACAAGAAGCTCATCCGCATCGGCTGACCCGCCGCGCATACGAACGGCCGTCCCGGGATTCCGGGACGGCCGTTCGTGTTTCCCCCGGGCAGCTCGGCGGCTCGGGATCGGCCGACGCCCGCAGCCCGCGGCTCGCCATCCTGTCGATCCGCGGCCTCCCGATTCGACACCATGTCGACCACCCTCCCGCCCGGGTCTCCGTACCGTGGCTAGCACACGAGAGCTTGAGGAGGAGCCGTGGCCCTGACGTTGGATCGGACGGAAGCGAACCCGCTGGAGGAGGCGATCGCCCAGCTGGACGGGGCCATCGCGACCCTCGGCTACGACCAGGGGATCCGCGACATGCTCGCCACCCCACGTCGCGAGATGACCGTGGCCGTGCCGTTGCGCGCCGACGACGGGTCCGTGACGGTGTTCACGGGCCACCGTGTGCAGCACAACTTCTCCCGCGGGCCCGCCAAGGGCGGCCTCCGCTACAGCCCGAACGTCACGCTCGAAGAGGTGCGCGCACTGGCGATGTGGATGACGTGGAAGTGCGCGCTCGTCGACATCCCGTACGGCGGCGCCAAGGGCGGCGTACGGATCGACCCGCGTCTGCACTCCGAGGCGGAGCTCGAGCGCGTCACCCGCCGCTACACCAGCGAGATCCTGCCCATCCTCGGGCCGGAGCGCGACATCCCGGCGCCCGACATCGGGACGTCGGAGAAGACCATGGCGTGGATCATGGACACCTACTCGGTCGTCTCGGGCTACACCGTGCCCGGCGTCGTCACGGGCAAGCCGCTCAGCCTCGGCGGATCCCTCGGCCGCGCCAGCGCCACCTCCCGGGGCGTGGTACACATCGCGCTCGCCGCGCTGCGACACCGCGGCATCGCCCCGGCCGGCGCCACCGCCGTCGTGCAGGGCTTCGGCAAGGTCGGCCGCGACGCCGTCTTCTTCCTGCACGAGGCCGGCGTGCGGGTCGTCGCGGTCGCCGACCAGTACGGTGCGGTGCACAACCCCGCCGGGCTCGACCCCGAGCGCCTGGCCGCTCACGTGGATGCCACCGGCTCGGTCGTCGGCTACATCGGCGCCGACGCCGCCGACAGCGGCCGGGTGCTGGAACTGGACATCGACCTCCTGGTCCCCGCCGCGGTCGAGGGTGTGCTCACGGAGGAGAACGCGCCGCGCGTCACCGCTCGTGTCATCGTCGAAGGCGCCAACGGCCCCACCACCGCCGCCGCCGACGCGGTCTTCGCCGCCAACGGTCAGCTCGTCGTCCCCGACATCGTCGCCAACTCGGGTGGCGTCATCGTCTCGTACTTCGAATGGGTGCAGGCGAACCAGGCGTACTGGTGGCGCGTCGACGAGGTGGAGGCCCGCCTCGAGGAGCGCATGCTCGCGACCTGGCGCGACGTGCTGGAATCCGCCCGTTCGCGCGATCTCACGCTGCGCGCGGCCGCCACGGCGCTCGCCGTGGAGCGGGTGGCGGAGGCCCACCGCCTACGCGGTCTCTACCCCTGAGCGTGTTGCGCGCCGCATCCCCTGACAGGTGCGGCGCGCGGCGCCCCGTCGTCAGACCTCGCGCGCGAAGAGATGGACCACGATCTCGTGGTCGTCGTCGTGGATGCGGATGTCCCGGTCGGGGTCCGACACGAATCCGAGTCCCCGGTACAGCGCGTGCGCGCCGGTCATGTGCTCGCCGCTGTTGAGCACGACCACGCGGTAACCGCGTCGCCGGGCCTCGTCGAGGGTGAAGGTCGTCAGCCGGGCGCCGATCCCGCGCCGCCGGGCGTCCGGGCTCACGGCGAGGAGCCGGAAGTACAGCTCCCCCTCCCGCAGTGCGCCGCCGAGGTCGAAGCCGGCGCGCAGGATGGACACGGTCCCGAGCAGCGTGCCGTCGGCCTCCGCGGCGACCCAGACTTCGTACTCGTCGGTGCGGCCCGCGGTGTCGACCAATTGGGCGCGGTAGCCGTCGCTGATCGTGTAGTCGTTGCGGTAGGCGGCATAGCTGAGCGCACCGACGGCCTCGTACTCGTCCGGCTCCGCGAGCCGGATGACGAGGTCCTCACCCGGCGTCGTGGGGGAGGTCGGGGGTGTCTCGGTCGTGCTCATCGCTGCCGTGGTGCCTCTCTCATCGCCGTCGCGTGACGTCCTCCTCCGCAACCGTCGCACGGCCCGCTTTCTTCCCGCGCGGACGTGAGCCGTCGCGGGTGGGACGGCGTGCACACCCGCAACGACTCACGTCTCTCGGAGGCTCAGCGGTAGAGCGGGGCTCCGTCGGGACCGGCGGGGACGGGGGTGCCGTCCACGTGCAGCGGCCAGCCGAGCTGCTTCCCCGCCGGGACGGCGTGGAAGTCGGGCCGGCCGTCCGGACCGGCGGCGAGCGGAGTGCCGTCGGTCAGGCGCGGCCAGGCGAGCGGCTGGGACGGGGTGGCCGCGGGGGCGGGTGCCGAGGAGGCGGGTGCCGCGGGGGCGGGTGCCGAGGAGGCGGGTGCCGCGGGGGCGGGTGCCACGGGGGCGGGCGCCGCCGGGGAGGTCGGAGCGGGGCCAGCCGGGGAGGCGGGCGTTGCGGGGGCTGCCGCGGGAGCCGCCGGAGCCGCGGCAGCCGCCGGAGCACCGGGGGCGGGGATCGGAGCGGCCGCGCTGGCGGCCTGCCCGTACGGTGCCTGTCCGTAGGGTGCCTGTCCGTAGGGTGCCTGTCCGTAGGGTGCCTGTCCGTAGGGGGCGCCCGCGGAGGGGGCCTGCCCGTATCCGGACCGAGCCGCGGCCTGCGCCTGCGCGGCGGCGACGCGCTGGTCGCGGGAGCCGAGGAGGCCCCACAACGGCACGAGGACGAAGCACACCGCGGCGACGATGCTGACGGCGCCGATGACGCGGCCGTAGAACTCGTAATCCCACAGGTCGTTGAGCGAGTGCGGCGCCGGAAGCGTCACGAGCACGGCGACGACGGCGATGGCGACGAGCGCGATGACGGCGAAGATGTCCGTCGGGCGGCTGCGCCAGCGGTTCCAGATGAGGCGCAGCAGGTCGCCGAGGCCCAGCATGGCGCGCACCCACAGCAGCGTGCCGATCGCGAGGAAGAACGAGGCGAACTGGTCGCCGACGGTGAAGGGTCCGAGCCAGATGATCCCGATCCAGAGGAGGAGCAGGTAGGCGTCCGCTGCGAGCGACGCGAACTCGAACCAGGAGGGGCGGAACCGGCCGATGAGCGAGTCCACCCACACGAGCAGGGCGAACACGACCAGGGTGATGTTGGTCGCGATCACGCGTCCCAGGGTCTCGCCGCTCACGCCGAAGAGCACGAACCCGATCGACAGGAGCGCCGCCAGGATCACCGCCCCGATGAGCACGCGCGGGGCCCACCCGCCGATCGCACTGTTCCGGATGCCAGGTGTCGTCACGTCGTACGCCTTTCCACGGTTGGCGGAGGCCCGTCGCCCCCGCCAGTCACGCTAACAGAACGCGGCCCACGCGCATCCGGGCCTGCACCGAATACCGTGCAGCGGCGACTTGAGATTGACGTTACGTCAAGTTATAGCGTGGCAGCGAACGAGAGGAGGGTCGCCATGGACTGGTCCATCCAGGACATCGCCCGTATCGCCGGCACCACCAGCAGGACGCTGCGCCACTACGACGCCATCGGCCTGCTGCGACCGAGCCGCGTCGGCTCGAACGGGTACCGGCACTACGACCGGGATGCACTGGTGCGGCTCCAGCGCATCCTGCTGCTGCGGGAGCTCGGGTTGAGCCTCCCGGCCGTCGCCCGCGTGCTCGCCGACCGTGACGACGCGGTGCCCGCGCTGCGCGACCACCTCGGGTGGTTGCGGGGCGAGCAGGCACGACTGGCGCGGCAGATCGCGTCGGTCGAGACGACCATCCACGCCGTGGAGAGAGGAGAAGAGATCATGGCGGAAGACATGTTCGACGGGTTCGACCACACCCGGTACAAGGAGGAGGTCGAGCAACGCTGGGGGAGCGAGGCGTACGCCGCGTCGGATCGCTGGTGGCGGGGGATGACCCCGGAGCAGCGTCAGGGGTGCAAGGAGCGCCAGGAGCTGCTCGCCGCCGACTGGACGGACGCGGCCTCCCGCGGGCTCGCGCCCGACTCGGACGAGGCCCAGGCGCTCGCCCGGCGTCACGCGGAATGGCTGGCCGACATCCCCGGAACCCCGGGCTACGGCACCGGCACGCCGCCGGCGGGCTACTTGACGGGCCTCGGCGACATGTACGTCGCCGACGCGCGCTTCGCCGCGAACTACGGCGGCGCCTCCGGTGCCGAGTTCGTCCGCGACGCCCTGCGAGCCTACGTGGCTGCCCGCCCCGCGTAGGCGCGCACGCCGGGTGCCCGCGCCGTCGAGGCGGCCCACAGTGGGCCGTCTCGACGCGATTCGTGCGATTTCGAGCCGTCTCGGCGAGAGCGCCGGAGGCGGCGCGGGTCAGGCGCGGCGCGCGCGGGCGCGGCCGGTGAGGCGGTCGTCGAGCCAGTGGGCGGCGACGAGGCGGGAGGGGCGGCGGTCGGAGTCGGCAGGGGGAGTGGACTCTCCGGCGTCCGCGGAGCGGGCGGCGGGCGTCGCGTCCGCCGGCGCCCGGTCGGGCTGCGCCCGGCGCACGAGCGGGCTGCGCGCGTGGTCGGCGAAGCGATGGCGTGCGGCGGCGTCCGATTCGAGCAGGATGCCGTCGCGCACGTCGACACGCGCGGCATCCTGCTCGTCGCGAAGGCCGGCCGACTGCTCGGCCGTGCCCTCGAGTTCGCTCTCCAGCGGCGCAGTCGTTGCAGCGTCCTGCGGCAGCCGGATGGCGAAGAAGGGGATCGTGATGGCGCAGAGCGGCCCGATCAGGAGGGCCTCGGCGAGGGTGCCGACGCCGACGTTGCCGCCGAGGATCCAGCCGATCACGAGGACGACGATCTCGATACCGGTGCGGACGGCCCAGATCGGCCATCCCGTCCGCGCGTGCAGGCCGGTCATGAGGCCGTCTCGGGGACCGGGGCCCAGTTGGGCTCCGATGTAGAGGCCGGTCGCGACGGCGAGCAGGGCCAGCCCGGCGAGGAAGAGCAGCACCTGCAGCCACAGCTCGGTCTGCTGGGGAATGATCCACAGCCCGAACTGCGCGCTGGGCCCGACGAGCAGCACGTTGAGCACCGTGCCGAGACCCGGGCGCTGTCGCAGTGGGATCCAGAGGAGGAGCACGGCGAGGCCGACCACGTTCGTGATGAGGCCGAACGCCCAGCCGCTGTGGATGGAGAGACCCTGGGCGAGCACATCCCACGGCGACACCCCGATGGCAGCGCGCACCATCAGTGCGATGGCCATCCCGTAGAGGAAGAGGCCGATCAGCAACTGGACGAGGCGCCGGGTCAGGAGGAGTCGAGTGGTCACCTTCACAATCCAATCGTCCGATTGGCCTTCCATCAAGATGCCAATTCAGTTAAGGTGGCTTGCATGTCGGATGCGCATCTCACGGCCCGCTCCCTGGAGGCCCTGCTCGGGCAGTGGCGGGGGAACGGCTCGCAGTACCAGGACCTCGCCGACCGGGTGCGCCTCCTGGTGCTCGACGGCCGCATCCCGATCGGCACACGCCTGCCGGCCGAGCGTGATCTCGCCGCCCGCCTGGCCCTGAGCCGCACGACGGTCGCCGCGGCGTACCGCCACCTGCGCGAGGGCGGCTTCGTCGACAGCGTGCGCGGGTCCGGCAGCGTGACCCGCCTCCCCGGACCCGCGCTCGCCCTGCCGATCGGCGGCGGCGAAGGGATGCTCGACTTCACGAAAGCCGCACTGCCGGCGGCGGCGTCGCTCCCGGCTGCCGCGCGCGCGGCCGCCGAAGAGCTGCCCCACTTCCTCCCCGACTCCGGCTACGACCCGGTCGGTCTGCCGCACCTCCGGCAGGCGATCGCCGACCGCTACACCGAACGCGGGCTCCCGACCGATCCGGACCAGGTGCTGGTGACCCTCGGCGCGCAGCAGGCCATCGCCCTGATCGCCCGCACCTTCCTCGGCCGCGGCGACCGGGCGCTGGTCGAGATGCCGACCTATCCCCACGCCACGGAGGCGCTCCGGCTGGCGGGCGCGCGGCTCGTCCCGATCACGGTGACGCCGCCGGAGGAGGGGCCGCATCCCCTCGGCGCGGAGAACGACGGGTGGGACGTGGACGCGATCGAGCAGACGATCCGCCGGGCGAACCCCGCCCTCGCCTACCTCATCCCCGACTTCCACAACCCGACGGGCGCGTCCATGTCGCCCACCACGCGCGAGCGGGTGCTGGCCGCGGCCGCGGCCCAGGGGACGATCGTCGTGGCGGATGAGACGACGGGCGAGCTCGACATCGACCGCCTCGGTGCGCACCTCCCGCTGCCGCACTATGCGGAGCCCCACGCGGGAGGGGCCCCCGTGCTGCTGATCGGCTCGGCCAGCAAGAGCCTGTGGGGTGGTCTGCGGATCGGCTGGATCCGCGCCGACCGACCGCTCGTGCAGCGGATGATCGCCGCCAAACCCGCCACGGACCTCGGAACGCCGATGCTCGAGCAGCTCGTCGTCGCCCGCATGCTGCCGCAGACGGCGGAGATCGTGGAGGAGCGTCGGGTGCAGCTGCGGGAGGGGCGCGCGACCGTGCAGCGCCTGATCGCCTCCACCTTCCCCGACTGGACGATGCCGCGCCTCCACGGAGGACTCGCGGCCTGGGTCGGCATCGGTGCGCCGGTCAGCTCGGCGCTCGCTCTCGCCGCCCGCAACCACGGCCTCCTGATCGCCGCCGGCCCGCGCTTCGGACTCGACGGGGCCTTCGAGCGTTCGCTGCGCATCCCGATCACCTACTCGGTCGAGGAGACGGAGCGCGCCTTCGCGGCCCTGCAGCGCGCATGGGCCGTGGCGGCGAACGAGCCCGCGCCATACTATGACGCCCCGGCGCTGCCCAACGTGGTCTGAGCCGCCGGCGTCCGCGCCGCTGCCCTTCCCGCCGAGGGGTCGCATCTTGCCGCTACGGCGCAACCAATCCGGCGTTTCGCGACCCCGTCGTTCGACCCGGCGCCGGGCGCCGGAGGGGATGTAGTACCACGGCATGAGGATTGTGCAGTCGCTGCAATGCGATACTCGGCATGCGCCGTCGCTGTCGCACGTCCAGTAACAACCACCCGCTGAGGGGAACATCCGTGCACTTTCTCGCTGTGCTCAGCATGAAGAATCGCGCGCTGATCGCGCTCGTCACGATCGTGGCGGCCGTGTTCGGCGGCCTCGCGCTCGCGAACCTGAAGCAGGAGCTCGTCCCGTCGATCTCGTTCCCGCAGCTCGCGATCGTGTCGACCTACCCCGGGGCGTCGCCGGAGGTCGTGAACAACGACGTGAGCACGCCCGTGGAGGCCGCGATCCAGGGCGTCCCGGACCTCGAGAGCACGTCGGCGGTCAGCAGCACGAACCAGTCGATCATCACGGCGAAGTTCACCTACGGCACCGACCTGGCGACGGCCGAGCAGAAGATCGACCGTGCCATCAACCAGATCTCGTCGACGCTCCCGTCGGGGGTCGAGCCGCAGGTCGTCTCCGGCAGCATCGACGATCTCCCCGTCATCCAGCTCGCCGTCAGCAGCAGCGGCGACCAGCGCACGCTCGCCGACGACATCACCAAGGTCGCCCTCCCGGACATCAAGGACGTCACCGGCGTCAACGACGCACAGCTCGTCGGCGAGGTCGGCCGCCGCATCACGATCACCCCTGATGCGGCCAAGCTCGCCGCCGCGGGCGTCAGCAGCTCGGCGGTCAAGGATGCGCTGCAGCAGAACGGCGTACTGCTTCCGGGCGGCTCGATCACCGAGGACGGCAAGACTCTCTCGATCCAGTCGGGCAAGCAGCTCGCCTCGGTCGACGACATCGCGGCGCTGCCGCTGGTCCGCAGCGCGACATCCGCGAGCGGCGCGTCGGGTGCGAGCGGATCGAGCAGCGGCGCGGGTGCGGGTGCCGCGGGTGCGGGCGCCGCGGGCGCTGGTGCCGCGGGTGCCGGTGCCGCGGGTGCCGGCTCCTCAGCGTCCGCCGCTGCCGCCGCGGCCGACGCGGCGGCCACCCCGCCCACCATCGGCGACGTCGCCACGGTGGCGGAGACCGACGACCCGATCACCTCCCTCTCCCGCGTCGACGGCAAGCCCGCCCTGACGATCGCGGTGACCAAGCTCCCGTCGGCCAACACGGTCGAGGTCTCGCACGGCGTGACGGCGCTCATCTCCGACCTCGAGAAGAAGCTCGGCTCCGACGCGAAGATCACCGTCGTGTTCGACCAGGCTCCCTTCATCACGCAGTCGATCAACTCGCTCACCGAGGAGGGTCTGCTCGGCCTCGTGATGGCGGTCATCGTCATCCTGGTGTTCCTGCTGTCGGTGCGCTCGACCCTGGTGACGGCGATCTCCATCCCGACCAGCGTGCTCATCACCTTCGTCGTGATGTGGGCGACCGGCTACACGCTCAACATCATCACTCTCGGTGCGCTCACGATCGCGATCGGGCGCGTGGTCGACGACTCCATCGTGGTCATCGAGAACATCAAGAGACAGCTGGTGCCCGGCGCGGACCGGGCGGTCACCATCGTGCGCGCGGTCCGCGAGGTCGCCGGCGCGATCACCGCGTCCACCATCACGACCGTCGCGGTGTTCCTGCCCCTCGCGTTCGTGGGCGACGTGACGGGCGAGCTGTTCCGGCCGTTCGCGCTGACCGTCACGATCGCGCTGCTGTCGTCGCTGCTCGTGGCGCTGACGATCGTGCCGGTGCTCGCCTACTGGTTCCTGCGCGCTCCGAAGGCGCGCAAGCACGAGGGCGGCGCCCACGACGACGATGCCGCGCACCTGACGGTCGAGGAGGCCGCCGCGTCCGGTCACGACGAGCTCGAGCATCCCTCGCGACTGCAGAAGGGCTACCTGCCGATCATCCGGTGGACGCTCAAGCACTCGGCGATCACGGTGATCCTCTCGATCCTCGTGCTGATCGGCACTCTCGCGCTCGCCCCGCTGATGAAGACGAACTTCCTCGGTTCGAGCGGCCAGAACTCGCTGACGATCACGCAGACGCTCGAGGCGGGCGCGAGCCTCCAGGCCAAGGACGACGCGGCGAAGGCGGTCGAGCAGAAGCTGCTCGACACGAAGGGCGTCGAGACCGTGCAGGTCTCCATCGGCTCCAGCGGCTCTGCGCTGCGCGACGCCTTCGCGGGCGGCGGCGGAGGCGGCACCACCTTCTCCATCACGACCGACCCGGACGCCGACCAGGAGAAGCTGCAGAACACGATCGAGAGCGAACTCGGCTCGATCAGCGGCGCGGGCACCATCCAGGTGTCGTCGCAGAGCGGGTTCGGCGCCTCCAGCGACATCGAGGTGGACATCTCGGCGACGTCCAGCGCCGATCTGCAGACCGCGACCGACTCCGTCGTCGCCGAGCTGAAGAAGCACGACTCGCTCAAGCAGGTCACCGACAACCTGAGCGCCTCGCTGCCCTACATCGCCGTGACCGTCGACCGCACCAAGGCGGCGGAGGCCGGGCTGAGCGAGGTCGCGGTCGGCACGATCGTCTCCCAGGCGATGCAGCCGACCCAGGCCGGCACCGTCGCGATCGACGACACCAGCCTGAAGATCTACATCCAGAACGCCAACCCGCCGACGACCGTCGCCGGGCTCGCGGACCTGCAGATCCCGACGGCCGCCGGCATCGTGCCGCTCAGCTCCCTCGCGACCGTCGAGGAGGCCAAGGGCCCGGCGACGGTCACCACGGCGCGCGGCCTGCGCACGTCCACGGTGACGGCGACACCCGCGACGGACAACCTCACGGTCGCCAATGCGGACGTGACGAAGGCGCTCAAGGCTGCCGACCTCCCGAACGGCGCGACCGCCGTGATCGGCGGTGTCTCGTCGAGCCAGACCGACGCGTTCGCGCAGCTGGGGCTCGCGCTGCTCGCAGCCATCCTGATCGTGTACATCGTGATGGTGGCGACGTTCCGTTCGCTGCGTCAGCCGCTCCTCCTGCTCGTCTCGGTGCCGTTCGCGGCCACCGGCGCGATCCTGCTGCAGCTCGCCTCGGGCATCCCGCTCGGCGTCGCCTCGCTCATCGGTGTGCTGATGCTGATCGGCATCGTCGTGACGAACGCCATCGTGCTCATCGACCTGGTGAACCAGTACCGGAGGCGAGGGCTCTCGGTCGCGGAGGCGGTCGTCCACGGCGCCTCCCGCCGTCTGCGCCCCATCCTGATGACCGCGCTGGCGACCATCGCAGCGCTGACCCCGATGGCGATCGGACTCACCGGCCACGGCGGCTTCATCTCGCAGCCGCTCGCGATCGTGGTGATCGGCGGCCTGATCTCGTCCACCGTGCTCACGCTCGTCGTGCTGCCGACGCTCTACAACCTCGTCGAGGGGGCGCGGGAGCGCCGGCAGGCGAAGAAGGCGGCGAAGGGCGGCGGCGCGTCCGGGGACGCTGGGCCGGGCGACGGCGGCCCGGGCGGCGGCGGCCCGGGCGACGGCGGGGCTCCCCGCGGTCCCGGCGGCACCGGAGAGGTCGACGCGAGCACCCCGCAGCCGCCCGTGTTCACCTCCCCGGTCGGGGGCAAGCAGCTCTGACGATGTCCCGGGCGATCGACACGTCGTCCGGGATCCCAGACGGGGGATGCGTGGCCGCTCCGGTCCGCGCATCCCCCGCTCGGTATCGTCGCGCTATGAGCACCGCAGCGCTGTCCGTCGATCCGCTCTGGCCGCGGGCCGGTGACTGGCCCGCGCTCGAGACGCTCGGGGACGGCGCGCATGCGGACCTCGCCCTGCTCGGACTCCCGACCTGGCGCACCTCCCTCTCGCCGACCGGGGCGCACGCGACGCCTGCCGCGGTGCGATCCGCGCTGAGACGCTATTCGACCCACACCGCAGGCGCGGCGGTCGACCGCCTGCGGCTCGTCGACGAGGGCGATGTCGTGGAGCCGGACGGCCCGGAGGGCGAGGCACGCGCTATCGCGGCGATGCGGGCCGCCGCGGCCCGGTCGACCGTCACGGTGGCGGTCGGCGGCGACAACTCCCTGACCGTTCCCGCCGCTCTCGGCGCATTCGGCGATGACCTGCCGACGGCGGGGCTCATCACCCTCGACGCCCACCACGACCTCCGAGACGGCGTCTCGAACGGCTCGCCCGTCCGCCGGCTCGTGGAGGCGGGGCTCGCCGGCACCCGGATCGTCCAGATCGGGATCGCCGACTTCGCGAACTCGGCCGCCTACACGCGCCGGGCCGAGGAGCTCGGCATCACGGTGGTCCCGCGTGACGCGCTCCACGGCCGTCCGCTCGACGATGTCATGGCGGAGGCGCTCGACATCGCCGGGGCATCCGCAGGCCCGGTCCACGTCGACCTCGACGTGGACGTGTGCGACCGTTCCGTCGCTCCCGGCTGCCCGGCCTCTGTCCCCGGTGGCCTCGCGGCGTGGGAGCTGCGCCGCTTCGCACGCCTCGCCGCGGCCTCCCCGCGCGTCCGGTCGCTCGACATCGCGGAGGTGGACGCGACCGCCGACGCCGCCGACCAGCGCACGGTGCGGCTGGCCGCGCTCCTGGTGCTGGAGGCTGCGGCTGGGCTCGCGTCCCGCGCATCCTGACGCGATCGGCGCCGCGCAACAGCGGGGTCGCATTCTGCCGCTGTGGGGTGGTCTTTCCGGCGGTTTGCGTCCCCTGGGGTCGCGGTGCGTGCGCGGCTTGCAGGGTGTGAGTGGCGTGAGCGGTGTGAGCGTGAGAGGGGTCGCGCTCTGCCGCTTTGGTGCCCTAATACCGGCGGTTTGCGACCCCTGAGTGGCCGGCGGGCGGCGCGCGCGGGCGCGCGGCTACGCGCCGCCGATGACCGTCTGCGCGACGAGGGGGACGCCGGGGCGGTAGGCGAGGTGGACGTACGAGGGCGCGTCCAGGACGACGTAGTCGGCCCGGGCGCCGCGGCGGAGGTGACCGACGTCGTCGCGGCGGAGGGACTCGGCGCCGCCGAGAGTGGCCGCCCGCAGCGCCTCCGCGACGGTCATGCCCATGTCGCGCACCGCGACGGCGATACAGAACGCCAGGGACGAGGTGAACGACGACCCAGGGTTGCAGTCGCTCGCGAGGGCGACCCGGACGCCGGCGTCGAGGAGCCGGCGGGCGTCGGGGTAGGGGCGCCGCGTCGAGAACTCGACGCCGGGAAGGAGCCCGGCCACCGTGCCGGAAGCGGCGAGGGCCTCCACATCGGTGTCCGTGAGGTAGGTGCAGTGGTCGACGGCGGCGGCGTCGAGCTCGACGGCCAGGAGGATGCCCTCGCCGGGACCCAGCTGGCTTGCGTGTACCCGCACGCCCAGCCCGCGCGCCGCGCCCGCCGTCAGAATGCGGCGCGACTGCTCCGGATCGAAGGCGCCGGTCTCGCAGAACACGTCGATCCAGCGGGCGTGCGGCGCGCACGCGTCGAGCATGGGGCCGACGACCAGGTCGACATAGGCGGCAGCGTCGTCCGCGTACTCGGCGGGGACGACATGCGCGCCGAGGAATGTGGTCTCCGTGGTGACCTCCCCCGCGACGCGCAGTGCGCGTTCCTCGTCGGCGACCGTGAGGCCGTAGCCGCTCTTGACCTCGAAGGTCGTGGTCCCCTGGGCGCGCAACTCGGCCGTGAACCGGGTGAGGCGGTTACGCAACTCGTCGTCCGAAGCCGCGCGCGTCGCCGCGACCGTGCTGCGTATTCCGCCGGCGGAATACGGCTGCCCCGCCATGCGCGCCTCGAACTCGGCGGAGCGGTCACCGCCGAAGACGAGATGAGTGTGGCTGTCGACGAACCCCGGGATGACGGCTGCGCCGCCCGCGTCCACCTCGCGGTCCGCGTCTCCCCGGGGTGCGCGCGATGCCGGGCCCGTCCACTCGATCCGGCCGTCGACGGTGAGCAGGGCCGCATCCCGGACGAGTCCGAGGGGCCCGTCGTGCTGCGGGTCGAAAGTGACCAGTTCACCGATCCCGGTGAGGAGCGTCGGGGAAGACGGCTGCCGTGACATCAGCCGCGGGACCCCTCCCGGGCCGCGTGCTCCCGCATCGGGACGCGCAGGCCGCGCTCGTCGGCGACCTCCACCGCGCGCTCATAGCCCGCGTCCACGTGCCGCATGACCCCGGTGCCCGGGTCGTTGACGAGCACGCGCTCGATCTTCTCCGCGGCGAGCGGCGTACCGTCGGCGACGATCACCTGTCCGGCGTGGATGCTGCGACCGATGCCGACACCGCCGCCGTGGTGGAGCGAGACCCAGGTGGCGCCCGACGCGGTGTTGAGCAGGGCGTTCAGCAGCGGCCAGTCGGCGATGGCGTCCGAGCCGTCGGCCATCGACTCGGTCTCGCGGTACGGCGAGGCGACCGAACCGGAGTCCAGATGGTCGCGGCCGATGACGATCGGGGCGCTGAGCTCGCCGCTCGCGACCATCTCGTTGAACCTCAGGCCGGCGAGGTGGCGCTCCTTGTAGCCGAGCCAGCAGATCCGCGCCGGGAGGCCCTCGAACGGCACCTTCTCGCCCGCCTGGGTGATCCAGCGGCGCAGGTGCTGGTCCTCGGGGAAGAGGTCCAGGATGGCGCGGTCGGTCGCGGCGATGTCCGCCGGGTCGCCGGAGAGCGCCGCCCAGCGGAACGGCCCCTTGCCCTCGGCGAAGAGCGGCCGGATGTACGCCGGCACGAATCCGGGGAAGGCGAAGGCGCGGTCGTACCCGCCCAGCTGCGCCTCGGTACGGAGGGAGTTGCCGTAGTCGAAGACCTCGGCGCCGGCATCGAGGAAGCCGACCATGGCCTCCACCTGGGCCGCCATGGAGGCGCGTGCGGCCTGCGTGAACGCCTCGGGGTCGGCGGCGGCGCGGTCGTGCCACTCGTCGACGGAGACGCCGACGGGGAGATAGCTGAGCGGGTCGTGCGCGCTCGTCTGATCGGTCACGATGTCGATCGGAACGGCCCGGCGCAGCAGCTCGGGGAAGACCTCGGCGGCGTTGCCGACCACGCCGACGGAGAGCGCGCGGCCCTCCTCCTTCGCCGCGACCGCGCGGGCGACGGCGTCGTCCAGGTCGTCGGCGAGCTCGTCGAGGTAGCCGTGGTCGACGCGGCGCTCGAGGCGGCTGCGGTCCACATCGACGATGAGCACGGCACCACCGTTCAGCGTGACGGCGAGGGGCTGGGCGCCGCCCATCCCGCCGCAGCCGCCGGTCAGCGTGAGCGTCCCCGCGAGGCTGCCCCCGAACCTGTTGCGGGCGACGGCGCCGAAGGTCTCGTACGTGCCCTGGAGGATGCCCTGCGAGCCGATGTAGATCCATGAGCCGGCCGTCATCTGGCCGTACATCGTGAGGCCGAGGGCCTCGAGGCGGCGGAACTCGGGCCAGGTCGCCCAGTCGCCGACGAGGTTCGAGTTGGCGATGAGCACGCGCGGCGCCCACTCGTGCGTGCGGAAGACGCCGACCGGCTTGCCCGACTGCACCAGCAGGGTCTCGTCGGGCTCCAGGTCGCGGAGGGTCTCGACGATCGCGTCGAACGCCTCCCAGCTGCGGGCTGCGCGGCCGGTGCCTCCGTAGACGACCAGGTCGTCGGGACGCTCCGCGACCTCCGGGTCGAGGTTGTTCATCAGCATCCGGAGGGGTGCCTCCGTCTGCCAGCTCTTCGCGGTCAGCCGGGTGCCGCGCGGGGCGCGCACTGCTCTCGCTCCATCCATGGTGTCGGCTCCTTCGTCGTGGTCGTGGTCGTGGGCTCAGGTCAGCGGAGGGGGTGGCCGAGGGCGCTCTCGGCGGCGTCGGCGAGGGTGCCGGAGGCGACGAGCGCGACCGCGGCCTCGATCTCGGGGGAGAGGTAGCGGTCCGGCCCGGGACCGGCGACGGCCTTCCGCAGTGCCGCGGTGACCGCACCGGTGGCGGGAGCCTGACCGAGGGGCGCCCGGAGGTCGGCGCCGCGCGAGGCCGTGAGCAGCTCGATCGCGAGCACCCGCGTGAGCCCGTCGACGGCCCGGCGGAGCTTGCGGCCCGCGGCCCATCCCATCGACACGTGATCCTCCTGCATGGCGGACGACGGGATGGAGTCGGCCGAAGCCGGGGCCGCGAGCCGCTTCAACTCCGAGACGATGCCCGCTGCGGTGTACTGCGCGATCATCAGGCCGGAGTCGACCCCCACCTCGTGGGCGAGGAACGGTGGGAGGCCCTGGTTGCGGGCCGGGTCGAGGAAGCGGTCGGTGCGCCGTTCGGACATACTCGCGACGTCCGCCACGACGATGGCGAGGAAGTCGAGCACGTAGGCCACGGGCGCGCCGTGGAAGTTGCCGTTCGACTCCACCCGGCCGTCGAGCGTCAGGACGGGGTTGTCGATAGCGGAGGCCAGTTCGCGCTCGGCGACGGTCGTGGCGTGTGCTGCGGTGTCACGGGCTCCGCCGTGGACCTGCGGGGCGCAGCGCAGAGAATAGGCGTCCTGGACGCGCGTGCACTCGGGGCCTTTGTGGCTGGCGACCAGCGGCGAGCCGGCGAGCAGGTCGCGCAGATTGCCGGCCGAGACGGCCTGCCCGGTCTGCGGGCGCAGCCGCTGCAGGTCGTCCGCGAAGACCGCGTCGGTGCCGAGGAGCGCCTCGACGCTGAGGGCGGCCGCGATGTCGGCGGTGGTGAGGAGGCGCTGGAGGTCGTGGAGGGCGAGAGACAGCATTCCGAGCATCCCGTCGGTGCCGTTGATGAGCGCCAGGCCCTCCTTCTCGGCGAGAACGACCGGCTCGATGCCGGCGGCGGCCAGGGCATCCGCGGCGTCGACGAGCTCGCCCTCGACCCTGACCTGCCCCTCGCCCATCGCCGCCAGCGCGCAGTGGGCGAGCGGCGCGAGGTCTCCCGAGCAGCCGAGCGAGCCGTACTCGCGGACGATCGGCGTGATGCCCGCGTTGAGCACGGCGGCGTAGGTCTCGACCGTGCGCGGGGTGGCGCCGGTGCGGCCGGTCGCGAGGGTCGCGAGGCGCAGCAGCATGAGCGCGCGGACGACTTCCCGCTCGACCTCCGGTCCGCTGCCCGCGGCGTGCGAGCGCACGAGGCTCGCCTGCAGCTGCGCGCGCCGCTCGGCCGGGATGAACGTGGTCGCGAGCGCGCCGAAGCCGGTCGAGATGCCGTAGTGCGGCTCCGTGTCGTCGGCCAGCGCTTCCACGATCGCGCGGGAGGCGGCGACGGTCTCGAGCGCATTCGGGTCGAGCTCGATGCGGGCATCATGGCGGGCGACGGCGACGACGTCCGCGATCGTGAGCGGTGCGCCGCCCACGGTCACGGCGCTGATGTCGGTGGAGGTGGTGACGAGCATGCTCCGATCCTCGCCGCGGGGGCATGCGCTCGGGCCGGCTGTACACTCATCCGTGTCCGGGATCCCAGACGGCGCCCGGGAGGCAGGGCCGCCTCCCCCGCCGCTCGCCCGCGAGAGGATGGGTCGATGAGCAAGGTCCCCGCTGCAGAGAACACCCTCCGCATCCTCGGCCACCTCGCCGCACAGCGGGGACCGGTTCCGGCGGCGAGCATCGCGACGGCGCTCGCTCTGCCGCGCTCCACCGTCTACCACCTGCTCACCGTGCTCGGAGACCACGGGTTCGTCCTCCACTTCCCGGAGGCGCGCCGCTACGGTCTCGGCGTCGCCGCCTACGAGCTCTCGAGCGCCTTCTCACGCCAGCAGCCGCTGAGCAGGCTCGGCCGCCCGATCGTCGCCGGTCTGGTCGACGCGATCGGCGAATCCGGACACGTGGCCGTGCTGCACGGGCGCGACGTCGTGTACATCGTGGAGGAGCGTGCGCCCCGCCGGCCGCGGCTCGTGACGGATGTGGGGGTGCGCCTTCCGGCTCACCTGACCGCCAGCGGCCGGGCGCTGCTCGCGACCCTCCCTGCCGGGCAGCTGCGCGCCCTGTACCCCGACCGAGACGCCTTCGAGGAGCGCACCGGCGCCGGGCCGCACACCTACGGCGAGCTGCGCCGGGTGCTGGCGGAGGTGCGCGAACGCGGGTTCGCGACGGAGGACGGAGACGTCACGCCCGGCTTCGCGTCCGTCGCCGTGTCGGTGCGCGACCACGCCGGCTGGCCGGCTGCGGGGATCGCGGTGACCTTCCCGCGCGAGAACGTGCCTCACACGGAATGGGAGACGCTCGCCGCGCGGGTGCGGGATGCGGCGGCGGAGCTGTCGCGGCGCATCCGCGGGAGCTGAGGGCGGGAGGCGTCCGGCGACACGGCGCTCCGCTGCCGCACAGGGGTCGCACTCTGCCGCATTGCGCCGATCAGAGCGGCGGAGTGGGACCCCTGTGGCGGGAGGTGGGGCCGTTCAGCCCTCGGCGAGGGTGAGGGTCGTGTCGTGCGAGCGGCCTCCGCGCACGAAGGTGACCGCGACCTCGTCGCCGGGCCGGGAGGTGATCTGCACTGCCGTGAGGACGTCGACGCTGCTGGCGGGCGTCCCGTTCAGGGCGGTGACGACATCCCCGGCCTGCAGCCCGGCGTCGGCCGCCGGGCCTCCCGCGTCGATGGACTGCACGAAGAGGCCGTCGGCGATGCCGTAGGCGGCGGCGACGCCGGGCGGGATCGGGAGGACGGAGAGGCCCGCCGTGGGGTACGAGACCTTTCCCTTGTCGATGAGCTCGTGCGCGATCCGCATCGCCGAGGACTCCGGCACGGCGAAGCCGATGCCCACACTGCCCGTGCTGCTCTGGCCTCCACTGCCCGGCACGGTCGCGATCGCGGTGTTCACGCCGACGAGACGCCCGCGGCAATCGACGAGCGCGCCTCCCGAGTTGCCCGGGTTGATGGAGGCGTCGGTCTGGATGGCGCCGACCAGCACCGCATTGCGGTCGTCGTCGCTCGGGACGGGGACGGTGCGGCCGAGCGCGCTGACGATGCCGGCGGTGACGGTGCTCGACAGCCCCAGCGGCGCGCCGAGGGCGACCACGGGCTGCCCGACGGACAGGGCGCCCGAGTCGCCGATCGAGATGACCGGCAGCGGCTCGTCGTCGTCGACCTTCACCACCGCGAGGTCGGTCTTCGGGTCGCGGCCGACGAGCCGGGCGTCGAGGTCGTGCCCGTCGCTGAGGCGCACCGAGAGGGAGCCTCCGGAGGCCGCGGGCGAGATGACGTGGTTGTTCGTGAGGATGTAGCCGTCGTCCGTGATGATCTGACCGCTGCCGTTACTGCGGCCGCCCGAGGAGGAGGTGACGGAGATCGTGACGATCGTGGGCAGGACGCCGTTCGCGACCGAGGAGGCGTCGCAGGCTCCGGACGCACCCGCCGTAAGCGCGGTCGTCGTGATGGTGCCCGCGATGAATCCGCCGGCGATGAGGGCGAGGGCCGAACCGGTGACGAGGAGGGCGGTGGCCCGGGAGGCGCGGGATGCAGGGGTCGGCGCGAGGTCGGCCGGGGTCGTGGTCGTCGGCGCGGTGCTCACCCCGTCCGGTGTCGACCCGGTCGGCGCGTCGGCGCCGTCCTTCGGAGCGTTCTCCGACTGCTCGTCGCGGTCTGTCACGGCGCCTCCCTGGTCGATCGTGCGCAAGGCTAGCGGCGCCAGAGCGCGGGGCGCTACTGTCCTGGCATGGTCAGGTTCCTCATCCGTGCGGCGATCTTCGTCGTGACCGCCGCTCTCGGGCTGCTGGTGGCCATGTGGCTGCTGCCCGGGTTCCATCTCGAGTGGGCCGGCGGTCTCGTCGCCATCGTGGTCTTCGCCATCGCGCAGAGCGTGCTGGCGCCGTTCATCTTCAACCTGGCGCGCAAGTACGCGTCGGCGGTGCTCGGCGGGATCGGGCTCGTGTCGACGCTCGTGGCGCTGATCATCGCGTCGCTGTTCCCCGGCGGTATCCGCGTCGACGACTTCGTGACATGGATCCTCGCGGCCCTGGTGGTGTGGCTCGTCACGGCGCTCGGCACCTGGTTGCTGCCGCTGATCTTCCTGAAGAAGAAGGTCACCGCCTCCCGCGCCTGAGGCGGCGCTTCGCAACGCCGCTACGCCGCCGAGCACGCCCGAAAGTGCCGACCGTGGCGTGGTGCGAGCCTTGCGATGTGGACCAAATGTGGAGAATGGCGGCGCCAGAGTGCACATTCGGTCCAAATGCGGGGCAGGACACCTCTCCGCTGCCTGCGCGTCACGGGGTGGCCCCCTCCTTTCCATCTTCAGTGGAATCCGGCAACGATGCTCGTCGCCTGGCTCGCCTCCGGCGGGCTGAGCTTCTCCACCGGGCGTCTACGACGTCAGCGGGGGCGCGCGACGTACTGAGCGCCTGGCCGCGTCAGGCCCCCACGTAGCGCGCCAGGTGCTCGCCCGTCAGGGTCGAGCGCGCTGCGACCAGCTCGGCAGGCGTGCCCTCGAAGACCACGCGGCCGCCGTCGTGCCCCGCGCCCGGGCCGAGGTCGACGATCCAGTCGGCGTGGGCCATGACGGCCTGGTGGTGCTCGATCACGATGACCGACTTGCCGGAGTCGACGAGCCGGTCCAGGAGGCCGAGGAGCTGCTCGACGTCGGCCAGGTGCAGGCCCGTGGTCGGCTCGTCGAGCACGTAGACGCCGCCCTTCTCGCCGAGGTGGGTGGCCAGCTTGAGCCGCTGGCGCTCGCCGCCGGAGAGGGTGGTGAGCGGCTGGCCGAGGGCGAGGTAGCCGAGGCCGACATCCTCCAGGCGGTCCAGGATGGCGCTCGCCGCCGGGGTGCGCGCCTCGCCCTCGCGGAAGTACTCGCGCGCCTCCGTGACCGGCATCGCCAGCACCTCGCTGATGTCCTTGCCGCCGAGAGTGTGTTCGAGCACCGAGGCCTGGAACCGTTTGCCCCCGCACTCCTCGCAGACGGTGGCGACGCTCGCCATGACCCCGAGATCCGTGTAGATCATCCCGGCGCCGTTGCAGGTCGGGCACGCGCCCTCGGAGTTGGCGCTGAACAGGGCGGGCTTCACGCCGTTCGCTTTTGCGAACGCCTTGCGGATCGGCTCCAGCAGGCCGGTGTAGGTGGCGGGGTTGCTGCGTCGTGAGCCGCGGATCGCACCCTGGTCGATCGAGACGACGTCGTCGTGCGACGACACCGAGCCGTGGATGAGGGAGCTCTTGCCCGAGCCCGCCACCCCGGTCACGACGACGAGCACTCCGAGCGGGATGTCCACGTCGACGTCGTGCAGGTTGTTGGCGGTCGCCCCGCGCACGGGCAGGGCGCCGGAGGGGGTGCGAACCGCATCCTTGACCGCGGCGCGGTCGTCGAGATGGCGGCCCGTGAGGGTGCCGCTCGCCCGCAACCCCTCCACGGTGCCCTCGAAGCAGATGGTGCCTCCCGCGGTCCCCGCGCCCGGACCGAGATCGACGACGTGGTCGGCGATCGCGATCGCCTCGGGCTTGTGCTCCACCACGAGCACCGTGTTGCCCTTGTCGCGCAGCCGCAGCAGCAGTTCGTTCATCTTCTGGATGTCGTGCGGGTGGAGCCCGATGGTCGGCTCGTCGAACACGTAGGTGACGTCGGTGAGCGACGATCCGAGGTGCCGGATCATCTTGGTGCGCTGCGCCTCCCCGCCCGACAGCGTGCCGGAGGGCCGGTCGAGGGAGAGGTAGCCGAGCCCGATCTCGACGAACGAGTCGAGCGTGTGCCGCAGGTTCGCGAGGAGGGGCGCGACCGACGGCTCGCCGATCCCGCGTACCCACTCCGCGAGGTCGCTGATCTGCATCGCGCACGCGTCGGCGATGTTCACGCCGTCGATGCGGGAGGAGCGGGCTCCCTCGTTGAGGCGCGTGCCGCCGCAGTCCGGGCAGGTCGTGAACGCGACGGCGCGGTCGACGAACGCGCGGATGTGCGGCTGGAGGGCGTCGCGGTCCTTCGACAGGAAGGACTTCTGGATCTTCGGCACCAGCCCCTCGTAGGTCATGTTGATGCCGGAGATCTTGACTTTCGTCGGCTCCTTGTAGAGGAAGTCCTTCAGCTCGGCGTCCGTGTAGTCGTCGATCGGCTTCGCCGCGTCGAGGAACCCGGACTCGGCGTACTGCCGCACCGCCCAGCCGTCGGCCGTGTAGCCCGGGACCGTGATCGCACCCTCGGAGAGCGATCGGGTGCCGTCGTACAGCTGCGCGAGGTCGATCTCGTTGACCATCCCCATCCCCTCGCAGCGCGGGCACATCCCACCGGTGATGGTGAAGCTGCCGGCCTCCGCCTTGCCGGAGCCGCGCTCGATCGTCACGGCCCGGTCGCCGTGCACCGACGCCACGTTGAAGGAGAACGCCTGCGGTGACCCCACCTGCGGCTGCCCGAGCCGGCTGAACAGGATGCGCAGCATCGCGTTCACGTCCGTCGCCGTTCCCACGGTCGACCGCACGTTCGCGCCGAGCCGCTCCTGGTCGACGATGATCGCGGTCGTCAACCCCTCGAGCACGTCGACGTCCGGTCGGGCCAGCGCGGGCATGAAGCCCTGCACGAACGCGCTGTAGGTCTCGTTGATCATCCGCTGCGACTCGGCGGCGATCGTCCCGAACACCAGGGAGCTCTTGCCCGAGCCGGAGACCCCCGTGAACACGGTGAGCCGCCGCTTGGGCAGCTCGACGCTGATGTCCTTCAGGTTGTTCTCGCGGGCGCCCTGCACCCGCAGCAAGTCGTGCGTGTCGGCGACGTGAGTGGTGGGCGTGCTCATCGGTCTCTCCCTCGGTCCGGCGCTCCCACGCTAGCGGGTGGCGCCCACGGCGCGGAGAGCTACACCTGGGCGAAGCGCTGCGCCGACCGCGCCTTCGCCTTCTCCGCCTCGACCTCGCGGTTCTTCGGCGGGGCGGAGGTCGTCAGGTGATCGAGGAGGTGCTGGGTCGCGTGGGCGATCTCCGCGACCGCCTGGTCGAACGCCGCGGCGTTCGCCTGGGAGGGCGTGGTCGACCCGGACACCTTGCGCACGTACTGCAGCGCGGCGGCGCGCACCTCGTCAGAGGTGGCCGCGGGCTCGAAGTTGTGGAGGACGTGGATGTTGCGGCACATACCGGGAGGGTACGCCGGGCGCGGCGGCGTCGCCATGCCCGTCGGGCCGCGACGGTGCTACGCCCGTCCGCGCGCCGCCCACTCCAGTCTGCGCAACGACTCGGCGTTGCGCACGTGCAGCACGAGGTCGGCGATCGGGCGCGGGATGAGGCGCGCCGGCCCTGCGACCGGATGCTCCTCCATCCGCACCACGCATCCCGCGCCGCGTGGGCGGACGTCGATCACGACACGCTCCTCGCCGAAGGGACGCGTCTTGGCCTGCAGCACCATCCGTCGTGGCGGGTCCCATTCGTCGACGCGGGTCTCGTCGTTCAGCACGAACGGCCACACCCCGATGGAGTGGTGCAGCCGCGAACCCGCGGCAGGGTATCCGTCGTCCGCCGCCCGCATGCGGGACGCCCCGACGACCCAGCTGGGGTAGACCCACGGGTCCGCGAGCACGGCGAAGACCTGCTCCGGTGTGCAGTTGAGACGGCGGACGGTGACGGACATGCTCACTCCTTCGGTGCCAGCGATGGCATGCGGCTCATGCCGAACTCGTGGCGGAGGGCGCTGCGGGCGGCGTAGTAGCCGCCGAGACCGTGCACGCCGGGGCCCGGGGCGGCGGAGGCGGAGGCGAGGTAGAGGCCGCGGCCGGGCATCCGCCACGGGTCGGGGGAGGCTACAGGGCGGGCGATGAGCTGGCGGAAATCGGGCATCCCCGTCGAGATGTCGCCGCCGACGTAGTTGGGGTTGTACTGCTCCATCTGCACGGCGGTGCGGGACGTGCTGGCGAGCACGAGGTCGCGGAAGCCCGGGGCGAACCGTTCGATCTGCCGGATGACGGCCTCGGTGCGGTCGGCGGAGGAGCCCCGCGGGACGTGCGTGTACGCCCAGAGGACATGTTTGCCGGACGGTGCCCGGGATCCGTCGAAGAGGGAGGGCTGCGAGACGAGCACGTACGGATCGTCACCGAGCCGCCCGGCCGCGACCGCACGCTCCGCGCGGGCGACCGCGGGCCGCGAGCCCCCGAGGTGGACGGTCGCGGTCTCGTTCAGCTCAGGGTTCGTCCACGGCACCGGGCCGGACAGGGCGAAGTCGACCTTGCACACGCCGTTGCCGTCGCGGAATCGCGAGACCCGGCGCAGGTACCCGGCGGCGAGGCGGTCCTCGCCGAGGCGCGCGGCCGCACGGACGTGGGTGTCGAACACGATGGCGCGCGCGTCGGGGAGGTCGCCCAGGCTGGTGATCTCGGCCCCGGTCACGACCTCGCCGCCGTGCGCTTCTAGATCGGCGACGAGGGCGTTCGCGATGCTCTGCGACCCGCCGATCGGTACAGGCCAGCCCCGGGCGTGCGCATAGCTGACGAGGGTCAGTCCGGCGGCGGCGCCCGCGACGCTCGGGAGGGCGACCGTCGTGTGCGCGAAGGCGCCGGCCAGCAGGGCGCCCGGTTCCTCGGTGCGGAAGGGGAGGTTCCACCAGGGGCCGCCCTGCAGCAGAGCCGTCGCACCGAGACGGGCGGCGACGAGCGGATGTCGCGGGAGCTGGATCACCGCGGAGCCGGTGAACTGCGCCACCTCGTCCGCGTGCCGCGCGAGCGGGCCGATCAGCGCGCGCCAGGCGGCTCCATCGGGGCCGAGCGCGTCGGCCGTGCGCTCCAGGTCGCGATAGGCGAGGGCCGCGCGTCCACCGTCGAGCGGGTGACCGTACGAGGCGGTCGGTGTGATGAACCGCACCCGGTCCGCCAATCCGAACCGGCGGAAGAAGCCCGACGCGAAGGCCAGGGGGTGCACGGCGGAGCACAGGTCGTGGCGGAAGCCGGGGAGGGTGACCTCCTCGGTCCGCATCCCGCCTCCGGCCGTCGCGTTGCGTTCGTACACGCGGACGGCGAGACCGGCGCGGGCCAGCGTCACGGCCGCGGCGAGCCCGTTGGGGCCGGAGCCGATCACGACGGCGTCGACGGAGGAGTCGGAGGACATGACTCCTGTATACCCCGGAGGTCGCCCGCGGTCGTGAGGATCGGCAGCCCGCTCCCAGCATCCATCCTGTATCGTTGGACGGTCGGCTCTTGGCACCGCGCATGTGGCGCGCGGATGGGTTTGTAAGTCAAGCGGGCCGGTTCCGCACCCGATCGGTGGTGCGGACAATCACGATGTGAACGGCCCCGGACGATGTTCGTCGGGGAATCCCCGGTGCGCTTCAGCGCGCCGCCGCGCACTTGAACTCAACCCAGGAAGAACGACGCATGCCCCCGTACAAGAAGAACGACCGGCCCAAGCAGGCCGGCAGCAAGAGCCCCAAGCACCGCGGTTATCGCCCCGAGGAGCAGACCGCGGGCAAGAAGGCCCGCTGGTCCGCCGACGACCGGGCCAAGCGCGGCGCGAGCGCCGAGCGCGGCCGTTCCGTCTACGGCACCCGTGACGCCTCCGACAGCGCCGGCGGCCGTGGTCGCGGAGAGCGCCCGAACTGGGAGCCCCGCGGCAAGGACGCCCGCCGCACCGAGCGCGAGTGGGACAACCGCGGTCGCGCCGGCCGCGATGACCGGCCGCGCCGCGACGACGACCGACCGCGTCGGTCGTTCGACGACCGGGGCGACCGGGCCCCGCGTCGCGAATACGACGACCGCCCGCGTCGTTCCTTCGACGACCGGGGCGACCGTGCTCCGCGTCGCGAGTACGACGACCGTCCGCGCCGCACGGCGGACGACCGTACCGACCGCATGCGCCGCTCGTTCGACGACCGCGCCGAGCGGCCGCGTCGCGAGTACGACGACCGTCCGCGTCGGTCGTTCGACGACCGCGCCGAGCGGCCGCGCCGCGAGTACGACGACCGTCCGCGTCGTTCGTCCGACGACCGGGGCGACCGTGCTCCGCGTCGCGAGTACGAGGACCGTCCGCGTCGCGACTTCTCCGACCGTCCGCGTCGGTCGTTCGACGACCGCGCCGAGCGGCCGCGTCGCGACTACGACGACCGTCCGCGTCGTTCGTCCGACGACCGCGGCGACCGTGCTCCGCGCCGCGACTCCTCCTTCTTCCCGTCCCGCGACGGCAAGTCCGCGTACAACGCGCAGGACGACGTCGTGCTCGAGCGGCTCGAGGCCGACGCCATCCAGGCGGAGGACGTCGACGGCGTGACCTTCGCCGACCTGGGCTTCGGCGGCAACGTCGTGCGCGCCCTCGCCGAGCTCGGTGCCGAGAGGCCGTTCCCGATCCAGGCCGCGACGGCCCCCGATGTGATGTCCGGCAAGGACGTGCTCGGCCGCGGCCGCACCGGCTCCGGCAAGACGATCGCCTTCGGCGCCCCTCTGGTCGAGCGCCTCATGCAGCTCTGGGCGGAGTCGGGCAAGTCGGGCGGCAAGCGCCAGATCGGACGCGCCCCGCGCGCCCTGATCCTCGCCCCCACCCGCGAGCTGGCCCTCCAGATCGACCGCACGGTGCAGCCGATCGCCCGCAGCGTCGGCCTCTTCACCACCCAGATCTACGGCGGCGTGCCGCAGGGCCGTCAGGTCGGCGCCCTTCAGCGCGGCGTCGACATCGTGATCGGCACCCCGGGCCGCATCGAGGACCTCGTGGAGCAGGGTCGTCTCGACCTCAGCCAGGTCGTCATCAGCGTCCTCGACGAGGCCGACCACATGTGCGACCTCGGCTTCCTCGAGCCGGTGCAGCGCATCCTGCGCGAGACCGCCGAGGGCGGCCAGAAGCTGCTCTTCTCGGCGACCCTCGACACCGGGGTCGCCCAGCTCGTCGACGAGTTCCTCGTCGAGCCCGCCGTGCACGAGGTCGCGGGGGAGGACCAGGCGTCCTCCACCATCGATCACCGCGTGCTCGTGATCGAGCACCGTGACAAGCCGGCCATCATCGAGCAGCTCGCCGACCGCGAGGGCAAGACGCTGATCTTCGCCCGTACCCGCGCCTTCGCCGAGATGCTGGCGGACCAGCTGGACGACGCGGGGATCCCCGCGGTCAGCCTCCACGGCGACCTCAACCAGTCGCGGCGCACCCGCAACCTGCAGCAGCTGACGAGCGGCCGCGTCAACGTGCTCGTCGCGACGGACGTCGCCGCCCGCGGCATCCACGTGGACGACATCGACCTGGTCATCCAGGCCGATGCGCCGGACGAGTACAAGACCTATCTGCACCGCTCCGGCCGCACCGGCCGCGCCGGCAAGCAGGGCACGGTCGTGACGCTCATCCCGCGCCAGCGCCAGCGCCGCATGAACGACCTGCTCGACCGTGCCGAGATCGAGGCAGAGTTCGTCCCGGTCATCCCGGGCGACCAGCTGGTCACCGACCTCGCGCAGGCGTCCGCGCTCGCCGGGGCCGACGCGTAAGCGGGAGTCGAAGCGCGGAGCCCCCGCCCGTCGCGCAGCGTCTGCTGCGCGGTGGGCGGGGGCTCCTGCGTTGCGCGCCGCCGTCGGGCGGCCGGCGGTCAGCCGGTCAGCTGTGCCAGCGCGTGCCGGCCGAGGGACGCCATGCGTGGGCTGTCGTCGGAGTTCGCCGCCAGCGCCGTGCCCATGATGACCGCCCAGCCGCGTGCGCGTCGCCACGTCGCCTCGTCGACGGAGCCGTCCAGCGTCTCCCGGAACACGGCGCGGGCCGGCGCGTCGAAGGTGAGCCAGGCCGTCGCGAGATCGGTCGCCGGGTCGCCGGCGGTCACGTCCCCGAAGTCGATCACTGCGGCGAGCCCATCCACTGCGCCACTGGCGTCGGTGCGGAGCAGGAGATTGCCGGGGTGGGGGTCGCCATGCAGCCAGAGTGCCGGACCGCCCCACACCGGGGTGGCCAGCGCGTCCTCCCACACGGCGAGCAGGGCGTCGGTGGAGGCCACGGTGTCCGGGCGGGCGGCGAGCATCGCGAGGCGCTCGCGGACGGCGATGTCGCGCGTCGCGAGCGGAACGCCGCGGACCGGGTTGACCGGCGCATCGGCGGGCGCGGGGATGTGCACAGCGCGCAGGAAGCCCGCCAGCGGCTCCGCGATCACGGCGCGGGCGGAGGCGTCGACCGATGCGCCGTCGACCCCCTCCAGCCAGCGGACGATGCTCCACGGCCAGGGGAAGGTCACGCTCGGCACGCCGACGCGCACGGGGGCGGGGACGGGGATGGCGACGCGTTCGGCGATCGCGGCGAGGACGCGTTGCTCGTGCTCGATGAGGTGGGCGGCGGCCTCCCGCCGCGGCACGCGGACCGCGAGGTCGTCGCCGAGCCGGAAGATGCGGTTGTCCCACCCGTCGGACACCAGCCGCAACGGGCCGGCGAGATCGGGGTGCTGCTCGGCGATCATGCGCGCGACGAGCGTGGCGTCGGCGGCGATGTCCGCCGTCGGAGTGGATCCTGAGTGCACCCGCTCGACGCTAACAGACCGGCCGCCGAGACGTGAGCCGTTGCGGGTGAGGACGCGCCTCCACCCGCAACGACTCACGTCTCGCGAGACCGATCAGGACCGGGCGAGGAGGGTGAGGGTGTCGACGACGCGGTTGGAGAAGCCCCACTCGTTGTCGTACCAGGCGACGACCTTCACGTGCTTGCCGTCCACGCGGGTGAGCGCGGAGTCGAAGATGGAGGACGCGGGCTGCCCCGTGATGTCGCTGGAGACCAGCGGGTCCTCCGAGTACTCCAGGATGCCGGCCAGCGAACCCTCGGCGGCGGCACGGTAGGCGGCGAGCACCTCGTCGCGGGTGACCTCGCGGGCGACCGTCGTGTTGAGCTCGACGATCGAGCCGACCGGGACGGGCACGCGGATGGAGTCGCCCGACAGCTTGCCGTCGAGGCCCGGGAGCACCAGGCCGATCGCCTTGGCGGCTCCGGTCGTGGTGGGCACGATGTTGACGCCGGCGGCGCGGGCGCGGCGCGGGTCGCGGTGCGGGCCGTCCTGGAGGTTCTGCTCCTGCGTGTAGGCGTGCACGGTCGTCATGAAGCCGTGCTCGATGCCCGCGAGGTCGTCCAGCACCTTCGCCAGCGGCGCGAGGGCGTTCGTGGTGCAGGAGGCGTTGGAGACGATGGTGTGCGCGGCCGGGTCGTACGCGTCCGTGTTCACGCCGTAGGCGAGGGTGACGTCGGCGCCGTCGGACGGGGCGCTCACCAGCACGCGCTCGGCGCCCGCGCGCAGGTGGGCGCGGGCGGCCTCGGCGGACGTGAAGCGGCCCGTGGCCTCCAGCACGATCTCGACGCCGAGCTCCGCCCACGGCAGGTTCTCGGGGTCGCGCTCGGCGAGCACCTCGATGCGGCGGCCGTCGACGACGAGGGCGCTGCCGTCGACCTCGACCGGGCGGCCGAGGCGGCCGAGCGAGCTGTCGAAGCGGAGGAGCTGGGCGAGGGCGTCGGGCGCGGTCAGGTCGTTGACGGCGACGACCTCGAGGTCGGTGTCGCGCTCGAGGAGGGCGCGGAGGGTGTTTCGTCCGATGCGGCCGAAGCCGTTGACGGCGATGCGGGTCATGGGGAGTCCTTTCGTTGCGCCTTCCATCGTCAGCACTCCGCGTGCGCCACGAAAGTGGCTGCGTGGACACCTCCCGCAAGCATCCCGCCATGGTCCTCGCCACTGCGCCCAAGCATCCCGCCACCCATCCGCACCCTGCGACGTCGAGGCGGCGAATTGTGCGCCGCCTCGGAGCTTTTCGTGCGATTTCGAGCCGCCTCGGTGTGCCGTCCGGGGTGGGGGAGGGGGGTTAGGCGGAGAAGGTGTGGCGGTAGTCGGTGGGGGAGGTGCCGAGGATGCGGTGGAAGTGCAGGCGGAGGTTGGCGCCGGTGCCGAGGCCGACCCGGTGGGCGATCTGCTCCACGCCGAGGTCGCTGCGCTCGAGCAGTTCGCGCGCGAGGTCCACGCGGGCGCGCAGCACCCACTGCATCGGCGTGTAGCCGGTGTCTTCGACGAAGCGGCGCGAGAAGGTGCGCTCCGAGACGTTGGCGTTGCGGGCGAGATCGGCCAGCGCGATCGGCTCCGCGAGCCGGCCGAGCGCCCACTCCCGTGTCTCCGCGAACAGGTCGCCCAGGGGCTCGGGGACGCTGCGCGGAACGTACTGCGCCTGGCCTCCACTGCGGTACGGCGCGGCGACGAGGCGGCGTGCGACACGGTTGGACAGGGCGACGCCGTGGTCGCGTCGCACGAGGTGCAGGCACAGGTCGATCCCGGAGGCGGCGCCCGCCGAGGTCAGGACGTCGCCCTCGTCGACGAAGAGCACGTTCTCGTCGACCCGGATCGAGGGGTGCCGTTCGGCGAGGGCGCGCGTGTAATGCCAGTGCGTGGTGGCGCGGCGGCCGTCGAGCAGCCCCGTCGCGGCCAGCGCGAACGCGCCGGTCGAGATGGCGGCCAGGCGGGCGCCGCGGTCGTGGGCTCGGCGCAGCGCCTCGACGACGGCGGCGGGAGGCTCGGTGCGCGCGGGCTCGCGGTAGCCGGGCACGAAGACGGTGTCGGCCCACTCCAGCGCGCCGAGCCCGTCGGCGACGTGGTACGAGAGTCCGTCGCCGCCGGTGACGAGGCCCGGTTCGGCGCCGCACACGTGCACCTCGTACGGCATGCTCGGCCGGTGGGCGAACACTTGGGACGGGATTCCGACGTCGAGCGGCTTCGCGCCCTCGAGCACGAGGACGGCGACGCGATGGTCCCGGGCGGTCATCCGAGCTCCTTCCGCGGGCAGGAGACGCCCGCGCGCCGGAGTCTAGCCGAGGTCAGGCTGCGGGTCCGCGCCGGAGGACGAGGGAGCGGCGGGTGCGGGATCGGCGGCCCTCCGCCTCCCGGGCCGCAGTTCGCTCACGATGACACCGGCGACGATGAGGCAGGCCCCGGCGATCGCGATCGGCGGGAGGCGGTCGCCGGCGATGCGTCCGATGAGGCCCGCCCACACCGGCTCTCCGGCGTAGATGATGGTCGCCCGGGTCGGCGAGACCGAACGCTGCGCCCAGTTCATCGTGAGCTGGATGACGCAGCTCGCGACGCCGAGGCCGATGCCGGGCAGCAGCCAGGCCCACGAGAAGGACGGCGCGGCCTCTCCGGCGAACGGCATGGCGATGAAGCCGGCCGCCCCCGCGACGAGCAGCTGCACGACGGTGACGCGCCCGGCGTCCACCGACTTCGCGAAGAATCCGATCAGCAGGATCTCGGCCGCGATCGGCAGCGTGCTGATGAGGGTGGCGATCTCGCCCCAGCCGAGCCCGATGGTCAGCGCGTCCGGCCCGGCGAGCAGCAGCAGCCCGACGAAGGCGAGCGCGACGCCGACCAGGGTGAGCGCGCGTGGCGCGCGGCGGAACACGAGCCACTGCAACAGGGGCACGAGCGGCACGTAGAGCGCGGTGATGAAGGCGGAGGTGCTGCTGCTGATCGTCTGCAGGCCCATCGTCTGCAGGCCGTAGCCCAGGGCGATCGAGACGCCGATCGCGGCGCCCGCCCCCACGTCGCGCCAGCGCATCCCGCGCAGGGCGCGGTGGAACACGACGATGCCGACCAGCCCGGCGACCGCGAAGCGCAGGCCGACGAAGAACCACGGACCGCTGTGCTGCATGGCGAGATGCACGATGAGAAAGGTCGAGCCCCACAGTGCGGTGATCCCCAGCAGCGCGCCCTCCTGGCGGCTGATGGGGAGGCGTCGCCGCGCGGGTTCGCGGGTCTCAACGGGCGTGTGCAGCATCCTGCACATTCTATGGTGCAGAATGGTGCACATGCCAGAGCACGGCTCGGATGTCCTCGCCCACGTCGCCGGCAACCTCCGCCGCCTCCGCCAGGAGCGCGGACTCAGTCAGGCGGCTCTCGCCGACCGCTCCGGGATCAGTCGTCGCACGATCATCAACCTGGAGGCGGGGGAGGCCAACATCAGCCTCTCCGGGCTCGACCGCATCGCCGCGGCGCTGGACACCGACTTCGTCACGCTCGTCGCCGAGCCGTCGGCCCCGGCGATCGCGGTCAACGCGGTCGCCTGGCGCGGTGCCTCGACGGAGAGTGTCGCCGCGCTGGTCGGAGCCGTGCCCGCCCGCGCCGACGCACAGCTGTGGACCTGGGCGCTCGCCGCGGGCGACCGCTACGACGCCGAGCCCGATCCGGCCGGCTGGCACGAGATCGTCTTCGTGACCGCCGGCCGTCTCGTGATCGAGCGGGAGGACGGCGTCTCGGAGCTCGGAGCGGGCGACCACGTCATCTACTCCAGTGCGCAGCGCTACTCCTACGCGGCGGCCGGGGACGAGGGGGTGCGCTTCGTCCGGCTCGTGGTCTCCTGAGTAGTCGCCGCCGTTGGGTGCGGCGGCGCACGATACGTGCGCATTGATGGAGAACCACGCACCGAATCCGCGTGTGCTGCCGCACTCCTGCTCATTCCGTGTGAAAGCATGGACCGCGGAGGTCCCATGAACGCCCAGTCCCCGCAGTCCGCAGACCGGATGCACGCCGTCACGCCCGAGACGCGCGAGCTCGTCGATCTCGTGCTCGACTACTCGCGCCGCCGCATTCTGAGCACCGACACCCCACTCGACAAGCCCCTCCCCGAGTCCGAGCTGCGCCGCCTCGCCGGGCAGACCGTCTCCGAGGGCGGTATGGGCGCCGAGCGTGCGCTGGCCGTGTTCGAGCACGTGCTCGCCCCGGCCTGCATCACGACGGACCACCCGCAGTACCTGTCGTTCATCCCGACCGCCCCCACCAAAGCGGCGACCGCATTCGACCTCGTCGTCTCGGCGAGCGCCGTCTATGGAGGTTCATGGCTGGAGGGGTCCGGCGCGGTCTACGCGGAGAACCAGGTGCTGGCGTGGCTCGCCGCCGAGTTCGGGCTGCCCGCGACCGCCGGCGGAGTGTTCGTGCAGGGCGGTACGCTCGGCAACCTCTCCGCGCTCGTCGCCGCGCGCGATCACGCCCGCGCCCAGGGTCGCACGCCGTCCGGCCGGTGGGTGATCGTGTGCAGCGCAGAGGCGCACTCGTCGGTCGCGTCGGCGGCACGCGTCATGGATGTGGAGGTCGTCCCGGTCTCCCCGGGGGAGTCGGGCATCCTCACCGGCGAGGCCGTGCGCCCCGCGCTCGAGCAGTACGGGAACGCGGTGTTCGCCGTCGTCGCGACGGGAGGGTCCACCAACTTCGGCATCGTCGACGACATCGCCTCGATCGCCGCGCTCAAGGCCGAGCACGACTTCTGGCTGCACATCGACGGTGCCTACGGGCTCGCCGGAATGCTCTCCCCGCTGGCCCGCCCGAGGTTCGCCGGTGTCGAGCACGCGGACTCGGTGATCGTCGACCCGCACAAGTGGCTGTTCGCGCCTTTCGACGCGTGCGCGCTGATCTACCGGGATCCGGAGGCGGGCCGACGGGCGCACACGCAGCACGCCGAGTATCTCGACACGCTGACCGATGCCGCCGAGTGGAGCCCGTCGGACTACGCCGTGCACCTCACTCGGCGGGCGCGGGGGCTGCCGTTCTGGTTCTCACTCGCCAGCCACGGGGCCGCGGCGTACCGGGAGGCGGTCACGGCCTCGCTGCGGCTCGCCGAGCGGATCGCCGCGGAGATCGAGGGGCGCGATGGCTTCCGGCTCGTGCGCAGGCCGCAGCTCTCCGTCGTCGTCTTCGAGCGCGAGGGCTGGACGAAGGAGGACTACGCCCGCTGGTCCGCGCGCCTGCTCGAGGAGCAGCGCGCCTTCGTCACGCCGAGCTCGCACGCCGGGCGGCCGAACACGCGGTTCGCGATCCTGAACCCCCTGACGACGTTCGAGGACCTCGTGGCCATCCTCGACACGATGTGACGCACGCGTCGACCCGCTGACACGACGGAGGCCCGCACCCGGGATGGGTGCGGGCCTCCGTCGATCAGCAGGCCGTCAGAACTCGTCCGACTCGCCGGTACGGCGGGTCACACGTTCGCCGGTGGCGGGGTCGACGGCCGTGCGCGTCGTCGCCACGCTGCGGCGCCTGCGGGACATCATCACGATTCCGAGGATGATGCCGACCGCTCCGGCGGCCATCAGGATGTACCCCACCAGGTGGAGATCGATCCAGTCCACCTGCACGTTCAAGGCGAACGCCAGGATCGCGCCGATGACGAAGAGGACGATCCCGGTGCCGAGGCTCATCGAGGGCCTCCGCTAAACCCGGCGGCTGCCGGTCAGCATCCGCACCAGCCAGACGATCACGGCGAGCACGAGCAGGATGATTCCGACCCACAGGAGGAAGTTCAGCGACTGGACGAAGCCTCCGGTGAGCAGCAGGACGATCGCGATGATCGCGATGATGATGAGCAGGATGTTCATGGAGAGTGTCCTTTCCTAGACGCCAACCACCGAACAACTGTTTCGGTTGCCTAGTAATCCCCTTGACTGCGTCGCTTTTCGGGTCTAGCCCGTGCGCGGTCGGCCGAGATGCGATCCACCGTCTCGCGCATGCGGATGAGGAAGCGCGTCACGGTCTCCGCCTCGTCGGCGCTCAGCTCGGCCGACGCGGCGGCCAACTGCGCGTCGGCCTCCGCGAGGAGCGGCCCGGTCTCGCCCAGCGCGGCACGTGTGGGGAGCAGGGTGATGGAGCGGCCGTCGGTCATGCTGCGGCGCCGCTCGACGAACCCGCCGCTCTCGAGGCGGTCGATCAGAGCGGTCGTGGAGGCGCTGGAGATGCCCAGATACACGCTGACATCCTTCGCGGCGGTGTGCCGGCCGGCGGCCGTGTTGTCGAGGATGAGCCGCAAGGCGAGCAGGTCGTTGTCGCCCATGCCCATCGCCGCGCCGGTGCGCCGTCGCATGGCCGCCTCGGCCGCGCGGTAGACCTGGAGCGCCTCGAGCACGCCCGTGTCAGGCCGGTGCGCGTCGCCCACGCCGCCCGATTGCTCGTCCACACGCTCATCCACATCACCCAGAGAGGCCCACTCGCACCCCGGGTTCAAGGGCCGGACAGCGGATTCTGGGCGTATTCACGGTGGAGGCTGGACGACGGCCGGATGCGCCTCCGTCGAGGTGGGCGCGTATGCTCGCACGGTGGATCCGCTACTCGACCGGTACGAGCTGCGCGACCGGCTCGGTCGCGGCGGCATGGCGACCGTCTACCGCGCGTACGACCGGCAGCTGGGCAGACTCGTCGCCATCAAGCTCTTCCCAGCGGGGACGGCGGCGGACGACGCGCGCAGGCGCGGGGAGGCGAGCGCGCTCGCCCGGCTGGCGCACCCGCACCTCGTCACGCTCTTCGACGCGCACCTCTCCGCGGGAGGGGACGCCACGCCGAGCTTCCTGGTGATGGAGCTCGTCGACGGCGAGGATCTCCGGACGCGGCTCGATGCCGGCCCGCTGCCGGCGGAGCAGGCCGCCGCCGTCGCGTCAGGCGTGGCCGAAGCCCTCGTCGTCGTCCACGGCGCCGGGATGGTGCACCGCGATCTCAAGCCCGCCAACATCCTGCTCGCCGCCTCACCCGTTGCGGGCCGCCCGCCCGTCGCGAAGCTGGCCGACTTCGGCATCGCTCACCTGCTCGGCGCGGAACGGCTGACGACCGAGGGCACCATCATCGGCACCGCAGGCTACCTCAGCCCCGAGCAGCTGCGCGGAGGCGACGTGGGCCCCGCCGCGGACGTCTACGCGCTGGGGCTCGTGGTGCTGGAGGCGCTGACCGGCGTCGCGCAGTATCCCGGGACCGCGATGGAGGCCGTCGCGGCGCGGGCCGCGCACGACCCGCGGGTGCCCGCCGACCTCCCGGACGGCTGGCGGGGGCTCCTGCTGGCGATGACGAGCAGCGACCCCGCCCTGCGGCCGACCGCGGGAGAGGTGGCCGTGATGGCCGCGGAGATGGCGCCCGAGCTGGCGGGCTGGGCGCCGGAGGCGGCGGTGTCGGCCGCCCGGACAGTGGGGCCGCCCGGCGCGGAGGTGGCGGCTCCGGGCGCGGCTGCGACGGCGACGCGGCTGCTTCCCGCCTCGACGCGGCTGCTTCCCGGCACGACGCGACTGCTTCCCGGCACGACACGTCGACGGAGGCTGCGGGTCGCGGCGCTGGCCGGCGGTGGCGTCGTCGTGGTGGCGGCCGCGCTCGCGCTCGGCGCGATGACGGCGCCCGGAGGCGGCCCCACCGACACCGACCCGACTCCGCGGCCCACACCGAGCGTGCCGGCGCCGCCGCAGACCGTGGCTCCGGCGGTCGAGCCGACCCCGGCCTCCACACCCGACCCTGCACCGGGTGCAGGCGACGACGGACCGGGGAAGGGCAAGGGGAAGGGCGACGGCGGCAACGGGCACGGCAACAAGGGCGACAAGGGCAACGGCAAAGGCTGATCCCCTTCCGCAGTCCGGCCACTCCTGCATTTCCGGCGTGTGACATCTTGCCCCCGCATGTTACGAGTTCCCGCGATCAGGCACATGCAAGCCCCCGCTCCGGTAGGAAGGGAGGGTGGTTCTCACCCTCCTCGCCTGGGCCCTCGTGGCCGTGTGCCTCGTCGTGATCGTCGAGGTCGTGCTCCGCGACGTCGCCGACCGCTAGCGGGGACCTGCGGCGCGAGGCGCACTGCATCCGGGATCGCAGCGCGACCGGGTTCGGGCAGTGGTAGCGTTGGCGGCCATCGTTGCAATTGCGGGGGTGAGCGTTATCAGCACCGTCGCGCCGGCAGCCGCTTTCGATGGAGCCGTGAAGAGCGCGCCGATGCACTTCATCCCGATGACTGAGGCCAACGCGTCGTGGGCCGGATACGAAGTTCGAACGAACCCGGATGGCACCACGTACGGCGTCCCGACCGGCGCGCCTGCAGGTAGCCACGAGAGCGCGGTCGACGTGCAATCCGACACCGGACTCCAGTCGCGGGGAACGGTCCCAGGGAACTGCGGGACGTCAACTGTCCGATTCAACTCGAAGACAGCGGTCTACACGGCGTACACCATTTCTCCGTCGCACGGTTCGCCGATCAGTCATAACTGGTCGGTCACGTACTCGTCGTCGATCGACCTCGTGGTTCACGACATGAGCGGCCTTGCCCCGTTGGGCAATCAGACATGGTCGGTCGTGAAGCCCGTTGTCGGAAAGGCGCTCCAGGGCAAGACCCTCACTGCAATGGCCTCCGGGACGGTGCTCACGACGGCAGGATGTTGCGCATCGGGCGACCCGACCGATGTGATCACGTTCTGAGCGTAAGGTCGGAAAGTGGTCAAACCGATCCTCGAACTCGATCTCGCAGAGATCGCCTCCGTCGTCCGCATAGAGGCCCGGAGATCCCTCGCGGGCGACGGGTACCAGCACTGGGATGTGTGCCTGTACTCGTTGGCCCGCGATGAACCACTCGCACACGAAGCACCCGCTCTGGCCGACGGGCCAGGGCACGAGGAACTCACCGGCTACATCGACCACTACCTGGACCGTGTGGGGCTCAGGCGGAGCACCGAACTCGACGAACAACGAGAGACTCTCGTAGCACGAGTCGAGAAGGCGTGATGGCACCGCACCCGAGGCGACGAGGAGCGGTCAGGTTGTGCCGCGCCTCGTCTCCTTGCTGTGGTGAGGCACGCGCTGTCGCCGTCGGCGCACGACGTCGGGGATAGCAGTACCGCAGCGCCGTTTCTTACGGGCGCGGAGCTCCGATTGCTCCGGCTGGGTGCTCGCGACATCGGCCACGATCCTCACCGCCGAGGGGTGCGCTTCCTGGCTCGCTTCACCGCGGCCCGCATCACCGACCACGTCCTCTGCACGAGGACGACGGCGACGGCTGATGCCCGACGGGAACGGCAGCAACCGCCGGCATCAGCTGCCGAAGGAATGGTCAGCCATCGTCATCATCGTGTTGCACCGCGACCATCGCCGCTGCCAGCGCCGTCGGGAGGGCATCGGCCGGACGTGTGGCCGCCGCCCCATTCGCCGCCGAGCGGGGTACGGTCGTGGGGACGAGAGGACCTGAATGAGCATCGCCGCGATCGTCGTCAACCCTGTGAAGGTCGACGAGCCCGCCCTTCGCGCTGCCCTGGGCGCTGCCGAGGAGCGCTGGGGCTGGGAGCCGACCCTGTGGCTCGAGACCACTCCCGAGGACCCCGGATCGGGGCAGGCCCGTGAGGCCATCGAGCGCGGGGTCGACGTGGTGATCGCGGCAGGCGGAGACGGAACCGTGCGCACCGTCGCCGAGGCGCTCCGCGGGAGCGGGACGCCGCTCGCCCTCCTGCCGTCCGGCACGGGCAACCTCCTGGCCCGTAACCTCGGCCTCACCCTGGACGACGTGGAGAACGCCCTCGACAGCGCGTTCGGCGGCGACGACCGGCCCATCGACGTCGGCGTCGCGGAGCTGCGGGACGCGGACGGCGCGACGACCGAGCACGCGTACCTGGTGATGGCCGGTTTCGGGATCGACGCGCAGATGATCGCGGCGACCGACGACGAGCTCAAGGCCAAGGCCGGCTGGCTCGCCTACGTGAAGGCGATCGGGACCGTGCTGCGTGACAAGAACGAGCTGCACCTGCGCTACCGGCTCGACGGCGGCAAGGTCCACGCGATGCGCGCGCACACCGTCATCGTGGGCAACTGCGGCTCCCTGCCGGCGAACATCCTGCTGCTGCCCGACGCCGCCGTCGACGACGGGGAGTTCGACATCGTGGTGCTGCGGCCGCAGGGGTTCTTCGGCTGGGTGCAGATCGTCGCGAAGGTCTTCTGGGAGAACGGCATCCTCCGTCGCACCGGGGTCGGCCGCAGGCTCATGGGCTCCGGGCACGAGATCCACGCGATGAACTACCTCAAGGGACGCGAGCTCATCCTCCGTCTCAGCGAGCCCCAGCCGGTCGACCTCGACGGCGACCTGTTCGGCGAGGTGCTCGCCATGCGCACCCGCGTCGACCCGCTGAGCCTGGTCGTCAAGGTGCCGGCGGCCCCGGACGGGGAGACGCCCTGACGATCTGGAGCAGGGCGGCGCGCAGGCCGGCCGGGTCGGCGACCTCCGGAAAGACCTCGTCCTCCAGGCCGCGCACGGCCTCGAACGCCGTGCGGCCGGCGGGGGTGATCGCGAGCACGTGACGGCGACGGTCCGAGGCGTCGGGCTGCCGGGTGAGGAGTCCCTCGCGCTCGAGGCGGTCGACCGTGCGGGACATCGTCTGCGCCTCCACCTGGGCGATGCGGGCGAGGTCGGCCTGGGAGGCGACGCCGAGCTCCAGCAGGTGCAGCACGATCAGCCCGGCGTGCGTGAGGCCGCGCGCGTCGAGAGCCTCGGCCCAGGCGCGTTCGACCGCCCGGGAGGCCGCGCCGAGCAGCCGGCCGAGCGGCCAGTTCTCGGGCCGATGCTGATCGTCCTCGGCGCGCTGGTCCACCCCCTCAGAGTACCGAGGTGAGTGCGGCGGTGATCGCGTCGCGCGCCTGATCGTCGCTGATCGCGGCGGTTCCGTCGCCGGGCTGCAGGCCGTAGTCGCCGAACTGCGCGTGCGTCATCCCGGGCACCTCCACGAACGTGGCGTCGGCGGGCAGCAGGTGCGCCGCGGCCTCGATCTTCGCGGGAGTGCTCAGGCCGTCCCGCTCGCCGCCGATGGAGAGCACCTCGAGACCGGTCTGCGACAGGTCGTTCGCGCAGTAGCTGCCGAACAGGATGAGTCGCTTGACGACGGGGTCGTCGGCGAGCTGGCAGGCGCGCACGCCGCCGAGGGAGTGGCCGCCGACGGCCCACTCGTCCACCGCCGGAGCGAGGCTCGTGAAGGTGCTCAGCGGGCGGGTGTCGAAGAAGGCCAGGTTGAGGGTCGGCTTCGTGACGACCACGGTCAGCCCCGTCTCCGCCACCGCGCCCGAGAGCTTGCGGAGGTAGGCGTACGGGTCGACGCGCGCTCCGGGGATGAAGACGAGCCCTTCGCCGGACGCCTGGCCGGTCGGGGCCACGACGACGGCGTCCCCGGCATCCCGGATCTGCACGGCGGGATCCGTCCACGCTTCGATCGCGGCCTGCCGCTCGCCCATCATGGGCGTGTTCGCCCAGCCCAGAAACCCGACGACCACCAGCACGAGCACGCCCGCGACCCATCCCGCCACGACCCCGATGCGCCTAGCCATGCCCCTCACCCTACGCCAGATACTCAGCCGGCTGACTATCTCGCGCTCGCGGGAGGGGTTCTGCTCAGTCGGTGCCGGCGTCGAAAGCGGCGCCCTCGGAGCTGGCGTCGATCTCGCGGGCGAGGGTGTCGTCCGTGTCGGTGACGTCGAGCTCCAGGATGGCGCGGGCGCTGCCGGCCTCCAGGGTGCCGACGAGATCGGCGGTCGGGCCGCCGATCAGACCCGAGGCCGCGTACTGCTCGAGGCGCGAGCGTGAGTCGGCGATGTCGAGATTGCGCATGGTCAGCTGGCCGATGCGGTCTCCGGGGCCGAACGCGGCGTTGCCGACGCGCTCCATCGACAGCTTGTCCGGGTGGTAGCTGAGCGCCGGGCCGGTCGTGTCCAGGATCGTGTAGTCGTCGCCGCGGCGGAGGCGCAGGGTGACCTCGCCGGTGATCGCCGAGCCGACCCAGCGCTGCAGCGACTCGCGCAGCATGAGCGACTGCGGGTCGAGCCAGCGGCCCTCGTACATCAGACGGCCCAGTCGGCGGCCCTCGTCGTGGTAATTGGCGACCGTGTCCTCGTTGTGGATGGCGTTGAGGAGGCGCTCGTACGCGATGTGCAGCAGGGCCATGCCCGGCGCCTCGTAGATGCCGCGGCTCTTCGCCTCGATGATGCGGTTCTCGATCTGGTCGGACGCGCCGAGGCCGTGGCGGCCTCCGATGGCGTTCGCCTCGAGCACCAGAGCGACCGCGTCGGGGAACTCGACGCCGTTGAGGGCGACCGGACGGCCCGCCTCGAAGCGCACGGACACGGTCTCCGGGGCGACCTCGACGTCTTCCCGCCACGCGGCGACGCCCATGATCGGGTCGACGATGTCGAGACCGGCGTCGAGCTCCTCGAGCCGCTTCGCCTCGTGCGTCGCACCCCAGATGTTCGCGTCGGTCGAGTACGCCTTTTCGGTCGCATCGCGGTACGGGAAGCCGCGGGCGACGAGCCACTCGCTCATCTCCTTGCGGCCGCCGAGCTCCTCGACGAACGCGGAGTCGAGCCACGGCTTGTAGATGCGCAGGCGCGGGTTGGCGACGAGGCCGTAACGGTAGAACCGCTCGATGTCGTTGCCCTTGTAGGTGGAGCCGTCGCCCCAGATCTCGACGCCGTCCTCCATCATCGCCCGGACCAGCATGATGCCGGTGACCGCGCGGCCCAGCGGAGTGGTGTTGAAGTAGGTCTTGCCGCCGGAGCGGATGTGGAACGCGCCGCACTGCAGGGCGATCAGGCCCTCCTCCACAAGGGAGGCCTTCGCATCGACGAGGCGGGCGATCTCGGCGCCGTACTCGTGGGCGCGACCGGGGACCTCACCGATGTTCGGCTCGTCGTACTGCCCGATGTCCGCGGTGTAGGTGCAGGGGATCGCACCCTTCTCGCGCATCCAGGCGACCGCGCAGGAGGTGTCGAGACCCCCCGAGAACGCGATGCCGACTCGTTCACCGACCGGGAGACTGCTCAAGACTTTGGACACGACCACAAGTTTAGAGGGAAGGGGACGGCGCGGGCGGCGGGTGTCGGGACCCCGCCGGTCAGCCGCGGCCGTCCGCCGCCGGCGCCGGGCAGTCGCCGCCGGGATCGGCGAGGAGCTCGAAGTGCCACAGCTCGTTCGCGTACGCCTGGCAGATCCCCCATTCGGCGCCGAAGCGGTTCAGGAAGTCCATCGCGTCTGCGGTCGCGATGTCGACCGCGTCGCCGGTGACGTGTGCCGAGTCGGCTCCGCGTTTGACCCAGCGGGACGCCTCCTCCTCGCTGCCGTAGGTGCGGACCGCGTCGGCGAACAACTGCTCCTGGTAGCGCTCGGAGCGCCAGCCGTCGGCGATCGTGATGTCCGTCCCGCGGCCGAGAGCGACGGACCGCGCCTCGCGCAGGGCGTCGAGCAGAGCCGGGCTCAGGCGCTGCACCGCGGGCGCATCGCTGTCGAGCGGGAGGGAGGCCCCCTCGGGGATGTACCCGTCGTCATCGGTCAGCGCGCCGCCCGCGCCGAGCGCCGCACCGGCGCCCGAGCCGGAGGGGGTCCCGGGCGTCGCTGCCGTGCACCCGGCGAGGGCGAGCACGGCGGACACGGTCAGGGCCGTGGTGAGAAGGAGGCGACGCGGGAGGAGCATTCCTCCACCCTCGCAACGGTGGAGAGCGCCGTCATCCACCGAAAGGCGCATCCGCGTCCATCGGGGGAGTGATCCGCGCGAGGATCGCTGGTGAGGGGGAGGGTGCGATGGATAGGTTGTGGGAACGGATGGATTCGAGGGGGCGTATGCGGGGAGTGCGACGGTGTGCGCGGCTTCGAGGGCGTGCGCGGCTCCGGGGCGTCGGCGCGGAACAGCGGGCGCGTGCAGGGAGGTGGGGCGGACTCGTGGGGGCGGTGGCCGCCGTCGGGCTGGCGCTCGCACTGAGTGGTTGCACGACACCTCAGGCGGCCCCCGGCTCCGAGACGATCGCGCCGAGCGGGGCGGCGACGAGCGGAGCAGGGGCGAACGGAGCGCCGTCCGGCACCGCGGTGCCGGGAGAGGGGCCCGGTGCGGGGAATGCTGCAGGGGCGGCCGATCCCGCGCGGCCGGAGACCTGGACCATCGGTTACGCCGGTGTGGGGCCTGTCGTGCTGGGCGACGCGTCGACAGCGCGGGAGGAGGCGCTCGCCGCGTTCGCGCCGGAGCCCCCAGCCGGCGCCTGCGGCCTCGACTTCGTCACGGGACCGTCGGGGCTGCGCATCGGCACCGCGGAGTCCGCCGCCGACGGCGTCACGCAGATCGTGGTCGCCTCCGCCGGGGCTCCGGCGGCTGCGGGCGTCTCCCCGCGCACCTCGGACGGCATCGGCCTCGGCTCGACCATCGGGCAGGTGACGATCGCGTATCCCGACGCCCGGCGCACCTCGGTCGAGGGCGAGGCGCTCCTCACCTACGCCGTGAGCGATGGCGCGGGCCGCTCCATCGTGTTCGGGGCGTGGCGGACGGACGACGCGATCGTGGTCGTCCAGGTCGGAACGGACGACCGCGTCACGGCGGAAGGGTGCGGGGTGACGGCGTAGGCGGTGAGGACGGGTGACGGCCGCTTCCCGCGGTCAGGCCTTCGGCTGCACGTCGCGCGGCGTCGCGTCGCGGCGCTCCGCCGCCCTTCGCGCCTCGAACCCGTCGAGCAGCAGGTCGAGCGTGAACTCGAACTCGTACTGGTCGTCGCAGCCCGGTCCCAGGATGGTGTCACGACCGTGGTGGGCGGCGTCGGCGATGCGCAGGATGCACGGATAGCGGTCGGCGAGCTGGGCCGCGGCTGCGGCGGCCTCGTCCGCGGAGGCCGGGGGCGGTGTGGGGAACAGTTCATGGGTGAAGCCCCACAGGCGCGAACCGAGGGCGTGCATGAGCTGGTGCGTGAGGCCGGCGGAGAATCCGCCATTAAGGAAGAGCGCGATCGTGCCCTCGATGTAGTCGAGGACGGCGGGCGTGGGCGTCGTGCTCGACTCGATCACCGCCAATGCCCACGGGTGCTCCAGAAGGGAGGCTCGCGCGGCCAGGATGCGCCGTCGGAGAGCCGACCGCCAGGGATCCGGTTCGCCGTCGACCGATGATGCCGGGAGACCTGTGTCGTCGTCGCCGTGCGCGATGCCGCGCACCACCAGGTCGAGCATCCCGGTCGTCAGATCGTCCTTGCCCGAGACGTGCTTGTAGAGAGCCATCGGGACCACATCGAGCTCCCCGGCCAGGCGGCGCATGCTCACGGCGTCGAGCGACTCGGCATCGGCGAGCTCGACCGCACGCCGCAGCACGGCGTCGCGGTTCAGTCGTGCGCGCCGCCCGGTCGTCCTGTCGGTCGCCTCACCGTCGATCGTCGTCATCCGCCCCTCCATTGACAAGCGTACGCCGTACACCTATCGTTCAAAGGTGTACACCGTACACCTTACGAAAAGGAGCGATCATGGCCCCACTCAGGCGCACCTCCCTCGCCGTCGGCGTGCTCTACCTCGTCACGCACGCCACCTCCGTCGTCGCGACCGTGCTCTATGCGCCGCTGCTCGGCGGTGCTTCGGGGTCGGTCGTGCACGGCGCCGCTCGCACCGGCGCGCTGCTGGAGGTTGTGCTGGCGCTCTCGGTCGTCGGCACGGCGGTCGGCCTCTATCCGGTCGTGAAGCGTTCCGGGGCGGCGTTCGCCCTCGGCCACGTCGCGCTCAGGACCCTCGAAGCGGCGATCATCCTCACCGGCGTCGCGAGCGTGCTGGCGCTCGACGCGGCGCGCGGCGCGGAGCCGGCGGGCGGCGGACCGGTCACCGCGGCCCTGGTCGCGCTCCACGACGCTACGTTCCTGCTCGGACCCAACGTCGTCCTCATCGCCAGCACGGCACTCCTCGCGATCCTGCTCCTGCGCTCGGGGCTCGTTCCCCGGTGGATCCCGATCCTCGGGCTCGTCGGCTGCGCGAGCCTGCTCGCGTCGGCGATGGGAATTCTCTACGGGCTCATCCCGCAGGTCTCGGCCGCCGGCGGCATCGCGGCGGCGCCGATGTTCGCGTGGGAGCTGTCGCTCGCGCTGTACCTCCTCATCGTCGGGATGCGCGAGTCCGCTCCCGCCCACACGGCGACGCCCGACGCGCCCGCGCACGTCCGGACGGAATGAGGGTGATACCCCCCGGCCGTTCCCGACACGCGGCTCGAATCGCCCGCGCCGGCGCCCCCGCTCAGAGACGCGGGGTGCGCGGCGGCTCCGTGCGGCGCGTGCCGGTGGCCTCGAAGGCGGCGGCCAGCGACAGCAGGGCGGTGTCGTCGTACGCGCGACCCGCGAAGGTGAGCCCGACCGGCATGCCGATGTCGGCCATCGTGCCCATCGGCACGGTCACCGTCGGGATGCCGAGGTGGCGCGGGACGAGGTTGCCGTTCGCGACCCACACCCCGTTGCGCCAGCCGAGGTCGGCGGACGCGGGGTCGACGTCCATATCGGCGGGCGCCACATCCGCGACGGCGGGGAAGACGACGGCGTCGAGGCCGAGCGCGTCCATCCACTGCTCGAGGTCGACGCGGCGGGTCTCCTCCAGGCCGCGGAGCCCCTCCGCCAGGTGCGGGATGCTCTCCAGTGTCGCCCCGGGATGCGACCGCACCCATGCGGGGTATTCGGCGATGTCGTCGTCGAAGCCCGTGTAGCGGTCGGGGAGCGCGCCGGGCGGGGGCGGGAAGATGGCCGCGCCGTCCACCTCGGCCAGCGTGTGCAGCGCGGGATCGCCGTTGGCTCGGAGGAAGTCCTCCCAGCCCCAGGCGGAGAGGTCCACGATCTCGCTGTGCAGGTACTCGGGAGAGACCAGCCCGCGCGTCGCGATGGTCGGGGCTCCGGCGCGGTCGCCCTCGTAGTTCGAGACGACCGGGAAGTCGACCTCGACAACCTCCGCCCCGGCGGCCTCCAGCGCTCGCCGGGCCTCCTCCCAGAGGGCGATCACCGAGGGCCGCGTCTCGATGCGCTGACCGGTCGCGCCGCCGATCCCGCCCCTGCCCGTCGGTCCACCGGTGCCGGTCCCGGCCTCCGGATCGGCATTGATGTACATGCGCGGGATGCCGAACCGCTTGCCTGCGAGGTCCGCCCCGGAGGCGTCTCGGCCGAGCGCCGGGTACGACGCGGGCCGCACCGCGGACGACGCGGGGATATCGATCCACGGCTGCACGCGCCAGAAGTCCCCGCGGGTCTCCGCATCGTCGGCCACGACGACCTCCAGCACCTCCAGGAGGTCCGCCATGGTGCGCGCGTGCGGCACGACGACGTCCATCGTCGGCACGAGCGGCCAGTTGCCGCGCACCGAGATGACGCCGCGCGACGGGGTGTACGCGCAGAGGGCGTTGTTGGAGGCGGGGGCTCGGCCGGACGACCACGTCTCCTCGCCGAGCCCGAAGGCCGCGAAGCTCGCCGCGGTGGCGGCGCCCGATCCGTTCGACGAGCCGGAGCCGAAGGCCGCCGGGAGGAAGTCGGCGTTGTAAGGGCTCTCGGCGCGCCCGTAGACGCCGCGCTGCATGCCGCCGTTCGCCATCGGGGGCATGTTGGTGAGGCCGAGCAAGACGGCACCGCCGGCGCGCAGCCGCTCGATCGTGAAGGCATCGCGCTGCGCGATCAGGTGCTCGAACGCGGGCGAGCCGGCGGCGGCGGTGAGCCCGCGGGCGAGGTAGCTGTCCTTCGCGGTGTACGGGATGCCGTCCAGCGGCCCGCGTGTCTCGCCCCGGGCGCGCCGTTCGTCGGACGCGCGCGCCGCCGCGAGCGCACCGGGGTCGCGCACCACGACCGCGTTGAGGCGCGGGCCGGCCGTGTCGTAGGCGTCGATGCGGGCGAGGTACGCCTCCACCAGCTCCACCGCTGTCGTCGCTCCGCTCTCGAGCGCCGAACGCAGCTGCGCGATCGTCGCCTCGACGACGTCGACGCTCATCGCGCGGCCGCCGCAGACGCCGACCCGGGGACGAGGGGCTGCTGCTGCGTGATGCAGTGGATGCCGCCGCCGCGCTCGAAGATCGGCCGCGAGTCGACCATGACGACCCGACGGCCCGGGTAGACGGCCTCCAGGATCTCGGTCGCCTCGGCATCGGCGCGCTCCTCGCCGAAGCCGCACGCGACGACGCCGTCGTTCACGACGAGGTGGTTCACGTAGCTCCAGTCGACGAAGCCCTCCGCGTCGCGCAGGGTGGCGGGCGCCGGGAGGTCGACGATCTCCCACGAACGCCCGGCGGCGTCCGTGGTGTCGGCGAGCAGCGCGCGCAGCTCGCGCGAGACGGCGTGGTCGGGGTGCTCGGGGTCGCGCTGGCTGTGCAGGAGCAGACGGCCGGGGGAGGGGATGGTCGCCACGATGTCGACGTGGCCGTTGGTTCCGAAGTCGTCGTAGTCACGGGTGAGGCCGCGCGGCAGCCAGACCACGTGGGTCGCGCCGATCGTGCGGGCGAGCTCGGCCTCCACGCGGGCCTTGTCGGCGTACCTGTTGCGGCGCGGATCGAGCTGCACGGTCTCGGTGACCAGCACGGTCCCGCCGCCGTCGACGTGGATGCCGCCGCCCTCGTTCACCAGCAGCGAGCTGACGAGCTCCGCGCCCGTGCGGTCGGCGACGAAGCGGGCGATCTCCGCCGACTTCTCCCACTCGCTCCAGGCCGGGTCCCCCCACCCGTTGAAGACCCAGTCGACCGCGCCGAGCACACCGGGGCGCTCGTCGTCGAGGACGAAGGTCGGGCCGAAGTCGCGCATCCAGAACTCGTCGAGGGGCGCCTCCACCTGTTCGATGTGGGAGCCGAGCATGCGCGCGGCGCGAGCGCGCTCGCTCGGGTCCACGACCATCGTGACCGGCTCGAACTCCGCGGTCGCGTGGGCGACGGCGGTCCAGGCGGCGTAGGCCTCCTCCGCCGAGGCGGCGTCGTCGCCGAGGGTGATCCCGGCGCGCGGGAAGGCCATCCAGGTGCGCTCGTGCGGTGCGGTCTCGGCGGGCATACGCCAGCTCATGCGAACCTCCGTCGGTCGTGACTTTGTTGATCGAGTGATCAATAGATGTGCTCGAAGGTACCTATACTGAACCCACCATGTCAAGAGCAGCCCGCCGTCCACCCGCCGAACGCCGTGCCGCGATCGCGGACGCCGCGCGCGATCTGGCGCTCGACCAGGGCCTCACCGCCGTCACGATGCGCGGCGTCGCCTCCCGGGCCGCCGTCACGCCGGCCCTGGTGGCCCACTACCACCCCGTGATGGACGAGCTGGTCGCGACGACGTTCGCGGCCGCGGTCGCACCGGAGATCGGCGAGGTGCGCGCCCTGCTCGCAGCCGAGAACGGCCCGATCGGGCGGATCGCCGCCGTGCTGCGGACCCTGCTCGACGGCACGCGCGACGACGTGACCACGGTCTGGGTCGAGGCCTTCGCCCTCGGCCGTCGCAACGAACGGCTCGCGGTAGCGGTCCGGGAGCAGATGGACGCCTGGCAGGCGCTGCTCCTGGAGGTGGTGGAGGAGGGCGTCGCCACCGGCGAGTTCCGTGTGCCCGACGCCGCCGCGGCCGCCTGGCAGCTGCTCGGCACGATCGACGGCCTCAACGCTCAGGGACTGGTCCGCTGGGGCGGCGCGGGCGAGCGGCACCCCCTCCTGGCCCATGCCGTCGAGGGCATGCTCGGCCTCGACCGCGGTGCGCTCCTCGCTCTCGCCGAGGGGTGAGTCGTTGCCGGTGAGTCGTTGCCGGTGAGTCGTCGCGGGTGAGTCGCCGCCGAGGTCGCTACGACTGATCTCTCTCGGCGCTCAGCCGAGATGCGCGAGCAGTTCCGCGAGGAACTCGTCGGGCTTCTCGATGTGGGGCGAGTGGCCGCAGTCGTCGAAGACGACCTCGCGGGAGCTGCCCCCGGCCGCCGCGTAGCGGTCGAGCACGGCGCGGGTCTGGGCGAGCATCGGCTGCGGAGGCGCGACCTCCTCTCCCGGCCAGCCCGGGACGATCCCGGCCGCGCCGAGCTGGTTGAGGTCGAAGTAGGAGGCGTCGCCCACGATCGCGTCGAGCGCGCCGTGGATCCACAGCACGGGCGGCTTCTCCGCGAGGTCGACGATGCCGGAGGTGTCGAAGTAGGTCGGCGCCATCGTGTTGAGCACCCCTCGGGTGCCGGGGCCGAATCCCGGCCAGTGCTCGGTCGCGGACGCGTCGCCCGGATAGTTGTCCTCGCCGGTCGCGGTGCTGAGCATCGACTCCACCCAGAGGTCCTCGAAGTCGGACTGGAAGCCCGGGGCGACGTACGACGAACGGTAGACGGCGCGCGGCGAAGTCGGGGACTCCTCGCCCGTGTCGCCCGCCCGCAGCCGTGCTACGAAGTCCGGGTTCGCGCCGCCGCCTCCGGTACCCGACGCGTCGGCGTTGAGAAGCCCGCCGTCCGCACCTGTGCCGCCGAAGCCGTACGGCGACACCGTGGAGACGAGGGTGAGGGTGCGCACCAGGTCCGGGCGGTCGAGGAGGAGCTGCATCGCGACGCCGCCGCCCATGCTCCAGCCGACGAGGTGCACCGGTCCCGTTCCGAGGGCGTCCGCGACCGCGGCGACATCGTCGGAGAAGTCGCGCACGCCGCGGGTGGCGTCCACCGGCAGGGTCTCGGAGTCGCCGAAGCCGCGCAGGTCGACGGCGAGCGCGCGGACCGTGTGCGGGAGCGCCAGCATCAGCGGCTGCCAGAACAGCGACGACGACACGTTGCCGTGCACGAACAGCACGGTCGCCTGCGCCTCCCCCGACGAGGGACGTTCGAGCACGTTCGCCGAGAGGCGGTCGGTGGGAACGCGTCGGGCGGCGACGCCCGCGAGCAGGGTTCCGGTCATGGGGTCTCCTCGGTTCGGGTGGGGTGGAGCAGCGGGAGGACCTGCCGCACGCCGTCCTCGGTCATCACGATCGTGTAGTGGTTGAGGTCGTCGGTCTCGTGCACGCGCATCGCGGGCAGCCGGCGGGCCCAGTCGGCGACCACCGACGGGTCGTACAGCGGGTCGGCGTCGAGTAGGCCGCGCGGTGCCCGGAGGAAGGCGAGAGGCAGCGTCAACCCGGCCAGCGCCTCGGCGTATCCGGCGCTGCCGTCCAGTTCGAGAGCGTTCACCGAGACGGCGGCCTCGGCCGCGCTGGACCGCAGCGCGGGCGCCTCACCGACCAGGTCGTAGTCGACGTACCGCTCGATGGCGTCGTTCCACCACGGGCCGATCGCCGGGTGAGCGTGCCAGAACGCGCGGTACTCCTCGGGTGACGCGAACCGCATCCCGAGACGCTGCAGCGCGGGCCCGAGCACGACGGAGGGGAGGTCCTCCGGGGCGACACCGGGCGGCTGGGGGATCGGGAGCCCGCCGTCCACGAGCACCAGCCGCTCGACACGGTCGGGATGGCGTTCGGCGACGCGCACCGCGACGAACGCGCCCATCGAGTGACCCACGACCGGCGCGCGGTCGACGCCGAGCGCATCCATCGCCCGGACGACGTCGTCGGCATGGTCCACGAGCCGATACGGGCCCGGCAGCCCGGAGCTGCGGCCGCGGCCACGGAGGTCGGGCGCGATCAGGCGAGTGTCGGGAAGGGCGGCCGCGACGAGCTCCCACGCGCGGTGGCTGGCCGTGATGCCGTGGATGGCGACGAGCGTCGGGCCGGACGAGCCGCCCGCGGCCGGAGCATCGGTGTTCCAGACGCCGCCGGCCAGCTCGCCGCCGGGGACCGGGGCCCGGAACGTGCGGTAGCCGGTCACCGCGCGCTCCACCCGCCGTCCATCGTGTAGCTGGCGCCGGTGACCATGCGGGAGTCATCGCCGGCGAGCCACAGCGCCAGGCTCGCGACCTCCGTCGGCTCGACGAGCTGCTTGATCGCGGACTCGGTCAGCATCACCTTCTCGACCACCTCCGCCTCGGGGATGCCGTGCAGACGCGCCTGGTCGGCGATCTGCTTCTCGACGAGGGGAGTGCGCACGTAGCCGGGGTTGATGCAGTTGGACGTGACGCCGTGCGGGCCGCCCTCGAGCGCGGTCACCTTCGACAGGCCCTCCAGGCCGTGCTTGGCGGCGACGTACGCCGACTTGTACGCGGAGGCGCGCAGACCGTGCACGCTCGAGATGTTGACGACGCGGCCGAACCCGCGCTCGTACATGCCGGGCAGTGCCGCCCGCACCAGCAGGAACGGCGCCTCCAGCATGATCGTCAGCAGCAGCCGGAAGCGCTCCGGCTCGAACTCCTCGATGGGGCGCACGTGCTGGATGCCCGCGTTGTTGACCAGGATGTCGACGTCGAGGCGCAGGTCGTCGAGGGCCTCCGTCTGCGACAGGTCGACCTCCCACGCCTCGCCGCCGACGCTCTCGGCGACCGCACGCGCGGCGTCCCCGTTGAGATCGGCGATGGTGACGTGGGCACCCGCGCCGGCGAGCGCCTCGACGCACGCACGGCCGATGCCGCTGGCGCCTCCGGTGACGAGGGCCCTGCGGCCCGAGAGATCGGTCACGACACTCCTCCCGATGGGCGCGCACGGCCCTGGCCGCACTCTAACGCCGCGGCGGGCGCGAGCGGAAGGGCGGGTGGCCCGCTGCCGCACAGCGGGGTCGCATTCCGTCGCTCCGCCATGCGCAGAGCGGCGGGATGCGACCCCGCGATTGCGGCGGGGGGGGCGCGGGGGGGGGGCGGCGCGGGGGATGT